>NZ_JBIRUZ010000004.1:0-735364 GCF_044386545.1 Streptomyces sp. NPDC020489
CGCCGCGAACGGGATGATCGTCGAGGTCGACCAGCCCGGGCGTGGCACCTTCACCACCGTCGGCAACCCCCTCAAACTCTCCGACTCCCCCACCCACATCACCCCCGCCCCCCTCCTGGGCCAACACACCCACGACATCCTCACCACCGAACTCGGCCTGGACGAAGCAGAGGTGTCGCTTCTCAAGGCGCAGGGCGTGATCTGAGCCGACGGCGGCCCGCGTCGCCGCTTCCACCCTGTTCCGGGGCCGCCGCGAGTGCTGCCCGGGACGGCGTCCGTGAGCACCCTGAACCAGAGAGGCAGCCCCGCATGTCGACACACGCACCCCGCACCGCCACGACCGCCCGTGACACCGTCATCGACCGGCTCGTGGACGCCAACCACAGCTACGCCGCCGGGTTCGTGGACCCGGGCATGGATTCCCGACCTGTGCTCGGTGTGGCCGTCGTGGCCTGCATGGACGCCCGCATCGATCTGCACGCCGCGCTCGGTCTGCACCTTGGCGACTGCCACACCATCCGCAATGCCGGCGGTGTGGTCACCGACGACACCATCCGCTCCCTGACGATCAGTCAGCGCGCCCTGGGCACCCACAGCGTCGTCCTCATCCACCACACCGGCTGCGGTCTTCAGACGCTGACCGAGGACTTCCGCACCGACCTGGAGATGGAGGTCGGCCAGCGCCCGGCCTGGGCCGTGGAGTCCTTCCGGGACGTCGACCAGGACGTACGGCAGTCCATGCAGCGGGTGCGCACCAACCCGTTCCTGCTGCACACCGACGACGTGCGCGGCTTCGTCTTCGACGTGACCACGGGGCTGCTGCGGGAGACGGACCCACGGCCCTGAGCCCGACCGTACATAGCCGCTCACGGGGTCCGAGTCGCTTACGGCGTCCGAGTCGCGTACGGCGTCCGAGCTGCTCGCGACCTCCGTGGCGCTTACGGCCTGCGTGCCGCGCAGCCGAAGTCCCGGAAACTGCCGCCGCCCACCCTCTGGTGCCGAACCAACAAGGCATGCAGAATACTGTATGCAATCAACGTCGCCGCCTGACAGCGGACCGGACACAGCTCCCGAGGGGGTCTCTCCGTGTCGTACCGCACCGCTCTCGCAGAAGTCCTGACCCACGCCGTCGCACCCTGTGCCGAACTGACCGCCGCAGAGGGCCGGTTCCCCCGGGGCGCCGTGACGGCCCTCGGGGCCACCGGACTGCTGGGGCTCACTGTCTCCAACGAGTTCGGCGGCACCGGCCTCGGGCTGCCGGAAGCAGCCGAGGTGGTGGCACGGACCGCGCGGATCTGCCCGGCCACGGCCGCCGTCCTCCAGGCGCACTACACGGCGGTCGCCGTCATCGAGGCGTACGGCAGCCCCTGGGTGCGCGCCGAGATCGCCGCCGGACGCCATCTCAGCAGCCTCGCCCTCGCCGAGGACGACACCGGCGGCCCCTACGAGGAGGGTCAACTGCTCGTGTCGCACTGCGCGGTGGTCCGCTCCGGTGGAGTGGTCGCGCTGCGCGGGCGCAAGCACCGGGTGGTCGCGGCGGGGGAGGCGGACAGCTATGTCTGGTCCTCCCGGCCGCTGGGCGTCCCGGACGGGCTGAGCCTGTGGGGGGTGCCGGCGCACGCCCCGGACCTGTTCGTACCGGCCCGGCCGGATGCCGGGGGGCCGTCCGGCAGCGCGACGTCCACCGTGCTCGCCGATCCGGCGCTGATCCCCGCCGACGCGATGCTCGGCGAGGACGGGGGCGGACTCGACATCGTGCTGCGCACGGTTCTGCCCTGGCTGCTGGAACTGCGGGCTGCCGCAGGCGCGGAGGGGCTCGGCCTCACCGGGGCCGGCGTTCCTCGCGTGCCCGGCGACCCCGATGCCACGGTACCGCCGCTGGCGGCGGGCTCCCTCGCCCCGTCCTGAACTCCCGCCCGGGGACGGCCGACCGGTTCAGTCCCGGTTCGATTCGGGGCCGGTCTGCCGGCGGTAGAAGTCGGTCGTGCGCTCGGTGTGCTTACGCATGACCTCGCCCGCGCGGTCCGCGTCACCCTTGGCGATGGCCTTGATGAGCTGGGTGTGCTCGTTCCAGGCCGCCTTGCCCCGGGGTTTGGCGATGGGCGTGTAGTACCAGCGCACCTTCTGGCCCACCTGCGCGAGCAGTTCGGCCAGGACGTCGTTGGCGGCCAGGGAGGTGACGAAGGAGTGCAGAGCGGTGTTGGCCGCGACGAGACGATCGACGTCGCCCTCGGCGAGCGCGTCGACGCCGTCCTGCTGCAACTCCCAGAGGCGCTCGACGTCCTCGGGCCGTGCGTTTTGGGCGGCGAGCTGGGCCGAGTAGGTCTCCAGCACCGAGCGGACGCCGAGGAGTTGGGCCGCCTCCTCCTCGGTGGGGGAGTGCACGAAGGCTCCCTGGGCGGGGCGCAGGTCGACCCAGCCCGCGGTCTGCAACCGCTGGAGCGCCTCCCGGACCGGCTGCCGGCTGACCCCGAGGTGCTCGGCCAGCTCGGCCTCGACCAGGTGCTGGCCGGGCTTGAGGGAGCCGTTGACGATCAGCTCGGTCAGGGCGTCGTACACGGCCTGGCGCAGTGGTGCCGGACGGGCGACGCGCCGGGACGCTGCGGCCGTGAGTGCCTCGCGCATGGTTGTCCCGTTCTGCCGCCGGGTCGACGGCTGTGCCAAGTGGTAGCCGCCGAGAGGGTTGCCGACGGCGGCCTGAGCATACAGGTTTTGGTATGCAACATGGCGTCGCCTGTCGACCGCGAGGGGCGGGTGGCAGCCCTTCCGGCGGGACCCGAGGTCCCTCGGGGCGCGGGCCGCTGTGCGGATCGGTGCACGCATCCTTGCGACGGTCGTCTGTATACAGAAGCCTGTATGGGGTATTGTCTCAGTCTCCTGCAACCCTCGCCGGGGACCCGTGTGACGGAAGGCGAAGCGATCATGACGACCAGCGGGAGCGATGTGACGGTCGAGAGCGTGGTCCGGAGGGTGGTGGCCGATCACCAGGGTCAGCGCGGCGCGCTGCTGCCCGTACTCCACGCCGTGCAGGCCGAGTTGGGCCACGTGCCCCAGGAAGCCGTACCGGTGCTCGCCGACGAGCTCAACCTCTCCCGGGCGGACGTCCACGGCGTGGTGACCTTCTACCACGACTTCCGCCGCGAGCCCGCGGGCCGTACCACGGTGCGCATCTGCCGCGCCGAGGCCTGCCAGGCGCTGGGCGCCGACCGCCTGGTGAGCTATACACGCGAGGCCGGACTGACCCTGGGGGAGACGTCCGCCGACGGGGCGGTCACCGTCGAGCAGGTCTTCTGCCTGGGCAACTGCGCCCTGGGGCCGGCGGTGGAAGCCGACGGACGGCTGTACGGACGGGTGAGTCCCGCCCGGCTGGGCTCGATCCTCGACGGGACGGTCTGATCATGGACAACTCCGCTGCGCACGGCCCCTCTTCACCCGACGCGGCGACGGTCTACGTCCCGCGCGACTCCGCGGCCCGATCCGTCGGCGCCGACGAGGTGGCCGGTGCCCTCCAACGGGCCGCCACGCGCGGGGACTTCGCCATCGACGTCGTGCGCAACGGATCGCGCGGCATGCTCTGGCTGGAGCCGTTGGTCGAAGTGGTCACCCCGCAGGGCCGCGTCGGCTACGGACCGGTGGCCCCCGAGGACGTCGACGGGCTTCTGGCCGCCGGCCTCCTCGACGGCGCCGCACACCCGCTGCGTCTCGGGCTCGTGGACGAACTGCCGTGGCTGGCCCGCCAGAACCGCGTCACCTTCGAACGGGTCGGCATTACCGACCCCCTGTCCCCACGAGACTACGTCGAACACGGCGGCCTCGCCGGACTGCGCGCGGCCCTCGCCCTCGACCCGGCGGACGTGGTCGCCGAGGTCACGGAGTCCGGGCTGCGGGGCCGCGGCGGCGCGGGGTTCCCGGCCGGCATCAAGTGGAAGACCGTACTGGACTGCGCTGACGAGCTGAAGTTCGTCTGCTGCAACGCCGACGAGGGCGACAGCGGGACCTTCGCGGACCGGATGGTCATGGAGGGCGACCCGTTCCTGCTCATCGAGGGCATGACCATCGCGGCCCACGCCGTCGGCGCGAGCGAGGGGTACGTCTACATCCGCTCCGAGTACCCGGCCGCGATCGCCACCCTGCGCGAGGCGATCGAACTCGCCCGGGAACAGGGCTGGTTGGGCCGGAACATCCTCGGCTCCGCGCTCGACTTCGACCTGCATGTGCGGGTCGGCGCGGGCGCGTACATCTGCGGCGAGGAGACCTCCATGCTGGAGAGCCTGGAGGGCAAACGCGGCATGGTCCGCGCGAAGCCGCCGATCCCGGCGATCGAGGGGCTGTTCGGCAGACCGACCGTCGTCAACAACGTCCTGACCCTCACCACCGTGCCGACCGTCCTCGCGAACGGCGCCAAGGCGTACCAGGACCTCGGCGTGGGCCGCTCCCGCGGCACCCAGGTCTTCCAACTCGGCGGCAACATCGCCCGCGGCGGCATCGTCGAGACCGCCTTCGGCATCACCCTGCGCGAGCTGATCGAGGAGTACGGCGGCGGCACCCGCACCGGGCGTCCGGTGCGCACCGCGCAGGTCGGCGGCCCGCTGGGGGCGTACCTGCCGGAGTCGCAGTTCGACCTGCCGATGGACTACGAGGCGTTCGCCGAGGCCGGGGCGATGCTCGGGCACGGCGGGATCGTGGTCTTCGACGACACCGTCGACATGGCGGCGCAGGCCCGCTTCGCGATGGAGTTCTGCGCGGCGGAGTCCTGCGGCAAGTGCACGCCGTGCAGGGTGGGTTCGGTGCGCGGCGTCGAGGTGATCGACAAAATCGTCGCCGGTACGCACCGGGAGGAGAACCTCGCCCTGCTCGAGGACCTGTGCGACCTGATGACCGACGGCTCCCTGTGCGCGATGGGCGGGCTCACCCCGATGCCCGTGCGCAGCGCTCTCGCCCACTTCCCCGACGACTTCCTCGGCGGTCGCCGGCTCCTGGACATCCAACCCGTACAGGCGACTGGCCCGACGACGGAGGGCACGGCATGACACTCCTGAAGGAACCCGACTTCGGAACCCCCGAGAGGCCCGGCCCTGCCACGGTGTCGGTGGAGGTCGACGGGCTGCCGGTGACCGTCCCCGAGGGCACCTCCGTGCTGCGCGCGGCGGCCCAGGCGGGCGTCGACATACCCAAGTTGTGTGCCACCGACAGCCTGGAGGCCTTCGGGTCCTGCCGGTTGTGCGTGGTGGAGATCGACGGCCGCCGCGGCACCCCGGCCTCCTGCACCACCCCGTGCACCGACGGGATGAGGGTGAGCACGCAGACGCCCAAGGTGGAGAAGCTCCGCCAGGGCGTCATGGAGCTCTACATCTCCGACCACCCCCTGGACTGCCTGACCTGCCCGGCCAACGGTGACTGCGAACTCCAGGACATGGCCGGGGTGGTGGGCCTGAGGCAGGTCCGCTACGGCTACGAGGGCGCCAACCACCTCGACGCCGAGAAGGACACCTCCAACCCCTACTTCGACTTCGACCCGGCCAAGTGCATCGCCTGCTCCCGCTGCGTGCGCGCCTGCGGTGAGGTCCAGGGCACCTTCGCGCTCACCATCGAGGGGCGAGGCTTCGACTCCAAGGTCTCGCCGGGTGCGGGGGAGACCTTCATGGACTCCGAGTGCGTCTCCTGCGGCGCCTGCGTCCAGGCCTGTCCCACCTCCACGCTCCAGGAGCGCTCGGTCGTCGAACTCGGCATGCCCACCCGGTCCGTCGTCACCACCTGCGCGTACTGCGGGGTCGGTTGCTCCTTCAAGGCCGAACTGCGCGGCGACGAACTCGTGCGCATGGTGCCGCACAAGGACGGCGGAGCGAACGAGGGCCACTCCTGTGTGAAGGGCCGCTTCGCCTTCGGCTACGCCACCCACCCCGACCGCCGGCTCAGGCCCATGGTCCGCGAACGGATCACCGACCCCTGGCGGGAGGTCGAGTGGGACGAGGCGATCGGCACCGTCGCCCGGCGGATGCGCGAGTTGCAGGACCGGTACGGCAAGGGCTCGGTCGGCGCGATCACCTCCTCGCGCTGCACCAACGAAGAGGTGTACGTCGTCCAGAAGATGGTCCGCGCGGCCTTCGGCAACAACAACGTCGACACCTGCGCCCGCGTCTGCCACTCCCCGACGGGGTACGGCCTGAAGCAGACCTTCGGCGAGTCGGCGGGCACCCAGGACTTCCGCTCGGTCGCCGAGGCCGACGTCATCATGGTGATCGGCGCCAACCCCACCGACGGGCACCCGGTGTTCGCGTCCCGGATGAAGCGCCGGCTGCGCGAGGGCGCCGAGCTCATCGTTGTCGACCCGCGCCGCATCGACCTCGTGCGCTCCCCGCACATCGAGGCCCGCCACCACCTCCAGCTGCGGCCCAGCACCAACGTCGCCGTGGTCAACGCCATGGCGCACGTCGTCGTCACCGAGGACCTCGTGGACCGGGCCTTCGTGGACCAGCGCTGCGAAGGCTTCCACGAGTGGGCCGAGTTCGTCGCCCGCCCGGAGAACAGCCCGGAGGCGGTCGAGGAGATCACCGGCGTCCCCGCCGCCGAACTGCGCGCCGCCGCACGGCTGTACGCCGGCGCGCGCAACGGGGCCATCTACTACGGCCTCGGCGTCACCGAGCACAGTCAGGGCTCCACCATGGTGATGGGCATGGCCAACCTGGCGATGGCATGCGGCAACATCGGCCGCGACGGCGTCGGCGTGAACCCGCTGCGCGGCCAGAACAACGTCCAGGGCTCCTGCGACATGGGCTCCTTCCCCCACGAGCTGCCCGGCTACCGGCACGTCTCCGACGACGCGGTCCGTACCGTCTTCGAGAACCTCTGGGGCGGAACCCTGCTCGCCGAGCCGGGACTTCGCATCCCCAACATGTTCGACGCGGCCATCGACGGCACCTTCCGCGGTCTGTTCGTGCACGGCGAGGACATCGCCCAGTCCGACCCCAACCTCCAGCACGTCACCGCCGCGCTCGAGGCGATGGAACTGGTCGTCGTCCAGGACCTGTTCCTCAACGAGACGGCCAAGTTCGCGCACGTCTTCCTGCCGGGTGCGTCCTTCCTGGAGAAGGACGGCACGTTCACCAACGCCGAACGGCGCATCAACCGCGTGCGGGCGGTGATGCCACCCAAGACGGGCAAGCACGAGTGGCAGATCGTCAGCGAGATCGCCACCGCCATGGGGTACCCGATGGCGTACGACCACCCGGCCCGGATCATGGACGAGATCGCCTCCGTGACGCCGACGTTCACGGGGGTCTCCTTCGACCTCCTGGACAAGCTCGGCAGCGTCCAGTGGCCCTGCAACGAGCAGGCCCCCGAGGGGACGCCCGTCATGCACGTCGACGAATTCGTGCGCGGCAAGGGCAAGTTCGTGGTCACGTCCTACGTCCCCACGAACGAACGCAGCACCCGTCGCTTCCCGCTGGTCCTGACCACCGGACGGATCCTCAGCCAGTACAACGTCGGCGCCCAGACCCGCCGTACCGGCAATGTCGCCTGGCACCCGGAGGACGTCCTGGAGCTGCATCCGCATGACGCGGAGGTCCGCGGCATCAAGGACGGCGACATGGTCACGCTGGCCAGCCGGGTGGGGGAGACGACGCTGCGCGCGGAGATCTCCGACCGGATGCCGACCGGGGTCGTGTACACCACCTTCCACCACCCCGTCACCGGCGCCAACGTGGTCACCACGGAGAACTCCGACTGGGCCACCAACTGCCCCGAGTACAAGGTGACCGCCGTCCAGGTCGGTCTCGCGCGAGGGGACCGGCGCGGCGCGGGTGACGTCGCCGAGAACGACCTCGTGACGGTGGTGGACTGAGATGACCGCGACCGTGCCGTCCGAGCTGAGGATGGCGAACGACATCGCCCGCAACCTCTCCCACCTTCCCGCGGAGCGGGCCGCCGAGGAGATCGCGGGGCACATCGCCAGGTTCTGGGACCCGCGGATGCGCGCCCGGCTCCGGGAGTTCGTCGATGCCGGCGCCGAGGGGGTCGACCCGCTGGTGGCGGCGGCCGTACGGCTCCCGCGCTGACCGACCACGCCTGAGCAGTATGACGACTTCCCCCTGTACATATCCAAATACTGCATACAGTATGGAACTGTGCAGGGGGGTGCGGTCACGGCGGCCCCGGGCGGAGAGGAGTCGTCATGCTGTTCCGGCAGCTCGAGTACTTCGTGGCGGTGGCCAGGGAACGCCACTTCGCCCGGGCGGCGGAATCCTGCTACGTCTCCCAGCCCGCGCTCTCGGCGGCGATCGCCAAGCTGGAGCGGGAGTTGAACGTCACGCTCATCAACCGCGGCCACAACTACCAGGGCCTCACCCCGGAGGGCGAGCGGCTCGTCGTCTGGGCCAAACGGATCCTCGCCGAACAGGACGCCTTCAAGGCCGAGGTGGCCGCCGTGCAGTCCGGCATCACCGGGACGCTGCGGCTCGGCACCGACCCCACCGCCTCGACCACCCTGGCCCTGCCCGTGGCCGCGTTCTGCGCCGCCCATCCGCTGGCCAAGGTGCAGGTGCGCTCCCGGCTGTCGACCAAGGAACTCCACCGCCAACTGCGCGACTACGAACTCGACGTGGCCATCGCCCACTTCGACCCCGGCGACCAGGAGGGCCTCCAGGTCGTACCCCTCTACCAGGAGCGCTACATGCTGCTGGTGTCGGACGACCACCTGGCGGCCCAGTCCTCCACCGTGACCTGGGCGGACGCGGCCCAGCTGCCGCTCGCGCTGCTCACACCCGACATGCGGATCCGGCAGGTCGTCGACACCGTGTTCGCGGAGAAGGGGTTCGTGGTCACCCCGCAGGTGGAGACGGACTCGATCGCCGCGCTCTACGCGCACGTGGGCGGCGGCGGGTGGGCCAGCATCGTCCCGCACACCTGGCTGCGCGCGATGCCGGTCGTCGGCCGCACGCGCGCCCTGCCGCTGGTCGACCCCGAGGCCGGCGCCCAGGTCTCGGTGGCCATCCACGCGGCGACCCCCGGCTCGGTCGCCGCCCGCGCCTTCGTCAACGCCGCCACCGGCCTCTCCCTGGACGACTTCTTCGCCCGCCCCCTCCCACCCGGCCACGCCGTGCGCTGACCGGCACCGGCACCCGCCCGGACGACCCCGCGGCCCGGGGGCTCTCCGCGCCTGTACGACCTTCAGATGGCCGCCGCCGGGACGGCCTCCAGACGACCTCCGCCCGGACGGCCTCAGGGCCCGGGGTGCCCCGTACCGCGTGACCTCCAGGCGCCCCGTGCCCGGACGCCCTCCAGGCGAGCTCCACCCGGACGGCCTCAGCGCCCGGGGGTGCTCCGTGCCCGGGCGACCGCCGGGTGATGCCCGCCCGGACGACCGGGGCGACGCGTGCCCGCACGACATCGAGGCGACCTCCACCCGGACGGCCCCATCACCCGGGGGCGACCCGTCCCGCACGCCCCCAGGCGACCCCCCCCCGCGCCCCCAGCCGTCCGCCCGCCCCCAGGCGACGCCCGCCCGACGAGCCTCACGACCCGGCCGCGAACCGTGCCTGTACCGCCTTGCGGTCCAGTGCCCCCTTGGCCGTGTACGGCAGTGAACCGACCATGTCGAGCCGGTCCGGGACCTCGAACGCGGCCAGTCGGTCCCGGCAGTACCGCAGGATCTCGTCGGCCCCGACGCTCTCACCCTCCCGCACCACAACCGCGGCGCCCACCCGCTGCCCGTACACCGCGTCCGGCAGGGCGAACACGGCCGCCTCGGAGACCCCCGGGCAGCCCGCGAGGACGTCCTCGACGTGCTCGGGCGAGATCTTCTCGCCGCCGCGGTTGATGAGGTTGTTGATCCGTCCGGTCAAGGACAGATACCCGTCCTCGTCCAGGGCGCCCAGGTCCCCGGTGCGCAGCCAGCCGTCCACGAACGTGTGCGCCGTCAACTCCCGGTCCCCGAGATAGCCGCGCGCGACGGTCGGACCGCGCACCCACAACTCGCCCTCCACGCCCGGCGGACACGCCCCGCCGCCCCGGCCCACGACCCGGACCTCGACCCCCGTGGGGCGCCCGACCGAGCCGTGCTTCAACTTCCCCCGACCGGGCAGCGGTTCGCTGGCCGCCTGGTGCGAGGACTCGGTCATCCCGTACGCGGACAGCAGCGGCACCCCGAGTGTGCGCTCCAGCGCCCGCTGTGTCGCCGGGTTGAGCGGCGCGCTGCCACTGCGCACGAACCTCAGCGGCGGCACCTGCGCAGCCGGGTACTCGCGCTCCGAACGGTCCAACAGGATCTCGTGGATGGCGGGGGCCGCGGTGAACCAGGTGGCGCCCACGGCACGCATGTCGTCCCAGAACGAACCCGCCGCGAACCGCCCCCGCTCCGGCACCAGTACGCAGCCCCCGCCGGCGAGGGACGCCAGCAGCGCCGCGAAGAGTCCGTGCCCGTGGAAGAAGGGCATCACCGCGACCGTGGCGTCGCGCGGCCCCAACTCGTAGGTGGCGCACAGCGACTGGACGGACGCGGCCACGTTGGCGTGGGTGAGCGGCACCATCTTCGCGCGCTCGCTGGTGCCGGCGGTGAACAGGACGAGCGCGTCCCGCGTCGACAACTCGCTCGCCGCACCGCCGTCCCGGGGTGCGGCACCGGCGCCGGGCGCGAACGTGAGCGCCGCCGCCCCCGCCCGGGAGACGTCCACGCGCAGCGGCCACACCGGAACAGGCAGCGTGGAGCCGTCCGAGGTGGGGGAGGGGGCGCCGGCAGGGACCCGGCCCAGCAGGACCGCGCGGGCGCCCAACGCCCGGACGCGAGCGCTGAGTTGGGTTGTCGGCAGCGACGGGTCCAGCGGAGCCACCACCAGACCGGCCCGTGCCGCCCCGAGCAGCGCCACGACGAACTCCGCCGTGTTGGCCGACACGAGGCCGATCGCGTCGCCGCGCGACAACCCCGTACCGCCGAGCCGGGCCGCCACCCCGTCCGCCAGGGCCGACAGGCCCCGGTAGGACAGCTGCACCCGCTCGCCGGTCACGACCAGGGCCCGGGCGTAAGGGCGTTCACGCACCTGGGCGTCGAGGAGGTCGACGAGGCCCGTGACCGCCGGGGGCCGGTACCCGTTCGCGTCGCGCACGGATGCCGTGGCCGGAACGGCCATGACCCCACCCCCTCGCGCCAGGTCCCGATGCATCAGTCCTCTGCGAGCCTGCGGTGACCTGCGGGGCGCGTCCAATACCTACTGGCGAACGGCCGATAGCGGGCGTCTATCAAGACAGGTGCGAAGCCCCGCACCAGCGGTCGATAGATGCTGCTTATCGGCTGGTCGCCGATGGGTCTTGGACGCGGACGAAGACGCTGCGGATGGTGAGAGCAGTAGCCGCTCCGGCAGGACCTGCCCAAGGAGGACCTCGGACCATGACCGCTCCCTCGCCACTGGAGACCGCGGCAGCAGCCGACGTTCCGACCGAGCTCACCGACGGGTACCACCTGGTGGTCGACGCGCTCAAGATGAACGACGTCGAGACCATCTACGGCGTGGTCGGCATCCCCATCACCGACCTGGCCCGCCTCGCCCAGGCCCAGGGCATCCGCTACATCGGCTTCCGTCACGAGAGCAACGCCGGACACGCGGCGGCCATCGCCGGCTACCTCAACAAGAAGCCGGGCGTGGCCCTGACCGTCTCCGCGCCGGGCTTCCTCAACGGCCTCGTCGCGCTGGCGAACGCGACCACCAACTGCTTTCCCATGGTCCAGATCTCCGGCTCCAGCGAGCGCCACCTCGTCGACCTCAAGCAGGGCGACTACGAGGAGATGGACCAACTCGCCGCCGCACAGCCCTTCGTGAAGGCCGCGTACCGGGTGAGCCGGATCGAGGACATCGGCCGCGGCATCGCCCGCGCCCTGCGCACCGCCGTCTCCGGGCGCCCCGGCGGCGTCTACCTCGACATCCCCGCGGCCGTGCTCGGCGCCATCATGCCCAAGGCGGACGGGGACAGGACGCTGAGCCGCCTCGTCGACCCCGCGCCGCGCCAACTGCCGGCGCCGGAGGCCGTGGACCGCGCGATCGAGCTGCTGGCGTCGGCCGAACGCCCGCTGGTGGTGCTCGGCAAGGGTGCCGCCTACGCGCAGGCGGACGCCAAGGTACGGGAGTTCATCGAGTCCACCGGCATCCCCTACGTACCGATGTCGATGGCCAAGGGCCTGCTGCCCGACGACCACCCGCAGTCCGCCGCGACCGCCCGTTCGCTCGCGCTGAAGAAGGCCGACGTCGTGATGCTCATCGGCGCCCGCCTCAACTGGCTGCTGGGCCACGGTCAGACGGGCTGGAACCCCGACGCCAGGTTCATCCAGATCGACATCGACCCCAAGGAGATGGACAGCAACCAGCCCATCTCCGCCCCGCTCGTCGGCGACATCGAGTCGGTGCTCGACACGTTCGCCGAACGCACCAAGCCCGGCCAGATCGCGGCCCCTTCGGCCTGGCGCGACGAACTCGGCGCCCGTTCAGCGCAGAACGTCGCCAAGATGGCCGAGCGCCTGGCGGCCGACCCGCACCCCATGCAGTTCATGGGCGCGCTGAAGGCCGTACGCGATGTCGTGCACGCGCATCCGGAGACGTACATCGTCAACGAGGGCGCCAACGCGCTGGACATCGCCCGCAACGTCATCGACATGCACGTACCCCGCCACCGCCTCGACAGCGGCACCTGGGGCGTCATGGGCATCGGCATGGGGTACGCCATCGCCGCCGCCGTCGAGAGCGGTGCGCCGGTGGTCGCGATCGAGGGTGACAGCGCCTTCGGGTTCAGCGGCATCGAGATCGAGACCATCTGCCGCTACCAGCTGCCCGTCGTCACGGTGATCATGAACAACGGCGGTGTCTACCGCGGTGACGACACCAACCCGTACGACGACGCCCCCGCGCCCACCACCCTCATGTCGGCGGCACGGCACGACCTGCTCATCGAGGCGTTCGGCGGCAAGGGCTACCGGGCCACCACGCCCGCCGAGGTCACCGCCGCCCTCACCGACGCCCTCGCCTCCGGCGGACCGGCGCTCATCGACTGCGTGATCGACCCCTCGGCCGGCACCGAGAGCGGCCACATCTCGCACCTCAACCCCAAGGGCATCACCGTCGGCAACATCGCGCCGGCGAAGAAGTGACCCCGAACCGCACCGCGAACTCCCCTTCCGTACGCGTACGTTCAGGAAAAGGAAGCAGACATGAGTGAAAAGCCGCTCGCCGGAATCAAGGTGATCGACTTCACCGGGGTCCAGGCCGGTCCCGCCTGCACGCAGATGCTCGCCTGGTTCGGCGCCGACGTGCTGAAGGTGGAACGCCCCAACGGCGGCGATGTGACGCGTCGTCAGCTGCGCGACATCGAGGACCTCGACGCGCTGTACTTCACGATGCTCAACAGCAACAAGCGCTCCCTCGCCATCAACACCAAGACCAGTGAGGGCAAGGAGGTGTTGGAGAAGCTCATCCGCGACGCCGACGTCCTCGTGGAGAACTTCGCCCCGGGCGCCCTGGACCGGATGGGCTTCTCCTGGGAGCGCATCCAGGAGCTCAACCCGCGACTGATCTTCGGCTCGGTCAAGGGCTTCAACGACCAGTCCTCCTGGAACGACCTCAAGGTCTACGAGAACGTCGCCCAGTGCGCGGGCGGCGCGGCCTCCACCACCGGCTTCTGGGACGGCCCGCCGACCATCTCCGGCGCCGCCCTCGGTGACACCAACACCGGTATGCACCTGGCGATCGGCATCCTCACCGCGATCATCGACCGGGCCAAGACAGGCAGGGGCCAGAAGGTCTCCGTCTCCATGCAGGACGCCGTCCTCAACCTCTGCCGCGTCAAGCTGCGCGACCAGCAGCGCCTGGAGCGCGTCGGTTACCTGGAGGAGTACCCGCAGTATCCCAACGGCGAGTTCACCGACGTGGTGCCCCGTGGCGGCAACGCGGGCGGCGGCGGCCAGCCCGGCTGGGTGCTCAAGTGCAAGGGTTGGGAGACCGACCCGAACGCCTACATCTACTTCACCGTCCAGGAACAGAACTGGAAGCGCACCGCCGAGGCGATCGGCCATCCCGAGTGGGCCGACGACCCGGACTACGCCACCGCGCGCGCCCGCCAGCCGCGCATCTTCGAGATCTTCGAGGAGATCGAGAAGTGGCTCGCGGACAAGACCAAGTACGAGGCCGTCGACATCCTGCGCGAGTGGGAGGTGCCCTGCGCCCCGGTGATGAGCATGAAGGAGATCGCCTACGACGAGGACCTGCGCCGCAGCGGCACCATCGTCGAGGTCGAGCAGAAGGAGCGCGGCACCTATCTGACCGTGGGCAGCCCGGTGAAGTTCTCCTCCTTCAAGCCCGAGGTCACCGGCGCCCCGCTGCTCGGCGAGCACAGCTCCGAGGTGCTGGTCGAACTCGGCTATGACGAGGAGACCATCGGCCGGCTGAAGGAGAGCGGCGTCATCGTCTGACCGGCGACCGGAAGGGGCCGTGACCTGGTGGTCACGGCCCCTTCGGCATGTCCGGCCCCTGCTCAGACGGAAGCCTCGGCCCGCCGACGCATCAACTCCCGCTCCCGCTCGCGGCGCGCGGTCACATCCCGGATGACCGCCCCGACATACGTGCTGCCGTCGGGGCCGGGCAGCAGCACCACGCTGAACTCGATGGACAGCTTGCGGCCGTCCGCCGCCAGCGCGGGCACGTTCAGCAGATCGGCGTCCCCGTACTTGCTGTACCCCCGCTCCATGGCTTCCTCGAAGCCTTGCTGATGCCGCTTGCGGTGTCGCTCGGGGATGATGACGTCCAGGCTGCGACCGGCCACGTCGGCCGCCGGGAACCCGAAGACGCGTTCCGCGCCCCGGTTCCAGTAGCGGATCAGCCCTTCACCGTCGACGATCACGATGGCGTCGGGCGCCTGGTCGGCCATGGCCAGCACCACGTCGGGATTCAGGTCTTCCATGTCGCCTCCGAAACGGGGCCGTTGGATGCTGCGCGAATGAACTGGGCGACAGTATACCGGCGATCGTATACAGCATTCCAGGCTGGACGGCTGCAATCCGGGGTTCTGAGAGAAGACTGAGGCGGGACCTCCCCGGCGCAGGGGGCGCTCCCCGCCGGTAGAGGTCCCGCCGTCGTGCAGCGGGGGGCCGGTCAGCCGCGCCCCGCAGGGTGGTGCGGTCCGCTCCCGCGTGCACGTTCATGGAGGTGTCGCCCGTAGGTCAGGGGCGGGGAAGTCTGTCGACGAAATATTGTCTACAGGATGAGCCTGCCGCCAGCAAGGGTTTGGACCGGCCCCCGAACGGCACCCGGCGTTTCCGAGGGGGCCGCCCCCACCCGGGTGTTCAGGCGTTTGTGCGCCGTAGACTGTAGGCGAAAGACAATCCATACTTGCCTCTGCTCTCGCATACAGCGATGACGCTGCCGAGGAGGGTCCGTGATGTTGTCGACGCCAGGACTGCCGCAGGGTGCGGTGCCCAAGCTCGAACGGCCCGGTCCGTTGCGTGATCGTGTGTACGAGGCGCTGCTGGAGTTGATCACGACGCGTGCGCTGCAGCCGGGTCAGCATCTGGTGGAGAGTGAACTGGCGGGCCATCTGGGGGTGTCGCGGCAGCCGGTGCGGGAGGCGTTGCAGCGGTTGAACACCGAGGGGTGGGTGGATCTCCGGCCGGCGCAGGGCGCGTTCGTGCATGAGCCGACGGAGGAGGAGGCCGACCAACTCCTCACGGTGCGGACCTTGTTGGAGGCGGAGGCCGCCCGCCTCGCCGCGGCCAATGCGGGCAAGGAGGCCATCGGCGTACTGGAGGAGCTGTGCGCGCAGGGCGAGAGTGCGGTCGCCGCCGACGACGTGGACGCCGCCGTCGCCATGAACGCCCGACTGCACGCGAAGATCATGGAACTCGCGGGCAACGCCGTCCTCGCCGAGCTGGCGGCACAGGTCGACCGGCGTGTGCGCTGGTACTACACGCCGGTGGCGCGGCAGCGCGGACGCCAGTCCTGGATCGAGCACCGCGAGCTGATCGCGGCGATCGCCGACCGTGACGAGGAGCGTGCCACGGCGGTGATGCGGGCGCACACGGAACACACGCGGAAGATGTACCACGAGCGGGAGAAGTAGGGTCCGGCCGGCCGCGTGGCCGGGGATGGCTGCTTCCGGACGGCGTCTTCCCTCTCGCTCTTACAGTTGATCGACCCTGGGTACAGTCGCCGCATGGCCGACGACGAGGGACCCGAGCTACCGGAGGACCGGCTCGGCCACCTCCTCGAGCGGGCGCGGGCCAAGCTGGCCAGGGCGTCCGCCGAGGCCCTCGCGCCGCACGGCGTGGACGGCCATGAGCTGACGGTGCTGGCGGTGCTCGCCGACGCGCCGTCGCCGTCGCAGGTGGAGGCGGCCGTACGGCTGGGTGTGGACCGTACGAACGATGGTGGCGCTCATCGACGGCCTGGAGGACCAGGGGCTGGTCGCACGGCGTCGCAGTCCGTGGGATCGGCGCAAGAACATCGTCGAGCTGACGGCCGCGGGGGAGGACTGCCTGAGCCGGGCCGAACAGGCGCGGCGGGGTGCCGAACGCCGCTTCCTCGCGCCCCTCGTTGAGGAGACGGCCGCCTCGCTCGTACGGGCGCTCAGGACCCTCGTCGCGGAGGAACGCTCACGGAGGAACCCGCCCGCGTAATCGTTTCGTCGCTCCAGGTGAGGCTTCCGCGGGGGCACCGCCCGGCGCCACGGGACCGCTGCTCGGGGCACGGATATGCACGTGAAAGGCACTCCGAAAGCTTGGTATTGTTGTCCATGTCGCCGCGGGGAACACCCCCGGTCAGGCGGCAGACACCTAGTCCGGGTGGCGGAATGGCAGACGCGCTAGCTTGAGGTGCTAGTGCCCTTTATCGGGCGTGGGGGTTCAAGTCCCCCCTCGGACACCAGCTGAGACCCCTGTTCATCAGGGGTCTCTTGCTTTCCCCCGCCCCCGCTCCCGTCCTCGTCGTCCTGCGAGGGTTGCCGGGCCTCGCTGCGCACCGCGCCCATGCCGGCGACCGTGACCAGGACGATGCCGGAGGCCTGGGCCCACGACGGCTGCTCGGACAGCAGGACGAATCCGACGACCGTCCCGATGGCGGGTTCCAGGCTCATCAGGGTGCCGAAGACCGTGGTGGACAGGTTGCGCAGGGCAACCATCTCGGCGGCGTACGGCAGGATCGGCAGGAGCAGGGCCGCGAGGGCGGACAGGGCGAGGGCCTGCGGGGTCATGTGGCCGACGATGTGACCGGCCCCGGCGAACGGCAGGGTCACCACCGACGCCGCGACCATGGAGACCGCGAGCCCGCCCAGGCCCGTGAACTGGGCGCCGACCCGCTTGGTGAGCAGGATGTAGCCGGCCCAGCCCGCCGCCGCCCCGAGCGCGAAGCCGACCCCGGTCAGATCGACCTCACCGCTCCAGGGCCGGGTCAGGGCGAGCACACCGACCGCCGCCGTCAGCGGCCACAGCACGTCGATCCGGCGCCGCAGCCCCGCCACCGCCACGCCCAGGGGGCCGAGGAACTCCAGAGCCGTGGCCGTGCCCAGGGGGATGCGGACGACGGCCTCGAAGTACAGCAGGGTGAGCAGCCCGCTGACCGCGCCGAGCAGCAGCGCGGTCCCCGTCTGACGCCGGTCACGGCCGCGGACGCGGGGCCGGGCGATGAGCCACAGGACGACCGCCGCCCAGGTCAGGCGCAGCCAGGCGGTACCGGCGGGCGTGAACTTCTCGAAGAGATAGCTGGAGGCGCCGGCCCCGGTCTGCACACTGGCCATGGCCACCAGGGCGAGTGCCATGCCCCGGTAGCGCGGCCCGGCGTCCGGGCCGAGGGACAGCTTCGGGCCGTGGTTCATGAGACGCGCGCCCCGTCGGCCGCGAGGTCCGCCGGGCCGTCCGGGGCGGGCGGGGCGGTGACGGTGCCGAGGTCCGCCGGTACGTCCCGCACCGGCGGTGTGGTGACGACGGTGGCGATCGGGTGTCCGGTGGCGTGCCCGGCGGCCGGTGCGGCCTCCTCGTGGTGGCCCTCGGTGAGGGCGAGCAGCCACCGGCCCACCTCGGGCGCCCAGGCCACCCCCAGGGTCTCGGCGTCCCGCTTCACGCGCTCCGGACGGACCGCCGCCTGCCGGGCCAAGTAGAGCTGCGCGCGGTCCGGGTCGACGGCGGGCAGCGAGGGCAGCCGGGCGGTGACGAAGTCGAGCCAGTGCGCGTCCCCGTCCTCCAGGGCGTCGTCCAGCAACGCCCCCACGTCCTCCGCGCGCAGGCGCACCCCGCCCCGCCGGCACGCCAGCTCGACCAGCGCGCGGTCGCCGACCGAGACCCCCAACGCGTAGGCCTGCGGGGCATGGTGGGCGAGCAGGTCGGCATCATCGTGGCGCTCGAAGGCGAAGCGGACGGCGGGGGCGCTGTCCGAGGACAGCAGCCGCCGCCACAGGGGAGCGTCGAGAGACCGCCAGTCGGCATCCGCGAACACCGGGAACAGGGCCGGCAGTTCGGCGAAGCGGTCTGCGGACACCAGGCGCCGGAACACCTTCGCGAACCCCTCGATACGGGGCGGCGGACGCAGACAGGCGAGGGCCTTGGCCAGGTCGTGCAGGGTGCCGTCGGTGACCGCCTCGGCGACGGCGCGGTGGATCTCCCGGGCGTCGAGGCGGACTTCCACGTCGGCGAGGCGGGCCAGCCTGCGCAGCGGTCCGTGTCTGCCGCTGGCGAGGAGGGTGCGGATGCCGGTCGCGGCGGCCTCCGGGGCGAACCGGACGCGGACGCCGGAGAGTTGGCGCATGTAGTCCACGGCGCCGAGGCGGCCCGCGGCCACCAGGACGTCGTAGGACCGCAGGACCGTCTCCTCGTCCAGGGTGGGGCGCACCCCGGTCGCGGCGATGATCTGCTCGATGCCGCCGGCGTTGCCCCGGCGTGCGAGGCGGGCGCAGGCCCGGTCGATGCGTTCGGGGGCCGTCCGTACGGCGGCCGGCAGGTGCGCGTACAGGAAGCAGAAGTCGTCGACCACGCCCCGGTCCAGCGCCCGTTCCGCCGCACGGGCCACTGCCTCGGTGGGAAGCCCGGCCATGACGGGAACGTATTTGTTCACCTGCTCGAGGACGTATATCTCGTCCCTGTCGAGCAGCCGTCGCACCTGCTCGGTGAGGAATTCCGCCGGCAGCCGGGTGAGCTTCTCGGGGGCGTCCTCGGAGAGTTGCTTGAAGAGATTCCGGTACGCGCGCATCGTCCTATCCCGCCAGCGCCATCTGCTTCGGCACGAAGGGCAGCAGGTGGCCGAAGTCGTGGTCACGGTTGAAACGCACCATGGCCTTGCGCAGTTCGGGGTCGTACCCCTCACGGCCGCGGAAGTCGGTGCTCTCGTCGGCGAGTTCCTCGCTCCACAGACCCGTGTAGACGGGAAGCCCCAGGGCGTGACCGGCCAGGACGACCTCGAAGATGCCCTGAATGGTGGGCGGCGTCCAGTCACCCGGCTGCGTGGTCTGCTGGAGATACGACCCCTCGGCGACATAGGTGGGCGTCAGATAGATGACCAACTCGGTGCCGTGGCGGTCGCAGAGGTCCTTGAGGTACTCCATCGTCGCGACCGCCTCGCGCACCCCGTGCTCGTCCGACATCCGCGGCGCCGGCTTGATCAGGACGTACGACGTCAGACGCACCCCCAGCGCGCCCAGCAGCGCGACCCGGTCCTCCATCACCCGGCGGGAGATCTTCTTCTTCAGGACGGTCTGCCGGATGAAGTCGTCCTGCGTCTCGAACCCGACCGTCACATCGAGCCGTGGCGCGTGCGTGGTCCGGGCGATGTGCTCCAGGTAGTCCCGCTTGACGTACTCGGGACGGGTCTCGATGGACAGCACCTCGAGGTTCTCCATCTCCCGCGCGCGGTGCAGCAGATGATCGACGGACTCCCGGTGGAAGCGCCGCGGGTCGAGGGCGGAACCCTCGTTGCCGAAGCACAACTGACGGTACTCGCCCAGTTCACCGGCTTTGCTGTCGAAGACGTGGTCGATCTGGTTGTTGATCTGCTCGGCCGTCACCTCGAACGTCGCCGAGCGGGTGGGCAGAGCGCAATACGTGCACTTGAACTGGCACTTCGTCGTGTAGAAGGACAGGACGAGATCGCGCCTGCCGAGGAACTTCCGAGTGCCGACGTAGAGCGGCGTGTTCGGATCGTGGGTCTCGATGTTCTCAGACATGGTGTGGCTGCCTTCCGTCGATGTACGGCCGTTCGCATTCAGGTCGGTCGTTCGGTCGTTCGTACGTCAGCGCCACGGATACAGAACGATCTTTCCGCATTCCCTGGTGAGCTGGAGTTTCCAGGCCTGCTCGATGTCGTCGAGCGCGAAGGTGTGGGTGATGAACCGGTCGATCAGCGGGCCGGTGCGCGAAATGACGTCGAGCATTCCCGGCGCGTGCTGGAGATACAGATCGAGGCTGCCGTGGAGGGTTACACCCTTCTGGATCAGGTCCCGGTCGACGTGGAGCGCCAGCTCGCCGGACTCCCCGAGGAAGGTGACCCGCCCGCCGCGCCCCACCGCGTCCAGGCCGAACCGCTGGTGGGTGGCCTGCGCCGAACAGTCGATGACATGGTCGACGCCCCGGCCCGCGGTGAACTCCCGTACGGCGGCCAGCGCGTCCGGCGCGCCCAGGTCCACGATCGACTCCGCGCCCAACTCCCGTGCCAGTTCCCGGCGGTAGGGGCTGCGTCCGGCACAGATCACCCGGGCTCCTCTGGCCCGCCCGTTGATCACGGCGCCGAGCCCCACCTGGCCGAGCCCGGTGACGAGGACCGTGTCGCCCGCGGCGACTCCCATGTTCTCCATCGCCGTGTACGTCGCGCCCATCCCGCAACAGGCCATCGCGGCATGCTCGTACGGCATCCCGTCGGGGATCCGGAGCAGCAGACGCTCCCGCTTGATCATGTACTGCGCGAAGCCGCACTCACCGGACTCGCCGGCACACACCGTGAGCGGGTCCTCGGTGTCGGCGCAGTGCGCGTACCGTCCCGAGACGCACATCGCGCAGCGCCCGCACGGATAGCCGCTGAGCACGACCACCCGGTCACCCGGCCGGAACGGGCTGCCGGGGCGGGCCTCGACCACCTCTCCGGCCGCCTCGTGACCGAGCGAGTCCCAGCGGTTGCGGTCCCTGAAGTCCCAGTGCTCGTACGCCAGATGCTCATTGCACATCGGGGCCGCGACCACCTTCACCAGGACGTAGTCCTCGGCGATCCGCGGCAGCGGCTTGTGGATGATCCGGCTGACGCCGGGGCCGTCCAGTGCGGCGACTTTCATACGTGCCTCTTCGGGCATGGTCGGTGCTCCAGGAGGTCGGGGAGGTCGTCGATCCGGTTCCGGGGCGGCGCGGTCCACGCGGCTCGTGGCGTGCCTGGTCGAGGAATTGGGGTCGGCGCGCGCTGTGTGCTGTTCGTGGCCGGACGGCGCACCGTGGGGTGGGGGGCGCGACCGGGGCACCGCGAGGGGTGGGGGGGTGCCGCCGGAGATCGCCGCCGCACACCCGCGCGGCACACGGATCCCGACGCCTTGGCTGGACGCCGCCTCGTGCGGGGCCGCAACGCCTCGCCAGATCCGCTGGAGCGATCGTTCACAGTCTCTGCGGACCCGCTAGGGCTCCACTCGACCGACGGCGGAGCGGCCCTCCTCAAGGGGCGGCACCCTGCCCGATACGGCGATAATTCGGGTGCCCCACACCGCCGACGCTCCCTACACTCGCCACGCACCCCCGCTCAGGGCCGGTGCCCGCCATGACGAGGATCGACGAGTGAGGGGAGACCGGCCGTGCGAGACCGCGCCGCTGTAGTCGTTCCCCCGTCGTACGACGTGATCCTCGTGTCCTTCTCCGTCCGGTGCCCGCTGCGCGGCCGGTACCGGATGCCCCGGACGCACGACTGAGCCTCAACACTCCCTTGTTGTACGGCTTTTGACGCGCCGTCAGCTGATGCACTCTCTGTCCGGGAATCGCGCCGCCCTGTCACCTCGCACCCGAAAGGCCTTGGGCCGTGCGCACCCACCTCAACACCCTCGCTGTCGTCCGCAACCTCGGCATCCTCGCCCACGTCGACGCCGGCAAGACCACCGTCACCGAGCGGATCCTCTTCGCGACCGGCACCACGCACCGACGCGGTGAGGTCCACGACGGCACGACCGTCACCGACTTCGACCCGCAGGAGCGCGACCGTGGCATCACGATCTTCGCGGCGGCCGTCAGTTGTGCCTGGGACGGCCACCGGATCAACCTGATCGACACACCGGGGCACGTCGACTTCGCCGACGAGGTGGAGCGCTCGCTGCGGGTGCTCGACGGGGCGGTCGCGGTCTTCGACGCCGTGGCGGGGGTCGAACCGCAGAGCGAGTCGGTCTGGCGGCAGGCCGACCGGTACGGCGTACCGAGGATCGCGTTCGTCAACAAGCTGGACCGCGCGGGCGCCGACCTCGACACCGCCGTCGAGTCGATCCGTGAGCGACTGCACCCGGCTCCGCTGGTCGTGCAGTTGCCCATCGGCGCGGAGGACGGCTTCCGGGGTGTCGTGGACCTGGTCCGGATGCGGGCGCTGACCTGGACCGACGGCGGCGAGATGGTCGTGGGGGAGGTGCCCGGGGAACTGCGTGAGGAGGCGCTGCGGCGGCGCCGGGTCCTGGAGGAGACGGTGGCCGAACTGGACCCGGCCGCACTGGAGGAGTTCTGCGCGCGCTCGACCTCCGACGTGCAGGCGCTCGACACGCAGGCACTCCACCCGCGCACGCTCGTCCGCGCCCTGCGCGACCTCACGCGCAGCGGCGACGGTGTGGTCGTGCTGTGCGGCTCGGCCTACCGCAACCGCGGGATCGAGCCGCTGCTGGACGCGGTGGTGGCCTACCTGCCCTCGCCGCTGGACGTGCCGCCGGTGCGGGGCACGTTCGGCGACACCCCGCAGGAACGGCCCGCCGACCCGGCGGCGCCCCTCGCGGCGCTGGTGTTCAAGGTGAACGCCACCCCGACCGGGCGCCTCACCTACCTGCGGGTCTACTCCGGAACGATCGAGAAGGGAGACACGGTCATGGACACCGGCGCGCGACGCACCGAACGCGTGGGCCGCATCCTGCGGGTGCGGGCCGACCGGCACGCCCAGCTGGAGCGGGCCGTCGCCGGTGACATCGTGGCCGTGGTGGGGCTGAAGTCCGCGCGGGCCGGGGCGACCCTGTGCGCGCCGCAGGCCCCGCTCGTCCTCGAACCGCCGAGCGTGGCCGAACCGGTCGTCTCGGTGGCGGTCGAGGCGGTCCGGTCCACCGACACCGACCGGCTGGCCACGGCTCTCGCGCGGCTCGCGGAGGAGGATCCGTCGCTGGTCGTGCGGACCGACCCGGAGACCGGGCAGACGGTGCTGTCCGGCATGGGCGAACTGCATCTGGAGGTCGCGCTGGAGAAGGTGCGGCGCGATCAGGGGCTGGACGTCAACGCCGGGCGGCCGAGGGTCGCACACCGTGAGACCGTCGTGCGCGGGGTGTCAGGGCATGTCTTCCGGCACGTCAAACAGGACGGCGGCGCGGGGCAGTTCGCGCATGTCGTGCTCGACGTGGAGCCGTGGGACGGTGACGCCGGGTTCGAGTTCAGGTCGACTGTCGTAGGCGGGCGGGTGCCGCAGGAGTACGTGCGGGCGGTCGAGGCCGGCTGCCGGGACGCGCTGGCCGAGGGGCCGATCGGCGGCCACCCGGTGACCGGGGTGCGCGTCACGCTCACCGACGGGGCGACCCACGTGAAGGACTCCTCCGACACGGCGTTCCGTACGGCGGGCCGGCTCGGACTGCGGCAGGCCCTGCGCGCCTGTGCGACGGTTCTGCTGGAGCCGGTGGCCGAGGTCACGGTCACCGTGCCCGACGCCGCGGTCGGGGGAGTGCTCGGCGACCTCGCGGCACGGCGCGGCCGGGTCACCGCGTCGGCCACGCGGGCCGGCTCGGCGGTCGTCACGGCGACGGTGCCACTGGCCGAACTCTTCGGCTACGCCACCCGGTTGCGCAGCCGCACCCAGGGCCGCGGCACCTTCACGGCCCGCCCAACGGGCTACGCCCCGACACCGACAGCCACGGCAGGGGTTCTGCGGTGACGTCCAGGTGCGCGTAGGCGGGGGGGGCTTGCGGTGACGCCGGCGGGGGTGGTCTTGCGGTGACGTCGGCGGGGGTGGTTCTGCGGTGACGCTGGGCGCGGGTGGTCCTGCGGGACGCCCACACGGGTCCAGCGGTGACGCCGGGCGCGGGCGGTTCTGCGGGACGCTGACACGGGTCCAGCGGTGACGCCGGGCGCGGGTGGCCCTGCGGTGACGCCGACGGGGTGGTCCAGCCGTGACGCCGGGCGCGGGCGGCCCTCCCGGTCCGGGCACGGGCGGGGCGCCTCGCGCCGGGGCCGGGGTAGCCGCAGGGCGGCGGCCCTTCAGTACGTGGGGCGGGTGGGCGCCCGCATTCTGCACGGGTGGGGGAGTCCGTGCCTGCCCGGGTGGGGCGCCTGCACCCTGCAGGGGCGGGCCGTCCCCGCCCCGCGCGGGTGGGGGGCCACCATCCCGCGCGGGCGGCCCCACGCACCCTGCACGCGGGCCCACCCGATCCGGGCACGGGCGGCCTCGCGCGGGGCGGGGGTAGCGACTGGGCGGGCGGTCCGCCCGTACCTGAGACGCACAGGCTGCCCGCACCCCGCACCGGGGCTCGTCCGCACCCCGCGCGGCTGGGGGGCCACCACCCCGCACGGGCGGCCTCCACGCACTTCGCGCGGATAGGACGCCCGCAACCCCCGCAGGGCGGGGGTAGCGACGGGGCGGGCGGTCCGCCCGTACCTGAGACGGACGGGCTGCCCGAACCCCGCACCCCGCACCGGGGCTCGTCCGCACCCCGCGCGGGTGGGGCGCCACCACCCCGCACGGGCGGCCTCCACGCACTCCGCGCGGATAGGACGCCCGCAACCCCACGCGCGACCTTCCCGCCTCCCGCACCGGCGGCCCGCCGCCCGCCTCCTGCACCGGCGGCTCACCGCCCGCCTCCCGCACTGGCGGCTCGCCGCCCACCTCCCGCACTGGCGGCTCGCCGCCCACCTCCCGCACTGGCGGCTCGCCGCCCACCTTCCGCACCGGCGGCCAGCCCTCCACCCCCATACCGGCGGCCCACCGCCCACTTTCCGCACCGGCGGCCAGCCCTCCACCCCCACACCGGCGGCCCACCGCTCACCCCCACACGCGGGCCCAGCCCTCACACGCGGGCCCACCCCCACCCCTTCAAAAACCAAACCCCCACCCCCCCAACCCACCTCCCTCACGAACTGCGCCCGCGCAACCCCTTGACGTCCTGAAGCCGTGGCAGTTAACTCACGTCCTAAATTAAGCCGTGAGTGCATTCCCTGAAGGGACACCAGGAGCCATGCGCAGCATCCGAGCCGCGGCCGTAGGCGCCGTCACCATGTCTCTCGCCCTGGCCGCGTCGGCCTGCGGAGGCGGTTCGTCCACGGACGGCGGGTCCAACGACTCGCCGAAGACCCTCACCTACTGGGCCTCCAACCAGGGGGCGAGCATCGAGGTCGACAAGAAGGTCCTGCAACCCGAACTCGACAAGTTCGAGAAGCAGACCGGCATCAAGGTCAAACTGGAGGTCGTGCCCTGGTCGGACCTGCTCAACCGGATCCTCACCGCGACCACCTCGGGACAGGGCCCCGACGTGCTGAACATCGGCAACACCTGGAGCGCCTCGCTCCAGGCCACCGGCGCGCTGCTGCCGTGGGACGCCAAGAACTTCGCCAAGATCGGCGGCAGGGACCGGTTCGTGGACTCCGCGCTCGGCTCGACGGGCGCCGAGGGCAAGGACCCGGCCGCGGTACCGCTGTACTCGATGGCGTACGCCCTCTACTACAACAAGAAGCTCTTTGCCGAGGCGGGGATATCCGGGCCGCCCGCCACCTGGAGCGAGTTGGTCGCCGACGGCAAGAAGCTGTCCAAGGACGGCAAGTGGGGCCTGGGCGCGGAGGGTTCGAACCCCTCGGAGAACATCCACCACGCGTTCGTCTTCGCCAAGCAGCACGGCGCCGACTTCTTCACCGCCGACGGCAAGGCCGACTTCACCAACGACAAGGTCGTCGCCGCGGTCAAGCAGTACGTGGACCTGATGGGCAAGGACAAGGTCATCGCGCCGGGCAACGCCGAGTACGCGCAGAACCAGTCCGTCAGCGACTTCGCCAAGGGCAAGACGGCGATGCTGCTGTGGCAGTCGGCCTCCGCCAACCTCAAGTCGCAGGGCATGAGCGAGGACGACTACGGCATCGCCCCCGTCCCCGTGCAGTCCGGCACCCCGGGCACCGGCACGCAGGTCAACTCCATGGTGGCCGGCATCAACATGGCCGTCTTCAAGAACACCGACAACCTCGACGGTGCGACGAAGTTCGTGAAGTTCATGACCAGCGACGCGGAGCAGAAGATCCTCAACACCGCGTACAGCTCGATTCCGCCGGTGAGGACCGCCCAGAGCGACGCCACCTTCAACACCCCGGCCAACGCCGTGCTCAAGGACACCCTCGCCAAGAGCGCCGCCGCGCTGCCGCAGGTCGCCGACGAGTCGCAGTTCGAGACGGCGGTCGGTACGGCGATCAAGGACCTGTTCGCCGACGCGGCCGCCGGACGGGACATCACCACCGGCTCGGTGAAGGCGGCGCTGGAGAAGGCCCAGCAGCAGATGCCGGGCGCGTGATGACCACGACCCTGGAACGCGCCGCACCGAAGGCGCCGCCCGGCGAGAAGCGGCCGGCCCGCCCCGGCCGCATCCGCCGGATCGGACTGCCGTATCTGCTCCTCCTGCCCGCCCTGCTGCTCGAACTCCTCGTGCACCTGGTGCCGATGGCCGTCGGCATCGTGATGAGCTTCAAGGAGCTCACCCAGTTCTACATCCGTGACTGGGGCTCCGCGCCCTGGTCCGGGCTCGACAACTTCAAGGTGTCGGTGGACTTCGACGCCCCGGTCGGCGAGGCGTTGCTGCACTCCTTCCTCGTCACCGTCGCCTTCACCCTGCTGTCGGTCGCCCTGTGCTGGCTGATCGGCACCGCGGCGGCGATCTTCATGCAGGACACCTTCCGCGGCCGCGGCCTGCTGCGGGCCCTGTTCCTGGTGCCGTACGCGCTGCCCGTCTACGCGGCCGTCATCACCTGGGTGTTCATGTTCCAGCACGACAACGGGCTGGTGAACCACGTCCTGCACGACCAGCTCGGCCTCACCGACAAGCCGTCCTTCTGGCTGATCGGCGACAACAGCTTCATCGCCCTGCTGACCGTGTCGGTGTGGAAGGGCTGGCCCTTCGCCTTCCTCATCGTCATGGCCGGACTCCAGAACATTCCACGGGAGTTGTACGAGGCGGCCGCCCTCGACGGCGCCGGGGTGTGGCAGCAGATCCGCCGCATCACCCTGCCGTCGCTGGGCGCCGTCAACCAGGTGCTGATCCTGGTGCTGTTCCTGTGGACGTTCAACGACTTCAACACCCCGTACGTCCTGTTCGGCAGGACCGCCCCGGAGGCCGCCGACCTGATCTCCGTCCACATCTACCAAGCCTCGTTCGTCACCTGGAACTTCGGCACCGGCTCCGCCATGTCCGTGCTCCTGCTGCTCTTCCTGCTGCTGGTGACGGGCGCGTACCTGGTCCTCACCTCGCGCGGACGGAGGGCCCCCCGTGTCTGACACCCAGACGGCGACTCGGCACAACTCGCCGATGGCGCCCCCGCGTTCGTTCCTGTGGACCCGGCGGATCTTCCTCACCGTGCTCGCCGGCTTCGTGCTGCTGCCGGTGTACGTCATGGTCTCCAGCTCGCTGAAGCCGCTCGCAGACGTCACCGGCAAGTTCCGCTGGACACCCAGCGAGGTGACGATCCGCCCGTACATCGACATCTGGTCGACCGTCCCGCTGGCCCGCTACTTCGTGAACTCGCTGATCGTGGCGGGCGCGGCGACGGTCTGCTCGGTGGTGATCGCGGTCTTCTCCGCGTACGCCGTCAGCCGCTACGACTTCCGCGGCAAGCGGGTCTTCACGGTCACCGTGCTGTCGACGCAGATGTTCCCGGGCATCCTCTTCCTGCTTCCGCTGTTCCTGATCTACGTCAACATCGGCAACGCCACCGGCATCGCCCTGTTCGGCTCGCGCGGCGGGCTGATCCTGACGTATCTCACCTTCTCCCTGCCGTTCTCGATCTGGATGCTGATCGGGTACTTCGACTCGGTGCCGCGCGACCTGGACGAGGCGGCGCTGGTCGACGGCTGCGGCCCGCTGAAGGCGCTGTTCCGGGTCGTCGTGCCGGCCGCGATCCCCGGCATCGTCGCGGTCGCCGTCTACGCCTTCATGACCGCCTGGGGCGAGGTGCTGTTCGCGTCGGTGATGACCAACGACACCACCCGCACCCTCGCGGTCGGCCTCCAGGGCTACTCCACGCTCAACGACGTGTACTGGAACCAGATCATGGCCGCCTCGCTGGTCGTGAGCGTTCCGGTCGTCGCGGGCTTCCTCCTTCTCCAGCGCTACCTCGTCGCCGGGCTGACGGCGGGCGCCGTCAAATGACCGCCTCCGAAAGGACTTACGTGACCATCGACCTCGCCGCACTCCCGCACGACTTTCTGTGGGGCACGGCCACCTCGGCGTACCAGATCGAGGGAGCCGTGGCGGAGGACGGCCGTGCGCCATCGATCTGGGACACCTTCGCGCACACCCCCGGGAAGATCGCGGGCGACGACCACGGCGACGTCGCCTGCGACCACTACCACCGCTGGCGCGACGACATCGCGCTCATGCGTCAACTGGGCACCAACGCCTACCGGTTGTCGATCGCCTGGCCGCGCGTGCTGCCGGGCGGCGACGGCCCGGTCAACGCCAAGGGCCTGGACTTCTACGACGAGTTGGTCGACGGTCTGCTGGCGGCGGGCATCACCCCGTCCGTCACCCTCTACCACTGGGACCTCCCGCAGGCGCTCCAGGACCGGGGCGGTTGGCCCGAGCGGGAGACCGCCGAGCACTTCGCCGCGTACGCCTCCGTGGTGGCCGCGCGCCTGGGTGACCGGGTCGGCCACTGGACCACCCTCAACGAGCCGCTGTGCTCGGCCTGGATCGGCCACCTCGAAGGCAAGATGGCGCCGGGCCTCACCGACCTGACCGCCGCCGTCCGTGCCTCCTACCACCTGCTCCTGGGCCACGGGCTCGCCGTGCAGGCCATCCGGGCGGCCGTCGCGGACGCGCAGGTCGGCATCGTCAACAACCTCTCCACCGTGTACCCCGCCACCGACCGCCCGGAGGACGTCGAGGCCGCCCGCCGCATGGACGGCCACACCAACCGCTGGTGGCTGGACCCGGTCCACGGCCGCGGCTTCCCGGCGGACATGCGCGCCGTGTACGGCGTCGAACTCCCCGAACGCGCCGGGGACTTGGAGACCATCGCCGCCCCGCTCGACTGGCTCGGCCTGAACTACTACTTCCCGCAGACGGTCGCCGACGACCCCAGCGGGCCGGCCCCGCACGCCCGTGCCGTACGCCGCCCCGGCGTGCCCCGCACCGGCATGGACTGGGAGATCGACGCGAGCGGCATCGAGACCCTGTTGCTGCGCCTGACCGAGGAGTACGGCGCCCGCAAGCTGTACGTCACGGAGAACGGCTCCGCCTATCCGGACGTCGTACGCCCCGACGGCACCGTCGACGATCCCGAGCGGCAGGACTACCTGGCCGGGCACCTCGCGGCCTGCGCGTCCGCCGCCCGCCGGGGCGCCCCGCTGGCCGGCTACTTCGCCTGGTCGCTGCTGGACAACTTCGAGTGGGCCTACGGCTACGACAAGCGCTTCGGACTGGTCCACGTCGACTACGAGACCCAGGCCCGCACCATCAAGGGCTCCGGGCACCGTTACGCGGAGATCATCCGGGAGCACCGGGCAGGGGCGCGCCGCGCCGCCTGAGACGTACCGGAAGTCCCTGGAGAACGGGGTCCCAGGGCGGGGACACGCCGGCCGCCAGCCGGGGTGTCCCCGCGTACCCGTCTTATTGCGTTGCCGCAGGCAGGCCCCCCTGACAGCCTCACCCCATGCCCACCTTCACCGCCCCCGACGGCACCACCCTCGCCTACCACGTCTCCGGCGACGGCCCACCCCTGGTCTGCCTCCCCGGCGGGCCGATGCAGGACTCCGCCTACCTCGGTGACCTGGGCGGCCTCGGCGCCCACCGGACCCTGATCCGGCTGGACCTGAGGGGCACCGGCGACTCGGCGGCCCCCGAGGACCCGACGTCGTACCGCTGCGACCGTCAGGTCGACGACGTCGAGGCGCTGCGCAAGGAACTGGGCCTGGACCGCCTGGACCTGCTGGCCCACAGCGCCGGCGCCAACCTGGCCGCCCTCTGCGTCGCCCGCCGTCCCGACACGGTCGGCCGGCTCGCCCTGATCACGCCGAGCGTGTACGCGGTCGCACTTCCCCTGGGTGGACGAGGCCCGCAGCTTCGTGGCGCACACCGCGCGTTTTCTCGCCTAGTCCGCCGAGCGGCCGTCCGGGGCGGGTTGTCAGTTCGCACACCGCGCGTTTCCTCGCCTGGCCCGCCGAGCGCCCGTCCAGGGCGGGTTGTCAGTGGCGCCTGCCATGATCCCGGACATGCTCTACGACGACGTGCTCCGGGCGTTGAACGACCCCGCCTTCGTCCTCGACGTGCGCTCCGCCGATCTGGCCGGGCTGTCCGACGAGGACCTCGGCGGGCTGCTCCCGGCGGCGTACCGGTCGCGCCCCGGCGCCACGGAGGCGATGGCGCGGACACGGGTCGCGGTCCACGGGGCGGCGAGGGACCGGGCGCCGCGCTACACACCCAAGGCGTGCCGCCGGATGGTCGAGGCGGTCGCCGCCTGCGTCGAGGACCCCGACGACGTGGTGAGCCTGCGCCCGGTCGCGGACGCGCTGGCGCACTGCACGGGGCCCTGGCCCGAACTGTCCGGTCCCGCACGCGCCCTGACGGCGTTCCTGGTGCGGCGCGGCGACGTCTCCCACCCGTACACGCTCCTCGTGCTGGCCGGTCTCGCGGACCGGGCGACCCTGAGCGCGGTGGCGGATCTCCTGGGAGGCGACCAGGGAGCCATCGCCAGGGACGGCGTCGACACGGCCCTCTCCCTCACCCAGGCCGAGCAGGCGCTGCTCGTCCAGGTCGACGGGGTCAACTCCTACGAACCGCCGCCGGACGCCCCGGACCTGTGGCGCGAGGTGGCAGGGATCCCGGCGTTCGTCGCCTTCGCCCGGCGGGCCCTGGAGGCGGCGGCCGACCGCGCTGATGCCATAGGGCGCGGCGACCTGCCCTACCGCGCCGACAAGGCGTTCGCCGCCCGCGAGGTCGAGATGCTGGGACAGGCCGCGCGGGTGGCACTGCTGCGCGACGAGCCGTGGCTGCCCGGAGTTCTCGACCGCCTGCTGCCCGGCGTCGCCGTCGCCCCGACCGCCGCGAAGTCCGTACCGTCGCAGGCGCTGCTGTACGAACTGGGGCGCGCCGCGCGGGACTTCCCGACCCCGGAGGCCGTCGCCGCGCTGCGCACCGCCCGGTCCGTCACCCGGCACGCCGCGGTGCCCAAGCAGCTCGACAAGCTGCTCAAGAAGGTCGAGGCGGCCCTGGCCGAGCGGACCGAGGTGGCGCTGCGGCTGCCGAGGGCGGGCTTCGACGACGGCGGTGTCCTGCGCCGCGAGGCGGGTGGCGGCTGCACGGCCGTCGTCACCGTCGCCGAGACCGCCGAGCTGACCTGGGAGAAGGACGGCCGCCCGCTGAAGAGCGTCCCCGCGTCCGTCCGCCGCGACCAGGCCGGCCTGGTCAAAGAACTCCGCGACCTGGTGAAGCGGGTCGGCGTCCAACTCGGCACCCTGGCCAGGGCGCTGGAGGGCGGCTTCACCGTCGACACCGTCCACCCCTACGCCCGGTGGCGCGCCGAACTGGCCGACCATCCGCTCGCGCGGGCGGTCGTGCGCAGGCTGATCTGGGAGATCGAGGGCCCGCCAGGACAGTGGCGGTCCTTCCTGCCGGTGATCGAGGACCTCCCCGAGGCGCCCGACGACGCGTCCGTACGGCTGTGGCATCCGATCCGCGCGGATGCCGGGACGGTAGGGGCCTGGCGGGACCGGATCGTCGACGGGCGGATACGCCAGCCGTTCAAGCAGGCGTTCCGCGAGATCTACCGGCTCACCCCGGCCGAGGAGGAGACCGGCGACCACTCCTTCCGCTTCGCCGCCCATCTGGTGCACTACCAGAGGATGGCCGCGCTGTTCCGGGCGCGCGGGTGGCGCAGCCGGCTGCTCGGCCCGTGGGACTGCGGGGACGGGGACGCGGCCCTGCGCACCCTGGGCGCGGGGGAGTGGCGGGTCGCCTTCGCCCACACCTACGTGGACGGCGCGGACGGCGGCGGGGTCGCCTCGACGGACCGGGTGAGCTTCGAGCACCGGGTCGACGGCACCTGGCGCCAGGCACCGCTCGCCGCGGTGCCGCCCCTGGTCTTCAGCGAGGCGATGCGCGACGTGGACCTCTTCGTCGGCGTCACCTCGATCGCCGCCGACCCCGACTGGACCGAGCAGGGACCGGCCCGCGCCTACTGGGAACGGGCCGGGTTCGCCGAGCTGCCGGAGAGCGCCGAGGCCCGCCGCGACGCCCTCGCGCGCATCCTGCCGCGCCTGAAGATCGCCGACCGGTGCACGCTCGACGGCCGTTTCCTGGTCGTCCGGGGCGACCTCGGGACGTACCGGATCCATCTCGGCTCGGCGAACATCCTGATGGAGCCGGACGACTCCTACCTCTGCGTGGTTCCCTCGCGCGCCGCGGTCGGCGGCAAGGTGTTCCTGCCGTTCGAGGACGACCGGCTCACCGTGATCCTCAGCAAGGCCCTGCTCCTCGCCGCCGACACCTCGATCACCGACCCGACGATCCTCCGGCAGATCAGGAGAGGACAGACCTGACGACCCCGAAAAGACCCCCGACGGCCGCCGTACGGACGGATCAGCAGTCCCGGAACTCCGGTGACTGGTTGAGGATCTGCGAGCGCACCGAGGTGAAGCGCGCGTAGGTCTCGCTGTCCTGCGATCCCGGGCGGAAGGCCGCGACCCGGTGGCAGTTCTGGAAGGCCAGGGTCACACCGAAGTGGCGCTCCAGGCTGGTGCGGATCGCGTCGCCGGCGAGGGCGCGCAGCAGCTGGCCGCGTTCCCTCTCGGACGGCGGGGGCGTCTGGTTGTCGGTGAACTCGGCCGTGCCGCCGTGGAGTTCGGCGGCGAGGGAGTGGACGAGGTCGTAGGCGTAGGGGAGGGACGTGCGGACGGTGTCCACGAAGTCCTCCTCGCGGACGGCGCCGTTCTCGGCCTCGGCGAGGAGCTTCGGGGAGACGTCGAGAGACATGAAGGTGCTGGTCCTGTCTGTGCGTTGCGGGGGTGGTGAGGGTTCAGGTGAGGGATGCGGGGCCGGGCACGAAGTCGGGGTCGACCTGGGACGCCAGGTCCTCGCCGGCCCAGGCACGGGCGTTGCGCAGATGGAACTCCACGGCGTGGGCGTGCAGCGCCGCCCAGTCGCGGGGGCAGGCGTCCACGGTCTCGCGCAGGAGGTTCAGGGCGTGCCGGTTGTGCGCCTCCAGTTCGCCCCGCTCGCGGCCCTGTTCGGCGGCGCGGACGAACGGTGAGTGGACGAGGTGGGTCAGCAGGTCGTCGCCCACCTCCTCCTTGAGGAAGAGCAGGTCGTCCTCGCCGGTCACCTTGTTGCCGATCACGGCGATCCGGATGCCGAACTCGCGGGCGTGGTCGCGGTACTGGCGGTAGACGGAGACGCCCTTGCGGGTGGGTTCAGCCACCAGGAACGTCATGTCGAAGCGGGTGAAGAGGCCGGAGGCGAAGGCGTCCGCGCCCGCCGTCATGTCCACCACCACGTACTCGCCGGGGCCGTCGAGGAGGTGGTTGAGGTAGAGCTCCACGGCGCCGAGCTTGGAGTGGTAGCAGGCCACCCCGAGGTCGCTCTCCTCGAACTCGCCCGTCACCATGAGCGGCACCTCGCCCACCCGCCGGACGTGTCGGGCGTGCAGTTCGTCGTCGCCGAGCAGGCGCAGCAGCCGGGAGCCGCGGCCGGGCGGGGTGGTCTTGATCATGGACTCGGGGGAGGGGATGCGCGGGTTGGTGCCGCGCAGGAAGTCCTTGATGCCGGTCAGGTGGGCGCCCAGCGCAGGGGCGGCCGGTGCGGCCCCGTCGTGGCCGAGCGCCTCGGCCAGGTGCTGGTTGATGTCCCCGTCCACGGCGAGCACGGGAGCACCGGCCTCGGCGAGATGACGGGAGAAGAGTGCCGACAGGGTGGTCTTGCCGCTGCCACCCTTGCCGACGAAGGCGACGCGCATCAGCATCCCGCCCTTGCCGCACCTAAGGCCATTTTGAAAATGGATGTCATGTCGGTAGGTTCTATGCGTGTCCTCGATCACTGTCAAATCCCAAGGTGATCAACGGGTTCCGCTTAATGCATATGATGTGCAAGTGCGTGACTACAGCATCAGGGCCGCCGGCCCGGACGACCTCGACGCTGCCCGAGCGGTGATGCTCGACACCGTCTACCGCGACTTCGGCACCGGGTACGTGCCCCGCTGGCACGGTGACATCATCGACCCGGCCGCCGCCTATCTGCTGTCGGAGCGCCACACCCTCCTGGTGGCGACCGACCCGGCGGACGGCCAGGTCGTCGCCACCGGCGCCCTCGACTCCCGCGGCCCGGCCCACCCGCCGAACCCGCGCCGGATCGCCGAGAGCTACCCGTCCGGCGAGACCGCACAGCTGCGCCGTGTCTACGTCCGCCCCGAGCACCGCAGGCGCGGCCTCGCCCGGCGGATGGTCGCCGCGCTCATGGCGTTCGCCGTCGCCGACGGCGGTTACCGCTCCGTCTATCTGCACACCGACCCGGCCGTGCCCGGTGCCGAGGCCTTCTGGCGGTCGCTCGGCAAGCTCGTGCACGACGAGCGCGATGACCCCGAGGGTGCCCACGACGTCCTGCACTTCGAGATCCCGATGGGGCGATGACCGTATGACCCGACCGCGCCACCTCCTCGCCCTCCTGCTCGCCCCCGTCCTCACCGGCTGCTTCGCCTCCGGCGGTGCGGGCGGCACCTCCGACGACGCGGGCGACGGCTCCCGGCTGCGCGTCGCCCTCGCCTTCCCGCCGGCCGAGAACCTCACCCCCTACGGCGCCGACGCCACCCTCCTCAGCCGCCTCGGCGTCACCGAGGGCCTGACCGCCCTCGACGCCAACGGCGCCGCCGTCCCCGCACTCGCCGCCTCCTGGACCCGCGAGAACGACCGCACCTGGCTGTTCACCCTGCGCGAGGCCACCTTCCAGGACGGCGCCAAGGTCACCCCCGCCGCCGTCGCCGCCGCCCTCACCCACGCCACCGAGGCCAGGCCGGCCCCCGCCGCCCTCTCCGGCGTCACCCTCACCGCCAAGGCGTCGGGCGGTACCGGCGTACGCGTCAGCACCAAGGACCCCGACCCCGTGCTGCCGCTGCGGCTGTCCAGCCCGAGCCTCGCCGTGCTGTCCGCGAAGGCGTACGACGGGACGGACCGCGTCGACCCGGTCGGCCACGCCACCGGCCCCTTCCGCCTCACCAAGGTCCTGGGCGCCACCGCCGCCACTCTCGACCGCTACGACGACTACTGGGGCGGCCGCGCCCAGGCCGCGGGCATCGACGTGAAGTTCGTCGCCGACGGCACCGCCCGCGCCAACGCCCTGCGCACGGACCAGGTCGACCTCGCCGAGGCCGTCCCCGTCGCCCAGACCGCCACCCTCGACAAGGGCCTGCGCAGGGCCACGGACACCACCCGCACCACCAGCCTGTTCCTCAACACCGAGTCGGACGTGTTCAAGAACCCCGGCCTCCGGGCCGCGGCCCGGCAGGCCGTCGACACCTCCGCACTCGCCCAGGGCGTCTACGAGGGGTACGCCGACGCAGGCGCCGGTCTCTACGGGCCCGCCGTGACCTGGGCCGAGGGCCGGCGCGTCGCGCCGGTCGGCCGGGCGAAGGCGGCCGACCCCGAGGGCCGCACGATCACCCTCGCCACCTACGACAACCGGCCCGAACTCCCCGAGGTCGCCCAGGTGGTGAAGCAGCAGCTGGAGAAGGCCGGCTTCGAGGTGGAGCTGGAGGTGCGGGAGTACTCGCGACTGGAGAGCGACGCGCTGGAGGGCAGGTTCGACGCCTTCGTCGGCGCCCGCAACAGCCTCCTCGACACCGGCGACCCGGTCTCCGTCCTCGCCAGCGACTTCACCTGCGACGGCAGCTACAACCTCGCCCTGCTGTGCGATCAGGACGTCGACAAGGCGGTGAAGAAGGCCGAAGGCATCACCGACACCACGCGGCGGCAGGACGCGGCGATGGCCGCCGAGGCCGAGATCCTCGGCACCGACGCCGTCGTCCCGCTGGTCCACCAGCGCGTCATCACCGGCATCGGCCCCACGGTCAGCGGCGCGCTCCTCGACCCCTACGAGCGCACCCTCGTCGGCACCGGCACCCGGCGCTGAGGCATGCGGCAGCACGCGGCGACCCTCCTGTGGCGGGCCGGGATCGCCATTGCCCTGGTGTGCGCGGTCGGCCTGCTGCCGTGGCTGACCCGCACCGACCCGGCCCTGACCGTCCTCAGGGCCCGCTCGGCGGAACGCGACCCCGACCCCCGGGTGCTCGCCGACATCCGGGCCCGACTCGGCCTGGACGACGGCCCGTTCCGCCTCCTCGGACAGTGGCTCGCCGGACTGGGGCGCGGCGACGCGGGCCAGTCGTGGATCTCCGGCGGCGACGTCACCCCCGCCGTTCTTCAAGCCCTGGGCGTCTCCCTGCTGTTGATGGCGGCGGCCCTCGCGGTCGCCGCCGGCACCGCCGCGCTGATCTGCGCCCGCACCCTCCGGCTCGGCGCACACCGGCGGCTCGACGGGCGCCGCGCGGGCGGCGGCGGTTCCGCGGTCCTCGCCGCGCTGCCGGAGTTCCTGACCGCGTCCGTGCTCGCCACCGTCGTCGGCGTCCAGCTCGGCTGGCTGCCCGCCCTCGGCTGGTACGGGCCGCGGTGGACGATCCTGCCCGCCCTCGCCCTCGGCCTGCCCGCGGGCGCCGTGCTCGGACGGCTCCTCGACGACCTGCTGCCCGGCGCCTTCGCCGAACCCTGGGCGCTGGCCGCCGCCGCGCGCGGACTGCCCGGCCGCTCCGTCGCCCGCCAGGCGCTGCGCCGCTGTCTGCCCGGACTCCTGCCGAACACCGGCCTGTTCGCGGTCGGCCTCACCGGCGGCGCGGTCGCGGTGGAGCAGATCTTCGACATCCCCGGCCTCGGCCGCACCACCCTCCAGGCCGCCCTCGCCCAGGACCTCCCCGTCCTCCAGGCCGGCACCCTCGCCCTCGTCCTCCTCGCGGCCGCCTTCGCCGGACTCGCGGCCCTCGCCACCCGCCTGCTCGTCGGCACGGCCCTGCGCGACGGCGCCCTGCCGTCCCCGCACGGCCCGACGCCGCCCGCCCGCGGCATCCAGCCGTTCGCCTACGGTGGGCTGCTGGCGCTCGTCATCGCCCTCGGCCTGCCCCGCGACCCGCTCGCCCTCGACACCCGGCGACGCCTCCAAGCACCGTCCCCGGCCCACCCGTTCGGCACCGACGCCCTCGGCCGTGACGTCCTCGCCCGGGTCGCGCACGGCGCCGTCGAGACCCTGCTGCTCGCCCTCGCGATCGGCGCCGCCGCCCTGCTCATCGGCGTCACGCTCGGTCTGTCGCCCCGGCTGTCCGGACCGCTCGTCGACACGGTCACCGCCCTGCCGCCGGTCCTGGTCGCCCTCCTGGTCACCGCCGTCGCCGGCAGCGGCCCCGCCACCCCCGCCCTCGCCGTCGGCGCCGTCGCCTGGGCACCCCTCGCCGCCCACACCTCCGCCCTGCTGCGTCAGGAACGCGCCACCCTCCACATCACCGCCACCCTCGCCCAGGGCGCCGGCCCCTGGCACCTGCTCCGCCGCGAACTGCTGCCCGCCGTCCTGCCGCCCGTCACCCGCCACGCCCTGCTGCGGCTCCCCGGCATCGCCCTCGCCCTCGCCTCCCTCGCCTTCCTGGGACTCGGCGCCCAACCCCCCGCCCCGGAATGGGGCCTGCTGCTCGCCGAGAACCAGCCCTACGCCGAGCGCGCCCCCTGGGCCGTCCTCGCTCCCGCCGCCGCCCTCGCCCTGCTCGGCGCGCTGGCGGTGACCGCGGCGGGCGGGGTGCGCCGACCACGACGCAGGCCCCGCCCGGCCGTTCCGGAACCCCGGCAGCGGCCCCGTACCACGCCACACGAGGTGGGAACCCGATGAGCTCGATCACCACGGCCCCGCGCAAGGAACGGGGCCGCACCCGGCTCACACCGCTGCTGCGGCTGCTGATCCTCACCCAACTCGCCTTCAACCTGGGCTTCTTCGCCGTGCTGCCGTTCCTCGCCGAGCATCTCGGCACCGCGGTCGGCATGGCGGGCTGGATGGTCGGGTTCGTGCTGGGGCTGCGGACCTTCAGCCAGCAGGGGCTGTTCGTGGTGGGCGGGGCGCTCGCCGACCGGTACGGCATCCGGCCGGTCGTGCTCGCGGGGTGCGCCCTGCGCATCGCCGGATTCGGCTGGCTCGGGTACGCCGAGGCGACCTGGGCGGTCATCGGGGCCGTCCTGCTGATCGGGTTCGCCGCCGCGCTGTTCTCGCCCGCCGTCGAGTCCGAGGTGGCCCGGCAGGCCGTCGTGCACGAGGAGCGGGGCGGCGGATCACGGACCCGGGTGCTGGCGCTGTTCACCGTGGCCGGACAGGCGGGGGCGTTCGTCGGACCGCTGCTCGGCGCACTGCTGCTGGCGGTGGACTTCCGGACCGTGTGCCTGGCCGGTGCCGGCATCTTCGTGCTCGTCCTCGCCGGACACGCCTGGCTGCTGCCGCAGCGCATCCCCGGACGGCACCGAGTCGACGTCAAGGGCGGCATACCGGTGCTGCTGCGCAACCGGCGCTTTCTCGCACTGGCCTGCGCCTACGGCGCCTACCTGCTCGCCTACAACCAGCTCTACCTCGCGCTGCCCGCCGAGGTGGAACGCGTCACCGGCTCCCAGGCCGCGCTGGCCTGGCTGTTCGCCCTGTCCTCGCTGCTGGTGGTGACCGCCCAACTGCCCGTCACCCGCTGGGTCGGCGACCGGCTGGCGATGCGCCGGTCCATGGCGGCCGGACTGCTGCTCATCGCCGCCGGGTTCGCGGTCGTGGCGCTCGCCCGGCCGGCGGGCTGGACGGGGACGGCGGGGTTGCTGCCCGCGGCCGGGTTCGTCGTCCTGCTCACCTTCGGCCAGATGCTCGTCGCGCCCGTCGCCCGCGCCTGGGTCCCCGACCTCGCCGAGGAGGGCCGCCTCGGCCTCTACACCGGGGCGCTGTCCTCGGTGTCCGGCCTGATCGTGCTCGTCGGCAGCTCCGCGACCGGCACCCTCCTCGACAGCGGACTGCCGGCGGCGGTGCCATGGCTGGTGCTGGCCGCCGTACCGGCCGCGGCCGTCGCGCTGCTGCCGCGGCGCCCGTAGGTCATCCGGCGACCAGCTCGCGCACGTCCTCCAGGGGCAGCTCCATGACCCGGGAGGTGCGGAAGAGCCACAGCACGTCCCGGCCGAACGACCACACCAGCGCGGCGAGCGCCGTCGCCACCACCCCGAACTCCAGGGCGTACGGCAGCAGACCGGAGGCGGCCAGGAGGAGGAAGACGCCCTGGAGGGCGGCGACCGTCTTGCGGGCGGTGCTCGGCGGGAGCGGGGCGTTCAGCCACGGCCAGACGCGGGCGGCGGCGACGAAGGCGTAGCGCATGCCGCCGATCAGCAGCACCCACGGGCCGTGCGCCATCGACACGTACACGCTGAGCACCAGGATCAGGAACGCGTCGACCTCCATGTCGAAGCGCGCGCCGAGCGGGGTGGAGGTGCCGGTGGCGCGGGCGACCTTGCCGTCGACGCCGTCGAGGATGAGGGCGACGGCCGTCAGGCCGACGAACACCGTGATGGGCGGGGAGCTCTGGAAGGAGTCGGCGACCAGTGCCGTCACCCCGCCGACCAGGATCGAACGGCCGAGGGTCACCCGGTTGGCGGGGCCGAAGGTGCGGGACCGGGAGCGGTGCAGGGCCCGGGAGAGCACCGCCCAGGTGGCGACGGCGAAGACGAGACCGGTCAGCCAGCCCGCCGGTCCCAGGCCGATCGCCGTACCGAGCAGGGCCAGCAACAGGATCTGTACACCCGCTCCGACAGCGGTCTCCTGCTGGACCAGCCTTGCCTCGTAAGTGTTGTTCAGGGCCACCGAACATCCTCCGGCCGTGTGACAGAGTCGATCAACGCCGCGTACTGTGCGCGACCTGTGCACACCTCGGTACGTGAACCACTTCCCGATCGTTCAGGAGGACGCCGATGAAGCGCGCCGCGCGTGCGTTCTGGCTCAGCAGTCCGGGTGAGGGCGAGATACGCGAACTCACCCTTCCGGCCCCCACCGAGGGGGAGGTGCTGGTCCGCGCCCTGTACTCCGGCGTCAGCCGCGGCACCGAGACCCTGGTCTTCCGCGGTGGGGTCCCCGAGAGCCAGCACGCCGTCATGCGGGCGCCGTTCCAGGAGGGCGACTTCCCGGCACCCGTGAAGTACGGCTACCTCAGCGTCGGAGAGGTCGAGGAGGGCCCGGCGGACCTCGTCGGCCGTACGGTCTTCTGCCTCTACCCGCACCAGACGCGTTACGTCGTCCCGGTGACCGCCGTGACCCCGGTGCCGGAGAACGTGCCCGCCGAACGGGCGATCCTCGCCGGCACGATCGAGACCGCCGTCAACGCCCTCTGGGACGCGGCACCGCTCGTCGGCGACCGCATCGCCGTGGTCGGCGGCGGCATGGTCGGCTGCTCGGTCGCCGCCCTGCTGGCCCGCTTCCCGGGCGTGCGGGTCCAGCTGGTCGACGCCGACCCGGCCCGGGCGACGGTCGCCGAGGCGCTCGGGGTCGGTTTCGCGCTGCCCGCGGACGCCCTCGGCGAGTGCGACCTCGTCGTCCACGCCAGCGCCACCGAGCAGGGACTGGCCCGCGCTCTGGAGCTGCTCAGGCCGGAGGGCACGGTCCTCGAACTGAGCTGGTACGGCGACCGGCAGGTCAGCCTGCCGCTCGGGGAGGCCTTCCACTCCCGGCGGCTGACCATCCGCAGCAGCCAGGTCGGCACCGTCTCCCCGGCCCGCTCCAGCCGCACCTACGCCGACCGGCTCGCCCTGGCCCTCGACCTCCTCGCCGACCCGGCGCTCGACGCCCTCGTCACAGGAGAAAGCACGTTCGAGGAGCTGCCACGGGTGATGCCCCGGCTCGCTTCCGGGGAGATCGCGGCGCTGTGTCACCGGGTGAGGTACGGCATGAGCGCCTGACCTGAGAAAAGAGTGAGGAACGGCTGAACACGGGGAAGCGAAGAGCCGTACTACTCGGCATCCCCGCCGGCAAGCAGGGCGGGGGATCGAAGGCGCCGCACCTGGAGGGTCGTCCGTTGTTCAGTGTCACCGTCCGCGATCACATCATGATCGCCCACAGCTTCCGCGGTGAGGTCTTCGGACCAGCGCAGCGTCTGCACGGAGCCACGTTCCTCGTGGACGCCACCTTCCGGCGCGAGCAGCTGGACGACGACAACATCGTCGTCGACATCGGCCTGGCCACGCAGGAACTCGGTGCCGTCGTCAGCGAGCTGAACTACCGCAACCTCGACAACGAGCCCGACTTCGCCGGGATCAACACCTCGACGGAGTTCCTGGCCAAGGTCATCGCCGACCGGCTCGCCGAACGCATCCACAAGGGCGCGCTCGGTGAAGGGGCCCGCGGCATCGCCGCGATCGGGGTCACGCTGCACGAGTCGCACGTCGCCTGGGCGAGTTACGAGCGTGCCCTGTGACCGACGTGACCCTGGAGAAGACCCCCCAGGCCGCGCTGGGCTACGTGCCCGTGCAGCACTCCGTCCTCAAGAACGCGGACATCGTGCCCATGTCCTTGCGCACCGTGCACTTCGTCATGCCGGGCGGTGTCGACGACCCGGCCGCGCCGAGCGGCGGCAACGCCTATGACCGGCGGGTGAGTCTGGACCTGCCCGGTTTCGGCTGGCAGGTCCACAAGCACGCCGTGACCGGCACGTGGCCCCGGCCGGGCGCCGACGCCCGTGCGGAACTCGCGCGCGCCCTGCGGGAGTTGCCCGACGACACCGTCGTCCTGATGGACGGCCTGGTCGCCTGCGGAGTCCCCGAGATCGTCGTGCCCGAGGCGGAGCGGCTGCGGCTCGCCGTCCTCGTGCACCTTCCGCTCGGCGACGAGACCGGCCTCGACCCGGTCCTGGCCGCCGAGTTGGACGCGAAGGAGCGCGCGGTGCTTCGCGCGGTCCCCGCCGTGATCGCCACAAGCGACTGGGCCGTGCGCCGGCTCGTCTCCCACCACGGCCTCGCCCCCGACCGGGTCCATGTCGCCGCCCCCGGCGCCGACATCGCCCCCCTCGCCTCCGGCACCGACGGCGTCTCCCGCCTGCTGTGCGTCGCCGCCGTGACCCCCCGCAAGGGACAGCACCGGCTCGTCGAGGCGCTCGCGACGGTCCGGGACCTGCCGTGGAGCTGCGTCTGCGTGGGCGGGCTCACCCAGGACCCCCAGTACGTGGCCGACCTGCGGTCCCTGATCGCGAAGTACGGCCTGGAGCACCGGCTGGAGCTGGCCGGACCGCGGGCCGGCGCCGAACTCGACGCCGCGTACGCCGCCGCCGACCTGATGGTCCTCACCTCCTACGCCGAGACCTACGGCATGGCGGTGACGGAGGCCCTCGCGCGCGGCATCCCGGTCCTGGCCACCGACGTCGGCGGCCTCCCCGAGGCGGTCGGCCGCGCCCCCGACGGAGGGGTGCCCGGCATCCTCGTCCCGCCGGAGGACCCCGCCGCCCTCGCCGCGGAACTGCGCGGCTGGTTCGGCGAGGCGGACGTACGGCGCCGGCTCAAGGCGGCTGCCCGGGGCCGCAGGGCCGCCCTGGACGGCTGGGCGGCCACGGCCCGCAGCCTGGCCGGAGTGCTGGGCCGACTGCCGAGCGAGCCCAGGAGGGCGGCATGAGGAAGACGGCGACGACAGCGCAGCGCGGCGGGATGATCCCGGCGCAGGCGGGACCGCGGGACGTGCCGGCGGCCGACGGGGGGAAGGGCGCCGTGGGAACGCAGACCGAGGACGCGCCCGGACGGCCGGGTGCGGCGAGCGGGCCCGAGCGCCCGGAAGCCGTCGCGGCCGTGGAGGAGGCCCCGCGGGGTCCGACCCTCGCCCCGGACGCCGCGATGCCCGGCGCGGGCCCCGCCGAACGGCCCACCGTACGGCTCCGCGAGGACGGCCCCGAGGAGCAGCCGCGGTACGCGCCCGAGTGGCTGGAGCTGCGGGAGCCCGCCGACGCCGGTGCGCGCTCGCTCGACCTGCTCGACCCGTTGCGGATCCGGCTCGCCAACCTGCCGGGCAAGGCCGGGGTGGTCATCCACGACCTCGGGTGCGGCACCGGCTCGATGGGCCGCTGGCTCGCGCCCCGGCTCGACGGCCCCCAGCACTGGGTCCTGCACGACCGGGACCCCTACCTCCTGCACTTCGCAGCCGTCGCCTCGCCGCGCGTCGCCGCCGACGGCAGCCGCGTCACCGTCGAGACCCGGCGCGGCGACGTGGCCCGGCTGACCGCGGACGCCCTCTCCGGCGCGTCCCTGGTGACCGCCTCCGCCCTCCTCGACGTCCTCACCCGCGAGGAGATCGACACCCTCGCCGCCGCCTGCACGGGCGCGGGCTGCCCGGCCCTGCTGACCCTCTCCGTGGCCGGCCGGGTCGAACTCACCCCGGCCGACCCGCTGGACGAGGAGATCGTCGAGGCGTTCAACGCCCACCAGCGGCGCTCCGGCATGCTGGGCCCGGACGCGGTCACGGCCGCCTGCGACGCCTTCTCCGAGCGGGGCGCCACCGTACGGCTGAACTCCAGCCCCTGGCGTCTGGGCCCGGCCGAGTCCGCCCTCACCGCCCAGTGGCTGCGCGGCTGGGTCGGCGCGGCGGTGGAAGAGCGCCCGGAGCTGCGCGAGCGGGCCGACCGCTACCTCCGCGAACGCCTGGAGGCCTGTGCGGCGGGCGAGCTCGACGTCGTCGTCCACCACACCGACCTGCTGGCGCTGTCCCGGCCGACGGGCGGGTCGGCATGAGCGTGGAGACGGTACGGGCGGCCCACGCGGGCCGACGGGGACCGGCCCGCCGCAGGCGCTGGGCGGGGCCGGCCGGTGGGATGCGCGGCCGTGGGCGCACGGCGGTGACGCCGGTGGCCGGGATGGCATCGGTGCGGGGTGTGGCCGCGTTCGTGGCGGGGGCGCGGCTGGCGGAGCGGTACGCGGAGGCGATGGCCGGGACGGCCGAGGGGAGCCGGGTGGCCGGGGGGACTCTTCCCGAGGCCGCCGCGCTCGTCCCGCCGCCCGTCAAGGCCGTTGCGCCGCCGCCCGTGGCCGTCTCCGGTGACCGCATCGGCGTGATCGTCAGCAGGCCCCGGCCCGGGGCGGCCGCCGCCGCGGCCGGTGCCACCCGTGCCGTCTCCTGGTGGCGAAACGTTCTCTCGAGGCTCAGGTCCCCGGCCGTACGTACCCACGTCGGCAGCGCGGTCGGTGTGCTCATCCTCGCGGTACTGCTCTGGCGGCTCGGCACCGGTGTCTTCCTCGACGGACTGCGGCGCATCGACGGCGGGACGCTGCTGGCCGCGCTCGGCATCGGCGCCGTGACCACCGTCCTCAGCGCCTGGCGCTGGCAGTTGGTCGCCCGGGGCCTGAACATCCGGCTGCCGCTCGGCGCCGCCGTGGCCTCCTACTACCGGGCCCTGTTCCTCAACGCGGCCCTGCCCGGCGGCGTCCTCGGCGACGTGCACCGGGCGGTCCGGCACGGGCGCAGCACCCAGGACCTCGGCCGCTGCGTACGGGCCGTCGTCCTCGAACGGGTCGCGGGACAACTGGCGTTGGCCGTGATCGGCGCCGCCGTACTGCTCACCATGCCGTCCCCGGTGCTCACCCAGGCCCGGCATCTCGCGCCGCTGCTCCTGCTCGGCGCGCTGGGCACGCTCGCCGTCGTCCTCGCCCTGCGGACGAACCGGGCGCCCTCACGCGCCGGCAAGGTGCTGCGCGAGACCCGCGAGGGACTGCTGTCGCGGGAGAACGGACCCGGTGTCGCCCTGTCCTCGGTCCTCGTCCTCGCCGGGCACCTCGCGATGTTCGTGCTCGCCGCCCGCGTCGCCGGCTCCGCGGCCTCCGTCGCCGTGCTGCTGCCGATCGCCGTGCTCGCCCTGCTCGCGATGGGGCTGCCGCTGAACGTCGGCGGCTGGGGCCCCCGCGAGGGCGTCACCGCCTGGGCGTTCGGCGCGGCCGGGCTGGGCGCCGGCAGCGGGCTGGCCGTCGCGGTCGTCTACGGGGTGCTCTCCCTCGCGGCCAGCCTGCCCGGCCTCCTCGTTCTGCTCGCCCGCTACCCGCGCGCCGCGTCCCCGTCGGAGGTGAGCAGTGAGAAATACGCGCCGAAGGAATCCGCCAGGCTCGCCAGCAGCGCTTTGCCCTTTTCCGCCGAACCCAGTGAAGGTCGCCCGATGACACCGGAATCGGTATAGGCGGACATACCGAGGGTGAGCAGATGACGTCGGTCGTCGGCGACGAAATCGCCGGACTCATAACCGGGCCGGACATATTCGGGAGACGTGTGCAGAAGGATGGAGGTCTCGATTTCCCCCGCGTGCATGTCGGAGAGCAGCGAGGTGGTCACGCCCGCCCGCTCCCGCGCCGTCTCCCAGTCCTCGGCGGCCGGGAACAGCGCCATCTTCTCGCCGCGGGCGGAGGATTCCTGAACGACGTTGCCCAGCACGTAGTTTCCGCCGTGGCCGTTGACCACGACCAGGGCCTCGACGCCGGACCGGCGCAGCGAAGAGGCTATGTCCCGTACCACCGAGTGAAGGGTCACCGATGAGATGCTGACGGTTCCCGCCCACGCGGCGTGTTCGTGCGAGCAGGAGATCGTCACCGGAGGGAGGAGGTGCACCGGGTACGCCGCGGCGATCTCCCGGGCTACGGCACAGGCGACGAGCGTGTCGGTCGCCAGGGGAAGGAACGCGCCGTGCTGCTCGAAGCTCCCGACCGGAAGGACGGCGACCTGTCGTGAGACACCCGCGCCCCGCGTCCGTACGTCTTCCGTGGTGTCCGCCGGCAACGGACCGTATGCCGCCGACCGCATTTGCGAACCGCTCATTCTTTCACGGCCTTTCGTCTCTGCTTAGGAACTCGAGAATCATGACAGAAAAAATTGGCGTACTCGGCACGAAGTCTCCCCAGCGCACGGGTGTGGAACGCGTGGTGAATGCGCCGCTGCCCACCGTCTACGGGCAATTCCGGGCCGTCGGATACCTCGACCACGATCGCGGCGACGAGCAAGTGGCCCTGGTCTACGGCGAGATCGGCACCGACGAGGTCCTGACCCGGCTGCACTCGGAATGCCTCACCGGTGACGCGTTCGGCTCCCGGCACTGCGAGTGCGGCGAGCAACTCGACTCCGCGCTACGGGCCGTCGTCGCCGAGGGCAGCGGCATCGTCGTCTACCTGCGCGGCCACGAGGGCCGGGGCATCGGACTGCTCGCCAAGCTGCGCGCGATGGCGCTCCAGGCGGAGGGCCTGGACACCGTGGAGGCGAACCTCGCCCTCGGCCTGCCGGTGGACGCCCGCGACTACGGGGTCGCCGCCGGGATGCTGGCCGACCTCGGGGTGCGCTCGGTGCGGCTGATGTCCAACAACCCCGACAAGCGCGAGGCGCTGATCCGGCACGGCATCGAGGTCGCCGAGACCGTGCCGCTGCTGATAGCGCCGTGCGAGAGCAACATCACCTACCTGCGCACCAAGCGGGAACGCCTGGACCACCACCTGCCGCATCTGGACGCGGTGGCCCACCTGTCCTGATTACGGGAACCCGAGTCCGGACAGGAACAGGGGACCGGCCCCGACGCCCCTGGGAGGCTCGCCCGTGGACACACAGGCCAACGCCGTCGTGATCGGCGGTGGGGTGATGGGCACCAGCATCGCCTACCACCTCGCCGCCGCCGGGGTCCGCGACGTCGTGCTCGTCGAACGCGACGAACTGGCCTCCGGCTCCACCTCCAGGGCGGCCGGAGGTGTGCGGGCGCAGTTCTCCGACGCGCTCAACGTGCTGCTCGGCGCCCGCAGCCTGGAGGCGTTCGGCCGGTTCGGCGAGGAGGTCGGCCACGACATCGGCCTGCACCGCGTCGGCTACCTGTTCCTCCTCTCGACCCCCGAGGACGTCGCCTCCTTCGAGGCGGGCGTGCGGCTGCAGAACTCCCTCGGCGTGCCCAGCCGCATGCTCACCCCCAAGGAGGCCCGCAAGCTCTCCCCGCTGATCAGCACCGACGGACTGCTCGCCGCCGCCTACTCGCCGGACGACGGCCACTGCACCCCGGAGGCCGTCGTGCACGGCTACGCCTCCGCCGCCCGCGCCCTGGGCGCCCGCATCCTGCGGCACACCGAGGCCACCGGCATCACCGTCCGCGGCGACACCATCCGCTCCGTCGAGACGACCCTCGGCACCATCGCCACCGACACGGTGATCTGCGCGGCCGGCGCCTGGTCCCGCTCGGTCGGCCGGATGGTCGGGGTGGACCTGCCGGTGGAGCCGCTGCGCCGCCAGATCGCGGTCACCGAGCCGGTCCCCGGCCTGCCGCCCGGCCTGCCGATGACGATCGACTTCAGCAGCACCCTCTACTTCCACCGCGAGGGCCCCGGCCTGCTCGTCGGCATGTCCGACCCGGACGAGCGCCCCGGCTTCGCCACCGACACCCACGACCGCTGGATCCCCCGCCTCACCGCCGCGATGCACCACCGCGCCCCGTCCCTGCTCGACCTGCGCCGCACCGGCGGCTGGGCGGGCCTGTACGAGGTCACCCCGGACCACAACGCCCTGATCGGCGAGGCGACGACGGTGTCCCGCTTCCTGTACGCGACCGGCTTCTCCGGCCATGGCTTCCTCCAGGGACCCGCCGTCGGCGAGGTCGTCCGCGACCTGTGCCTGGGCCGCGTACCCTTCGTGGACGTCAGCCCGTTGCACGCCGGCCGGTTCGCGGCCGACGCCCCGCGCCCGGAGGCCAACTGCGTATGACCGAGCTCCATTTGTGGCTGCGCCACGAGGTCCGGCCCACCGAACGCCGGACCCCCCTCGTGCCGTCCGACGCCCGCCGGCTCGTGGACAGCGGCGTGACCCTGACGGTCGAGGAGGCCCCGCAGCGGATCTTCCCCGTGTCCGAGTACGAGGCGGTCGGCGCCCGGGTCGTGCCCGCGGGCTCGTGGGTGTCGGCGCCGGCCGGCGCGGTGGTCCTCGGTCTGAAGGAACTCCCCGACGACCCCGCCGAGTTGTCGCACCGGCACGTCTTCTTCGGGCACGCCTACAAGCGGCAGCCCGGCGCCGAGGCCCTGCTCCGCCGGTTCGCCGCCGGGGGAGGGGCACTGCTCGACCTGGAGTACCTGGTCGACGACCACGGGCGACGGCTCGCCGCCTTCGGGTACTGGGCGGGATACCTGGGCGCGGCCCTGGCGGTGCTCCAGCACCGGGGCCGGCTCGCCGCCCCCCTCGCGCCCACCGCGAAGGACGACCTCGACGCGATCCTCCGGCCCCTCCCCGGCGACGAGGAGTTCACCGCGCTCGTCATCGGTGCCCTCGGCCGCAGCGGACGCGGCGCCCGCGTCGCCCTGCGGGCCGCCGGGATCGACCCCGCCTGCTGGGACCTCGACGAGACCCGCGACCTGGACCGCCCGGCCCTGCTGGCGCACGACGTCCTGGTCAACTGCGTCCTGGCCACCACCCCCGTCCCGCCCTTCCTGCGGGAAGCCGACCTCGGCGACCCGGCCCGCCGACTGCGCACCCTCTGCGACGTCACCTGCGACGTCGGCTCGCCCCTGAACGTCCTGCCGGTCTACGACCGCACCACCGAGTGGACCGAGCCGGTGCGCCGTCTGCACAAGGAGCCCCCGCTCGACCTCATCGCCATCGACAACCTGCCCTCGCTGCTGCCGAGGGAGTCCAGCGCCGACTTCTCAGCTCAACTGCTGCCCCTGCTGCTGGAGTTCGGCACCGGCGGGGCATGGGGCCGCTGTCTGGACCGGTTCCGGGACGCCTCCCGGGAACTCGGTGTCCTGGATGTCGCGCAGGAGGAGGCGCGGGATGTCTGACCTGGTTCCGGCGAGCGGCACCGTCCACTGGATCGGCACCGGCCTGTCCACGGGAAGCGGACTGGCCGGGCTGTGCGAGACGGCCGCACGGGTGCGGGTCTGGCACCGCACCGAGGAGCGCGCCGCCGAGGCCCTCGACCGGCTCGCCCTCACCGGCCGTGCCGAGCCCCGCGCCTACGCCCTGCCCGCCCTCACGGCGGATCTCGCGCCCGGGGACGTGGTCGTGTCGATGCTGCCCGCGCCGGAGCACGCCGGGATCCTGGCCGCCTGTGTCTCGCGCGGGGCGCACTTCGCCTGCTCCAGCTATGTGTCGGACGCGGTCCTGGAGCAGGTGCCTGCGGCACGCGCGGCCGGGGTGGTGGTCCTCACCGAGTCCGGGCTCGACCCGGGCATCGACCACCTCTTCGCGCACAGCCTCGTCGCCCGCGCCCGGGACGCGATCGGCGCCGGCACAGCGGCCTCGTACCGTCTGACCTCCTACTGCGGCGGCATCCCCTCGGTGCCGAACGACTTCCGGTACCGGTTCAGCTGGGCGCCCCTCGGCGTGCTCAACGCCCTGCGCTCGCCCGCCCGGTACATCGAGGACGGTGCCGAGACCGTCGCCGCGCGGCCCTGGGAGGCGACCCGGCGGCACGTCGTCGACGGGGAGGCCTTCGAGGTCTACCCGAACCGTGACAGCGTCCCCTTCGTCGAGCAGTACGGGATGCCGGACGCCTGGAGGCCGCGGACCTTCGTGCGGGGCACCCTGCGCCTGGAGGGGTGGCTGCGGGCCTGGGAGGCGGTCTTCGAGGAGCTCAAGGGCGGGGACGACGACCGGATCGCCGCGCTGGCACGGGAGTTGGCGGCGGCGTACCCGACCACGGACGCCGACCGCGACCGGGTGGTCCTCGCGGTGTCGCTGGACGTCGAGGGTCCGGCGGGCCGGTCCTGGTCGGGCGCCTATCTGCTGGACCTGGTGGGGGACGAGGAGGAGAGCGCGATGGCTCGCTGCGTCTCGCGCACCCTCGCCCTCGGCGTGGGGCACATCCTGGACGGCTCGCTGCCGCCGGGCCTGAACCGGGCCGCCGAGACGGCGGCCCGGTCGGAGCAGTGGCTGCGGGAACTGGCGCTGGACGGGCTGGAGTTCACCCTGCGGGTGGACGCCTGACCGGTCGCGCCGCGACCCGGGGGCCTTGTGCGCGGCGCCTTTCCGGTCGCGCCGCGACCTGGGGGCCTTGTGCGTGGCTCCTGACCAGCCGGTCACGCGCCCTGTGCGCGGCCCCTGACACGTCGCTCGCGGCCCCGTGCGCCCGTGCGGTTCAGTCGGTGATCGCCTGGTGCACCAGGCGCCGGAGGTCCGGGTTGAGCTTCAGGGTCTTCGGCCGGACCTGCGTGTAGAACTGCACGGTCAGATCGTGGCGGGGATCGACCCAGAAGGTCGTGGACGCCGCCCCGCTCCAGCCGAAGGTGCCCTGGCTCATGGGCGCGAGGGTGCGGGCGGGGTCGATCGCCACGGAGACGCCGAGGCCGAAGCCGAGCCCGTCGTTGTTGGGTTCGTCGTGGGCCGGCTTGCTGCCGAAGGCGCGCAGGTCGACGCCGCCGGGAAGGTGGTTGCTGGTCATCAGGTCCACCGTGCTGGGAGCCAGCAGCCGGACGCCGTCGAGTTCGCCGCGGCGGCGCAGCAGCTCCATGAAGCGGTGCATGTCGTGGGCGGAGGCCACCATGCCGCCGCTGCCGGACAGGAAGCGGGGCCGGCCGGACAGCGGCAGGCCGGCGATCGGCTCGATGCCGCCGTCGTCCTTCTCGCCGTACAACTCGCCCAGCCGGTCCGCCTGGTCGTCGGGTACGCAGAAGCCGGCGTCGCTCATCCCGAGCGGTTCGAAGATCCGCTCGGCGAAGAAGGCGTCGAGGGGTTGGCCGGACACCACCTCGATCACCCGGCCCAGCACGTTGGAGGAGACCGAGTAGTTCCACTCGGTGCCGGGCTCGAACTGCAGCGGCAGGCTCGCGTACACGTCGACCGTCTCGGCCAGCGTCGAGCCCGGCACCACGGACGAGTCCAGACGGGCCTCGCGGTAGCGGGCGTCGACCGGGTGGGAGTGGTAGAAGGCGAAGGTCAGGCCACCGGTGTGGGTCATCAAGTGACGTATCAGCAGCGGACTCTCGGCGGGCCGGGTCACCATGTCGGCGCCGGAACCGCTCACGTACACCCGCGCGTCGGCGAACGCCGGCAGGTGCCGGGCGACCGGGTCGTCCAGCGACAGCCTGCCCTCCTCCACCAGGGTCAGGGCGGCCACCGCCGTGACGGGCTTGGTCATCGAGTAGATCCGCCACAACGTGTCCGTCTCGACGGGCAGTTGTGCCGCGAGGTCGCGCTGCCCGTGCGCCGTGAGGTGGGCGACGCGCCCGCCGCGGGCGACGGACACGAGGAAACCGGGCATGCGCCCCTCGTCGACGTAGTGGGCGAAGTGCTGGTCGAGGCGGTCCAACGCCTTCACATCCAGTCCGACCTCACCCGGGTCGACCTCTTGCCGCAAGCGTGCCATGGCTGTCCTCCGATCGCGTTCGTCGAGGTGCGGTCCGGCATACCCCGCCGGACCGGCCTCCGCTCTCATCGTCGCGCAGGAACGGCCGGACGTCCGCCCGGTTGACCTTGACCGGACGGCGTGGCGCGGAAACGTCCTGCCAGGACCGCCCCCGCCACGGCGAGGAGGGCGAGCAGCGTCAGCGGCACGGCCTGCCCCATGAGCGGTGTCACGACGGCCACGCCCAGGGCCGGCCCGACGTTCATCGCGGTCTGCTGGAGCCCGCCCGCCACCCCCGCCGACTCGACGGGACTCTGGTGGATCACGGCGTGGGTGGCCGCCACCATGACGGTGCCGAAACCGGCCCCGAGCAGGGCGGCCCCGGCGCCCAGGGCGAGCGTGCCGGACGCCCGCGACAGCACCAGGATCCCGGCGGCGAACACCACCATCGCGGCCACCGTGGTCCGGCGGGCCCCCGCCCGGCGCAGCGCCATCGGGCAGAGAGCGGCGGCGGCCACCATCAGCACCGCCAACGGCAGGCAGCGCAGGGCGCTTTGGAGGGGATCGAGGCCGAGCCTGTCCTGGAGGACGTAGGTGGCGACGAACAACGTGCCCGACAGGGCGGCCGACGCGGTGACCAGGACGCCGAGGGGTGCGCCGGGGACGGCACGCTGGATCAGCGGGCTCGCGGTCCGGCGCTCGTGGCGCACGAGGACGGCGCCGGCGACGGCGGCCACCGCCGGACCGGGCCACCATCGGGCGGTGGCGAGCGCGTGGACGAGGCAGCCCAGGGTCACCGCGAGCAGGACGGCTCCGGGCAGATCCAGCCGGACCCGGCCGGCGCGCTCCGGCTCCCGCACGGCGAGCGCGAGGGCGCCGAGGACCAGCGCGGGCCCGACGTTGAGGAAGAACACCGCCCGCCACCCGGCCCCGGCCACCAGCACCCCGCCCACCAGCGGCCCGACCGCGGCGGACACCCCGATGGCCGCGGTCCGCAGCGCGATGGGCCCCCGGAGCCGGTCGGCCGGGTAGGCGGCCCGCAGCATGCCGAGCGTGGCGGGTTGCAGCAGCGCCCCGAACACGCCCTGGACGACCCGCAGTCCGATCACCCAGCCGATGCCGGGCGCCAGCCCGATGCCCGCCGACGCGGCCCCGAAGCCGAGCATGCCGATGCCGAACAACCGCCGGTGTCCGTAGCGGTCACCGAGCCTCCCGGCGAACACCAACAGGCTCGCCACCGCGACGAGATAGCCGGTGCTGGTCCACTGCACCTGCGCGAAGGACGCGTCCAGATCCTTGTGCAGCGTGGGCTGGGCGATGGTCAGGACGGTGCCGTCGAGGGCGACGATCACGGCTCCGGTGACGCTGCCGACGAGGACGAGGCGGGGCTTCACGCGTCCTCCTGGCCGAGGTGGGCGTCCAGGGCGGACCGCAGCAGGGGCGCGAAGTCGGTCGCTCCCGTGGCGAGTTGGAGGCTGCCCCAGCTCCACAGCTGGGCGATGCCGTGCAGGTTCGCCCACCAGGCCCCCGCGACCAGGCGGGCGTCCGCGTCCGGGCGGGCCTGGGCGATCAGCTCCACCAGACGTCCGAAGAGCGGCAGGCTGGTGTCCCGCAGGCCCAGATGGCCGCTCTCCAGCAGGTCGTGACGGAACATCAGCTCGTACATGCCGCGGTTGTCCAGCGCGAACTCCAGATACGCCCGCCCCAGCGAGGTCAGTTGGGCCCGGGGGCTCGCGGTACCGTCACCGGCTGCCGTCGCCGCCCGCTGTGCCAGCTCGGCGAAGCCCCGGCGGGCGATGGCCGACAGCAGCTCCAGGTGGGTGGGGAAGTGGCGGCGTGGCGCGCCGTGGGAGACCCCCGCCCGGCGGGCGATCTCCCGCAGTGTCAGCGCCTGCACGCCCTCGCGGGCGACCAGGTCCACGCCGACCTCGACCAGCCGGGCCCGCAGCCCGGTCCCGGGTTCATCCATGGACACTGTCTACCAGGCGGCCGTAGACAGTGTCTACCCGTGCTCCTGGGTGGGGAATGTCCGCACCCCGTGCGCCGGTTGACCCAGACATGACTCAGGACGCGACGCAGAACGCACTGCTCGGGCTGCTCTCCGAGGGACACGGCGGGGTGCTGGTCACCCTCAAACGCGACGGCCGACCCCAGCTGTCGAACGTCAGCCACGCCTACTACCCGGACGAGCGGATCATCCGTATCTCGATCACCGACGGCCGGGCCAAGACCCGCAACCTGCGGCGCGATCCGAGGGCCTCGTACCACGTGACCGCCCCCGACCGCCGTGCCTACACGGTCGCCGAGGGCACGGCCGAGCTCTCGCCGGTCGCCCAGGACCCCTACGACGAGACGGTCGAGGAACTCGTCCGCCTCTACCGCGACGTCCTGGGCGAACACCCCGACTGGGACGACTACCGTGCCGCGATGGTCCGTGACCGGCGGTTGGTGGCGCGGGTGAAGGTGGAACGGGCGTACGGGATCCCGGCCGGGGCGAACCGGGGCTGACGGCGCGCACCTGCCCCGCCGGCGCGCACCCGCCCCACCGGCGCGACGGCCCCGGCGGGGCGAGGCGCGGGCGTCACGCGCCGGAGCGCCGGGCCGGGAAGCCGTGGACGCGCGCCCCTACGACCACCGCGAGCACCGGCAGCAGCAGCACCAGCACGCTCCACGGGAACGCTCGCGCGCCGAACAGCCCGAGCAGCGCCCCGCCGACCGCGCCGCCGCCCGCCATCGCCGCGTTCCACAGCGTCACCAGCATCGCCTGGGCGGCATCGGCCTGTTCGCCGCCCGCGTCCGCCACCGCGGTCTGGAGCAGGGTCGGGGCACCGCCCCAGCCGAGACCCCACAGCGCGGCGGCGGCGTACACGAGGACCTGGCTGTCGGCGAAGCCGGCCAGCAGCGCGGCCGCCCCGCCGATCAGCAGAGTGCTCGCCACGGTCAGGGCCCGCAGCCGCCGGTCGATGTGCGCGCCGACGACCCAGATGCTCACCAGCGAGGCGCCGCCGAACACCAGCAGCACCAGATCCGTGGCCCCGCCGAGGCCGAACCGGTCCAGGAACGTGGCGATGTAGGCGTACAGCACGGTGTGCGCGAGGACGAGGACCAGCGTCACGAAGAGGACCGGTGCCACCCCCGGCACCGCGAGCACCCGCGCCGTCGGGACCCGGCGGCCGGGCTCCTGGCCGGGCCGGTCCGGCACCAGCAGCGCGATCCAGCCGAGCAGCACCACGGCGACCGCGGTCATCAGCGCGAACGCCGTCCGCCAGCCCAGTGCCCCGCCCAGGAACGTCCCCGCGGGCACACCCACCGACAGCGCCACCGGCACACCGGTCATGACGACCGCGACGGCCCGGCCCTGGAGCGGGGCGGGGACCAGCCGCCGGGCGTAACCGGCCAGCAGCGCCCAGGCGAGACCGGCGGCCACGCCTGCGAGGAACCGGGCCGCCATGGTGAGTGCGTAGTGCGCGGAGACGGCGGTGACCGTGTTGGCCACGGCGAACCCGGCCATCGCCGTGAGCAGCAGCCGCTTGCGCCGCCAGCCGGCCGTCGCCGCGGACAGCGGGATCGCGGTGAGGGCGGTACCGACCGCGTAGACGGTCACCGCCTGTCCCGCCGCCGCCTCGCTCACCGCCAGATCCCCGCTCATCGCGGGCAGCAGCCCGGCCGGGAGGGTCTCGGTGAGGCTGGTGACGAAGACGGCGGTGGTGAGGGCGAGGAGTGCGGGCAGGGGCAGGCCGCGGGTGCGCGCGGCGGATGTGGTGTCGGTGGTTGCCATGCCGGGAGGGTCGGCCCTGACACCGGTGTCAGGTTCAAGGGCCCCTCCGCGCGCCCCGGCCGCTCCGCGCGCCCCGGCCGCTCCGCGCGCCCCGGCCGTCCCTGAATTCGGCCGGTGCGCGCGGAGCCCTCCCCTCCCCGGTTCGGGCGCGCCCGCGGCGGGGCTGTTCTTTTCTGCTCGTTCCGGCCGATGTTCTTGCCGAGAACGTCAACTGTCAACGGGATCGACGAGGTTCGCGCCGACTGCTGTCACCCGTGAGCAGGAGCGTCCCGTTCAGCCGCCGACGTACTCCGCGAGGTGCTCGCCCGTGAGGGTGGAACGCGCCGCGACCAGGTCGGCCGGGGTGCCCTCGAAGACGATCCGGCCGCCGTCGTGGCCGGCGCCGGGGCCGAGGTCGATGATCCAGTCGGCGTGCGCCATGACCGCCTGGTGGTGCTCGATGACGATGACCGACTTCCCGGAGTCGACCAACCGGTCGAGCAGGCCCAGCAGTTGCTCCACATCGGCGAGATGGAGGCCGGTCGTCGGCTCGTCGAGGACGTAGACCCCGCCCTTCTCGCCCATGTGGGTGGCCAGCTTCAACCGCTGCCGCTCGCCGCCCGACAGCGTGGTCAGCGGCTGGCCCAGGGTGAGGTAGCCGAGCCCGACGTCCGCGAGCCGTTCGAGGATCTTGTGCGCGGCCGGCGTGCGCGCCTCGCCCGCCCCGAAGAACTCCACCGCCTCCGACACCGGCATCGCGAGCACCTCGCTGATGTCCCGACCGCCGAGGCGGTACTCCAGCACGGCCGCCTGGAACCGCTTCCCCTCGCACTCCTCGCAGGTGGAGGCCACCCCGGCCATCATCGCCAGGTCGGTGTAGACGACGCCCGCGCCGTTGCACGTCGGGCACGCGCCCTCGGAGTTGGCGCTGAACAGGGCCGGCTTCACCCCGTTGCCCTTGGCGAACGCCTTGCGGATCGGCTCCAACAGCCCGGTGTACGTGGCCGGGTTGCTGCGCCGGGAGCCGCGGATGCCCGTCTGGTCCACCGTGATCACCCCGTCCCGCCCGGACACCGAGCCGTGGATCAGGGAGCTCTTGCCGGACCCGGCGACCCCGGTGACGACGACCAGCGCGCCGAGGGGGATGTCGACGTCGACGTCCTGGAGGTTGTTGGTCCCGGCACCGCGCACCGAGAGCACCCCGGACGGCTCGCGCACCGACTTCTTCAGCGCGGCCCGGTCGTCCAGGTGCCGGCCGGTGAGCGTGTCGGCGGCCCGCAGCCCCTCGACGGTGCCCTCGAAGACCACCTCGCCGCCCGCGGAGCCGGCGCGCGGGCCGAGGTCCACGACGTGGTCGGCGATCTCGATGGCCTCCGGCTTGTGCTCGACGACCAGCACGGTGTTGCCCTTGTCGCGCAGCTGGAGCAGCAGCTCGTTCATCCGGCGGATGTCGTGCGGGTGCAGCCCGATCGTCGGCTCGTCGAAGACGTACGTGACGTCGGTGAGGGAGGAGCCGAGGTGGCGGATCATCTTGGTGCGCTGCGCCTCACCGCCCGACAGGGTGCCCGAGGGGCGGTCCAGGCTGAGGTAGCCGAGGCCGATCTCGACGAACGAGTCCAGCGAGTGGCCCAGCGAGGCCAGCAGGGGTGCCACCGACGGGTCCTTCAACTCCCGTACCCAGGCAGCCAGATCGTCGATCTGCATGGCGCAGACGTCGGCGATGTTCTTCCCCTTGATCTTCGACGAGCGCGCCTCGGCGCTGAGCCGGGTGCCCTCGCACTCGGGACAGGTCTGGAAGGTCACCGCGCGCTCCACGAAGGCGCGGATGTGCGGCTGGAGGGCGTCGACGTCCTTGGAGAGGAAGGACTTCTGGATCTTGGGAACCAGACCTTCGTAGGTCAGGTTGATCCCCTCGACCTTGATCTTGGTCGGCTCCTTGTACAGCAGGTCGTGCAGTTCCCGCTTGGTGAACCTGCGGATCGGCTTGTCGGGGTCGAAGAAGCCGCTGCCCCGGAAGATCCGGCCGTACCAGCCGTCCATGCTGTAGCCGGGGACGGTCAGCGCGCCCTCGTTGAGCGACAGGCTCTCGTCGTACAGCGCCGTGAGGTCGAAGTCGCTGACCGAGCCCATGCCCTCGCAGCGCGGACACATGCCGCCGAGCCGGTGGAAGGTGGCCTTCTCCGCCTTGGTCTTGCCGCCGCGCTCCACGGTGATCGCACCGCTCGCCGAGACCGAGGGCACGTTGAAGGAGTACGCGTTGGGCGGGCCGATGTGCGGTGTGCCGAGCCGGCTGAACAGGATGCGCAGCATCGCGTTGACGTCGGTGACCGTGCCGACGGTCGAGCGGGCGTTGGCGCCCATCCGCTCCTGGTCGACGATGATCGCCGTGGTCAGACCGTCCAGGACGTCGACCTCGGGCCGCGCCAGCGTCGGCATGAACCCCTGGACGAAGGCGCTGTACGTCTCGTTGATCAGCCGCTGCGACTCCGCCGCGATCGTGTCGAACACCAGGGAGCTCTTGCCCGAGCCGGAGACGCCGGTGAACACCGTCAGCCGGCGCTTGGGGATCTCGATGCTGACGTCCTTGAGATTGTTCTCGCGCGCGCCGTGCACACGGATCAGATCGTGGCTGTCGGCGGGGTGCGGCTCGGACGACCGTCCGCTCGTCGGCTCGGCCATGCTCATCGTCTCTCCATCGTTCGGGGCGGGCCGCCCGGGCGGCCTGTCGTCGCTGTCGCCTGGTTCGATCTCACCGGCTGGGAGCATTAGGTCTGATTTCCCCGCGGGAACAAAGGGTTCCGGGGCGTTTCGCGCCTGATCAGTCGCGTTCCTGGAAACGCGCCAGGGTGCCCGCGGGGGCGCGGAAGGCGGGGGCGCGCACGCGGGGAGAGGTCCATGGACCCCACGCTAGGCGTAGGCCCGGGCCGGGCGCTTCTCGATAACTGACCGGCCGCGACCGGCCCGGCGCGCGGACCCCCAGGGCGGCGGCCGGTCCGCCGTCGACCGGCCGAGCGGTACGACACCGTACGCGCCCCGAACCGGCCGGCAGTGACGAGTGGGTCTCCCCCCGACCAGCGCGCCGAGCCCCCGGAGCCAGTGCGGCGTCCGGGGGCTCAGGGGGCCGGGAGCGGGGTGTCAGGCGGTGACGGTCTCCCGGTCGGCCGCCGTGTCCGGGGTGCGCTCGCCGAGGTGCTCGGTGGCGATCCGATGGGTCTCCCGGGCCGTGAGGGCGGCGATGACCGGCGGCACGCACAGGGCGGCCGTGAACAGGGCGACCGCCGCCCAGTCGTCACCGTCCGGTCCGGCGATCCGTGCGGCGAACGTGACCGCGAAACCGGCCACCGCGAAGCCGATCTGGGTGCCTATCGCCATGCCCGACAGACGGACGCGGGTCGAGAACATCTCGCCGTAGAAGGACGGCCAGACACCGTTCGCGGCGCTGTAGACCACACCGAAGGCGAGGACGCCCAGCAGCAGGGTGAGGGGGTAGTTGCCCGTGGAGATCGCCCACAGGTACAGGAACATCGCGATCGCACTGCCGACGGCGCCGATCAGATAGACCGGGCGGCGGCCGATGCGGTCCGAGAGCGTGGCCCACGCCGGGATCGCGCCGAGGGCGACCAGGTTGGCCAGCGCGCCCACCCACAGCATCGAGGAGCGGCTCATGCCGACCGAGTCGCTCGTGGCGTACGCCAGCGCCCACACCGTGAAGATCGTCGAGACCGAGGCGATCAGCGCGCCCGCGACGACCCGCAGCACGTCCGCCCAGTGGTGGCGCGCGAGGACCGCGAGCGGCATCTTCACGACGCCCTCGGTGGCGCTCTGCTGGGCGAAGGCCGGGGTCTCCTCCAGCCTGCGGCGGATGACGTAGCCGACGACGGCGACGGCGATGCTCAGGAAGAACGGGATCCGCCAGCCCCAGGACAGCAGTTGGTCCTCCGGGAGCGCGGCGATCGGGATGAAGGCCAGCGTGGCGAGGAGTTGGCCGCCCTGGGTGCCGCTGAGGGTGAAGCTGGTGAAGAAGCCGCGCCGGTGCGCGGGCGCGTGTTCCAGCGTCATGGAGTTCGCGCTCGCCTGCTCACCGGCGGCGGAGATGCCCTGGAGGACGCGGCACAGCACCAGCAGGACCGGTGCGAGCGAGCCGACCTGGTCGCGGGTGGGCAGACAGCCGATGAGGAACGTCGACAGGCCCATCAGGATCAGCGTGAAGACCATGATCTTCTTGCGGCCGAGCTTGTCGCCGAAGTGGCCCAGGAAGAGCGCACCGACCGGACGGGCGGCGTAGGCCACCCCGAATGTGGCCAGCGACAGCAGGGTCGCGTTGGCCGGGTCGGACTCGTCGAAGAACACCTTCGGGAAGATCAGCGCGGCCGCGCTGCCGTAGATGAAGAAGTCGTAGTACTCCAGCGCGCTGCCGATCCAGGCGGCAGTGGCCGCCTTCCTGGGCTGCCCGACGGCTTCGGCGGGGACGGACGACACGGGGTGCTCCTTCGGGGGGACTCCGACGCAGGCGGAGTGAGCGGCGGGGAGGTGGTGCCGAGTCCCGGGGGGTGAGGGGGTCGGCCGCGCCGGGCGGCGGAGCGTCCACCGCTCCGGGCCCGGCTAATTAACCCACTGGATAGTTAGTAGTGGTTGGCTACGGATGGTGCGCGCCCCTGCCCCGCCTGTCAAGGGGTTCCGTCGGCCCCCTCAGTCGGCCGCGCGGTCCGCCGTGAGATACGCGATCACCATGTCGCCCAGCATGTTCCGGTAGTGCTCGCGCTGCGCGGGGTCGACCAGGTCGCGGCCGAACAGGGCGCCGAAGGTGTGCCGGTTGGCGACCCGGAAGAAGCAGAAGGAGCTGATCATCGCGTGCAGGTCGACGGCGTCCACGTCGGCCGTGAACAGGCCGGACTCCTGCCCGGCCGCCAGGATCCGGCGGATCACGTCCAGCGCGGGCGAGCCGATCCTGCCGAGCTCCTCGGAGGCCGCGATGTGCTCGGCCTCGTGGATGTTCTCGATGCTCACCAGGCGGATGAAGTCGGGGTGCTGCTCGTGGTGGTCGAAGGTGACCTCGGCCAGCTTGCGGATGGCCGCGACCGGGTCCAGGTGCTCGACGTCCAGCTCCTGCTCGGCCTCGCGGATCACGCCGTACGCCCGCTCCAGGACGGCCGTGAAGAGCTGCTCCTTGCCGCCGAAGTAGTAGTAGATCATCCGTTTGGTGGTGCGGGTCCGGGCGGCGATGTCGTCGACGCGGGCCCCGGCGAAGCCGGCCCGGGCGAACTCGTGGGTGGCCACGTCGAGGATCTCGGCCCTGGTGCGCGCGGCGTCACGGGTGCGCCCGCCTGATGCTGCCGGTTCTTCGACGCTGGTCATCGGCTTCCTTCGGTGTGCGGCCAGTGCCGCGATTCTAGAAGCCCGCCGCCCCGCGGGACGGGGGAGGGCTTCCCAACCGCGCCGACCGGGTGCTATGACTAACTCACTAGTTCGTACATTAGCGAGCCGCTCAGGAGGTCCATCCGTGGCCAAGGACTCGTATCTCGTCGGGCTGATCGGCGCGGGCATCGGCCCCTCGCTCAGCCCGGCACTGCACGAGCGGGAGGCCGACCGCCAGGGGCTGCGCTGCCTGTACCGGCTCATCGACATCGACGTCCTCGGTGTCGGCCCCGAGGCGGTCGGCGAATTGCTGCGGTCCGCCCACGACACCGGCTACGACGGGCTCAACATCACCCACCCCTGCAAGCAACTCGTCATCGAGCACCTCGACGCGCTCTCCCCGCAGGCCGAGGCGCTCGGCGCGGTCAACACCGTGGTCTTCGAGGACGGCCGGGCCGTCGGCCACAACACCGACGTGACTGGCTTCGCCGCCTCCTTCGCCCGCGGTCTGCCGGACGCACCGCTGGAACGGGTCGTGCAGCTGGGCGCGGGTGGCGCCGGCGCGGCCGTCGCGCACGCCACCCTCACCCTCGGCGCCGGACGGGTCACCGTCGTGGACGCGCTGGGCGACCGGGCCGCGGATCTCGCCGGGGCGCTGAACCGCCGCTTCGGCGCCGGCCGGGCCACCCACGCGACCCCCGACCGGCTGCCGGAGCTGCTCAGGAGCGCCGACGGGATCGTCCATGCCACCCCCACCGGCATGGCCGCCCATCCCGGTCTCCCCTTCGCGGCCGACCTCCTGCATCCCGGCCTGTGGGTCGCCGAGGTCGTCTATCGCCCCCTGGAGACCGAACTCCTGCGCGCCGCCCGCGCGACGGGCTGCGCCACGTTGGACGGGGGCGGGATGGCCGTGTTCCAGGCCGCGGACGCGTTCCGCCTGTTCACCGGGCGGGAACCCGATGTCGCGCGGATGCTCGCGGACATCGCCGAACTGGCCGGTGCCGTCGGGACCCCGAAGTAGAGACGCAGCAGGAAGAGGTACCCACGTGCGGACATCCATCGCCACCGTCTCCCTGAGCGGCTCCCTCTCCGAGAAGCTCACGGCCGCCGCCCGGGCCGGCTTCGACGCGGTGGAGATCTTCGAGAACGACCTCCTCGCCAGCCCCCTCACCCCCGAGGAGATCCGCGCCCGCTGCGCCGACCTCGGCCTCGGCATCGACCTCTACCAGCCGATGCGGGACATGGAGGCGGTGCCCGAGGAGCAGTTCGCGGCCAATCTGCGCCGCGCCCGCCGCAAGTTCGAGCTGATGCGGCGCCTCGGGGCCGACACGGTCCTCGTCTGCTCCAGCGTCCACCCCCTCGCGGTGGACGACGACGCGCTCGCCGCCGAGCAACTGGGCCACCTGGCCGACCTGGCGGGGGAGTTCGGGATCCGGGTCGCCTACGAGGCGCTGGCGTGGGGTCGGCACGTCAGCACCTACGACCACGCCTGGCGGATCGTCCGGACGGCGGACCATCCGGCGCTGGGCACCTGCCTGGACAGCTTCCACATCCTGTCCCGCGGGTCCGACCCGAAGGGCATCGAGGACATCCCCGGTGAGAAGATCTTCTTCCTCCAGCTCGCCGACGCTCCGCTGCCCGCGATGGACGTCCTCCAGTGGAGCCGCCACCACCGCTGCTTCCCCGGGCAGGGTGGTCTCGACGTGACGGATCTCGTCCGCCGTGTCCTGCGGACGGGCTACGACGGTCCGCTCTCCCTCGAAGTCTTCAACGACGTCCACCGGCAGTCCGAGGCCGGCCCCACCGCGGTGGACGCGCACCGCTCGCTGCTGGTGCTCCAGGAAACCGTCGGCGTCTGGACACCGCCCGCCGCCGTGGTCCCCACGGGTGTGGCCTTCGCCGAACTGCTCACCCCGGACGCCGCACCCGTCACCGCGCTGCTCGGCGCGCTCGGCTTCACCCGGACCGCCCGCCACCGCAGCAAGCCGGTGGACCTGTGGGAGCAGGGGGAGGCCCGGCTGCTGGTCAACACCGGCCCGACCGGGCGCCGCGACGGCACCGGGCTCGCCGCGATCGGCCTGGAGTCCCCGGACCCCCGGGGCGCTGCCCGCCGAGCGGAGGCCCTGCTCGCGCCGGTCCTGCCACGCCGCCGCGCCGCCGAGGACGCCCCGCTGGAGGCGGTGGCGGCGCCCGACGGCACGGAACTGTTCTTCTGCGCCACCGACCGCGCCCAACTGCCCAACTGGCGGGCGGACTTCGCGGCCGTGCCGCACGAGCCGGCGGGGCTGGGTCCGCAGCAGGGACCGGGGCCGGCGTACGCGGGTGCGGTGCGGCGCATCGACCATCTCGCCCTGGTGCAGCCCTGGCACCAGTTCGACGAGGCGGCGCTGTTCCACCGCAGCGTGCTCGGGCTGCACGCCCAGGAGAGCGTGGACGTCGCCGACCCGTACGGCCTGATGCGCAGCCGTGCGGTGACGAACACCGACGGCAGCGTCCGTATCGTCCTGAGCGTCGGGGCGGCGCCCAGCGACGACACGGTGCACGCCCAGCACCTCGCGTTCGCCACCGACGACGTGGTGGCGGCGGCCCGTCGCTTCCGGGACGCGGGCGGCCGCCTGCTGCCGATCCCCGCGAACTACTACGACGACCTCGCCGCCCGCTTCGAGTTCGCCGACGGGGAGCTGGAGACCTACCGCGCACTCGGCATCCTCTACGACCGCGACGCCTACGGAGAGTTCCGCCACTGCTACACCCGCACGGTGGGCCGCGTCTTCCTCGAACTGGTCCAGCGCGACGGGTACCGGGGCTACGGCGCGCAGAACGCGCCGGTGCGGCTCGCGGCACAGCACACGGTCACGGCCGGCTGACGGCCCGGGCCACCGCGTCAACCCCCTGGCAGCGCAGGGGTGTTGGTGACGCGGTGGCCCGGGCCGTGGTTCAGTCGCTCACGGTCGCGTGTTCCACTCGGCGAGGACCGGTCGGCCGTGTTCCGTGGACAGTCGGCTGACCGTGCCGGTCGCCAGCTGGAACAGCCGTCCGTCCGCCGGGGGGAGGCCGAGCTTGCGGGCGGTGACCACCCGCAGGAAGTGGGCGTGCGCCACGAGGACCACGTCCCCGTCGGGCAGCGCCTTGTCCACCCGGGCCAGCACCCGGTCGGCGCGTGCGCCGACCTCGGCGGGCGACTCACCGGGATGCCCCTCGGGGCCGGGCGGCACGCCGTCGGTCCACAGGTACCAGTCGGGCCGGGTCCGGTGGATGTCGACGGTGGTGACGCCCTCGTAGCCGCCGTAGTCCCACTCGTGGAGCTCGTCCCAGGGCGACACCCCGGCCAGGCCCGCGAGTTCGGCGGTGCGCAGGGCGCGGCTCAGCGGACTGCTGAGCGCGAGAGCGAAGGCGCGCCCGGAGAGGTACGGGGCGAGGGACTTGGCCTGTTCCTCGCCGTGTGCGGTGAGGGGCAGGTCGGTCCAGCTGGTGTGCCGGCCCGACACGCTCCACTCCGTCTCCCCGTGGCGGACCAGCAGAAGATCCCCCACGGCGCGCCTACTTCGCGGACTCGACCGCGTGGCCGCCGAACTGGTTGCGCAGCGCCGCGATCATCTTCATCTGCGGCGAGTCGTCCTGACGGGACGCGAACCGCGCGAACAGGGAGGCCGTGATCGCGGGCAGCGGCACCGCGTTGTCGATGGCCGCCTCCACGGTCCAGCGGCCCTCGCCGGAGTCCTCCGCATAGCCGCGCAGCTTGTCCAGGTGCTCGTCCTCGCCGAGGGCGTTCACGGCCAGGTCCAGCAGCCACGAGCGGATGACCGTGCCCTCCTGCCAGGACCGGAACACCTCGCGGACGTCGGTCACCGAGTCGACCTTCTCCAGCAGCTCCCAGCCCTCGGCGTAGGCCTGCATCATCGCGTACTCGATGCCGTTGTGGACCATCTTCGCGAAGTGCCCGGCGCCCACCTTGCCCGCGTGGACGAAGCCGAAGTCGCCCTCGGGCTTGAGCGCGTCGAAGACCGGCTGCACCTTCGCGACGTGCTCGGCGTCGCCGCCGACCATCAGCGCGTAACCGTTCTTCAGGCCCCACACGCCGCCGGAGACACCGGCGTCGACGAAGCCGATGCCCTTGGCGCCGAGCTCCTCGGCGTGCTTCTCGTCGTCCGTCCAGCGGGAGTTGCCGCCGTCCACGACGACGTCGCCCGGCTCCAGCAGTTCGGCCAGCTCGTCGACCGTCGACTGGGTGGGGGCGCCGGCCGGCACCATCACCCAGACCACGCGCGGGCCGTCGAGCCGGTCCACGAGTTCGGCGAGGCTCGCCACGTCGGAGACCTCGGGGTTGCGGTCGTAGCCGATGACGGTGTGCCCGGCGCGGCGGATCCGCTCGCGCATGTTCCCGCCCATCTTGCCGAGGCCGATCAGTCCGAGCTGCATGTCAGTGCACTTCCTTGAGTTCGCGGTAGGCGGCCACGAGGGCGGCGGTGGACGCGTCGAGGCCGGGGACCTCGGCGCCTTCGGTGAGGGCGGGTTCGACCCGCTTGGCGAGGACCTTGCCGAGCTCGACGCCCCACTGGTCGAAGGAGTCGATGTTCCAGACGGCGCCCTGGACGAACACCTTGTGCTCGTACAGCGCGATCAGCTGGCCCAGCACGGACGGGGTGAGTTCCTTCGCCAGGATCGTCGTCGTCGGGTGGTTGCCCTGGAACGTCTTGTGCGCCACCAGTTCCTCGGGCACACCCTCGGCGCGCACCTCGTCGGGCGTCTTGCCGAACGCGAGGGCCTGCCCCTGGGCGAACAGGTTGGCCATCAACAGGTCGTGCTGCGCCTTGAGTTCGTCGCTCAGCTCGTCCACCGGACGGGCGAAGCCGATGAAGTCCGCCGGGATCAGCTTGGTGCCCTGGTGGATCAACTGGTAGTACGCGTGCTGCCCGTTGGTGCCGGGGGTGCCCCACACCACGGGACCGGTCTGCCAGTCCACGGGCCGGCCGTCACGCTGCACCGACTTGCCGTTGGACTCCATGTCGAGCTGCTGGAGATAGGCGGTGAACTTGGACAGGTAGTGGCTGTACGGCAGCACCGCGTGCGACTGGGCGTCCAGGAAGTTGCCGTACCAGATCCCCAACAGGCCCAGGATCAGGGGGGCGTTGGCCTCGGCGGGCGCGCGCAGGAAGTGCTCGTCGACGATCCGGAAACCGTCGAGCATCTCCCGGAAGCGGTCCGGGCCGATGGCGATCATCAGGGACAGGCCGATCGCCGAGTCGTAGGAGTAGCGGCCGCCGACCCAGTCCCAGAACTCGAACATGTTGTCCGGGTCGATGCCGAACTCGGTGACCTTGCCGCCGTTCGTCGACAGCGCCACGAAGTGCCGGGCGACCGCCTTTTCGTCGCCGCCGAGGCCCGCCAGGAGCCAGGAGCGGGCCGAGGTGGCGTTGGTGATCGTCTCGATGGTGGTGAAGGTCTTGGACGCGACGATGAACAGCGTCTCCGCCGGGTCCAGGTCGCGCACCGCCTCGTGCAGGTCGGAGCCGTCGACGTTGGAGACGAAGCGGAACGTCAGCTCGCGGGCCGTGAAGGCGCGCAGCGCGTCGTACGCCATCGCGGGGCCCAGGTCCGAGCCGCCGATGCCGATGTTGACGACGTTCCTGATGCGCTTGCCGGTGTGGCCGGTCCACTCGCCGGAGCGGACCCGGGTCGCGAAGTCGGCCATCTTGTCCAGCACCGCGTGCACCTGCGGTACGACGTTCTCGCCGTCGACCTCGACGACCGCGTCGGCCGGGGCGCGCAGCGCGGTGTGCAGGACCGCCCGGTCCTCGGTGAGGTTGATCCGCTCGCCCCGGAACATGGCGTCGCGCAGGCCGAACACGTCGGTGGCGGTGGCCAGTTCGCGGAGCAGCGCCATCGTCTCGTCGGTGATCAGGTGCTTGGAGTAGTCGATGCGCAGATCGCCCACGCGTACGACGTACCGCTGCGCGCGAGCGGGGTCGGCCGCGAACAGCTCACGCAGCTGGGGGCGCCCCTCGGCGCGGTGGTCCTCCAGCGCGGTCCACTCGGGCCGCCGGGTGAGGTGGGGGGTGTCGGACATCAGCGGTTCTCCTTGCCGGTCTGGCCCCGCAGGGCGACGGCGTACATCTCGTCCGCGTCGAGGCGCCTGAGCTCCTCGGCGATGAGTTCGGAAGTGGTGCGGACCTTCAGCGCGAGGGTGCGCGGGGGCTGGCCGGGCAGGGACAGCGTGGCCAGCGGGCCCTCGGGGCGGTCGATGACGATCTCGCCGCCCGCGGTGCCCAGACGGACGGCGGTGACAACCGGACCGGCGCTCACCACGCGTTCCACGCCGACGCCGAGGCGGGCCTCCAGCCAGCGGGCCAGCAGTTCGGCGGCCGGGTTCTCCTCCTCGGCCTCCACGGCCGCCGAGGTGATCTTCTCCTTGGCCTGGTCGAGGGCGGCGGCCAGCATCGAACGCCAGGGGGTGAGGCGGGTCCAGGCGAGGTCGGTGTCACCGGGCGCGTAGGAGTCCTTCCGGGCCGCCAGGACCTGAAGGGGGTTCTCCACGGCGTACAGGTCGGTGATCCTGCGCTGTGCCAGGGCGCCCAGCGGGTCCTTCGACGGGTTCTCCGGGGCCTCCACCGGCCACCAGACCACCACGGGGGCGTCGGGCAGCAACAGCGGCAGGACGACGGAGTCGGCGTGGTCGGACACCTCGCCGTAGGTCCGCAGCACGACCGTCTCACCGGTGCCGGCGTCGGCGCCCACCCGGACCTCGGCGTCCAGCCGCGAGGACTGGCGGTCGCGCGGGGTGCGGGCGTGCCGCTTGATGACGACCAGGGTGCGCGAGGGGTGCTCGTGCGAGGCCTCCTCGGCCGCCTTGATCGAGTCGTAGGCGTTCTCCTCGTCCGTGACGATGACCATCGTCAGGACCATGCCCACGGCCGGGGTGCCGATGGCGCGGCGCCCCTGCACCAACGCCTTGTTGATCTTGCTTGCCGTGGTGTCGGTCAGGTCGATCTTCATGGCCTGCGCCAGCTCCGTCCGTCTCGTGCGAGCATCTCGTCGGCTTCCTCGGGGCCCCAACTGCCCGACGCGTACTGCGCGGGCCTGCCGTGCTGGGCCCAGTACGCCTCGATCGGGTCGAGGATCTTCCAGGACTCTTCCACTTCCTGGTGACGGGGGAAGAGGTTGGCGTCGCCCAGGAGGACATCCAGGATGAGCCGCTCGTACGCCTCCGGGCTGGACTCGGTGAACGACTCGCCGTAGGCGAAGTCCATCGACACGTCCCGGATCTCCATCGAGGTGCCCGGCACCTTGGAGCCGAACCGGACCGTCATGCCCTCGTCCGGCTGGACCCGGATGACGATGGCGTTCTGGCCGAGTTCCTCAGTGGCCGTCGAGTCGAACGGGGAGTGCGGGGCGCGCTTGAAGACGACCGCGATCTCCGTCACCCGGCGGCCGAGCCGCTTGCCGGTGCGCAGATAGAACGGGATGCCCGCCCAGCGCCGGTTGTCGACCTCCAGCTTGATGGCCGCGTACGTGTCGGTCTTCGACTGCGGGTCGATGCCCTCCTCCTGGAGGTACCCGGGCACCTTCGCGCCGCCCTGCCAGCCCTCGGCGTACTGCGCAAGCACGGTGTGCTTGCCGATGTCCTCCGGCAGCCGCACCGACTTCAGCACCTTGAGCTTCTCGGTGAGCAGCGACTCGGCGTCGAAGGCGATGGGCTCCTCCATGGCGGTCAGCGCCATGAGTTGCAGGAGGTGGTTCTGGATGACGTCACGGGCGGCGCCGATGCCGTCGTAGTAGCCGGCCCGGCCGCCGATGCCGATGTCCTCGGCCATGGTGATCTGTACGTGGTCGACGTACGACCGGTTCCAGATCGGCTCGTACATCTGGTTGGCGAAGCGCAGCGCCAGGATGTTCTGGACCGTCTCCTTGCCGAGGTAGTGGTCGATCCGGAAGACCTGGTCCGGCTCGAACACGTCGTGCACGATGCGGTTCAGTTCCCGCGCGCTGGCGAGGTCGCTGCCGAACGGCTTCTCGATGACCGCCCGCCGCCAGGAGCCCTCGGGGGCGTTCGCGAGGCCGTGCTTCTTCAGCTGCTGGACGACCTTGGGGAAGAACTTCGGCGGTACCGAGAGGTAGAAGGCGTAGTTGCCGCTGGTGCCCCGGGAGGCGTCCAACTCCTCTACGGCGTCACGCAGTTGCTTGAACGCCTGGTCGTCGTCGAAGTCGCCCGGGATGAACCGCATGCCCTCGGCGAGCTGCTGCCAGACCTCCTCGCGGAACGGGGTCCGGGCGTGCTCGCGCACCGAGTCGTGGACGACCTGGGCGAAGTCCTGGTCGGCCCAGTCCCGGCGGGCGAACCCGACGAGCGAGAAGCCCGGCGGCAGCATGCCGCGGTTGGCCAGGTCGTACACGGCCGGCATCAGCTTCTTGCGGGACAGGTCACCGGTGACACCGAAGATGACGAGCCCGGAGGGTCCGGCGATGCGGGGGAGCCGGCGGTCCTGGGGGTGGCGGAGCGGGTTCTCCCAGTCCGGCTCGGAGGCCGCGACGGTCTCGGCGGCCGCCGCGAGGGCCTTGGCGGCGGCGTCCTCGGGGGTGGCGGCCTGCGCGTCGGGAGCCGCGGCCGCGGACGTCGCGATCGCGGAAGCCTCGGGGGCGGGAGTCTCGGTCGTGGCAGCCTCGGCCGCAGGAGTCTCGGTCGTGGAAGCCTTGGGCGTAGCGGACTTGGGCGTGTTCGGCTTGGGCGCGGGCGTCCTGGTCATGCCGACTCCACCCCCTTGGCGTCCAGCGACTTGGCGACGGCGGTCAGCAGGTCGTTCCAGGCCGCCTCGAACTTGGCGACGCCCTCGTCCTCCAGCTGCTGCACCACCTCGTCGTAGGAGATCCCGAGCGCCGCCACGGCGGCCAGGTCGGCGCGCGCCCGGTCGTAGCCGCCGGTGACGGTGTCGCCGGTGATCTCGCCGTGGTCGGCGGTGGCGTTCAGCGTCGCCTCGGGCATCGTGTTCACGGTGCCGGGCGCGACCAGCTCGTCGACGTAGAGGGTGTCCTTGTACGCCGGGTCCTTGACGCCGGTCGAGGCCCACAGCGGGCGCTGCTTGGTGGCGCCGGCGCCGGCGAGGGCGGTCCAGCGCTCGCCGGTGAAGACCTCCTCGTACGCCTCGTAGGCGAGCCGCGCGTTGGCGAGGGCCGCCCGGCCCTTGAGGGCGAGCGCCTCGTCGGTGCCGAGAACGGTCAGCCGCTTGTCGATCTCGGAGTCGACGCGCGAGACGAAGAAGGAGGCGACCGAGTGGATGGCGGAGAGGTCCAGGCCCCTGGCGGCGGCCTTCTCCAGACCGGCCAGGTAGGCGTCCATGACCTCGCGGTAGCGCTCCAGCGAGAAGATCAGCGTGACGTTGACGCTGATGCCGAGGCCGATGACCTCGGTGATCGCCGGGAGGCCGGCCTTGGTCGCCGGGATCTTGATCATCACGTTGGGGCGGTCGACGAGCCAGGCGAGCTGCTTGGCCTCGGCGACCGTCGCCGCGGTGCGGTGGGCCAGACGCGGGTCGACCTCGATGGAGACCCGGCCGTCCCGGCCGCCCGTCGCGTCGTGGACCGGACGCAGGACGTCGGCGGCCGCGCGGACGTCGGCGGTCGTCATCATCCGTACGGCCTCGTCGACCGTCACCCCGCGCACGGCGAGGTCGGTCAGCTGCTCCTCGTAGCCCTCTCCGGAGCCGATGGCGGCCTGGAAGATGGACGGGTTGGTGGTGACGCCCACGACGTTCTTGGTCGTGAGGAGTTCGGCGAGGTTCCCCGACTCGATCCGCCCGCGCGAGAGGTCGTCCAGCCAGATGGAGACACCTTCGTCGGACAGGCGCTTGAGTGCTCCCGCGGTAGCGGTCGCTTCGGTCACAGTGATCATCTTCTTTCTGGCGATCGGATCAGCCGCGCGTGGCGGCGAGGCCCGTAGTCGATTCAAGTGCAGCCCTGGCCTCCGCGACGACGTTCTCGGCGGTGAAGCCGAACTCGGCGAAGAGGGTCTTGGCATCGGCGGAGGCGCCGAAGTGTTCGAGGGAGACGATGCGTCCTGCGTCACCTGTGAACCGGTACCACGTCAGACCGATCCCGGCCTCGATCGCGACCCGCGCTCGCACGGACGGCGGAAGGACGCTGTCGCGGTACTCGCGCGGCTGCTCCTCGAACCACTCCACGGACGGCATCGACACCACGCGCGTGGCGACCCCCTCGGCCTCCAGCCGCTCGCGTGCGGCGACGGCGAGCTGCACCTCGGAGCCGGTGGCGATGAGCACCACGTCGGGGGTGTCCTTGGAGGACTCGACGAGGACGTAACCGCCCTTGGCCGCGTCCGGGTTGGGCGCGTACGTCGGCACGCCCTGACGGGTGAGGGCCAGGCCGTGCGGGGCCGGCTTGGTGGCGTGCCGCCTGAGGATCTCGGCCCAGGCGATCGCGGTCTCGTTGGCGTCGGCGGGCCGGACGACGTTCAGGCCGGGGATGGCGCGCAGCGAGGCCAGGTGCTCGACCGGCTGGTGGGTGGGGCCGTCCTCGCCGAGACCGATGGAGTCGTGCGTCCACACGTAGGTGACGGGCAGCTGCATCAGCGCGGACATCCGGACGGCGTTGCGCATGTAGTCGGAGAACACCAGGAAGGTGCCGCCGTAGATCCGGGTGTTGCCGTGCAGCGCGATGCCGTTCATCTCCGCGGCCATGGAGAACTCGCGGATGCCGAAGTGGACCGTACGGCCGTACGGGTCGGCCTCGGGCAGCGGGTTGCCGGCTGGCAGGAAGGACGAGGTCTTGTCGATGGTCGTGTTGTTGGACCCGGCGAGGTCGGCGGAGCCGCCCCACAGCTCGGGGAGTACCGGGCCGAGCGCCTGGAGGACCTTTCCGGAGGCGGCGCGGGTGGCGACCGACCCGCCCTCCTCGAACACCGGGATCGAGGACTCCCAGCCCTCGGGGAGCTGACCGGCGACCACCCGGTCGAAGAGCTTCGCGCGCTCCGGCTGGGCGTCCCGCCACTCCTGGAGCCGCTTGTCCCAGGCCGCGTGCGCCTCGGCGCCCCGGTCCAGGGCCCGGCGGCTGTGGGCGAGGACCTCGTCGGCCACCTCGAAGGTCTGCTCCGGGTCGAAGCCGAGGACGCGCTTGGTGGCCGCGATCTCGTCCTCGCCGAGGGCGGAGCCGTGGGAGGCCTCGGTGTTCCGCGCGTTCGGCGCGGGCCAGGCGATGATCGTGCGCATCGCGATGATGGACGGCCGCCCGGCCTCGGCCTGCGCCGCCTTGAGCGCGCCGTACAGGGCCGGTACGTCGATGTCGCCGTCGGCGGAGGGCTCGACGCGCTGGGTGTGCCAGCCGTAGGCCTCGTACCGCTTCAGGACGTCCTCGGAGAAGGCGGTCGCGGTGTCGCCCTCGATGGAGATGTGGTTGTCGTCGTAGAGGAGGACGAGGTTACCCAGCCGCTGGTGGCCGGCGAGCGAGGAGGCCTCGGCGGAGACGCCCTCCTCCAGGTCGCCGTCGGAGACGATCGCCCAGATGGTGTGGTCGAAGGGGGACTCGCCCTCGGGGGCCTCGGGGTCGAACAGACCGCGCTCGTAGCGGGCGGCCATGGCCATGCCCACGGCGTTGGCGAGGCCCTGTCCGAGCGGCCCGGTGGTGGTCTCGACACCGGCCGTGTGCCCGTACTCGGGGTGACCGGGCGTCTTGGAGCCGTGCGTGCGGAACGCCTTCAGGTCCTCGAGACCGATCTCGTACCCGGCGAGGTAGAGCTGGGTGTAGAGGGTGAGCGAGGTGTGGCCCGGGGACAGGACGAACCGGTCACGGCCGGTCCACTCGGGGTCCGCCGGGTCGTGCCGCATCACCTTCTGAAAGATCGTGTACGCCGCCGGGGCCAGGGCCATCGCGGTGCCCGGATGCCCGTTCCCGACCTTCTGCACGGCGTCGGCCGCCAGCAGCCGCGCGGTGTCCACGGCACGCCGGTCGAGGTCGGTCCATTCGAAGCGGTCCGGTGTCTGCGTGCTCATCTTCAAGAAGTCCTTGGTAGGAGCGGGTATCTGCTGTGACGTGTTCAAACTTAAAAGTCGGACTATTTACGGGGGAAGGTCGCGGTGTGTCAGCCTGTGGTGAAAGTGGGACATGGAGCACTCCAGGTAGGTGGCACGAGAAGGACATGGCGGACAGAACCCCTCAAGGTGTCGGCGGCGACGCGATCACAACGTTCCCCTTCCCGGTCGAGCTGAGCGTCGGCGGTGTCGGCATGCAGGTCGGTCCGATGGGCCCGCACCGCACCTGGCATGCCGATGCCCCGCTGCACCGCGTCCACCGCATCGACTTCCATCTCGTGATGTTCTTCGACAAGGGCCCGGTCCGCCACATGATCGACTTCGCCGAGTACGAGGCGTACGCCGGCGACGTGCTGTGGATCCGCCCGGGCCAGGTCCACCGCTTCTCGCAGACCAGCGGGTACCTCGGAACGGTGCTGACCATGCAACCGGGCTTTCTGCCCCGGGCGACCGTCGAGGCGACGGGGCTGTACCGCTACGACCTGCCGCCGCTGTTGCACCCGGACGCGGGCCAACTGGCGGGGCTGGGGGCCGCGCTGGCGCAGCTGCGGCGCGAGTACAAGGACACCGCGACCCTGCCCCTCGGCGTGCACACGGCGGTGCTGCGGCACTCCCTGACGGCGTTCCTGCTCCGGCTGGCGCATCTGGCGGCCACCTCGCGGGAGGGCGTGCAGGAGGCGTCGGACACGACGTTCACCCTCTTCCGGGACGCGGTGGAACGGGACTTCGCGACCAACCACAGCGTCAGCGCGTACGCCGACGCCCTCGGCTACTCCCGCCGCACCCTCGTCCGCGCGGTGCGCGCCGCGACCGGGGAGACCCCGAAGGGGTTCATCGACAAGCGGGTCGTCCTGGAGGCCAAACGGCTCCTCGCGCACACGGACCTGCCGATCGGGCGGGTGGGCGCGGCGGTGGGCTTCCCGGACGCGGCGAACTTCTCCAAGTTCTTCCACCTGCACGCCGGGCAGACCCCGGTGGCCTTCCGGGCGGACATGCGGTGAGGGGCCCCGCCGCCGCGGAGCCCCTCACCGAAAGCCCGGGTCAGTGCCCGAAGGTGAACCAGTTCAGGTTCACGAAGTCGGCCGGCTGGCCGCTGGTGAACGTCAGATAGACATCGTGTCTGCCCGTCACCGCGCTGGTGTTGGCCGGCACCGTCCGCCAGGTCTGCCAACCGCCCGTGCCCGCGAGGGAGAAGCTCCCGACGGGCGCGTTGCCCCGGCTGTCCAGGCGTACCTCGATCAGCCCGCTCACGCCCGCCGGGGCGCCGCTCGCGACCCGGGCGACGAACTGGGTGGCCGCCGCGGAGCCGAAGTCGACGTTCTGGTAGAGCGCCCAGTCGCCGTTCGCGAGGTAGCCGATGTTCTGGCCGCCACCGGTGTCCGTGGTGGTCTCTGTGCCCACCCCGCTCTGGCTGTTGTACGACTCCGCCTGGATCGTGGAGTAAGCGTCCCGGGTCCCCGTCGGGGGCGGGGTGGTGCCGCCTCCCGTGGCCGACAGCACCTGGACGTAGTCGACGACCATGGGCACCCCGGACCGGGTACCGCTGTCCAGGCCGCCGCCGAACGCGTCCGGGAAGCCGCCGCCCATCGCCACGTTCAGGATGACGAAGAACCCGTGGCGGGTGGCGTTGGCCCAGGTCGTGGCGTCCATCTGGCTCGCGTTGACCGAGTGGAACTGCGTGCCGTCGACCATGAAGCGGATCGTCTCGGGGGACACCGAGCGGTCCCACTCCATCGTGTAGGTGTGGAAGCCCGACTGGCACGTCGAGCCGGGACACGCGGTGTAACCGCCGAGGCCCGTCGTCTCGTTGCACGGGCCGCCCGGGCTGGTGCCGCAGTGCATGGTCGCCCAGACACGGTTCATGCCCTGGACGTTCTCCATGATGTCCAGCTCGCCGACGCTCGGCCAGTTCTGGTAGTTGCCCCGGTAGGGCGCGCCCAGCATCCAGAACGCCGGCCAGTAGCCCTCGGCGGCCGTGCCCGTGACGTCGGGCATCTGGATCCGTGCCTCGACGCGCAGCTTCCCGCCGGACGGGGGCTGGAAGTCGGTGCGGTTGGTCTCGATACGGCCGGACGTCCACCTGCCCGCCGAGTCGCGCAGCGGGGTGATGCGCAGGTTGCCGTTGCCGTCGAGCGCCACGTTGCTCGTGCTCGACGTCATCGTCTCGACCTCGCCGGTGCCCCAGTTGGCGGGACCGCCCGGGTAGCCGGTGCCGGTGGCGTACTGCCAGTTGGAGGTGTTGACGCCGGTGCCCGCCGTGCCGTTGAAGTCGTCCAGGAAGACCTGGGTCCAACCCGACGGCGGTGTGGGGGCGTTGGCGCTCGCGGGCAGGGTGGCAGCCGTGGCCAGAGCGGCCGCCAGGCCCAGCGTGGAGAGCACGGCGACCAGGGCGCGCCGGCGTCTGGGTGTTCCGGAGGGTGCACTCATGGGGTGTGCCTCTCGGGTACGGGATGAGATGCGCGGGTGCCCCCAGAGCGGTTGAGAGCGCTCTCAGGGTGGGGTCAATGTGCTCCTCGGCCCTGGGATCGTCAAGAGTTGAAGCAGGTAAAGTCCGCGCGTCCCGGCCGAGTTCAGCCGGTGAAGGGCGGTATGGGGCGGGGGTGGTGGCCCGCCGTGTGCGTCGGGGGTTCTGGGTGGGGAGGGCCGTTGCCGGGAGTCCGGCGGGCGGGCTCGGGCCCTGCCTGCTCGGGTGTGCGGCCGGTGCGCGGCGCTTGGCTGTACGGCCGGTGCGCGGCACCGCGCACGTGCCCGCGCCCCCGGCGGGGTGTGACCGTGGCCCGGCACCACTCACACGCCCTCGCCTCCTCGGCTGTACGGCCGGTGCGCGGCACCGCGCACGTGCCCGCGCTCCCGGCGGGGTGTGACCGCGGCCCGGCACCGCTCGCAGGGCGGCGTCCGGCCGACGTCTACGCTTCCGCCTCACCCCCGCGGGGTGTGGCCGCTGCCCGCACCGCTGGCACCGCTGGCACGGCGGCGTCCGGCCGACGTCCGTGCTTCCGCCTCACCCTTGCGGGGTGCGACCGCCCGGCACCGCTCGCACGGCCGCGTCCGGCCGCCCCCCGTGCTCCCGCCCATCGCGGCACCCCCTCCGCCAGCCGGTGACCGCGGACGAGGGGGCCCGGGCCCGCCGGACCCCCTCCCACGTGCTGTCACACCCGCATCGGTACCTGCGGCTCCGGCGCCTCCTCCTCGCTCGGTCCGAACCGGTCGTGCGCGCGCCGCAGTGGTTTCGGGGCCCACCACGCATGCCGGCCCAGCAGTGCCATCGTCGCCGGGACGAGCAGCATGCGTACGACGGTGGCGTCGATGAGGACCGCGAGGGTGAGGCCGAGTCCGATCTGGAGGACGGGCGAGAAGCCGCCCGTCATGAAGGCGCCGAAGACCACGGCCAGCAGCAGGGCCGCGCAGGTGACGACCCGGCCGGAGCGGCGCAGTCCCGTGACCACGGCCTCCCGGTCGTCGGCGCCGCGGCGCCGGGCCTCCCGCATCCGGGCCAGGATGAACAGTTCGTAGTCCATGGCCAGCCCGAACGCGATCGCGATGATCAGCGGCGGCGCCGTCAGGCTGAGCGCGCCCAGGCCCTGTGCGCCCAGCAGACCCGCCAGATGGCCGTCCTGGAAGACCCACACCACCACGCCCAGCGCGGCCCCCAGACTGAGCAGTGTCGTCGCGATCGTGCGCAGCGGGATCAGCACCGACCCCGTGAACGCGAACAGCAGGACGAAGATGCCGGCCAGGACGGTCACGGCCGCCCAGGGTGCCCGCTCGGCGAGCATCTCGCGGAAGTCGACGAGCCGCGCCGCCGGTCCGGTGACCTCCACCGGATCGCCGCTCCGCGTCTCGCGCACCCGCTTCACGAGGTCCGTGGCCCCCTCACCGTCCACGCTGCCCGGTGGCGGCAGCTCCACGACGGTGGTGCCGCCCGGCACCTCGCGGGTCTCGGCGCGGGGAGCGAGGTTCCGGATGCGCTCGACGGTCGCCTGGTCCGTGGCCGGCTTCAGGACCACCGTCACCGGCGCCACCCCGGTGCCCGGCGGGAAGTGCGATCCGACGGTGTCGTACAACTGGCGCGCCTCGGTGTTCGACGGCAGTTGCTGGGCGTCCCCGAGATTGATCCGCATCCCGGCGACGGGCAGGGCGAGCACCAGCAGGGCCGGTGCGAGCACCGCCAGGACGGCGACCCGGTTGCGGGCCGAGAAGCGGGCCAGGCGGGCGAAGACCCGGCCCTCCTCACCCTGCGGCCGCACCTTCGCCGGCGGGATCCGCCCGCCGAACCGGGTCAGCAGCGCGGGCAGCAGGGTGAGCGCCGCCAGCATGTCGACGACCACGACGGCGGCCACCGCCAGGCCCATGCTGCGCAGGAACACGCTCGGGAAGACCAGCAGCCCGGTCAGACTGACCGCCACGGTGAGCCCGGAGAACAGCACCGTCCGCCCGGCCGCGCCGACCGTGCGGTGCACGGCCTCGGCCACGTCGTCGGTGGCGCGGCGCTCCTCGCGGAACCGGACCAGCATCAACAGGGCGTAGTCGACGGCGAGTCCGAGTCCGAGCATGGTGGTGACCTGGATCGCGTAGACGGAGATGTCCGTGACCTCGCTGAACAGGAAGAGGGCGAGGAACGCGCCCGCGATGCCGCTGACCGCGACGACCAGGGGCAGGGCGGCCGAGCGCAGCCCGCCGAACACCACCAGCAGCAGGGCGAGTACGACCGGCAGGGAGATCAACTCCGCGTTCCGCACGTCCTCCTGCGCCTTCTCGCCGATCTGGAGGCCCAGCAACGGGCCGCCGCTGACATGGACCTCCGGCGCGTCGATCCTCTTGACGCGGTCGGCGGCGTCGTTGACCGTCCGTTCCTCGGCGTCGTCGTCGAGGCCGCCCTCCAGGGCGACGGGGATGATCAGCGCCCGCCCGTCCTCGGCGAGCAGCCCGGGCGTGCCGTACGGGTCCGGCACGGCCGCGACCCCGGGGATCTCCCGGACGTCGGCGACGGCCCGGTCGACCTGCGCCCGCAGGCCGGGGTCGGACACGGCGACCCCCTCGACGACGGCCGTGACGGAGTCGCCGGCCGGGTCGACGCGGTCCAGGTACCGCGAGGCCGACTCCGACTCGGTGCCCGGTACCTCGGGCACGTTGTCCGACAGGCGGCCGAAGACACCCGCGCCGAACCCGAAGCCGAGCAGCAGGAAGACCACCCAGAGGGCGATGACGGTGAGCGGACGGCGCGTGGCCGTCCGGGCGAGTGCGGTGAGCACGGTCCCTCCCGGCGGGGTGACGGTTGACGTGCCTCACAGGCTCGTGCGGGAGGGGGCGGTGCCGGATCGCCGGGAGGAGCGGTTTCCGGGGCTCCCTCGCACGGGGGAGACGCTCGCCCGGCTCACTCCTCGGAGGGAGGAATGAACCGCCCCGGAACGGGAGTTGATCACACCAGTACCCACGACCCCGAGGAGCCGACATGTCCGACGCGCCCGCCGTCCGCGAACTCCGTCTCGTCGTCACGGCCGAGGACTACGAGGAGGCTCTGCGCTTCTACCGCGACGTCCTCGGCCTGCCCGAACGCGCCGCGTTCTCCTCGCCCGACGGCCGGGTCACCATCCTGGAGGCGGGCCGGGCCACACTGGAGATCACCGACCCCCACCACGCCGCGTTCATCGACGAGGTCGAGGTCGGACACCGGGTGGCGGGGCCGATCCGGGTCGCCTTCGAGGTCGACGACTCCACCGCCGTCACCGCGAAACTGGCGCGGGCCGGCGCCCGGGTGGTCGCCGAGCCCACCCGCACCCCCTGGAACTCCCTCAACTCCCGCCTGGAGGCACCGGGCGCGCTCCAGCTGACCCTCTTCGAGGAACTCGGGGACTAACCCGGCGTCACCAGGCCCGTCTCGTACGCGACGATCACCGCCTGCACCCGGTCCCTGAGCCCCAACTTGCCCAGCACATTGCTGACATGAGTCTTCACGGTGTGCTCGCTGACGAAGAGGGTCGTCGCGATCTCGGCGTTGGACAAGCCGCGCGCGAGCATCCGCAGCGTCTCCACCTCGCGCGCGGTCAGGACGTCGAGACACTGCGGGGTGGCCTCCGCGGCGGCCTCCTCCCGGCGCCGGCGCACGAGGTCCGCGACCAGCCGCCGGGTCACCGTGGGCGCGAGCAGCGACTCGCCGGCCGCGACCACCCGCACGGCGTGCACCAGGTCGTCCCGGCGCACGTCCTTGAGCAGGAAGCCGCTGGCGCCCGCGTACAGCGCCTCGTAGACGTACTCGTCGAGGTCGAACGTGGTCAGCATGACGACCTTGCACGCGGACTGCGCACACACCCGGCGGGCCGCCTCCAGGCCGTCCATCACGGGCATGCGGATGTCGAGGAGCAGCACGTCGGGTGTGTGCCGCCGCACCGCCGCGACCGCCTCCGCGCCGTCGCCCGCCTCGGCGACGACCTCGATGTCCGCCTGCGCCTCCAGGATCATGCTGAAGCCGCTGCGGACCAGCTCCTGGTCGTCGGCGACGACCACCCGGATGCTCACCCCCGCGCCGCCTGCCGCTCCGCCACCGGAAGGCGTACGACGACCCGGAAACCGCCCCCCGGCCCACGCCCGGTGCGGGCGTCACCGCCGCAGGCCGCGGCCCGCTCCCGGATGCCGATGAGTCCGTGCCCGCCGCCCGGGACCGAGGGACCCCGCCCGTCGTCCGTCACCGTCACCGTCAACGCCTCCTCGGTCCAGTCGAGTTCGACGGTCGCGCAGGAAGCGTACGCGTGCTTGACGGTGTTGGTGAGGGCCTCCTGGACCACCCGGTAGGCCGCGACGTCGGTGTCCGGCGGCAGCGGCCGGGTTTCGCCCCCGGCCTGCAACTCGACGCGCAGCCCCGCCGATTCGGCGACCTGCCGCACGAGGGCGGGCAGCGCCCCGACCCCCGGTTGTGGCGAAGTGCCGCTGCGCTGCTCCTCCTTGAGGACGCCGAGGATGCGCCGCAGCTGTGCCATGGCGTCCCGGCCCGCCGCCGCGATCGCGTCGAACGCGGCCTCCGCACGCGCCGGATCGCTGCGCACCACCACCGGGCCCGCCTCGGCCTGCACCACCATCAGGCTCACCGCGTGCGCGAGGATGTCGTGCATGTCCCGGGCGATCCGGGCCCGTTCCTGCGCCGTCGCCCGCGCGGTGTCCGCGACTCGCTCCCGCTCCAGGCGCCGGGCCCGGTCCTCCAGTTCGGCGGTGTAGGCGCGCTGCACCCGGGCGAGCACGCCGAGGGCGTAGGCGCACGCGACACTCAGCAACTGGAAGGCGTACTCGAAGGGTTGGGTGTTGTCGTCGTGCAGCATGGTGAGCGCGACCCCGGCCATCCAGCCCACCAGCATGAACCGCCGCTGCCAGGTCCTGCCGCGGGCCGCCAGCGTGTAGAGGACGACGATGCCGCCGTACATCACGTCCGGCGGCGGGGCGTGGTAGAGGGCCTGGGCGGGCGTGGTCACCGACACCGCGCACGCCGTCATGAAGGGGGCCCGGCCGCGCCACACCAGCGGCAGAGCCGTGCCGGCGGCGAGCAGCCAGCCCACGGACGTGAGCGGATCGTCCCCCTCGTCGGGGAAGAGCCACTGGAGCGAGGCGGCGAACAGCACGAGCGCGGCGAGGCCCGCGTCGACGGCGTACGGGTTCGTCGAACGGAGTCGGGCGGCGACCGGCGCGAACCAGAACTGGGCGGACATGGCGGCTCCTCGGGGCAAGGGCCGTACCAGTATCACGACGGGGGAGGGGCCCGGCCTCGCCGGTGCGAGGGATATCCGGGACGACGGCGGTCACCCCCCACTGCCCAGCGCAGCGCCCAGCGTCACCCGTCCACCGACGGCCGCCACCCCAGTGCCCGCGATATCCCCCGGGCCGCCACCCGCACCGCCGGGACCAGCACCGGCACCTGGGCGTCGGCGTGGGGCACCACGATCGAGGCGGCGGCCCGCACCACCCCGCCCGTGCCGCGCACGGGGGCCGCCACCGAGAGCGCGTCGTCGGTGACCTGGCGGTCGCTGACGGCCACCCCCGTGCGCCGGACGTCGGCCAGCACGCGGCGCAGGCGGGCCGGGTCGGTGAGGGTGTACGGGGTGAAGGCGGTCAACGGGCCCGCGCAGTACCGCTCCTGGAACTCCGGGGTCTCGTGGGCGAGCAGCGCGAGGCCGACGCCGGTGGCGTGCAGGGGCCAGCGGGCGCCGACGCGGATGTGCACGCCGACCGACGAACGCCCCGAGAGCCACTCGATGTAGACCACGTCGGTGCCGTCGCGCACGGCCAACTGCACGTTCTCGTGGGTGGCTTCGTACAGGTCCTCCAGGTACGGCAGGGCGATCTGCCGCAGTGCGAGGCCGCGTGGGGCGAGGGCGGCGACCTCCCACAGCCGCAACCCGACGTGGTACACGCCCGACTCGTCCCGCTCCAGGGCGCCCCAGTCGGTCAGGGCGCCCACGAGCCGGTGCGCGGTGGTCAGGGTCAGCCCGGCCCGCCGGCTGATGTCCGACAGGCTCAGGGCCGGGTGTTCGAGGTCGAACGCGGCGAGCACGGACAGCAGTCGGTCCGGCGCGGTGGGGGTGCCCCCGCGCGAGCGGAGGCGGGAGGGGGGAAGGACGGTCATGGCCGCGCGTCCTTCGGGTGGGCGAGGTCGTAGGGGCGGGGATAGGGCGCGGGCCGGTAGCGCACGTACCGCGGTTCGCTCGACGGATCCGCTTGTGCGGAGCGGGAGTTGAGAGCGGCGGGCGAGGCGTCCCAGCGGCCGGTGTCCAGGCGGTGCTCCAGGGTGTGCAGGGCGCCGATCATCTCACCGGTGGTGAAGGTGCAGTGGCCGGGGCCGTCGACGTAGGCCTGGCTCAGGAGCCTGCCGGAGCCCGCCGCCGTGGCGGCCCGCTGGTAGGCGCTCTCGGCCTGGACGGGGATCAGCGCGTCGCCGGTGGTGTGGATGTCGAGCTGGGGGTCGGTCAGGCGGCCCGAGAGCGCGCTGGTCCGCCGCATCCACCGTACGGCGGAGGGGTCGGCAGAGATCCGCGGAGCCCTGTCGAGGGTCCCCAGGTCGGCGCGCAGGGAGAGCCCGGCGTCCTTGTAGAGCTCCGTCACCTCCTTGTACAGCGGGGAGCGGGCGAGCATCGCCCGGTAGTCGACGCCGGTGTTCCAGGACATGCTGCCGCCGGCGCGGCTCTCGGCCTCCTGCCGCCAGCTGAAGGCGGGCTGCTGCAACAGGCCCCTGATCGCCGCGTACTGGTTGGCCTGCTGGGCGTCCCAGTTGGTGGGGGCGGGCTCGGTCTGGGCGGGGTCGTTGTGGCCGGGGATGTCGTGCAGGGCGGCGGCGAGCGCGATGCGGGCCCGGCCCTCCGGGGTCCGCTGGGCCTCGGCGGCCTTCGCCGTGAGGGCGTTCGCGGCCGTGACCGCGGCCGACTGGTCGGCGAAACCGGTGAGGGGGATGTCCGCGTCCGGGGCGAGCAGGGTCTTGAGCGCGAACACCGGGTCCAGCGTGCTGTTCCAGTTCGCGACACCGCCCTGCACCAGTCCGCACATGGACAGCGAACCGTCGAGGCGGTCGGCGTGCCGCTCGGCGAGCGCGGTGGTGACGAAGCCGCCGTAGGAGGTCCCCCAGGCGATCGTCCGCTCGGCCGCGCCGAACGTCGCGGTGAACAGGTCCAGCGTGGCCAGTTGGTCCGGCACGGCGTCGGTGATCGCCCAGCCGTTCGTCGCGTACGAGGAGCCGATGAGCGCGTAGCCCTCGTCGAGGAGGTCGGTCGAGGTGGCCGGACCGGGTGCGTTCTGCGCGGTGACGGGGGCCGCCGCCGGTCGGTAGCCGTGGCTGTACAGCAGTACGGTGCCGTTCCAGTCGGCGGGCACGTCCATCACGTACGTGGCGCCCGAGGGGAGTCGGCCCTCCAGGTGGCTGTCCGTGGCGGTGTCGGCCTGGGCGGGGAGGGCGGTGGCCGCGCACAGGGTGGCGGCCAGCAGGGTGAGCGCGGTGGGGGTTCTCGACACGGGGTCCCTTCCGATGCGGGGGCGGGGGCGCGGGACCCGAGTGAAGCTAGGCAAGATGGATGCCGCCGTCAATCACTTGCACAACATCAGCTGAGTCCGTCCTCCGCGATCCGCAGCAGCAGCCCGTGCAGCACCTGCCGCTCGGCCTCGTCCAGCGGGCCCAGGAGATCGTTGGTCACCCGCAGGCCCGCCTCGTCGGTGTCGCGCAGGAAGGCACGGCCGTGCTCGGTCAGCACGACGATCCGGCTGCGGCGGTCGTCGGGGGAGGGGCGGCGCTCGGCGAAGCCCAGCTTCTCCAGGTCGTCCACCAGGCCGACGATCGCGCTCGGGTCGTAGCCGAGCCGGTTGCTCAACTCGCGTTGGAGCGCGCCCTCGCAGCCCGCCAGGAAGCGCAGCATCGCGTAGTGGCGCAGGCGCAGCCCCGACGCCTGGAGGAACGTGTTGAACAGCTGGCCCGAGCGCAGGCCCAGCCGGTACAGCAGATAGCCCGTGTCGGCGTGCAGCCCACGCATCCACGGCTCGTCCGCGTCGATCGGGTTGGGGTCGGTGACGTGCTGGCGTGTGATGGCGGGCTCCCTGGGTCGGACGGTCGTGCAGATTCCAGCATGACGCACCCGAAGGTCGCCAACAACTATTGACGTCAACAATTATTGCTCTTAGCTTCGGTCTCGGCAGCGGCGCTCTGAGCGGCGCCCGCATCAGCTCGTGAACCCGCATCAGCTCGTGAAGGGACCTCCCCGTGCCCAGCATCGATCTCTCCGGCAAGGTCGCCGTCGTCACCGGCAGCGGCCGGGGCCTCGGCCTGGCCTATGCGCACGCCCTCGCCGCCCACGGCGCGTCCGTGGTCGCCAACGACGTCGACGAGGCGGTGGCCGAGGCGGCCGTGAAGTCCATCGCCGAGGCGGGCGGCACGGCGGTCGCCGAGGTCGTCGCCGTCGGCACCACCGAGGCCGCCGAGCGGCTCGTGAACCGGGCCGTCGCGGAGTTCGGGCGGATCGACGTGCTGGTCACCAACGCGGGCATCCTGCGCGACAAGGTGCTGTGGAAGATGACCGACGACGACTTCGACGCGGTGATCACCACCCACCTCAAGGGCACCTTCACCTGCGCCCGCGCCGCCGCCGTCCGGATGCGCGAGCAGGGTGAGGGCGGCTCCCTGATCCTGGTCGGCTCCCCGGCCGGACAGCGCGGCAACTTCGGCCAGACCAACTACGCCGCCGCCAAGGCCGGCATCGCCGCCTTCGCCCGCACCTGGGCCATGGAACTGGGCCGCGCCGGCATCACCGTCAACGCGATCGTCCCGGTCGCCGCGACCGCGATGACCGAGACCATCCCCGCCTTCGCCCCGTACATCGACGCCATGAAGAACGGTGCGCCGCTCCCGGACTTCCTCCGCAAGGGCGAGGGCTTCGGCACCCCCGAGGACTGCGCGGCCCTCGTCCCCTTCCTCGCCTCCGAGGCAGCGCGGAACATCACGGGTCAGGCCATCGGCATCGGCGGCGACAAGGTGGCACTCTGGTCGCACCCGCAGGAGATCCGCGCGGCCTACGCCGACGGCGGCTGGACCCCCGACACGCTCGCCGACGCCTTCCCCACCTCGGTCGGCGCCGAACTCCAGTCCGTCGGCATCCCGGCGCCGAAGCTTCCGGAGGCGTGATGGACCTGAACGACCTCGTCGCCATCGACGTGCACACCCACGCGGAGGTCTCCTCCCAGGGCCACTCCTCCCTGGACGACGACCTGCACGACGCCTCCTCCGCCTACTTCAAGGTCGAGGGCAAGCGGAAGCCGACGATCGAGGAGACGGCCGCCTACTACCGCGAGCGGAGGATGGCCGCCGTGATCTTCACGGTCGACGCCGAGTCCGCGACCGGCACCGCGCCCGTCCCCAACGAGGAGGTCGCCGAGGCCGCGGCCGCCAACGCCGACGTCCTCATCCCCTTCGCCTCCATCGACCCCTTCCGGGGGAAGGCGGGCGTCCGGCAGGCCCGCCGCCTGGTCGAGGAGTACGGGGTGAAGGGCTTCAAGTTCCACCCCAGCATCCAGGGCTTCTTCCCCGACGACCGCGCGGTGGCGTACGACCTGTACGAGGTGATCGAGGAGACGGGCACGATCGCCCTCTTCCACACCGGCCAGACCGGCATCGGCGCCGGCGTCCCTGGCGGCGGCGGGATCAGGCTCAAGTACTCCAACCCCCTCCACGTCGACGACGTGGCGGCCGACTTCCCGCACCTGAAGATCATCCTGGCGCACCCGTCCTTCCCCTGGCAGGACGAGGCCCTCGCCGTCGCCACCCACAAGCCGGGCGTGCACATCGACCTGTCCGGCTGGTCGCCGAAGTACTTCCCGCCGCAGCTGGTGCAGTACGCCAACACCCTGCTCAAGGACAAGGTCCTCTTCGGCTCCGACTTCCCCGTCCTCACCCCCGACCGCTGGCTCGCCGACTTCGAGAAGCTGTCGATCAAGGACGAGGTCAAGCCGAAGATCCTCAAGGAGAACGCCGCCCGTCTGCTCGGGCTGACGACACCGTAAGGGGCCCCGCATGCGCAACGAGGGACTGGGGTCATGGCCCGCACGTCGGGCCCGCAAGACCCCGCACCGCACGGCCCTGATCCACGGCGAGCAGTCGACCGACTACCGCACCCTGCACGCGCGCACCACGCGCCTGGCGCACGCCCTGCGCGCCAGGGGCGTGCGCCGCGGCGACCGGATCGCCTACCTCGGCCCCAACCACCCCTCCTACCTGGAGACCCTGTTCGCCGCCGGCACCCTCGGCGCGGTCTTCGTCCCGCTCAACACCCGCCTGGCGGGCCCCGAGATCGCCTACCAGCTCACCGACTCCGGAGCCAAGGCCCTCGTCCACGGCCCCTCGCACACGGGCCTGGTCGCCGGGCTGCCGGGCAGCACCGACGTACGGATCTACGTCGAGGTCGGCGCCGCGTACGAGGACGTCCTGGCGTCGGCCGCCACCGAGGCCATCGACGAGCCGGTCGCCCCCGACGACACCTGCGTCATCATGTACACCTCGGGCACGACCGGCCGCCCCAAGGGCGCCATGCTCACCCACGGCAACCTCACCTGGAACGCGGTCAACGTCCTCGTCGACACCGACCTGATCGCCGACGAACGCGCCCTGGTCTCCGCCCCGTTGTTCCACACGGCCGGGCTGAACATGCTGACCCTGCCGGTGCTGCTCAAGGGCGGCGCCTGCGTCCTGGTCGAGGCCTTCGACCCGGCGGCCACCCTCGACCTGATCGAACGGCACCGCATCACCTTCATGTTCGGGGTGCCGACCATGTTCGAGCAGGTGGCCCGGCACCCCCGCTGGGCCGACGCCGACCTGTCCAGCCTGCGGATCCTCACCTGCGGCGGCTCCCCGGTCCCGACCCCGCTGATCGCCGCGTACCAGGAGCGCGGCCTGACCTTCCTCCAGGGCTACGGCATGACGGAGGCGAGCCCGGGGACGCTGTTCCTCGACGCCGAGCACGCCCTCGACAAGGCGGGCTCGGCGGGCGTGCCGCACTTCTTCAGCGACGTACGGGTCGTCCGGCCCGACCTCACCCCCGCCGACGTCGGCGAGACCGGCGAGGTGCACGTCCGAGGACCGCATGTCATGCCCGGCTACTGGGGGCTCCCCGAGGAGAGCGCCGCCTGCTTCGCGGACGGCTGGTTCCGCAGTGGGGACGCCGCCCGGGTCGACGACGACGGTTACGTGTACATCGTCGACCGCATCAAGGACATGATCATCTCGGGCGGGGAGAACGTCTATCCCGCCGAGATCGAGGATCTGCTCCTCTCACACCCGGACATCGTCGAGTGCGCGGTCATCGGCGTGCCGGACGACACGTGGGGCGAGGTGCCGCGCGCGGTCGTCGTGCCCCGCGAGGGCGCCTCGCTCGACACCGACGAGGTCCTGGCCTCCCTCTCCGGCCGCCTCGCCAAGTACAAGATCCCGAAGTCGGTCGTGCTCGCGGACGAGTTGCCGCGCACCGCCTCCGGCAAGCTCCTCAAGTCCCGTGTCCGTACCCGCTACGGCAACAGCGAAGGAACCTCATGAGCATCACCGTGAACGGCATCGACGAACTCAAGAAGCTGGCGGGCAGCGACCTCGGCACCAGCGAGTGGATCGAGGTCACGCAGGAGCGCGTCAACACCTTCGCCGACGCCACCGGCGACCACCAGTGGATCCACGTCGACCCCGCGAGGGCCGCCGAGGGACCGTTCGGGGCACCCATCGCCCACGGCTATCTCACCCTCGCCCTCTTCATCCCCCTGTTCACCGAGCTCCTCGACGTCCAGGGGGTGACGACGAAGGTCAACTACGGCCTGAACAAGGTGCGCTTCCCCGCCCCCGTCAAGGTCGGCTCGCGCATCCGGCTGCTCGGCAGGCTGACCGAGGTCGAGGACGTGCCGGGCGGGGTGCAGATCACGGTCGACGGCACGATCGAGATCGAGGGCGGGGCCAAGCCGGGAGCGGTGTTGCAGAGTCTGTCCCGCTTCTACGCCTGAGCGTCGGGGACGAGATCGAGAAGGCGTTCCGCGGAGGCCGTCGCGAGCGGGGTGAGCCGCTCGTGGACCGCCCGGAACGTCTTCTCCGCCTGCTCGGCCGGCCAGTCGTCCGGCAGATGCTTGACCGGGAGCCGCGGATCGCGGCGGATCACCCGCAGCCACTCCGCCTGCAACAGCAACCGCCGGGCCAGCGCCTCGTCCGCCTCCGGGTCCCGGGCCTCCCACGGCTGCCAGCGTCGTACGAACTGCTCGTAGCGCTCGGCCAGTTCGGCCAGTTCCCAGGTCTCCTCGATCATCGCGCCGATGTCCATGCCGGTGTCCGCGTGTGCGCGGAAGACCTTCACATGCGCCGACAGCCCCAGCTCACCGACGAGTTCGGCCACGTCGACCTCGCCGGGCGCGATCCACAGACCGCTGAACAGCGGGCCGAAGCCGCTCCAGGTGAGCTTGGAGCGCAGGTCGTGGCGCTGGCGCTGCCAGGACTCGGGCAGGGAGAAGCCGAGCAGGGTCCAGGTGCCGTCCCACTGCCGGTTGACGGCGCCGGTCTGCCAGATGCGCCGCTCGCCGTCGCGCAGGACGGCCGTCGAGTGCTCGGTCAGCCCGAAGTACATCCGCCGGCCCTCGCGCTGGCGGCGCAGCAGACCGCGGTTCACCATCCGGGTCAGCGTGGAGCGGGTCGCCTGCTCGCCGACGCCGACGCGGGCGAAGACGTCGATGACGCTGCCCGAGTACACGCAGACGTCCCGCCCGAGCACCTGATCGCCCAGGAACGTCAGCATGAGGGACTGCGGCCGCAGCGACTCTTCCGTGGTCACGCGGCCACCGTACCTCGCCCCGATCAGCCGGTGACCTGCCGGTACGAGGACCCGCCCGTGACGACCGCGCACGCGCCCGAGCGGATCACCACGCGGCGCTCCCCGGGTCCTGGCCCAGGCTCTCGGTCTGGCGGGAGCCGTCCGCCTGGCCGGTGGGACCCTGCCCGCTACGCCCCCGTCACCGGGCGCCTGCCACGTCGACGAACACCGGGTTGGAGTAGAACCAGGTGTCCGCCCACGGGTCACCGTCGCCGGGTTCGTGCGGGAGCGGCCCGTTCGGGTCGACCGAGGCGCCGAGGAGGCCCGCGCCGTGACGGTTGCCGTCGCTGCCGCGCAGCCGGACGTAGAAGGACTCGTCGCCGACGGTCAGCGGGATGCGCAGGGTGTACGTCCCCTTGCGGCCCGACACGTCCCGCGACTGGACGACCCGGGTGTCCGGGGCCCGCCAGGAGTCCCGGTCGGTCACCGGGCCGCGCACGGCGCCCCGGATCACGTCGACGTGGGCCAGCTCGGGCAGGATGCCCTCCGGGTTCGGGCGGGAGGCGGTCGTGACGGTGACGTACAGGCTGATCCGCTCGCCCGCACGGACCCGTAGCCGGCCGCCCAGCGTGACGCCCCGTCCGGCGTCGCGGTCCCGCTTGACCCGTACGTCGAGCCCGTCCAGCAGATGGCCGTGGTCCAGCCAGACGCGGCCCGCGCGCAGGCCCGCCATGACCGCGCGGTAGCCGTAGCGGGTGACGCCGACGTGGGTGCGGCTGAACTGGCCGGGCCAGAAGTCGCTGCCCGGCTGCGGGGTGTCGGTGTTGACCGGGTCGGGGAGCTTGCCGGTGGTGTCGAAGTTCTGGCCGGCCGGCCAGCCGCCGTTCCTCCAGGTGTCGAAGACGGTCCGGTGGTTGTCAGAGTTGGTGGTGATCGAGAACAGCCTGCCCTCGGCCAGCATCGAGTCCCACAGTCCGCCGACGGTGGCCGTGGCCCAGTCGAACCCGCCGTAGGTGAGGTAGGCGTCCGCCGGATAGCCGGGCCAGGACTGCGCGGACGGCTTGTTCTCGTACTCGCCGCGGATCGAGGCCGCACCGCGCAGGCCGGGGATGGCGGCGCCCTGCGCGCCGGGTGCGCCCTCCATCCCGATCATGATCTCGGGGGCCGCGTCGCGCCAGGCGCGCATCTCGTGCGGGGAGTCGATGCCGAGGCGCAGCGGGTGGTTGGCGAGCACGAGGACGTCGTCGACGTACCCGGAACGGCGTTGTTCCGCCAGCCACTTGATCGCCCTGACGGCATGCGCCTCGTTGCGGGCCGTGTCGGCCGCGCCGGCCGAGCCCTCGGTGTAGCCCAGCAGCTTGCCGTCGTAGGCCAGCTCGAACCGGGTGAGCAGGTCCACCTCGTGGGGGCCGGGTGCCGCGAACACCGTGCCGTGCTCGGCGGCCGGGATGTACCACTCCAGCCCCTGGAAGATCAGCTGACGCGGGTTCTCCGCACGGGCCTTGAGGATCTCCCGGTGCTCCAGCCTCGCACCGTGGGCGGCGTGCCCGAAGTTGGCGTGCTCGTTGAACACCATCCAGTCCAGGCCGTACCGGGCGGCGGCCCTCGCCTGCTGGGAGAACGTGTACTTGGCGTCGTGGCTGTAGACGGAGTGGACATGGTGGTCGCCCACGAGGTACGCCAGGTGCGGGTCGTCGCCGCCGGGGTGCTGCGGGGAGGCGGTGGCGGGTACGGCGGCCGGGCCGAGGGCGAAGGCGGCGCCGAACAGGCCCGCGCGGCGCAGGAGTCCACGCCGGGACAGGCCCTGGGGGTCGAGCGCCGAGGGGGAGACGGACGGGTCGGCCCAGTCGGGCAGTTGCTGCTCGGGCATGGTGATCCTCGCGAAGGGGGTCAGTGCGTCATGAAGGAGGTGACGGGCAGCGCCCGTGCGACGATGCGGACGTCGCCGAGGCGTCCGTGCAGGATCTGGTCGATCTTCCCCGCGTACTCGTAGCCGCCCAGCAGCCACGGCAGCCCGACGGAGGTGATGCCGATCGAGGTTGCCCTCGGGTTGCGCACCACCGGGCAGCCCTCGACATACAGCGTGGTGTGCCTGCCGTCGTTGACGACCGCGAGGTGCCACCAGGTCTCCAGCGGCGTCTCCTGGCCCCAGTTGGTGGCGATGCCCTCCTGGTTGAGCGGCCGCATCGCCCACTGCGGCTCACGGTCGTTGGACAGCGACAGCGTGGCCAGCGGCTCGTCGGGGTCGTCGCCCGTCTTGCCCGCGGCGCCACCCGTGCCGGTCCGGCTGACGATGCCGGACCAGGCGTGGCGGGCGGGGTCCCAGTCGGCGGGGAGGCGGTAGAAGGCCTCGATGGTGTAACCGGACCTGAAGGTCGCCGAGTTGAGGGGAGCCGCGTCGACGGTGCGCAGATAGGCGCCCTTGAGAGGGGACTTGTCACCCCGGAACTCCAGGCTGCCGTGCCCGGGCTGGTCCGGGTGATGGTCGGGCGACCAGCCGAGGGTGCCGCCGCCGATCCGCACGAGGGAGAGGTCGTTGCCGCGCCCCGACAGGTCGCGCACGGTGTCGGTGACGGCGCTGTCGAAGCGCCAGTAGGCCACCGTGCCCGGGATCAGCATCCGGGACACCGGCCGCTCCGCCCGTACGGGCACCGGGTCGAAGCCGGCGAAGCGGTCGGCGAAGTCGACCTCGACCGTGAACCGGTCGGCGTCCCCGCTGAGTTCGATCTCCTGCCGCTCCAGCTCGTTCAGGCCCTTCCCGGCCCGGCCGAGGATCCACGGCGAGACGGTCTCGACGTCGATGACGTTCCGGTCGAGGTCGAAGCGGTACAGGCGGATCATCGCCGCACCGCCGAAGTAGCGGTTCTGGTAGTTCGTCAGGTGGAGGTGCACGTCATGTCCCGCCGCGTTCGCGCGGGTCGCGCGGGCGGCGGGCCAGTAGTGGCCGCCCAGGGCGAGGAAGATCTGGTCGTGGTCCTCGATCAGCCGGTCCCACAGCTGCTGACCGTAGGCCGACAAGGTGTCGTCCGCGGCGACCAGTTCGTGGGTGGTGAGGATGACGGGTGTCCTCGGGTGCCGGGCCAGGACGTCCTTCGCCCAGGCGTACCCCTTCGCCGACAGCCGCCAGTCCAGCGCCAGGACCATCCACGTGCGGCCCGCGGCCGTGAAGAGGTGGAAGGTGTTGTAGCCGTCGGAAGAGGCGCCGCCGAAGGTCGGCCTGCCCTGGAACCGGTCGGGCCCGAAGGCGTCCAGGTACGGCGTCGGGCCGCGCTGGTCGTCCGTCGAGGACTTCACGTCGTGATTGCCGGCCAGGACGCTGTAGCCGACCCCGCGCCGGTCCAGCAGCCGGAACGCCTCGCTGATCGCGGCGACTTCGGCGGGCGCGCCGTTCTGCGTGAGGTCGCCGAGGTGCGACAGGAAGACGAGGTTCTCGTCCTTGCCGTGCTCCAGCAGATAACGCAGGGACGCCTCGACGGGCGCCTTGTCGATGCTCGGTCCGTCGAAGAGGTACTGCGTGTCGGGCATCACCGCGAGGGTGAAGCGCCGGCTGTCGGTGTCGGGCCGCCAACGGCCCGGTGCGGCGGCCTCGGCCACGCTCGGCAGCGCGACCCCGGCCGTGGCGGCGGCCCCGATCAGCGCGGTCGCCCGCAGGAAGCCACGGCGTCCGGCGCCCGCCTGGGCGTGCTCGGACCCGTGTTCAGGCAAAGTGCACACGTACGCTCCGTAAAGGGGTGAAGAGCAGGGGGAGTTCAGAGAGTGCGCAGGGTCCAGCTCCAGCGGTGGACGCCTGGCGCGACGAGCGGGGAGGGGGAGGTGTCGGGGCCGAACGACGCCGTGCCGCGCCCCCGGTGGGCCGCGTCGAGGCGCACCACGCACCGGTGAGGGGTGGTGGAGGTGAGGTTCTCGGCCCGGCAGCGGGTCACGGAGACTTGGCGCGGTTCGTCGAGCACGACCGTCAGCCCGGTCGCGTCCGGCGCCGACAGCGTGAAGCGCCGCACGCCGCACTCCTGCGGACGCGGACGGGGGGTGAACAGCGCGTCGACCGGCACGGAGTGAGGGCCCACGGGCGCGCCCGCGCTCCGGTCGGGGTACGACTCGCCCAGCGTTGCCCGGGAGCGGCGACACCGTTGCCGTACGCCCAGCGATGGCCCGGCGCGGCGACACCGTTGTCATGGAGCCCGGCGCCCCCACGCCCGACCGGTCTTCCGTCGTTCACACGCTGGACGATGCCGTGGCCCCGGAACACCGGGATGAACTCGCCCTGAAGACCTGGCGTGGACTCGATGGCCGCCTCACGGTCCGCGAGGGTGCCGTCGCTGCTGCCCTTGGCGTGCGCGCACGGGACGAGCGGCCGGGTCTGCCGCCCGGACAGGGCGTGGGCGACACCGTCGCGGAGCACCGTCCGCGAGAGGTGGTCGCCGTTGACCAGCCCGTTGACGTGCCCCCCTCGCGGCAGCGCGCCACCCGCGTCCGCCTCGGACCACTTCACGGCCGTCAGTCGTACGGTGGCCCGCCCGCCGGGGCCCACCCGCTCGGTCAGGCCGAGCCCGGCGGCGGGGTGGGAATCCCGGGAGACCCGTACGGGCCGTCCGTGCAGATAGCCCGGCGGCACGCTCTCGGCGGCGCCGACCCGGAGCACGATCCGGCGGCCCGCCCACTCGGCAGGGACGTCCACCGGCACCCGCGCCGCCGACCAGGCACCGCCGACCGGCGTGTCCGGAGTCGGTAGCGACCGCGCTGGCCAGGCACTGCCGACTGGCGCGTCCGGAGCCGGTAGCGACCGTGCCGGCCAGGGACCGCCGACTGGCGCGTCCGGAGCCGGTAGCGACCGTGCCGGCCAGGGACCGCCGACTGGCGCGTCCGGAGCCGGTAGCGACCGTGCCGACCAGGGACCGCCGACTGGCGCGTCCGGAGCCGGCAGCGACCGGGGGCGCCGGTCGCCGGCCAGGGGGAGTGCTCCGGTGCGCCGGTCGACGGCGTTCATGGGTAGCCGCCCCCAGGAGGTCACCTCGGGTGCGTCCCGGGGGTGCGGGGCCGTCAGCGGGTCGCCGGTCATCCGCGGACGGCTCCCTTGGCGAGGTCGCCGATGATCTGCTTCGCGCCGACCGCGAAGACGATGAGCAGCGGGACCAGGGCGAGCAGGGCGCCGGTCATCACGATGCCGTAGTCGGTGGTGCCGTGGGTGCCGTTGAGCTGGGACAGCGCGACCTGGAGGGTCACGTTGTCGGGGTTGGTGAGGGCGATCAGGGGCCAGGCGAAGTCGTTCCACTGGCCCATGAAGGTGAAGATGCCGAGGAAGGCCAGACCGGGTCGGACCACCGGCAGCGCCACGTGCCAGTACTGGCGCAGGAAGTTCGCGCCGTCGAGCCGGGAGGCGTCGAGGAGTTCGTCATGGATGGCGGTCCTCATGTACTGGCGCATCCAGAAGATGCCGAAGGCGTTGGCCGCGGCCGGCACGATCAGCGCGGTCATGGAACCGATCCAGCCGATCCTCGCCATGATCACGAACTGCGGGATGACCGACAGCTGCGCCGGCACCATGAAGATGACCATGAGCAGCCCGAACAGCGCGTTCTTGCCGGGGAACGCGAACTTGGCGAAGACGAAGGCCGCGAGCGAGTCGAAGAGCAGGACCAGGAAGGTCACCGACGCCGCGACCAGCAGCGAGTTCCCCATCGACCCGAAGAAGTCGATGGCGTCGAACAGGCCCCGGACGTTCTCCAGGAAGTGCGTGCCCGGCAGCAGCTTGGGCGGGTAGGAGAAGATCTCCGACGAGCTGTGCGTCGACATGATCACGGCCCAGTAGAACGGGAAGGCCGAGATCAACGTGCCGACGATCAGCGGCAGATGCAGCGCGATCCCGCTGCGGCGGACCCCCTTGACGGCGGTGTGGGACTCCTCGACGGAGGTGCGGGACTCCTCGACGGAGCTGTGGGACTCCTTGACGGATGCCATGGCGCGCGCCCTTCCTAGTCGCCCCGGCGCTGCACGAGGCGCCAGTTGATGATCGAGAAGAGGACGACGACGAGGAAGATGCCCCACGCCACCGCGGCGCCGTACCCGAAGTCGTTGTTGTCGAAGGTCTGTTGGAAGAAGTAGAGGACCATCGTCTGGCCCGAGTGGCCCGGACCGCCCGCGAACGTCGAGTCGTTGGAGGTGGTCTGGAGCAGCACCTGCGGCTCCGAGAAGCTCTGCAGTCCGGTGACCGTCGAGACGACGAGCACGAACAGCAGGGTCGGCCGCAGCAACGGCAGCGTGATCCGGAAGAAGGTCTGGACCGGGCCGGCGCCATCCATGCGCGCCGCCTCGTACAGGTCGCCCGGGACGGTCTGGAGCCCGGCGAGGAAGATGATGGCGTTGTAGCCGGTCCACTGCCAGGTCATCAGGGCCGCGATGGTGACCTTGATGCCCCAGGGCGTGTTCAGCCACGCCACCTGGTCGATCCCGACCGCGTGCAGGACCGCGTTCACCATGCCGGCGTTGGTGGAGAAGATCGAGCCGAAGACGATGGCGATGGCGACGACCGAGGTGACGTTCGGCAGGAAGTACGCGAAGCGGTAGACGTTCTTGAAGCGCACCGCGGAGTTGAGCATCACGGCCGTGACCATCGCCAGGAAGATCATGGGGAAGGTGGCCAGCGCCCAGATGACGAGCGTGTTGCCGATCGAGTTCCAGAAGTCGCTGTCGCTCAGCAGGTACTGGTACTGGGAGAGCCCGGCCCACTCCATCGGGCCGAGGCCGTCCCAGCGGTGGAAGGACAGGTAGAGGGAGAAGCCCACCGGGAAGAGACCGAAGGCGAGGAAGATCAGGTAGAAGGGGGAGATCGCGGCGTAGAGGTGCCAGTAGGCGCGCAGGCCCTTCTTGGGCGGGCTCGCGGCGGGCTGTCTCACGGCGGGCGGGGTCTGCTCCAGAACGGCCATCAGTAGCTCACCCCCAGGTGCTCGGCGATGCGACGGCACTTGCTCATGGCGTCCCTCCAGGCTGTCCTCGGGTCCTTGCCGAGGACACCGACGTTCTTGATCTCGTCCTTGAGGGGCTGCCCGAGCGCGATGTCGAACGGGCTGTTGTAGGCGACGGCGATCTTCCGCGCGGCCGGACCGAAGACGTCGGTCGTGACCTGGCCGCCGAAGAAGGCGTCCGGCTCCCGCATCTGCGCGAGGTCGTACGAGGCGGGCGTGGAGGGGAAGAGGCCCGCGTCGACGTACCCCTGTGCCTGGTTGGCCGCGTCGAGGATCCAGGTGATGATCTCGAAGGCCCGCTCGGGCTCCCGGCACGCCTTGGTGATCGACAGGAACGAGCCGCCGTTGTTGGCGGGCCGCACCGGCATCTGCGCCACCCGCCACCTGCCCTTGGTCCTCGGCACGCCGTTCTTGATGTCGAAGGCGGCCCAGGAGGCGTTCAGTTGGCTCGGCAGCGTGCCGTCCTGGATGGCCGACAACTGGTCCGGGGTGCCGCTGACCAGGTCCGAGACGATGCCGCGCCGCTTGGCCTCGACGGCGAGCGCCCAGGCCCGGCGCACGTGCTCCTGGTCGCCGATGAAGTGGCGGTCCTTGTCGACGTAGCGCTTCGCGCCCTGCTGCACCACGTTCTCGAAGACGGAGTTGACGTCGGTGAGGAGCTTGGCGCCGGGGACGCGCTTGCCGAGCCGCACGCCCGCGTCGAAGAACTTCTCCCAGGTGTCGAGCTCGTTCGTCACGTCGTCGGGCTCGTACGGGAGCCCGGCCTCGCGGAAGATGTCGTACTGGTAGTAGTGCGCGACCGGCCCGCAGTCGATCGGGAAGCCGACCATCGTGCCGTCGTCGGCGATGCCCTGGTCCCACTTCCACGACAGGTACCGGGACTTGTACGTGTCCGCGCCGAGCGTCCGCAGGTCCACGAACTGGTCCGCGTTCGGCAGATAGGCCGCCATGTCCTCGCCCTTGAGCCCGGCGATGTCGGGGATGTGGGCGCGGCCGGTGATGGTGGTGATGAGCTTGGAGCGGTACTGGCCGCCGATCTGGATGGCCTGGAGGTCGACCGAACGGTCGTAGCGGGCCTTGGCGTTCTTCACGACGGTGTCGCTCAGACCGCCGCTCCAGTACCACAGGACCATGTTCCGGCCGGTCGAGCCGGTCGGGACGGCACAGCCGGACGCCAGGCCGCCGAGGGCCGTGGCGGCCGTACCGGCCAGGCCCGCGCGCAGCAGGCCTCTTCGTGAGAGCCGCACAGCTCCCACCGCCTTTCGGGGTTTTCGGGTCTTCGCAGGGCTACGGGGAGCGGAACCGCTGTGGGGGCGGGACAGCGCACAGGGGGTCAGAGCCGCCGTGCGGGGGGTGTGACGGGGGCGTGTCGGACGGGGGGCCCGGGATCGGCCGGGATCCGGTCGGACAGGAACCCGTACGCGGTCCGCAGCTCACGGTCGGCCGGCGACAGCGACCGCCACCAGCGGTCCACGCCGTACCAGCCCGGTGCCGCGAGCGCCCCGCCCGGGTGCCGCACGGACAGTCCGGCGGCGAGCACCGCGAACCGCAGCCGCTCCTCGAGCGGCCAGCCGCCGAGGGAGGCCGCGACGAAGCTCGCGCCGAAGACGTCGCCGGCGCCGGTCGCGTCCAGGACATCGATGTCGAGCGCCGGGACGTCCGCGTACTCCCCGGTGATCTGGTCGACGGCCACCGCGCCGTCCCCACCGCGGGTGACCACCACGACCGGCACCAGCTCCGAGAGCGTGCCGAGCGCCGCGATCGCGCTGTCGGTCCGGGTGTAGGCCATCGCCTCGGCCTCGTTGGGGAGGAAGGCGTGGCAGAGCCTGAGCTGGTCCAGCAGGTCGGTGGACCACTGCCGGGTGGGGTCCCAGCCGACGTCGGCGTAGACCCGGGTGCCGTTCGAGGCGGCCTTGGCGATCCACTCGCGGGGTTCGGCCTCGAGGTGGACGAGGGCGGTGCGCGCCTCGGGCGGGTCGCCCATCAGCGTGTCCTGCGAGAGCGGGGGTTCCTGGCCGTGGGTGACCAGGGCGCGGTCGTCGCCGTAGGCGAGGGAGACGGTGACGGGGGTGGGCCAGCCGTCGGCGGTACGGGAGAGCGAGAGGTCGACGCCCTCCTGGCCGGCGAGGACGTCGTGGCAGTACGCGCCGTAGAAGTCGTCGCCGAGGACCGTGGCGAGGGAGGTGCGCAGGCCGAGGCGGGCGGCGGCGACCGCCAGGTTGGCGATGCCGCCGGGGCCGCAGCCCATGCCGCCCGTCCAGACCTCCTCGCCGGGTGTCGGCGGACCGCCCAGACCCGTGAGGACGAGGTCGTAGAAGAGCAGCCCGGTCAGCAGCACATCGGGCCGGTCGTCGTCCACGCGCACTTCCTCTCGTCGGGGCTCGTCAAAACTCGTCAATTTCGATGACGGGAATCGTGCGCCGCCCGACGACATTGGTCAATACCCAAGCAGAAGTGAGCATAGAAATGATTGGCAATGACGAGTACTGTTCACGTCGTGCTGGCAGAACGACGACATCAACTCATCCTGCGGGCCCTGCGCTCCGGCGGCCCCGCGGCCGTGACCGACCTCTCCGAGCAACTGGGCGTGAGCCCCGCCACGATCAGGCGCGACCTGGTCAAGCTGGAGGAGGACGGGCTGCTCACCCGCGTCCACGGCGGGGCCCGCGCGGAGGAGGGCGACCAGCCCTTCGCCGAGGTCGCCGAGGTGCGCGTGGCCGAGAAGGACGCCATAGCCGCCCACGCGGCGGGACTGGTCGCGGACGGTCAGTCGGTGCTGCTCGACATCGGCACCACCGCGTACCGGCTGGCCCGCCAGCTGCACGGCCGCCGCCTCACGGTGATCACCAGCAACCTGGTGGTCTACGAGGAACTCGCCGACGACGAGGGCATCGAACTGGTCCTGCTCGGCGGCATGGTCCGCCGCGAGTACCGCTCCCTGGTCGGCTTCCTCACCGAGGACAATCTCCGCCAGCTGCACGCCGACTGGCTCTTCCTCGGCACCAGTGGAGTGCGCCCCGGTGGGCAGGTGATGGACACGACGGTCGTGGAGGTGCCGGTCAAGCGGGCCATGATCAAGTCGAGTGACAAGGTCGTGCTGCTCGCCGACGCGGCGAAGTTCCCCGGCACGGGGATGGCGAAGGTCTGCGGTCCCGAGGACCTGGACGTGGTGGTGACGAACGCGCCGGTGAACGCGGCGACGCGGACCTCCCTGGAGGAGGCGGGCGTCGCGGTGGCGGTGGCAGGAAAGGTGCAGGCGTGAGGCTGACGATTCTGGGCGGCGGCGGGTTCCGGGTGCCGCTCGTGTACGGGGCGCTGCTGGGCGACCGGGGCGAGGGGCGGGTCACGGAGGTCGTCCTGCACGACCTCGACGACAGCCGGCTGCACGCGGTCGCCCGGGTCCTGGCGGAACAGGCGGCGACCGTCGAGGACGCCCCCGCGGTCACCGCCACCACCGACCTCGACGAGGCCCTGCGCGGCGCCGACTTCATCTTCTCCGCGATCCGCGTCGGCGGACTGGAGGGCCGGGCGGACGACGAACGCGTCGCCCTCGCCGAAGGCGTCCTCGGCCAGGAGACCGTCGGCGCGGGCGGCATCGCCTACGGCCTGCGCACGGTCCCCGTCGCCGAGGACATCGCCCGGCGCGTCGCCCGCCTCGCCCCCGACGCCTGGGTCATCAACTTCACCAACCCGGCCGGCCTGGTCACCGAGGCCATGTCGCGTCACCTCGGGAACCGGGTCATCGGCATCTGCGACTCGCCGGTGGGCCTCGGCCGCCGTATCGCCCGCGTGCTCGGCGCCGACCCCGACGAGGCGTGGATCGACTACGTCGGCCTCAACCACCTCGGCTGGGTCCGCGGTCTGAAGATCGCCGGCCGGGACGAGCTGCCCCGCCTGCTCGCCGACCCCGATCTGCTCGGCTCCTTCGAGGAGGGCAAGCTCTTCGGCGTCGACTGGCTCCAGTCCCTCGGCGCGATCCCCAACGAGTACCTGCACTACTACTACTTCAACCGCGAGGCCGTCCGCGCCTACCAGCAGGCCGAGCGGACCCGCGGCGCCTTCCTGCGCGACCAGCAGGCCGGGTTCTACGAGGAGGTGCGGCGCCCGGACACCTCCGCCCTCACCGCCTGGGACCGCACCCGCGCCGAGCGCGAGGCCACCTACATGGCCGAGAACCGGGAGACCGCGGGCGCCGGCGAGCGTGACGCCGACGACCTGTCCGGCGGCTACGAGAAGGTCGCCCTCGCCCTGATGCGAGCCATCGCCCGCGACGAGCGCACCACCTTGATCCTCAACGTCCGCAACCAGGGCTCGCTCGCCGTGCTCGACGACGAGGCCGTGATCGAGGTGCCGTGCCTCGTCGACGCCAACGGCGCGCACCCGGTCGCCGTCGCCCCGCTGCCCGGCCACGCCACCGGCCTGGTCTGCGCGGTGAAGGCGGTCGAGCGGGAGGTGCTCGCGGCCGCCGAGTCCGGCTCGCGCACGACCGCGGTCAAGGCCTTCGCGCTGCACCCGCTGGTCGACTCCGTGAACGTCGCCCGTCGCCTGGTCGAGGGCTATGCCGAGGTCCATCCGGGCCTGGCGTACCTTAAGTGACACCCTGCTGGTAAGCGCTTTCCCTCTCGTCCTCCTCACTGGAGCCCGCCATGCACGACGAACGCCGCCGGATCGAAGAACGCGTCGAACGCCTCCACACCCAGCGCATCAAGCCCGCGCTCTACGCGGCCACCGTCCCCTTCGAGGTGGAGGCCTGGCAGGCGCCCGGGGAGCCGGTCTCCTTCGAGGAGGCCGCGGCCGCGCGCTACACGCCCTTCGCCATGGACACCCCGTGGGGCCCGCCGTGGGGCACCACCTGGTTCCGGATGCGGGGCGAGGTGCCCGCCGAGTTCGCCGGCCGGCGCGTCGAGGCGGTCATCGACCTCGGCTTCGTCGGCGACTGGCCCGGCAACCAGGCGGAGGCCCTGGTCCACCTGCCCGACGGCCGCCCGCTGAAGGCGGTCAACCCGCTCAACCAGTACGTGCCGATCGCCAACCCGGCGACCGGCGGGGAGCGGATCGACTACCTGGTGGAGGCCGCCTCCAACCCGGACATCCTGGCGGACGGCTTCCGCGCGCCGACGCCGCTCGGCGACGTACTGACGGCAGGCGACCGCCCCCTGTACACCTTCCGCCGCGCCGACATCGCCGTCCTCGACGAGGAGGTCTTCCACCTCGACCTGGACCTCCAGGTGCTGCTCGGCGTCATGACCCACCTCGGCGACCACGAGCCGCGCCGCCACGAGATCCTGCACGCCCTGGACCGGGCCATGGACATCCTCGACCTGGACGACGTCTCCGGCAGCGCGGCGGCGGTCCGCGAGGTGCTGGCGCCGGTACTGGCCAAGCCCGCCCACGCCAGCGCCCACACTGTCTCCGGCGTCGGCCACGCCCACATCGACTCCGCCTGGCTGTGGCCGATCCGCGAGACCAAGCGCAAGACGTCCCGCACCTTCTCCAACGTCACCGCCCTCGCCGACGAGTACGACGACTTCATCTTCGCCTGCTCGCAGGCCCAGCAGTACGAGTGGGTGCGCGACAACTACCCGCACGTGTGGGCCCGCATCCAGGACTCGGTGAAGAAGGGCCAGTGGGTGCCGGTCGGCGGCATGTGGGTCGAGTCCGACGGCAATCTGCCCGGCGGCGAGGCCATCGCCCGGCAACTCGTCCACGGCAAGCGGTTCTTCATCGAGCACTTCGGCATCGAGACCAAGGGCGTCTGGCTGCCGGACTCCTTCGGCTACAACGCCGCCTACCCGCAGCTCGCCAAGCTCGCCGGCAACGACTGGTTCCTCACCCAGAAGATCTCCTGGAACCAGACCAACAAGTTCCCCCACCACACCTTCTGGTGGGAGGGTATCGACGGCACCCGCATCTTCACCCACTTCCCGCCCGTCGACACCTACAACGCCCGCTTCAGCGGCGAGGAGATGGACCGCGCGGTCCGCAACTACGCCGAGAAGGGCGCCGGTACGCGCTCGCTGGCCCCGTTCGGCTGGGGCGACGGCGGTGGCGGACCCACCCGCGAGATCATGGAACGCGCCCGCCGCCTCGCCGACCTGGAGGGCTCGCCCAAGGTCGTCGTCGAGCACCCCGACGAGTTCTTCGCCAAGGCCCGCGCCGAGTACGAGGACGCCCCCGTCTGGAACGGCGAGCTCTACCTGGAGCTGCACCGCGCCACCTACACCTCCCAGGCCCGCACCAAGCAGGGCAACCGCCGCAGCGAACACAAGCTCCGCGAGGCCGAGTTGTGGGCCACGACGGCCGCCCTGCACGCGCCGGGCTACGCCTACCCCTACGAGCAGCTCGACCGGCTGTGGAAGACGGTCCTGCTGCACCAGTTCCACGACATCCTGCCGGGGTCGTCCATCGCCTGGGTGCACCGCGAGGCGGAGGCCGAGTACGCCCGCGTCGCCGAGGAGTTGGAGGCGCTGACGGCGCAGGCGCTGGCGGCTCTGGGCGCCGGCACCGCCCGGGTCTTCAACACCAGTCCCTACGACCGCGCCGAGGTGGTCCGGGACGGCTCCGGGACCCCCGCCTATGTCGAGGTGCCCGCGAACGGCTGCGCCCCCCTCGCACCCACCGAGCCCGCGCAGCCCGTCACGGTCGAGGGCCGCGTCCTCGACAACGGCCTGGTCCGCGTGGAGGTCGCCGAGGACGGCACCCTGGCCTCCGTGTACGACGTCCGGGCCGACCGCGAGGTCCTCGCCGAGCCCGGCAACCTCCTGCGTCTGCACACCGACCTCCCGAACTACTGGGACGCCTGGGACATCGACAAGCACTACAAGAACCGCTACACGGACCTGCTGGACACGGACGGCGTCACCGTCGTCGAGACGGACCCGCTCCTGGGCGCCCTCCGCGTGGAGCGCACCTTCGGCAAGGGCTCGAAGATCACCCAGACGATCAGCGTCCGCGCCGGCAGCCCCCGGATCGACATCGAGACGGACCTCGACTGGCACGAGGCCGAGAAGATCCTCAAGGCGGGTTTCCCCGTGGACATCCGCGCCCCGCACTCCTCGGCCGAGATCCAGTTCGGCCACATCCAGCGCCCCACCCACACCAACACCAGCTGGGAGGCGGCCCGTTTCGAGGTCTCCGGCCACCGCTGGGTGCACATCGCGGAGCCCGGCTACGGTGTCGCGGTCATCAACGACTCGACCTACGGCCACGACGTCTCCCGCACGGTCCGCGAGGACGGCGGCACCACGACAAAGGTCAGCCTCAGCCTGGTGCGCGCCCCGCGCGTCCCGGACCCGGAGGCCGACCAGGGCAGGCACCGCTTCACCTACTCCCTGCTGCCCGGCGCGAGCATCGAGGACGCGGTCACCGAGGGCTACGCCCTCAACCTCCCCCTGCGGGTGGCGGACTCGGCGGGCGCCCCCGAGCCGGTCGTCTCCGTCGAGGGCGCGGGCATCACCGTCGAGGCGGTCAAGCTCGCCGACGACACCTCGGGCGACGTGGTGGTACGGCTCTACGAGTCCCGCGGCGGCCGCGCCCAGGGTGTGCTGCGCACCGGCTTCCCGCTCGCCGGGGCCGCCGTCACCGACCTCCTGGAGCGCCCGCTCGACGAGGGCGAGGCCGCCGTCGACGGCACGGTCCCGGTGACGCTGCGCCCCTTCCAGATCCTCACCCTCCGGCTGCGGCGCGGTGCCGTGAGCTGACCCGGGACCGGCCAACACGGGTTCACCGCAGCCGGGTTGGGGACGTCCGCGGGCTCGGGGAGGGCGGACTGCGGTCATGGCGCCTTCGATGACGAGCCGCCCCCACGCCTCGCCGAGTCGGCGCAGGCGTGGGGGCGTCCGGTGGGGGGAGTCGGGTCGGCTGCCTCAGCCGGTGAAGCCGGCCGTGATCGAGGTGAACTGCCAGGTGCTCTGGCTGATGCCGGAGCAGTTGCTGACCACGCCGCCGCCCGGGCACGGGCGGTCACGGTTGACCGACCAGAACGCGAGCCGTGCGATGTGGTGGGAGTTCGCCCAGTCCCGGATGGAGGTCCAGGTCGCGGGCGAGGTGAGCTCCTGCTGGTCGGAGAGACCGTTCATGCCGGAGATGCCGATGTGGGCGTAGGCGGTGGCGTCGTCCCACCCGAAGGTGGACTTCAGCTTGGCCTTGAGGCCCTCCGTCGCGTTCACGGTGTTGCCGTACATGTCGGCTCCGCCACCGAAGTCGAACGGCATGATCGTGAACACGTCGATGCCGGCGTTCAGCGCCTTGGCCTGCTCGATGAGCCGGTTGCCCCAGTAGGTCGGGCCGGTGGTGGAGGTGCCGAAGGTCAGGACGGTCCGCAGGCCGGGGTTGTTCGCCTTGACGATCTTCAGGGCGTTCAGGATCCGGTCCTGCACGGTCGCGTTCTCGAACTCGTCGGTGTTCTCGATGTCGACGTCGATCGCCTTCAGCCCGTAGGCGTCGATCACCTTCTGGTACGCCCCCGCCAGCGCCTCCGCGGTCGAGCAGTTCGGACCGAGCTTGTTGCCGCTCCAGCCGCCGATCGACGGCACGACGTCGCCGCCCGCGGCACGGATGGAGTTGATGACGCTCTGGTCGTTGCCGCCGGTCAGCGGCCTGCTGCCGTCCCAGGCCGGGGTGCAGCCGCCGGAGGACAGGATGAACGCCATCGTGAACCACTTGATGCCGGTGGCGCTCATGACCGAGGTCGCGCTCGGCGGATCGCCCCAGCCGAGGTAGAGATAGGGCGCGGCCTGCTTGAAGCCGCCGCCCCCGCCGCCCGGATCGGTGGTGACGCTCACCGCGCCGGAGGCCCCGGAGGAGTTCCCGGCCGCGTCCCGCGCCCGCACGGTGAACGTGTAGGCGGTGCTCGGGGACAGCCCGCTGACCGTGGCGCTCGTACCGGAGACGCTGAGCACCTGGTTGGAGCCGCTGAAGACGTCGTAGGCCGTGACCCCGACGTTGTCCGTCGAGGCGTTCCACGCCAGCGACACGCTCGACGAGGTCTTCCCGGTGGACCGCAGACCCGCGGGCACGGTCGGTGCCTGCGTGTCCGAACCTCCGCCCGGGCCGTCGAGGCTGATGTCGTCGGCGTGGTAGGTGCCTTGTGCGTACCACCCGTGGGTGTAGACGGTCGCGCTGGTCTGCGAGGCGCCGGTCGTGAACGACACGCTGAGCCGGCTGTACGCCGACGGGGACGAGGTCCAGGTGGAGGAGGCGCCGTCCACACCGAGGTACACATAGCTGCCGCGCACCCAACCGCTCAGCGTGTACGCGGTGTTGGGCCGTACGGCGACGGTCTGGCTGCACTTGGCGATGTCGCTGGAACTCACCGCGCCCGCGAGGGACTTGGAGCCTTCGTGCACGGGGGAGGAGACGACCGAGCCGAGGTTGCTGGTGCAGGTCCAGGGGGAGAGGGCGCCGGTCTCGAAGCCGGGGTTGGCGAGAACGTTGGCCGCCTGGGCGGTGCCGGGGAGGGCGACGGCCCCGGCGAGCGCGAGGCCCGCCGTGGCGAGGAGGGCGAGGAGACGTCTGGAACGTCCGAGTGGGTTGCGCACGCGATCTCCCTGATGGATGTGGGGTGTTCGGGAGGGCACAGAGGTGCGGTGGTGCGCAGTCCAAGTTGGTATGGACCAATCCCGCTGTCAAGCGTGTGCGCGGGATTGGTCCATACCGGTGTTCGGCTAGGGCGTGTTGTGAAAGTGGCCTCGTCGCCCGGAGGGCGGCCGCGCGGCGTTCGGTGCGTGCTCTCGGCGTGCCGCCCGGAAGCCCTCGTAGTGGGCGTACTCGGGCTTTCGGGCGGTGCGGCGAGAGTGCGTGCCGGGCGTCGCGCGGCAGAGGCCACTTTCGCAACAGGCCCTAGAGCGGCAGCGCCTGCCCCGCGGGCTCGACGACGACGGTCCCGGCAGTGGCCGGCGCGGGCACCGCGGGCAGCGGTTCCGGGGCCTCGGCGCGCTGCTGGGGAAGCGACACCGGGCGCAGCTGGCGAAGCCCCGAGACCACCGTGTAGTCCTGCCCCAGGAACGGCGGGGTCATCTCCCCGGGGTCCTCGCCCAACGCCAACTGCACCGCGGCCCAGGGCGCGTTGACCCCGCACAGCGACAGCTGGTGCAGGCCGCCCGCGGGCCGCGTGTTGACGTCCATCAGCACCGGGGTGTCACCGAACATGCGGAACTGGATGTTGGACAGGTAGTGCAGCCCGAATCCCTCCGCGATCCGCCGCGCGGGCTCCAGCCACTGCTCGTGCAGCGTGAAGCCGCGGCGACGGCCGTTCTTGGTGCGGCCCACCGCCAGCCGGATCCGGTTGTCGGGGCCGGTCAGGCAGTCCACCGACACCTCCGGCTGCTCCAGGCGCGGCATGACCAGCCAGTCCACCGGCTCGTCGGACTGCGTCAGGGCGTCCACGACCAGGTCCAGCGGCACATGGGGACCGGGGAACCCGTTGAGGTGCGTGAGCGAGAAGGGGGCGCGCGTGATCACCCGGAAGCCCACCCCGCCGGCGCCGGACGCCGGCTTGAAGCACGCCTTGTGGCCGCCCGCCTCCAACTCCTCGACCGCGACGACGAGTTCCTCCGCGGTGCGCACCCGGTACCACGGCGGTACGGGCACCCCGATCGCCTGCACGGCCTCGTAGGCGATCACCTTGTCGTGGAAGACGGCCACCGCCTCAGGCGGCGGCGCCAGCAGCGCCGTACCGGCCGCCTCGAACTCCGCGCGGTGCGCCACGACCGCCGCCTGGTGCAGCCGGGGCACGAACACGTCGATGCCGCGGCGGACGCACTGGTCGAGGGCGTACTCGACGTAGGCGGCCGGGGACAGGCCCTCCGGCTCCAGGTCGGCGGTGTCGGCGGCGGCCAGCACGGGGGAGTCCGGGTCACCGTGCGTCGCATGGATCTCGACCGCCCGGTCACTGGGATTTCGGCGGAGCTGATCCATGAAGAACACGTTCTCCGCGTACGTGCGGTTGAGCCAGACGCGTACGCGAGAGATCATGCAAGCCGCCTTTCGGGGTCTGCGGGCACGGCGCAGCAGGCCGAGCCCGGCCAGGGTGTGTGGAGGGACACCAAGACGTCCTGCGCTGAGGCAGGTTCAAGGCGTTGGTGTTGGGGCGATCATACGGCTTCCCGAGCCCCCGAATGCAACGCGCGCGTTACGGATTTGTCGATCATGAACCCTCTGCGGCGCCCGGCCGAGAGGCGCGGGGCCCGCTTGTCCGCGCGCCGCGAATGTGCTCTGGTGGTCCCATTCGCGTGCACGGAGGAGGCCAGTGGTGACGTCGAGGGCCGGTGGTGCCGGACAGCTCCTGGCCATCAGCGATCTGCACGTCGGCTACCCGGAGAACCGCGCCCTCGTCGAGCGGATGCGCCCGGAGACGGACGAGGACTGGCTGCTGGTCGCCGGTGACGTCGCCGAGACCGTCTCCGCGATCCGCTGGACCCTGGAGACCCTCGCCGCCCGGTTCCGCAAGGTCGTCTGGGTCCCCGGCAACCATGAACTGTGGACCCACCCCAGCGACGAGGTCACCCTGCGCGGCGTCGAGCGCTACGAGCACCTGGTGGCGCTCTGCCGCGAACTCGGCGTCGTGACCCCCGAGGACCCCTACCCCGTCTGGGAGGGCCCCGGCGGCCCGGCCGTCGTCGCCCCGCTGTTCCTGCTGTACGACTACTCCTACCTGCCCGCCGGCTGCGCCACCAAGGACGAGGGACTGGCGTACGCGCACCGCACCGGCATCGTCTGCAACGACGAGCACCTGCTGCACCCCGACCCCTACCCGACCCGCGAGGCCTGGTGCCGGGCCCGGGTGGAGGCGACCGCGCGCAGGCTCGCCGAACTGCCCGAGGACCTGCCCCTCGTCCCCGTCAACCACTACCCCCTGCACCGGCACCCGACCGAGGTGCTCTGGCACCCCGAGTTCGCCATGTGGTGCGGCACGGAACTCACCGCGGACTGGCACCGCAGGTTCCGCGTCGCCACCATGGTCTACGGTCATCTGCACATCCCGCGGACCACCTGGCAGGACGGTGTCCGCTTCGAAGAGGTGTCGGTCGGATACCCCCGCGAGTGGCGCACCCGCTCCGACCCGCCGGGACGACTGCGCCGCATACTGCCCAGGGAGGTCGGGCCCCGTGATCGAGGAGCTGCTGCCGGACACGGTGGTGGCCGTGGAGACGTACGGTGACGAGGACGCCGCGCCGCTCTACCCCGAGGAGGCGGCGGTCGTGGCGCGGGCGGTGGACCGGCGCCGCCGCGAGTTCGCCGCGGTACGCACCTGCGCCCGCCGTGCCATGGACAAGCTCGGCGTCCCGCCGCAGCCCCTCGTCCCCGGCGTCGGCGGCGCCCCCCGCTGGCCCGCCGGTCTGACCGGCAGCATGACCCACTGCGACGGCTACCGCGCCGCCGCCCTGGTCCGCTCCGCCGACCTGGCCGCCCTCGGCATCGACGCCGAGCCCCACGAGCCGCTCCCCGAGGGAGTCCTCGCCGCCACCTCCGTGCCCGCCGAGGTGGAGCGGCTGCGCCGGCTGACCGAGCAGCAGCCCCGGATCCACTGGGACCGGCTGCTGTTCAGCGCCAAGGAGTCCGTCTACAAGGCGTGGTACCCGCTCACCGGGAAGTGGCTGGACTTCACCGAGGCCGACATCGAGTTCCGAGTCGGCCCCGGTGACGGGTTCAGCGGCGGCCTGAGTGCCGAACTCCTCGTCCCCGGACCGATGGTGGGCGGCCGACGGCTCGGTCGCTTCGAGGGCCGCTGGACCGTACGGCGCGGGCTGATCGCGACGGCCGTCGTGGTGCCGCACCACTGACCCGGACGGTCACGGCTGCGGGAACCAGCCCTTCAACAGCCGGAAGAACTCCTCCTCGTTGCCCACGAGCCCCGCGTCGGCCAGCGCCTGCTCCGCCTCCGCGAGCACGGCGGGCGGCACCACGGGTGGTCGCCCCGGGTCGGGCGAACCGTCGAAGGCGGCGCGCACGGTGTGCAGAAGCCGCAGATAGGCCTGGACGGCGGCGCGCTCGCGGTCGGTCATCACGGCGGTGGGCATCGGTCGGCTCTCCCCAAGTCGGCTCAACGGTCGCGCACCCGTACAAGGGGTGCACCGTCCAGCTTGCCGCCCACCACTGACAATCAGGCGCGGCGGCGCCCCGGTTCGCCCGCTTAGCGGAGGTGAAACCTCACCGAAATCACCGCGGGAAAAGGCGCTCTACGCTGGGGTGAAGGGCTTTCGGTCGCCGCCCGGCGGCCAGGGAACGGGGAGGCACGCGTGGTCGACGTCCCGCACCGGCGCCCGGCGCGCACCGTAGGGCTGCGCCCGGTCGGCGACGGTGAACTCGCCGTGCGGTACCGGGTCGTGCACGGATACCGCCGTGCCTTCCGGATGGCCGGCGAGGGTCCGGCGCTGGTCCTCGTGCACGGCATCGGCGACTCCTCCGCCACCTGGGCCCGGCTCATCCCCGACCTCGCCCGCACCCACACCGTCATCGCCCCCGACCTGCTAGGCCACGGGGCCTCGGACAAACCGCGCGCCGACTACTCGGTGGCCGCGTACGCCAACGGGGTGCGCGATCTGCTGACCACGCTCGGCATCGAGTCGGCCACGCTCGTCGGGCACTCGCTGGGCGGAGGGGTGGCCATGCAGTTCGCCTACCAGTTCCCCGAGCGCACCGAACGGCTCATCCTGGTCAGCGCGGGCGGCGTGGGCCGGGAGGTGAACCCGGTGCTGCGCCTGGTGTCGCTGCCCGGCGCCCACCTGATGCTCTCGACCTTGCGGCTGCCCGGGATGCGGCTGCACGTGGGGCTCGCCGTACGGCTGATGAAGCTTCTCGGCACCGACCTCGGGCAGGACGCGCCCGAGCTGCTCCAGCTCGTGGACGCGCTGCCGGACGAGACCTCGCGCGACGCCTTCATCCGCACCCTGCGCGCGGTGGTCGACTGGCGCGGCCAGGTGGTGACCATGCTCGACCGTTGCTATCTGACCGAAGGCATGCCGACGATGCTGCTCTGGGGCGACCGCGACAGCGTGGTGCCGGTACGGCACGCGTTCGCGGCGCACGAGGCCATGCCGGGCAGCCGGCTGGAGATCTTCGAGGGAGCCGGGCACTTTCCCTTCCACGCCGATCCCGGGCGGTTCGCCTCACTGGTCGAGGAGTTCACGGCGGACACGGCTCCGGCGGACTGGAGCCGTGAGCACTGGCGCGACCTGCTGCGCGAGGGACGGCCGGGCCCGCCGCCCGGCCGCGTCACGAACAGCGACCTGCGCGAGGCGAGCGAACGCAGCGCGACGTGAGCGGTGGTTGTGCGAGGCGGGCGAGTGCGGCGCGACGTGAGCGGCGCTCGGGCGAGGCGGGCCAACGCGGTGCGACGTGGGCGGTGGTTGTGCGAGGCGGGTGAACTCGGCGCGACGTGAGCGGCGGTTGTGCGAGGCGGGCGAACTCGGCGAGAGGTGAACGGCGCTCGCGCGCGAGGCGAGCGAACTCGGCGCAACACGAACGGCGTTGCGTCACCGCTCAGTTCTGCGGACCGAGGTATCCCAGCGACGCCTCGATGCGGCCGGCGAGGCGGTCGCGCCGCACGGGGCCGCGCACCGGCGAACCGTCCAGCCAGGTGGTGCACCTGCTGGCCAGAAGGAGGCCGAAGCGCTCGGCCTCCTTCTCCTCGGCCTCGTCGAAGCGGGTGCGGGCGGCGACCTTCAGCACGGCGGCCCGCAGGTCGGCGTCGTCACTGAGCAGCCGGGCCGCCACGGCGGCGCCCTCGACGTGGTGGCTGCAGTGACCGGCCTGCATGTGCCACAGCTCGTGCCCGAGGATCACCAACTGGTGCCCGGGCGCGGTGCGTTCCTCGACGACCACGAGATCCTGGTCGGCCATGTCGAGCCACAGCCCGCTCGCCGTGCCGGGCGGGAAGGCGGCCGTGCGGAAGTGGACAGGGCGGCCGCGGCGGCGGCTCATCGTGCCGCACAGGGCGCTGTACAGGTCCGTGGGGCGGGCCGGCGCGACGAGGTTCAGCTCCGCCACCAGCTCGCCGCACAGGCGGCGCATGTCCCTACCGATGCCCACAGTTGTCCCCTCGGCTCACGACTCGGGCCGTTTGACGCTCTCCAGGAGCATGTCCAACCATTCGGCGACCTTGTCGCGGTGCTGGTCGGTGGGCAACTGCGCGGCCCGCCAGGCGATCCCGCGGACGCCGTGATCCTGTAGCAGCCGCTCCAGCGGGTCACCGGCCGCCGCGGTCGCCTCCTTCTCACGGTCGGCCAGCTTCTGCAGCAACTCCTGTTCGGTGCGCTGCAACGCGCCGGCGAGCGCCTCGGGATCCTCGGCCGTCAGGAAGCCGGCATGTACCCGGAAGAAGCGCTGGATGGCGTCGCAGTGCTCCATGGTGGGACGCCGGTCGCCGTTGATGAGGGCACCCGCCTGCTGCCGGGACATCCCGGCGCCGTCGGCGATCTCCTGCTGGGTGTACTTGCGGCCGTTGGGCTTGAGCCGGGTGCGGCGCAGCAGGTCCAGGCGTTGCAGGAAACGGGCCTGGACGTCGGGCTCGCCCGCGGGGCGGCCGCTCAGCAGCGCCTTGACCACGGGCTCGGGGACGCCGGAGGCCACGGACAGGCGGCCGGTGTGGAAGACCTCCGCGTGCGGCACGCCGAGCCGGTCGGCGAGTACGGTGACCCGGGCGACGACGGCCGACAGCGCGGCCGGCACCGCGGCGGCGGGACTCGCGAAGCCCTCCGTCACCGACAGATCTCCTACGTCTCTCACTGGCTTCTCACAAGCACATCGTCACAAGCGGTTGCCGTGAACTCCGGGGAGAGTAGCCCCTTGTTCGAACTCACGACCAGGTCTCGCCACAACTGTGGCCAATTTCAGCCGTCAACAGGCACGAAATGCCACGATAGTTGACACGCCTTGTGTGCGGGCAGCAGGATCAGGGCGCCGCGTGAAGGCCGCATAGGCAAGAGGGGTGACCTCCCGATGGCACAACAGGCAGGAGGGCAGCGGACGAAGCCGCGGCCCGCCCCCGACAGTCTTGAGGCCCGGGCGTATCTGGAGGACTACACCACCCTTCTGGAAGCGGTTCCCTTTCCCTCGGTCGTCCTCGACCACCGATGGGACGTCGTGTTGTCGAACACCGGTTTCGCGACACTTTTCCGCGAGGTGGGCCCGCATCCCACCGCCATGCCCGACGACAACTTCCTCCGGTTCGTCCTGTTCCATCCGGACGCGGGCCTGGTCCTCGGTGAGCACGAGTCCCGTTGGTGCCTGCCGATGCTCGCGCACTTCGCGGCGGCCGTGGAGCGCCACGGCCACGATCACGGGCTCCAGGCGATCCGCCGGGACATCGCCCAGGACCCCATCATGGAGGCCGCCTACCGGCACGGCCTGCCGCACTGGATCCGCGCGGTCGGCGAGCGGGCCTTCGCCCTCGACGGGGCGGTCCGTCCCGTCCTGCACCCCGACCCGCGCTGGGGCGCCACCGACTGCCGTGTGGTCGACGAGACACCGGCGACCTTGAAGGAGCTGGGCTACACCCGGCTGACCCTGGTGCTCCGCGAGACCCGCCGCACGTCGTCCAGGTCGCGTGCCGCCCGCCGTTCCGCCGCGCACCTCAGGGTGGTCGCCGCGGCCGAGTGAACGGCGGGTGCGTCGCACCCGGTCACTCCAGTTCCGGCCGCCCGCACGCCGTCGAGCGTGCGCGCCCTTGCCACATCGCTTCCCGCTGGTGCGCCCGGCGCCACTCTCGGGACGCACCATTCCCAGAAGGTGCGACATGTGACATGGTACTGGCGTGAGCGAGCGACCGACCTGCGACGTCGTGGTCGTCGGAGCCGGAATGGTGGGCGCGGCATGCGCCCTCTACGCGGCCCGGGCGGGTCTCGACGTGATCGTGGTGGACCGCGGCCCGGTGGCCGGCGGCACCACCGGAGCGGGCGAGGGAAACCTGCTGGTCTCCGACAAGGAACCCGGACCCGAGCTGGACCTCGCCCTGCTGTCGGCACGCCTGTGGTCGGACCTGGCCGAGGAGTTCGGGGAGGCCGTCGAGTACGAGTCCAAGGGCGGCGTGGTGGTCGCCTGGACGCCGGACGGGCTCGACGCCCTGGAGCGGTTCGCGCACGGACAGCGCGCCGCCGGGGTCGCCGCCGAGACCGTCGTGGGGGAGCGGTTGTACGACCTCGAACCGCACCTCGCCCCCGGCCTGCCCGGCGGTGTGCTGTATCCGCAGGACTGCCAGGTCATGCCCGCCCTGGCCGCCGCCCACCTCCTGCGGGCCGCAGGCGCCCGCCTGTTGACCGGCCGGCGTGTGACCGACGTCCTGCGCACACCCGCGGGCGCGGTGCGCGGCGTGCGCACCGACCGCGGCGACATCCACGCCCCGGCGGTCGTCAACGCGGCCGGCACCTGGGGCGCCGAACTGGCCGTACTCGCGGGAACACACCTCCCCGTCCTCCCGCGGCGCGGCTTCGTCCTGGTCACCGAGCCGCTGCCGCGCCGGGTGCGGCACAAGGTGTACGCCGCCGACTACGTGGCCGACGTGGCCAGCGACTCGGCCGCGCTCCAGACCTCAGCCGTGGTGGAAGGCACCGCGGCCGGGCCCGTGTTGATCGGCGCGAGCCGGGAACGGGTCGGCTTCGACCGGTCGTTCTCGCTGCCGGTGCTCCGGGTCCTGGCGGCCGGCGCGACGCGGCTGTTCCCGTTCCTCGCGGACGTCCGGGCCCTGCGCGCCTACGTCGGCTTCCGGCCGTACCTGCCCGACCACCTGCCCGCGATCGGCCCCGACCCCCGCGTCCCGGGCCTGCATCACGCGTGCGGCCACGAGGGGGCTGGCATCGGACTCGCCACCGGCACCGGGCACCTCATCGCCCAGGCGCTGTCCGGCAAGACACCCGAGCTGGACCTGGCGCCGTTCCGCCCCGACCGCTTCCCCGACCCCGGCCCCACCCCTGTGCCCGGGTGCGGCCCTGACGAGGAGTCCGTGTGAGATCCCCTCTCGACCTCGCCGACGCCCGTCCCGGCCCGGCGTTCACGGTCACCCTCGACGGCCGGGAGATCGAGGCCCTGCCCGGCCAGACCGTCGCCGCCGCGCTCTGGTCGGCCGGCGTCACCTCCTGGCGCGCCACCCGCGGCGAGGGCCGCCCGCGCGGGGTCTTCTGCGGCATCGGCGTCTGCTTCGACTGCCTGGTGACCGTCAACGACCGCCCGAACCAACGAGCTTGCCTCGCCCCCCTGCACGCCGGGGACGCCATCCGTACGCAGGAGGGGACGGGGCACGATGAGTGAGCGGCCCGGCCTCGCCGTCGTCGGCGCCGGCCCCGCGGGCCTCGCCGCCACGATCGCCGCCGCCTCCCGCGGCGTACGGGTGACGCTGCTCGACGCGGCCCCGGAAGCCGGCGGACAGTTCTACCGCCAGCCCGCCTCGGGCCTCGACGCCCGCCGCCCGCACGCCCTCCACCACCAGTGGCGCACCTGGAAGCGGCTCCGCGACGGACTGCGCGCCTACGTCGAGGCGGGCGCGGTACGGCACTTGACGGAGCATCACGTCTGGTTCGTGGAACGGCTGGACGGCGGCTTCGTCGTGCACGCGCTGTGCGGCGCCGGGGAGGAACCCGTCGAGGTGTGCGCCGACGCCGTCCTCCTCGCCACCGGAGGCTACGAGAAGGTGCTGCCCTTCCCCGGCTGGACCCTCCCCGGGGTCGTCACCGCGGGCGGTGCCCAGGCCATGCTCAAGGGGTCCCTCGCGGTGTCCGGACGCACCGCCGTCGTCGCCGGTACCGGCCCCCTGCTGCTCCCCGTCGCGACCGGCCTCGCCGCGGCCGGGGTACGGGTCGCCGCACTGGTCGAGTCCGCCGACCCGAAGACCTGCGCACGGTACTCCCGCGCACTGGCCGCCCAGCCCGACAAAGTCGCCGAAGGGGCCTGGTACGCCGCCCAGTTGCTCCGGCACGGGGTGCGCACCCTCGCCCGGCACACCGTCGTGGAAGCGCACGGCGCCGAGCGCCTGGAGGCGGTGACCGTCGCCGCCCTCGACGCCGACGGACGGGTCAGGGCCGGCACACACCGCCGCATCGCCTGCGACACGCTGGCCGTCGGCCACGGCATGCTCCCGCACACCGACCTGGCCGAGGCGCTGGGCTGCAGCCTTGATGGCATGGCCGTCCATGTCGACGACGAGCAGCGCACCGGCGTGACCGGCGTCTGGGCCGCGGGCGAGGCCACCGGCATCGGCGGCGCGACGCTCTCCCTCGCCGAGGGGCACATCGCGGGACGGTCGATCGCGGCTCGCCTGCACGGCACCGCACCCGACCCGCGCGCGTGGGCCGCCGCCGCGAGGTCCCGTACCCGGCTGCGCGCCTTCTTCGCCGCACTCGACGCGATCTGCGCGCCGCCCGCCCACTGGACCGAGCAGATCACCGACGACACCGTCGTGTGCCGGTGCGAGGAGGTCGCCGCCGGGACGGTCCGCGAGGCGGTGCGCGCACTCGGCGCCGGTGACGTACGGACCGTGAAGCTGCTCACGCGGGCCGGGATGGGCTGGTGCCAGGGGCGGGTGTGCGCACCCGCGGTCGCGGGCCTCGCCGGGTGCGAACTCACCCCCTCCCGGCGGCCGTTCGCCCTTCCTGTGCCGCTCGGCGTCCTCGCCCGAGAACCGGAAACGCCCCCGAACGAGAGAGAGCCCTCATGACCGGCCACCGCCCCTGGCGCGGCGTCCTCGTCGCCACCGCCCTCCCGCTCAACGACGACCTGTCCGTCGACCACGACCGATACGCGGAGCATTGCGCCTGGCTGGTCGAGAACGGCTGCGACGGCGTCGTACCGAACGGGTCCCTCGGCGAGTACCAGGTCCTCACCCCCGAGGAGCGGGCCAGGGTCGTGGAGACGGCGGTGGGCGCCATCGGGGGCGGGCGCGTGATGCCCGGCGTGGCCGCCTACGGCTCCGCCGAGGCCCGCCGCTGGGCCGAGCAGGCCGGGGAGGCGGGCTGTGCCTCCGTGATGCTGCTGCCGCCCAACGCCTACCGTGCCGACGAACGGTCCGTGCTCGCCCACTACGCCGAGGTGGCGCGGGCCGGGCTCCCGGTCGTGGCGTACAACAACCCCGTCGACACCAAGGTCGACCTCGTCCCCGAACTGCTGGCCGAACTGCACGCCGAGGGGTACATCCACGCGGTCAAGGAGTTCTCCGGTGATGTCCGCCGCGCCTACCGGATCGCCGAACTCGCCCCGGAACTGGACCTGTTGATCGGCGCCGACGACGTCCTGCTGGAGCTGGCGATCGCCGGCGCCAAGGGCTGGGTGGCCGGTTACCCGAACGCGCTGCCCAGGGCGAGCGTGGAGCTCTACCGGGCGGCGGTCGCGGGCGACCTCGGCACGGCGAAGAAGCTGTACGAGCAGCTGCACCCGCTGCTGCGCTGGGACTCCCAGGTCGAGTTCGTGCAGGCCATCAAGCTGTCGATGGACCTCGTCGGCCGGTACGGCGGCCCCGTACGCCCGCCGCGCGTCCCGCTGCTGCCCGCGCAGGAGGCCGCGGTCCGGGCGGCCACCGAGCGGGCCGTCGCCGCCGGACTCGCCTGAGCGGCGCCCCTCCCCGTCCCGAGCCCCAGGAGCGTCATGCGCAGCAAACTCGTCCTGCACGCCGTCGACTCGCACACCGAGGGCATGCCCACGCGGGTGATCACCGGTGGTATCGGCACGATCCCCGGCGCGACCATGAACGAGCGGCGGCTGCACTTCCGCGAGCACCGCGACGACATCAAGCAGCTGCTGATGAACGAGCCGCGCGGGCACGCGGCGATGAGCGGCGCCGTCCTCCAGCCGCCCACCCGCCCGGACTGCGACTGGGGCGTCATCTACATCGAGGTCTCCGGCTATCTGCCGATGTGCGGCCACGGCACCATCGGGGTGGCCACCGTGCTGGTGGAGACCGGCATGGTCGAGGTCGTCGAACCGGTCACCACCATCCGGCTCGACACCCCGGCGGGTCTCGTGGTCGCCGAGGTCACCGTCGAGGACGGCGCCGCGAAGGAGGTCACCCTCAAGAACGTGCCGTCCTTCTCCGCGGGCCTCGACCGTGAGATCACACTCGCCGACGGGCGCACGGTGACATATGACCTGGCATACGGCGGCAACTTCTACGCCATCCTGCCGCTGGAGGAGTTCGGCCTGCCCTTCGACCGCTCCCGCAAGGACGACATCCTCCAGGCCGGTCTCTCCCTCATGGCGGCGATCAACGCGCAGGAGGAGCCCGTCCACCCCGAGGACCCGTCGATCCGCGGCTGTCACCACGTCCACCTCCTCGCACCCGGCGCCACCGCCCGCCACTCCCGGCACGCGATGGCCATCCACCCCGGCTGGTTCGACCGCTCACCCTGCGGCACCGGCACCAGCGCGCGCATGGCCCAGCTGCACGCGCGCGGCGAACTGCCCCTGCACACCGAGTTCGTGAACGAGTCCTTCATCGGCACCCGGTTCACCGGACGGCTGCTCGACACCACCGAGGTCGCCGGCATCCCCGCCGTCCTGCCCAGCTTCACCGGCCGGGCGTGGATCACCGGCACCGCCCAGTACCTGCTCGACCCGACCGACCCGTTCCCGGCGGGATTCGTCCTGTAGGGCGGGGCGGGGGACAGGAACGGGACCCGGCATCGCACGGTGTCCGGTCCCGGACACGCGGCCCGATAATGGGCCGATAGCGCGTGACATAGCACCCGTAGGAGAGCCCATGCCCGCCGCCCGCACCAGCTCGCCCGCCGCCGCCCCGGCCCTTCCCAGCCTCGGCGGCCAGAAGCGCAGCTACCGGGAGCGGGTCGCCGACGCCCTGCGGGCCGCGCTGATCGCCGGGGAACTGCTGCCCGGCGAGGTGTACTCCGCGCCGACGCTCGCCGCCCGCTTCGGCGTCTCGGCGACCCCGGTCCGCGAGGCCATGCTGGACCTGGCCAAGGAGGGGCTGGTCGACACCGTTCCCAACAAGGGCTTCCGGGTCACCGCGGTCTCCGAGAAGCAGCTCGACGAGTACACCCACATCCGTGCCCTGGTGGAGATCCCGACGGTGGTGGACCTGGCCAGGGCCGCCGGACCCGTCTCCCTGGAGGCGCTGCGCCCGGCGGCCCGGGAGATCGTGCAGGCGGCGGCCAACGGTGACCTCGTCGCCTATGTCGAGGCCGACACCCGCTTCCACCTCGGCCTGCTCGCCCTCGCCGGCAACGACCACCTCGTCGAGGTCGTCGGCGAGCTGCGCGGGCGCTCCCGCCTGTACGGCCTCACCGCCCTGCTGGAGTCGGGCCGCCTTCTGGCCTCCGCCGAGGAGCACCTGGAGCTCCTGGACGCGCTCATCGCCCGGGACGAGGACGCGGTCCGCGAGGTGATGACCCGTCACATCGGGCATGTGCGGGGTCTGTGGGCCGCCCGGTAGGCGGACCTCGACGCCGACCCCCGGGTGCGCCCCGCGGTCCGGTTCAACGGGGTGGAGGCGTATCGGCCTTGAGCACGTCCTGAGGTGTCCCGCGTTTCGCCGCCTGGATCTGCTCGTACACATGGGTCCGCAGTTCGGCGAAACGCGGCGCCACCCGCGTGTGCAACTGGTCGCGCTCGTCGGGGAGATCGACCTTGAGCTGTTCCTGGACGACGGTGGGGGAGGCCGACAGCACGATCACCCGTTGGCCGAGGTACACCGCCTCGTCGATGTCGTGGGTGACGAAGAGGATCGTGATGCCGCGCTCGCGCCACAGCCGCCGTACCAGGTCCTCGAGATCGGCGCGGGTCTGGGCGTCCACCGCCGCGAACGGCTCGTCCATGAGCAGCACGTCGGGCTCGTACGCGAGCGCCCGGGCGATCGCCACCCGCTGCTGCATACCGCCGGACAGCTGCCAGGGGTACGCCCCGGCCGCGTCCGATAGCCCCACCGACTCCAGCGCGTCGGCGACCAGCTCCCGGCGCCGCTGCCTGGACAGGTCCTTCTGCCTGAGGGGGAGTTCGACGTTCTCGCCGACGCGCTTCCAGGGGAACAGGCTGCGGCCGTACTCCTGGAACACGAAGGCCATCCCGGGCGGCGGACCGGTCACCTTCTTCCCCGCCAGCAGGACTTCGCCGCCCGTCGGCGTGAGCAGCCCGCCCACACACTTCAGCAGGGTGGTCTTGCCGCAGCCCGACGGGCCGACCAGACAGACGAGTTCGCCCGCCTCGACGGTGAAGGTGAGGTCGCGCACCGCCTCCACGCGGCGCCCGGACCCCTCGTAGACCTTGTTCAGGCCGCGTACGTCGAGCATGGACCGCCCTTTCGTGAGCGTCACGGGGACCGCCGGGTCTGGGCCCGCAGGCCGTGGTACCAGCCGAGCACGCGCCGCTCGACCAGCTGGAAGACGACGGAGAGCAGGAAGCCGAGCAGGCCGAGGACGAGGATGCCGGTCCACATGTCGGGGACGGCGAAGCTGCGTTGGAACTGCACGATGGTGAAGCCGAGTCCGTCGCTGGCGGCGAACATCTCGCTGATGACCATGAGGATGATGCCGATCGACAGGGCCTGACGCAGGCCGGCGAAGATCTGCGGGCTCGCCGAGCGCAGCACGACCTCCCGCAGCCGTGCGAGGCCCGTGATGCCGTACGAGCGGGCCGTCTCCGCCATCACCGAGTCCACCGCGCGCACGCCTTCGACGGTGTTGAGCAGGATCGGCCAGACGCAGCCGCTGGCGATCACCAGGATCTTCATGGTGTCGCCGATGCCGGCGAACAGCATGATGACCGGCACCAGCACCGGCGGCGGCACCGCCCGCAGGAACTCCAGGACCGGCTCGCACACCGCCCGCACCCGCCGGTAGGAGCCGATGACCGTGCCGAGCGCGACACCCGCGACCGCGGCGACGGCGTAACCGGCCGTGAGACGCAGCAGACTGGGCAAAACGTCGTTCCTGAGCCGCTCGCCCGTCCACACGTCCGGGAAGGTCTCGAGGATGGTCCGCAGGGGTGGCCAGAACACGTTCGTGCTGTCGGCGGAGGCGAACCACCAGGCCGCGGTCAGCAGCAGCGGCAGGGCGAGCACGAAGAAGACCCGCAGCAGGAGGCCCCTCACACCGCCACCTCCCCGCGCACCGACTGGTGCCACGCCAGGGCCCGCCGCTCCACGGTACGCGCGCCCACGTTGACGACCAGCCCCAGCACACCGGTCACCACGATCAGCGCGTACATCTCCGGCACCGCCTGGGAGTTCTGGGCGACCGCGATCCGAGCACCCAACCCCGGTGCGCCGATGACGAGTTCGGCGGTGACGGCGAGGATCAGCGCGACCGCGGCGGCCAGCCGGACGCCGGTCATGACGTACGGCAGCGCGGTCGGCCACAGCACGTGCCGCACCCGCGCCCAGGTGCCCAGACCGTATGACCGCGCGGTCTCCTCGGCGACCGGGTCGACGTCCTGGACGCCGTACAGGACCTGGATGAGCACCTGCCAGAACGACGCGTACACCACGAGCAGGAGCACCGACTTCAGCTCGCTGCCGTAGAGCAGCACCGCCAGTGGGATCAGCGCGACCGAGGGGATGGGGCGCAGGAACTCGATGGTGGAGGCCGTGACGTCGCGCAGGTGGGGCACGACCGCGATGAGGACGCCGAGCACGATCCCGGCGCAGGACGCGATCGCCAGGCCCAGCGCCCAGCCGGTGAGGGTGTCGCCGAGCGCGGTCCAGAAGGTGTCGTCGGAGAGTTCGGTGCCGAGGGCGTCGGCGATGCGGCTCGTGGGCGGGAAGTAGTCCTCCTCGACGAGGCCGAACCGTGGCACCGCCTCGCCCAGGGCGAGGAAGGTCGCGAGCCCCGCCGCGCCGAGCGCGAGGTTCAGTCCCCTCACGGCAGCAGCTTGTCCAGGTCGGGGGCGGTCTGGAAGAGGCCGTCGTCCTGGCCGAGCTTCTCCAGCGCGTCGAGCGAGGCGCGGTTGGGGTCGGCCGGCCAGGCGGGCAGGGTGACCTTCGCCAGGACCGCCGCCGGGATCTTGGTGTAGGTGGTGACGATCTGGCGGGCCTCGTCGGGGTGGGCGTCCGCGTAGGAGAGGGACTCGGCGAGGGCGTCCTTGAACTTCGTCACGAGGGCCGCGTTCTGCCGCTCGTACGAGGCGGAGGTGAAGTACATCGCCACCGTCAGGTTCGGGGCGACGTCCACCAGCGGCGAGGCGATCTCACGACCGCCCTGGCTCTTGACGGTGGCCAGCGCAGGCTCGACGACCATGGCCGCGTCGACGTCACCGCCGTCGAGGGCGGCCGGCATCTGGTCGAAGGCGAGTTCCACGAACTTCACCTCGTCCGGGTCGCCACCCGCCTTGCGCACCGACGCGCGCACCGCGGTCTCGTTGATGTTCTTGAGGGTGTTGATGGCGATCTTCTTGCCCTCGAGCTGGTCGGCCGTCTTGATCGGGCTGTCGCCCTTCACGGTGAGCGCCCCGAAGTCCTTGCCCTGGACGCCCGTCGAGGCGATGCCGTTGGAGACGACCTTCACCGGCACGTTGTTGGACTGGGCGATCATCAGTGACGTGGAGTTGGAGAACCCGAACTGATACTGCCCGCTGGCCACGGCGGGCACGATCGCCGCGCCGCCCTGCGCGAGCGAGATGTCCAGTTCCAGGCCCCGCTTCTTGAAGAAGCCCTTCTCCTGCCCCAGATAGAGCGGGGCGACGTCGACGATCGGGATGACGCCGACCTTCACGGTGGTGGTGCCGCCGGGCGACGACGCCTTGTCCGACCCCGAGTCGTCCCCCGACGAGCCACAGGCCGACACGGTGACCAGGAATGCTCCGGCCGCTAAGGCGGCGAGCACACGACGCATGGCTCCTCCTGCACAGACTTCGTGGTTCCGACAGGGTGTGCGCATAGCGCACAGTGGTGCACAGCGCGAAAGGTAGAGTCTTTGGCCGCCTGCGGTCAATGGCTTTTGCTGACAATATTGTTGACAGTTGTCACGATATGCGGACGGACCCGCGCGGCGGCCCGCCGCTTTCTGCTGACCCCGCGCACGATCGTTCTGCCGGAGTCCGCGCGGGGATCGAGACGGACCTGCGGATGGCTACAGGTCGAGGACGAGCCGCCCGCCCCGGCACCGGGACACACAGATCATCATCGTCTCCCCGGCCTCCCGCTCCTCGTCCGTGAGGACCGAGTCCCGGTGGTCCGGATCGCCCTCCAGGACATCGGTCTCGCAGGTCCCGCAGGTGCCCTCGGTGCAGGAGAACAGCACCTCGACACCGGCGGCGCGCACCGCGTCGAGCACGGTCACCTCGGGCGGGACCGTGACCGTACGGCCGCTGCGCGCCAACTCGACCTGGAACGCGGTGTCCTCGCCGGACACCTGCTCCTTGGGCGTGAACCGTTCCAGGTGCAGCAGCCCCGCCGGGCAGCGTGCCTCCACCGCGTCCAGCAGCGCGGCGGGCCCGCAGCAGTACACGAGCGTGCCCTCGGGGACGTCGTCCAGCACCGAGGCCAGGTCCAGCAGCCCCGTCTCGTCCTGGGGCGCGACCGTGACGCGGTCACCGTAGGCGCTCAACTCCCGTGTGAACGCCATGGAGTCGCGGGTGCGGCCGCCGTACAGCAGGGTCCACTGCGCGCCCCGGGCCTCCGCCTCGGCCAGCATCGGCAGGATCGGTGTGATGCCGATGCCGCCGGCGATGAACCGGTAGCGGGGCGCGGGCCGGAGGGCGAAGTGGTTGCGCGGTCCGCGCACCCGGACCTTGTCGCCCTGCCCCAACTGCTCGTGCACATGGGCGGATCCACCCCGCCCGGCCGGCTCCCGCAGCACGGCGATCCGCCAGGTGTCCCGGTCGGCCGGGTCGCCGCACAGCGAGTACTGCCGCTCCAGGCCGGGGCCGAGCACGACGTCGAGATGGGCGCCCGGCTCCCACGCGGGCAGCCGCTCGCCCAGCGGGTGGCGCAGGGTGAGGGCGAGCACCCCGTCGGCCACGGACTCCCGCCGCTCGACGACGAGTTCGGCTTCGTAGACCGTCATGAACTGCTTCCTCGCGGTTCGTGTCCCTGCGGATGGGCCAGCATCCACTCCCACATCTCGACCGGATCCTGCGAGGTGTGTTCGCGGCCGCAGTGGCAGGTGCCGTGCAGCACGTCCGTGCCCGGCAGCCAGTCGATGCGGTAGATCTCTCCTGTCCGGCCGTTCACCGGACCTTCTCCACGGGCTTCGCGCCCTCCTCGACCAGCCGGGCGAGGATGCGGCGGGCGGCCAGACCGCCGGTGTCGATGTTGATGCTCAGCTCCTGGTACCCCGTCCGTTCGGTACCGAGCGTCTTCTGGAGCAGGTTGAGCGCGTCGACGTCCTGCATGACGACGGTGTGGTTGTTCTTCCGCAGGAACTCGGTGACCTCGTCGTCCCCGGTCGCCCAGTCCCGCGAGACCATCCAGAAGTCGTACACCTTGCCGTCCGAGGAGGGGGTGATGGCGTACGTGACCTCGGTGTGGAAGCCGTTCGGGTCGCTGCCGTCCGCCTCGGGCACCACCCCGACCGGGGCGACGCGGCTGTGCAGCAGGTACAGGCACGGCGCGTGGTACTCGATGTCCTGCCAGCGGGTGATCCGGCCGGTGATCCCGGTGGACTTGGCGTAGAACGGCGGGCACTCGGCGTCGTCCATGTGCCGGCTCACCCGCACGATCCCCGCGCCCTCGTCGACCTCGGTGGTGATCGGCGTCTCGGCGACCTCGGGGGTGCCGATGTAGCCGCCGTGCAGATAGGTCTCGTGCGACAGGTCGAGCAGGTTGTCGACGAGCAGCCCGTAGTCGGCGTCGATGGGCTCCATGCCGCGCACGGTGACCCAGCCGGGGGAGTCCAGGTGCCGGGCTCGGGGGATGGTGCCGGTGTCGGCGAGGGCGGGGTCGCCGATCCACACCCAGATCAGGGAGTCCTGCTCGACGACCGGGTACGAGGCGACGCGCGCCGTGCGCGGCACGCGTTTCTGCCCCGGCACGTACACACAGGTGCCGGTCGTGTCGTAGGTGAACCCGTGGTACCCGCACACGATCCGGTCGCCGTCCAGCCGGCTCGGCTTCTCGTGCAGCGGGAACCTGCGGTGCACACACCGGTCGGCCAGCGCGACCGGTGTGCCCTCCTGCTCGGTCCGATAGAAGACGAGCGGTTCACCGAGGATGGTCCGGCCGAGCAACTCCTCGCGCCCCACCTCGTGGCTGTACGCGGCGACGTACCACTGGTTCCTGGCGAAAGCGGTCATGTGAGGCATGGGGCTGGCTCCCGTCTCTCTGTGATGGCGTCATCGTCGGGAAGCGCGTCAGGGAGGCGCAATAGCGCTTCCGCCTCACGGAAAGGTCGATTCAGATCTGCTGGTCAGAGGGGTGAGCGAGATGGGCGTAGCGGACCGCACGCTTGTTCGCCGTACCATCGATGCTGGCTGCCGGCGCAGATCAGGCCGGGGCCTTGAGTCCCATCAGCGAGCACAGTCGAGGAAACGGTGACAGACACCCACGGAGCACCCCGGTCCGGCCAGCTGTCGATCGACCGCACCAGCGTCGACGGCGTCCGGGTGGTCACCCTGCGCGGCGAGATCGACCACACCGTCAAGGACATGCTCAGCGAGGTCCTCCTGCCCGGCGAGGGGGCGGCGCCGCCGCGAACCGTGGCGGACCTCAGCGGTGTGTCCTTCATGGACTCCAGCGGCATCAACGTCTTCGTCGCCGCCCACCAGGCCGCGAGTGACGGTCAGGGGTGGCTGCGTATCGCCGCCGCCCAGGAGTCGGTGCTACGGCTCCTCGAGATCGTCGGCCTGGACGAGGTCATCGGCTGCCATCCCACCGTCGAGCAGGCCCTGACCGCCTGACGGGGACGTCCTCTCCGGGCGAATCAATATCTGTTCCCGAGGGATCAGTTTTTGAGTTGTCGTGCTGCGGGAGTTTTTGGCACGAAGAGCAGAGGGCGATTTTCTCACCCGCACGGGCCGCTCGGGCGTGCTAGTGTCTATCTCAGTTGCAGTTGTGGTTCCCAAAACTTCAAGTGCCCCCACCGGCTTCTGCCGGTCGGGAGCACTTTTGTATTTCCGGTCATTTCCGGGCGGGGTAATCAACGCAGCGACACGGCGTCCGCAGGGTGTGGACGCCGACGCACTGCCCCGAAGGAGATATGACATGGCTGCTGGTACCGTGAAGTGGTTCAACGCGGAAAAGGGCTTCGGCTTCATCGAGCAGGACGGTGGCGGCCCCGATGTGTTCGCCCACTACTCGAACATTGCCGCGCAGGGCTTCCGTGAGCTGCTCGAAGGCCAGAAGGTGACCTTCGACATCGCCCAGGGCCAGAAGGGCCCGACGGCCGAGAACATCGTTCCGGCCTGACGCTCACACGCAATCCGTAGCTGGGGCCCGCATCCTTCGGGGTGCGGGCCCCAGCTGCACGCGTATCCCGCGGCGGTTTTCACCCGCGGGACGCACCCGAGAAATCCGCGGTGCCACCGCAAGCGGTTCCTCCTTCAGGACACGAACGCATCCTGAAGTGCCGCACCGCAGTCGGCGCCCGGATCGCAAGATCTTCACCGCGTCACCCCATTCAGTACCTGTGCCCACGGAGATGCGTTCCCGGCCAGATCTGTTTTTTCCATCGGTCCATACTTGTAATTCTCCACGCCATTCATCGCGGCCAGAATTCCTTGGTATGTGCCACATCGAGGAAGGTTCCGCATGAACCGCACGTACACGAACGACCGCTCCGCCCGCTCCCGTGACGGCCGCGCCGACGCCGGAAGGGGCGGCGGCTACCGCTCGCAGGCACCGCGTCGTACCGGCGCGCCCGTCCGCTCCGGCGGTTACGGCCGTCGGCCCGCCGCCGTGCAGGGCGAGTTCGCGCTGCCCAAGACGATCACTCCCGCCCTGCCGGCCGTCGAGGCCTTCGCCGATCTCGACATGCCCGAGCAGCTGCTGGCCGAACTCGGCAGGCAGGGTGTGACCGCACCGTTCCCGATCCAGGGCGCGACGCTGCCGAACTCCCTGGCGGGTCGTGACGTCCTGGGCCGCGGCCGCACCGGGTCCGGCAAGACCCTGGCCTTCGGTCTCGCCCTGCTCGCCCGCACCGCCGGACAGCGTGCCGAGCCCCGCCAGCCGCTGGGGCTGATCCTCGTACCCACGCGCGAGCTGGCGCAGCAGGTGACCGACGCGCTGACCCCGTACGCCCGCTCCATGCGGTTGCGGCTGGCCACGGTGGTGGGCGGCATGTCCATCGGCCGGCAGGCCAGTGCGCTGCGCGGTGGCGCCGAGGTCGTCGTCGCGACGCCGGGCCGGCTCAAGGACCTCATCGACCGCGGCGAATGCCGGCTGAACCACGTGGGCATCACGGTGCTGGACGAGGCCGACCAGATGGCCGACATGGGCTTCATGCCCCAGGTCACCGCGCTGCTCGACCAGGTGCGCCCGGAGGGGCAGCGGATGCTGTTCTCCGCCACCCTGGACCGGAACGTCGACCTGCTGGTGCGCCGCTACCTGACCGACCCCGTCGTGCACTCCGTCGACCCCTCGGCCGGTGCGGTCACCACGATGGAGCACCACGTCTTGCACGTCCACGGCGCCGACAAGCACGCCGCCACGACCGAGATCGCCGCCCGCGACGGCCGCGTGATCATGTTCCTGGACACCAAGCACGCCGTCGACCGGCTGACCCAGGACCTCCTCAACAGCGGGGTGCGGGCCGCCGCGCTGCACGGCGGCAAGTCGCAGCCGCAGCGCACCCGCACGCTGGCGCAGTTCAAGACCGGGCACGTCACCGTGCTGGTGGCGACCAACGTCGCCGCGCGCGGCATCCACGTCGACAACCTCGACCTGGTCGTCAACGTCGACCCGCCGACCGACCACAAGGACTACCTCCACCGCGGCGGCCGTACCGCCCGCGCCGGCGAGTCCGGCAGCGTCGTCACCCTGGTCACGCCGAACCAGCGCCGAGGCATGGTCCGTCTGATGTCGGACGCCGGGATCCGGCCGCAGACCACCCAGGTCCGCTCGGGCGACGAGGCCCTGAGCCGGATCACCGGAGCCCAGGCGCCGTCCGGCATCCCCGTCGTCATCACCGCGCCGGTGGTCGAACGCCCCAAGCGAAGCGCCACGTCCCGAGGCCGCCGCCGCCCCGCCTCGGCGGCCAGGCGCACCTCCGCCCGCCAGACCGGCTTCGGCCCGGTGGCCTAGAACCGTCTGACCGGGTGAGCGGACGCCACCCGTAACCCGACTCCTCGTGTGGGCCCGACCGGTATGCCGGTCGGGCCCACAGTGCTTGGGCCGTCCGTGGACCGTGCGGGCAGCCGGCCGAGGCGGACTACCTCCTCTTGGAGCGCGCGGAAATCTATGCCCGCCACAGTAGACATTCGTCGGCGATGTGGTTATGGTTTCTCTCGTAGTCGAGATCTGACAGGGCCCGGCAGAGACGAACTGCCGGGCAGCAGTACGCAGTTGCAGTACGCAGGACGGTGCGGTGGTGGAGTTCCGGCGCCAGAGCGGTTGCAGGACGGCGACGGGACTGACGACCGGACCGGGTGGCCCGCAGTGATCAGGGGCCGCCAAGAGCAGTACCAGGCAAGTGAGGTTCGCAGTACCCCGCAGTTTCCGTAAGTGAGTTGATCAAGAGGAAGAACGGAGGAGCGGAACACCATCAGGATCGCCCGGGCGGACATCTTGGACCCGGGTACCGCAGGACATCGATAGTGAGGTGGTCTCCGGTCAAGCAACCGCGATCCCCGCGCCCCCGACGGCAACTCGGTCGGGTCCGCGGCAACACAGGGCCGGTGCAGTATCAGGGCCGGCAGATGGTGTAGTAGTTCCTTCGGGGCCCTGGCGGCAGTACGGCGTCAGGGCCCCTCCACGCGTTCCGCAGAGAGGTGCGATGACAGCAGACGACACATTCGGCCGTCTCGATGACGACGACTACCCCGCCTACACCATGGGCCGAGCCGCCGAACTGCTCGGCACCACCCAGGGCTTCCTCCGCGCCATCGGTGAAGCCCGCCTGATCACCCCGCTCCGCTCCGCGGGCGGACACCGCCGTTACTCCCGCTACCAGCTGCGCATCGCCGCCCGCGCCCGGGAACTCGTCGACCAGGGCACCCCCATCGAGGCCGCCTGCCGGATCGTCATCCTCGAGGACCAGCTCGCGGAAGCCCAGCGCCTCAACGACGAATACCGCCGTGCCGCCGAATCGGCGAACCCCACGGCAGCCTGAGACGAGCGTGCCCGTCAACGTCGGCGGGCACCGCACACACGATCCAGGTGTGTGGTGTGATCATTTTCTCTGGTGACGCGGCATGCGGGCGTGTAGCGTCTGCGTCAGCTGTCGTGGTTCGGAATTCCCTCTTGCCCACGCCTTTGGCGTGGGCGTTTTGCTGTGCTGTGCCGCAGGGACCAGGGCGACCACCTCCGTCTCCCGCATCGAGCGGGAGGCGTTCATCGACTGGAAGGCATGAGACATGGCTACGGGAACTGTGAAGTGGTTCAACGCGGAAAAGGGCTTCGGCTTCATCGCCCAGGACGGCGGCGGCCCGGACGTCTTCGCGCACTACTCCGCGATCAACTCCACCGGCTTTCGTGAGCTCCAGGAGGGCCAGGCCGTGACGTTCGACGTCACCCAGGGCCAGAAGGGCCCGCAGGCCGAGAACATCAACGTGGCCTGACCTCGCAGGTCTGCCCGAAAAAATCGCCCACGAGCGGCGGCCGTCCGGCCGCCGCTCGTGTGGTTTTTCCCGCTTTGCCGGACACGCCCGTGTGAAAGTCGGCTGCTCTGCGGGGTGTGACGCCCCGTGGGCAGGTAAGGAGGAAGGAGCGAAGGAAAGACGACAGCGGTCTTCAGCCGATCTGAGACAGAGGGGACCCCGTGTTCGAGGCGTACGACATCAGGGAATGGCGAGGCCACGACGTGGTCGACCACGAGGGACACAAGATCGGCGCCCTGGAGGCGATCTATGTCGACACGGCCACGGACCAGCCCGCCTTCGCGACGGTGACGATCGGCCTGCCGACCCGGCACCGCCTGGTGTTCGTCCCCCTGGGCGACGCGACGGTCGGTCCCGGCTATCTGAAGGTCGCCTACGACAAGAAGCAGGTCAAGGAAGCGCCCTCGATCGGCACGGACGGCGAACTGCTCGCGGAGGACGAGAAGACGGTGTTCGCGCACTACGCACTCGACTACCGGACCGGTGCGGGCGGCGAACGTCGCCTCGCCCGCCGCTGACGTCCCCGGACAACGCCCGCCGCTGACGCCCTCCACCCGAGGTGACACCCATGGCTCTCTTCCTCCTGCTGCTCCTCGTGGCCCTGGTGCTCGGCATCATCGGCGTGCTGGCGAATGGCCTGTTCTACCTGCTGGTCATCGGCGTGGTGATCGTGATCGCCGACCTGGTCCTCGTCGGCCTGCGCCTGGGCCGCCGCCGCAGGCGCCTCCCCCGATGACGCGCGCCGGGGACCATGGCTGACGTCGGCGATCGCCGACCCCGCTACGACGGCGTCCGCCTCAGCGGGACGGAATACCTCGCCTGACGGGTAGTCGTCCGGTCGTCACGGGCCGGGCGGGCCCTCGTAGCCTCCCGGCGGAGGGCCTCGGCGGCCGAGAGTCCGGCGGCCGAGGATCCGACGACGATCCGCCTCGCTGCTCGACCAGCCGGACGGGCCGCCCCGCGTGCGTGCCCCGCAGCAGGACCTGCCCTCGGGCCGGCGCGTCCCCCAACCCGGGTCGCCCACGCCGTCGTACGCAGGGTGACGAACCAGCGCCCCCGCAGGGCCGCATGGTCCGGGTGACACGTGATCGGAGCGGCACCGTCCGTACCGCCGACTTTCACATCGGCGCCACCGGACCCTTCCCTGACGTTTGGTGCCCTTGGAACACTCGCTGCGCGCGCACTCCGTCACGTTCCGGCCATCCGCATCCCTGGATGAGAGGCAGCACCCACCCATGCCCGAAGTCAACCGGCGCAGATTCCTCCAACTCGCGGGCGCCACCTCGGCGTTCACCGCGCTGTCGAGCAGCATCCAGCGGGCCGCCGCGCTCCCGGCCAACCACCGCACGGGGTCGATCGAGGACGTCGAGCACATCGTCGTGCTGATGCAGGAGAACCGCTCCTTCGACCACTACTTCGGCAAGCTCCGGGGCGTACGCGGGTTCGGCGACCCGCGTCCGGTCAAGCACGAGAACGGCAAGTCGATCTGGCACCAGTCGGACGGCACCAAGGACGTCCTGCCGTTCCACCCGACCGCCGACGACCTCGGCATGCAGTTCCTGGAGGGCCTGCCGCACGGCTGGACCGACGGCCAACAGGCCTACCACGGCGGCAAGTACGACCAGTGGGTGCCCGCCAAGGGCACCACGACGATGGCGTACCTGACCCGCGAGGACATCCCGTTCCACTACGCGCTCGCCGACGCCTTCACCGTCTGCGACGCCTACCACTGCTCGTTCATCGGCTCGACCGACCCCAACCGCTACTACATGTGGACGGGGTACACGGGCAACGACGGCACCGGCGGCGGCCCGGTCCTCGGCAACGACGAGGTCGGCTACGGCTGGACGACCTACCCGGAGCGTCTGGAGCAGGCCGGCGTCTCCTGGAAGATCTACCAGGACATCGGCGACGGCCTGGACGCGGCGGGCTCCTGGGGCTGGATCGCGGACCCCTACCGGGGCAACTACGGCGACAACTCCCTGCTGTACTTCGACAAATACCGTAACGCCCAGCCCGGCGACCCCTGGTACGACAAGGCCCGCACCGGCACCGACGTCAAGAACGGCGACGGCTACTTCGACCGGCTGCGCGCCGACGTCAAGGCCGGCAAGCTGCCGCAGATCTCCTGGATCGCCGCCCCCGAGGCCTTCTCCGAGCACTCCAACTGGCCCTCGAACTACGGTGCCTGGTACATCGCCCAGGTCCTGGACGCCCTCACCTCCAACCCCGAGGTCTGGTCCAGGACAGCCCTGTTCATCACCTACGACGAGAACGACGGCTTCTTCGACCACGTCGTGCCGCCGCTCGCGCCCACGTCCGCGGCGCGCGGCAAGTCGACCGTCGACGTCTCGCTCGACGTCTACCCGGGCGACAGCAGGCGCCCGGCGGGCCCCTACGGCCTCGGCCCGCGGGTGCCGATGCTGGTCGTCTCGCCGTGGAGCAAGGGCGGTTACGTCTGCTCCGAGACCCTCGACCACACCTCGATCCTGCGGTTCATGGAGCGCCGCTTCGGGGTGCGGGAGACCAACATCTCGCCCTGGCGCCGGGCCGTGTGCGGCGATCTGACCTCGGCCTTCGACTTCTCCCGCAAGGACAGCCGGCCCGCCGCGCTGCCGGGGACGGACGAGTACGAGCCGCAGGACCGCCAGCGGCACCCCGACTACCGGCCGACGCCGCCCGCCGACGCGGACATGCCCCGGCAGGAGCGCGGCCTGCGTCCGGCCCGCCCGCTCAAGTACGCCCCGCGCGTGGACGGTTCCGTCGACGCGGCGGCCGGCAAACTCACGCTGACGTTCGCCTCCGGCGCCAAGGCGGGCGCCGCCTTCCACGTGACCTCGGGCAACCGCACCGACGGCCCGTGGATGTACACCACCGAGGCCGGCAAGTCCGTCGCGGACACCTGGAACTCGGCGTACTCGGGCGGCTCGTACGACCTGACCGTGCACGGTCCGAACGGCTTCGTGCGCTCCTTCAAGGGCGCGAACAGGAAGGCCGGTCCCGAGGTCACCGCGCGGCACACCGGCGACGACGTGGAGCTGACCCTCACCAATTCCGGCACCGCCACCGTCCGGCTCAAGGTCGTGAACGGGTACGGCGGCCGGGCCCGCACCGTCACCGTGCGGCCCGGCGGCACGGTCCGCCACTGTGTCGACCTCGCCGCGAGCCGGCGCTGGTACGACCTGACCGTCACCGCCGACGGCGACCCGGCGTTCCTGCGGGGGTTCGCCGGGCACGTGGAGAACGGGCGCCCCGGGGTGAGCGACCCGGCGATCATCACCGAGTAGCCCGGCCTACAGCGGCGTGAGGTGTCCCGGCCCGGGCTGCCGGGGCATCCACGCCGGCTCGGACGAGGCGCGCGCCGGCTCCAGCGCGAGCACGGCGGCGACGGGGTGGTCGTGGTCGGCGGCCACCAGCACACGGTCCCGCGGCCGTTCCGCCGCGGCGGAGTCCTCGTACAGCTGACCCACGGCGACGACGTCGTCGTACCGCTGCTCCGCCGCCACCGCCACCACGTCCGGCGTCACCCGGCTCAGCAGCACCACACCCCAGGCCGACAGCGCGGCCCCGGCCAGCGCCAGCAGCACGCCCGCCGGGCCGCCCTGGAGGCCCTCGCCCAGCAGCGACAGCCCGATGACCGCGGCCGCCACCGGGTTCGCCAGGGTCACCACCGCGAGCGGGGCGCCGAGGCCCCCGCGGTAGGCGACCTGGGACAGCAGCAGACCGCTCGCCGCGAACGCCGCGACCAGCAGGGCGACTCCGACGACCTGCACGCTCAGCAGGGAGTGCGAGCGGTCGGTCGCGGCCACCGTCACGGTCTGGGTGAGCGCGGAGGCGACTCCGGAGGCGAGACCGGACGCGGAGGCGTGCCGCAGTCCGGGCCGGGTGCCGCGCCGGGCCAGCAGCCCGATCACCGCGGCCGTCACCCCGGCCACCGCCAGCGCCTCCGGCACGCTGAGCACGTCGTCGGGCGCGGCCCCGGACGCCGTGACGAGGATCGCGGCCAGCCCGATCAGGGTGTACGCCGTGCCCCGCCACTCCGTCGCGCTGACCCGCCGCCCCGCGACCCGCGCGCCCATGGGCACCGCGGCGACCAGGGTGAGCGCGCCGAGCGGCTGCACCACGGTCAGCGGACCGTACTTCAGGGCCACCACGTGCAGCAGCGCGGCGGCGGCGTTGAGCCCGACGGACCACCACCAGGCGCCCGAGCGCAGCAGCCGCAGCATCCCCGCACCGGAGTCGCGGGAGGCCAGGCGCTCCTGGGCGACGGCCGCGGCCGCGTAGGCGACGGCGGAGAACAGGGACAGGACGACCGCGAGGACGGTGGCGCTCATCGGTCCGCTCCGACCAGCACGTTCTTCTCCTCCGCGGTGTCCTCGACGAGGGGTTCCGGCTGCCGTGCGGCCCGGGTGGCGGTGCTGTCGGCGCGGTGCGGCGGGCGGAGCAGCGCGAGGGCGACGCCGAGCATGGCGGTGGCCACGATCGCGTCGAGCCAGTAGTGGTTCGCGGTCCCGACGATCACCATCAGGGTCACCAGCGGGTGCAGCAGCCACAGCCACCGCCAGCGGGTGCGGGTGGCCGCGATCAGGCCGACCGCCACCATCAGGGCCCAGCCGAAGTGCAGCGAGGGCATCGCCGCGAACTGGTTGGAGAGGTGGTCCGAGGACGGCGGTCCGTAGACCGACGGCCCGTACGCGCGCGCGGTGTCGACGAGCCCGGTGGCGGCCAGCATCCGCGGCGGGGCGAGCGGGAACACGAAGGGGAGCACCAGCGCCGCGGAGGTGACCGCGGCCAGGACCCGGCGGGCCCACACGTAGTGCGCCGGGCGGCGCAGGTAGAGCCAGACCAGGAAGGCCACGGTGGCGGGGAAGTGCACGGTCGCGTAGTAGGTGTTCGCGAGGCGCACGAGGGTGTCGCCGTGCAGCAGCACCGTCTGCACGGCGCCCTCGCCGGGCAGCCGGAGGAGGCGCTCCAGGTCCCAGACGTGGTGCGCGTTGCGGAACGCCTCGCCGGTGTGGCCGGTCGCCAGCTGACGGCCGAGCTTGTAGACGAGGAAAAGTCCTACGACGAGCAGGAGCTCACGGACGAGCGGAGGCCGCGCTGACGCGCGGGTCTCCGCTTCGGAAGGCTCGGTGCGGGCATTCATCCCCCGGCCCCTTCGCTGACGGTGGTGCGGGCTGAGCTGGTGACTCGTCGGGTGCGGCGAACTCATCGCTCTCATCGATACGGGTGCGTACCGATACGATAGTGTACCGATACGGCCGTGTACCGGTACACTCGCGTATCGATAGAGATACGCCACACTGGAAGCGGTCCCTCATCACCTTGTATGAAGTCGCTCAAGGCCCACTCGAACGAGGAGAAGAGCTGATGACGTCGCAGGCAGCGGACGGACCGGAGACGGTCACCGCCTCGCGCCGCTCCAAGATCACGCCCGAGCGTGAGCAGGAGTTCTACGACGCCGTGCTCCAACAGATCCGCGAGTGCGGATACGAAGCCGTGACCATGGAGGGCATCGCCGCCAGCACCCGGTGCAGCAAGTCCACGCTCTACCGACAGTGGAAGACCAAGCCCCAGTTCGTGGTGGCCGCGCTGCGCTCCCGTCGCCTGTCGAAGTTCGACGGCATCGATACAGGAACGCTCGCGGAGGACTTGCGAGAGGTGGCGCGGGCCGCGGGCCGCTGGTCGAATAACGACACCAAGCTCCTCCAGGCCCTCGGACACGCCGTCACGCAGGACCCGGAGCTGGCGCAGGCACTGCGGGAGGCGCTCGTCGACCCGGAGATCGCGTCGCTGAAGGAGATCCTCCAGCGCGGGGTCGACCGGGGCGAGGTCGCCGCCGGGAATCCGGCGCTGGAATACATCCCGGCCCAGATGTTCGGCGTGATCCGGGCGCGGCCCATCCTGGACGGGGAGTACGCCGACCCGAACTATCTGGTCTGTTTCGTGGAGGCCGCGGTGCTCCCCGCACTGGGGCTCACCTGAGACCCAGGCCGCCGTCCACGGGATGACTGGACGGTGACCTGCTCGCGCCGCACCGTGGGGACGGGGGCGGCGCGCACCCCCCGGCCGGGTGGGGTTCCTCTTGAGCGGAGAGGTGCCCCACCCGGCCGACTGCCGTCCTCGGGGCCGTCAGACGTCCTGGCCGCTGCCGCCGCCCTTCGCCACCTTGATCCCCTTGGTGATCTCGTCGATCACGTCCTGCTTCTCCCCGACGTCGACGCCGAAGCGCACCACGACGATCTGCCCCGTGTTCGCGGGGGAGGGGAAGGCCAGTGACTCGACATAGCCGTCGGCGCCCTTGCTGGTGACCGCCTTCCAGCGGACCAGGTAGCCCTTCTGCCCGGCGACGGTCACCGCCTTGGACTCCAGCACCTCGTGCGAGGTGATGGCCCCGTAGGTCTTGCCGCCGTAGGACTGCTCGGCGTTGGCCTTGATGTCGGCCTTGGCGACCTGCTCGGCCGTCGTGCCCGAGGTGCCCAGCAGCATCGCGGGCGCCGAGTAGGCGCCGCCCTTGGTGCAGGTCTGGGCGGTGTCGCCAGGGCACTGGTAGGAGTCCTCGGAGGTGACCGAGGCGCCGGCCTGGATCTGCTGGCCGTACCAGTCGTCCGGGATCGGGATGCTGATCCCGCTGACCGCGTCGGTCACCGAGCCGCTCTCGATCTTCGGCGCCTCGGACTGCTCGGGCGAGGGCGAGGCCCCACCGGAGCCACCAGAACCACCGGAGCCACCGGAACCGCCCGGGCCCCCGGAACCACCGTTCCCGCCGGGCCCGCCCTGGCCGCCCGTGGAGCCGCCGGGGCCGCCCGGCCCCTGCTGTGAGGTCGCGGTGCCGCCGGAGTCGTCCCGGGCCAGCGCCCACACGCCCACACCGATGCTCGCCAGGACCGCCGCGGCCACTGCCACGGCTATGCCCGTGCGCAGACCGCGCCGCCCGCCGGCCGGCGGCTGACCGGGATGGGCCGGGTAGGCCGGGTAGGCCGGGTGCGCGGGATACGCGCCCGCCGCGGGGCCCTGCGCCGGGGGACCCCATGCGGCGGCCGACCCCACGGGGCGCGTCTGGTCGGTCCATGCCTTGCCGTCCCACCAGCGCTCGGTGGCGGGACCGTCACTTGTCTGTCCGGGATCGGGGTACCACCCGGGAGGAGTCGCCTGCGTCATGCCACCACCGTATGAGGCGTGGGTGAAAGGCGGATGAGAGGGCCGGAGCGCATTTCCGCTCACTCCAGGACGAGTCGCACCGGGCGTGTGGTCGCGGGCGGTGGTAGACGCAGTCCGTCCCGTCCGGGGGTCAGCGAACCCAGCACGCGCGCGTGCCGGGCGCCGGTGCTCGCGGGTACGGTCCCGGGCAGGCCGTGCGCGGTGAGGAACCCCAGAACGGCGAAGGCGTACGCCTCCTTCGCGGCCGAGGGCAGCCCCAGCTCGTCGGAGGTCCGCAGCGTGATGTCCGCCAGCCGCTCGGCCAGCAGACCCATCAGCGTCGGATTGCGGGTCCCGCCGCCCGAGGCGATCACCTCCGTCGCCCCGACCGCCCGCACCGCGTCGGCGACCGTCCGGGCGGTGAGCGCGGTCAGTGTGGCGACGACGTCCTCGGCCGCCAGCGTCCCGAGCCCGGCCAGGGCGTCCCGCAGATGCCCGAGGTGGAAGAGCTCCTTGCCGGTCGTCTTGGGCGGCGCCAGCGCGTAGTACGGGTCGGCGAGCAGCCGCTCCAGCAGCACCTCGCGCACCGCCCCGCGAGCGGCCAGCGCCCCGTCGGCGTCGCAGGACAGGCGTCCGCCGCTGAAACCCCGGGCCGCCGCGTCGATCAGCGCGCACCCCGGGCCGGTGTCGAAGGCGGTGCCGTCGGGGGCGGTGAGGTTGGCGATGCCGCCGAGGTTGAGGGCGACCGGTCTGCCCGGGCGGCCGCGCAGCCACAGCAGGTCGACCAGGCTGACCAGCGGCGCGCCCTGGCCGCCGGCGGCGATGTCCCGCGGTCGGAAGTCGGCGACCACGGGCAGTCCGGTCGCCTCGGCGATCCAGGCGGGCTGCCCGATCTGGAGGGTGCCGTGCACCCGGCCGTCAGCGGCCCAGTGGTACACGGTCTGGCCGTGCGAGGCGACCAACTCGGCTCGCCCCGCGCACAGTTCGCGATTGGCCCGGACGGCCGCCGCCGCGAAGGCCTGTCCGACGAGGGTGTCCAGCCGGCACACCTCGGCCAGGGTCGTCGTCCCCGGCGGAAGCGCCGCCCCCAACGCCTCGCGCAGCGCCTCGTCGTACGGCGCGCTCACCATCCCCAGCGGTCTCAGCACCAGGCCGTCGCCGACGAGCTCCAGCTCCGCAGCCGCCGCGTCGATGGCGTCGTACGACGTGCCGGACATCAGGCCGATCACCCGCATCCGCTCAACCCGCTTTCCTCGAAGGGGACTTCGCGAGGGCCAGTACGCTCACCGCACAGGTCGCCGCCGCGTAGTACCCGGGGATGTCCACGTTCCCGGTCCGCTCCACCGTCTTGGTGATGATGAGCCCGGCGCACCCCGAGAACACCGCATTGGACAGCGCGTAGGCGAGTCCCAGACCGGTGTAGCGCACGTTCGTCGGGAACAGCTCCGCCAGCATCGCGGGCCCCGGCCCCGCCATCAGCCCCACCACGCCGCCCGCCGCGCACACGGCGACACCCTTCACGGTGGTCGACGTCCCGGAGTCCTGGAGGAGGTTGAGCAGCGGGACCGAGAAGACCGCGACGAGCAGCGCCCCCGTCAGCATCACCGGGATGCGGCCCACCCGGTCGCTCAGCAGCCCCGCCGGCAGGATGGTCGCCGCGAAGCCCAGGTTGGCCAGCACCGTGGCGGTCAGCGCCTGCTGGAAGGACGCGTCGAGGGTGCTCTGGAGATAGGACGGCAGCACCACCAGGAAGGTGTACCCGGCCGCCGCCCAGCCCATGATCCGCCCCGCGCCCAGCGCGACGGCCCCCACCACTCGGCGCGCGGGCGGCCGTTCGGCCTCGTGGTCCTGGCGGAACGCCGGCGTCTCGTCCAGTCGCAGCCTCAGCCACAACGCCCCGAGCCCCAGCGGCAGCGTCAGCAGGAACGGCAACCGCCAGCCCCAGTCGCCCAGTTGCTCCGCGCTCAGCACGGTGGCCAGGAGCGCCGCGGCACCCGCCCCGGCCAGCAGCCCCAGGGCCACGGTGAACGACTGCCACGAGCCGTACAGACCTCGTCGCCCCGGCGGCGCGAACTCCGTCATCACCGACACCGCCCCGCCGAACTCCCCGCCCGCGGACAGCCCCTGAAGAACCCGCAGGAAGGTGAGCAACCAGGGTGCCAGGGCGCCCACCTGCGCGTACGTGGGCAGCGCGCCGATGAGCGTCGTCGCGCCCGTCATCAGGGCGATCACCAGGATCAGCACCGGCCGCCGTCCGATCCGGTCCGCGAGCCGGCCGAACAGGGCCGCGCCGACCGGCCGGAAGAAGAACGCCAGCGCGAACGAGGCGTACGTCCTGACCAGCGCCTCGGCCGAGCTGCCCCCCTCCGGGGTGAAGAAGCGAGCCGCGATGATCGTGGCGAAATAGCCGTAGACGCCGAACTCGTACCACTCGATGAAGTTGCCCACCGACCCCGCGACCAGCGCGCGACGGGACCGGTCGGCCTTCCGATCTTTGAGAATGCCTACCTCCCAAGCTTTTTGACCATCGGTCAGACGACAGGACGGGGCAGGTCACGGGCCGGGTGCGTCGCCCCCGCGAAGGCGCTGTCACCCGCCACGGCAACAGGTGCCCGGACCGCCCTCCACACAGGCAATCGGACGGCTACGCTCGAGGTCTGTACGTCGTTCGGGCGACTTGGGGAGGTACGGGATGACGGAGGCACGGCCCACGCAGGCCGCCTCGGCCTCCCTGTGGGAGCGCGAGGGGGAGGTCGCCGCCGTCGAGCAGGCGATCGACGCGCTCTGCGCGGACAGCTCGTCCTCGGGCAGTGTGCTGGTCTTCCGGGGCGAGGCGGGACTCGGCAAGACCGCGCTGCTCACCGAGACCCGCCGGATCGCCGAGGCCCGCGGCTGCGCCGTCTGGTCGGCCCGCGGCGGCGAGACCCTCAGGTCCGTCCCCTTCAACGTGGTGCGCCAGCTCCTTCAGCCCGCCCTGCTGAACCTGATGCCGGAGGAGGCACGCGAGTACCTGGGCGACTGGTACGACATCGCGGGCCCCGCCCTCGGCATGACCGAGCCCGGTGAGCGCCAGGCCGACCCGCAGGGCGTGTGCGACGGTCTGGTGGCCGCCGTACGGCGCCTCGCCCGCCGCGACTGGCCGCTCGTGCTCGTCATCGACGACGCCCACTGGGCCGACCAGGAGACCCTGCGCTGGCTCGCCGCGTTCACCGAGCGTCTCGACGACCTGTCCGTGCTGGTCGTCGTCGCCCGCCGCCCGGGAGACGTCAACGGCGAGAGCGCCCGCCTCCTCGACGCCGTCGCCGCCACCGCCTCCGGCCCCGTCGCCACGCTCAGCGCCCTCACCCCGGACGCCACCGCCGGCCTCACCCGCGCCACCCTGGGCGCCCACGCCGACGCCCCGTTCTGCCGCGAGGTGTGGGCCGTCACCGGCGGCAACCCGTACGAGACCGTCGAACTCCTCGCCAAGGTCCAGGACAGCGAGCTCGAACCCGTCGAGGCCCAGGCACCCGAACTGCGCGCTCTGAACCGCTCCGCCCGCGGCGGCGGCCTCGTCGCCCGCCTGGAGGGGCTCGGTATCGAGGCCACCCGGTTCGCCTGGGCAGCCGCCATCCTCGGCACCGGCATCTCCGTCGACCTGGTCGCACAACTCGCCACCATGGGCCGTGAGGACGCCGTCCGCTGCGCCGAACTGCTGCGTACCGCCCGCATCCTGACCGAACCCGACCCGGCTGCCGCACCGGCCGGCGACGGCGACCTGGAGTTCGTGCACCCGCTCATCGCGACCGCCGTCTACAACTCCATCCCGCCCGCCCTGTGCACCGCGATGCACGGCATCGCCGCCCGGGTCGTCGCCGACTCCGGACTCGGCGCCGCCATGGCCTCCCGCCACCTGCTCCAAGTGCACCCGGACGACGACGAGGAACTCGTCGAGCAGCTGCGCGAGGCCGCCCGCGAACACCTCGCCGTCGGCGCCCCCGACGCGGCCCGCCGCTGTCTGGAACGGGCCCTGAAGGAACCTCCCGTGCCCGAGAGCCACGCGCGCGTGCTGTACGAGCTGGGCTGCGTCACCCTGCTGACCGCCCCCGCCACCACCGTCGAACACCTCCAGTCCGCGCTCGCCATGCCCGGCCTGGACGGTGCCGAACGCGTCGACGCGGTCTTCCGCCTCTCCCAGGCACTCATCCACAACGACCAGTTGGAGGACGCCGTCCGCACGGTCGAGGCGGAGGCCGCCCGGCTCGAACCAGGCCCCGCCCAACTGCGGCTCCAGGCCGTGCAGTACATGTGGGAGGGCATCCACGCGGGCGAGACGGGCTCCCCGGACCGCTCCGAGCGGCTCGCCGAACTCGCCGCGACCTGCACCGGCCGCGACAACTCCGAACGGGCCCTGCTCATCCTGCGCGGCTTCGACGCGATGACCCACGGCGAGAACGCGGAAGTCGTCGTCGAACTGTGCGACCGGGCCCTCGTCAACGGCCGCCTGGCCCCCGGACTCGGCTGGACCGACACCGAGTGGGGCCTGGAGATCCTCATGATGCTCGCCAGCTCCTACACCTACACCGACCGGCTCGACCGCGCCGAGAGCATGTTCACCGAAGCCCTGCGCACCTACGAGTCGGCCGGCTGGAGCGGCGGTCAGCTGGCGCTGGCCCACGCCTTCCTCGGGTTCTCGCACCGGCGGCGCGGCCGTCTCAGGGAGGCCGAGTCCACGCTGCGCGAATCGCTGCGCATCGCCGAGCGCGTGGGCCGCGGACTGCCCCTGTACTGGTCGGCGACCTGCAACCTGGTTGACACGCTGCTCGCCCGCGGCCATGTCGAGCGGGCCTGGGAGGTCGCCGAGCAGTACGGCTTCGCGCCGCCCTACCCGTCCACCATCGTGCTGCCCGACCCGCGCTCCGTCCGCGGCCGCCTGCTGCTGGCGGTCGGCCGCACCCAGGAGGCGATCAACGAACTGGAGGCCGCCGAGAAGGCGGCGACCGCCCGCGGCCACCACAACCCGGTGATGGTCCCCTGGGCGCTCGACCTCGCCCGCGCCCTCGCCACCGAAGACCCGAGCCGCGCGGCCCGGCTGGTCTCCGACGCCCGCCGCCGCGCCGAGCGCTTCGGCACCGACACCGCGATCGGCGAGGCGCTGCGCTGTGCCGCCGCGCTGGAGACCGGCCAGCGCGCGGTGCGGCTGCTGTCCCAGGCGGTCACCTATCTGGAGGCGTCACCCTGTCAGTACGAACACGCGGCCGCCCGCGTGGAGTACGGCATCGCCGCCCGCTCGGTCGCCGAGATCAACCGTGGCCTGGCACTGGCGCGTTCCTGCGGAGCGGACGGGCTGGTCAACCAGGCGCGCGAGGTGCTGGAGACCGGACGGGGCCTGCGCTAGCGCGTCGCCGGCCGATCGACGACCGCCGACGGCCGCTCCTGTACGCCCTGGCCGCCGACGGCACCTGTGGTGCGCCCCCGGCACCCTGACCGGCCCTGCGTCGCGGGCGAGGTCACCCCTCCTCCTCCAGCACCCGCTGGGCCGTGGCGAACGCCGAGTTGGCCGCCGGGACCCCGCAGTACACGGCGGTCTGGAGCAGCACCGCGCCGATCTCGTCCGGGGTCAGGCCGTTGCGCCGGGCCGCCCGGACATGCATCGCCAGCTCGTCGTAGTGGCCGTGCGCGACCAGGGCCGTCAGCGTGATCATGCTGCGTTCGCGGCGGCTGAGCGTCGGGTCGGTCCAGATCTCGCCCCACGCGTAGCGCGCGATGAAGTCCTGGTAACGCGCGGTGAACGGCGACTGCCGGGACTGCGCCCGGTCCACGTGGGCGTCACCGAGCACCTCGCGCCGCACCCGCATGCCACGCCTCGCGCCGCCGTCGAAGTGGGCGCGCAGGGCGGTCAGTACGGCCTCCGGGCACTGCGCGACCGCCAGGTGCGAGGCGCCCGGGATCTCGACGAGCGCGGCGTCCGGCACCACGTCGGCGATCTCCCGCAGATGCGCGGGCGGGGTCGCCGGGTCCTGCCGGCCCGCGACGAGGAGGGTCGGCGCGGAGATCTCCGCCAGCCGGTCCCGGATGTCGAAGGCGGCGAGCGCGTCGCAGCAGGCCGCGTACGCCTCCGGGTCGGCCTCCCGATGGTCCCGGACCAGCCGGGGCACCGTGAACCCGGGGGTGAACCAGCGGGCGTCCGCGCTCTCCACCAGCCAGTCCATGCCCTCGGCCCGGACGCGCGCGGCCCGCTCCCGCCAGGCCTTCGCGCCGCCGAAGTGAGCCGACGAGCAGAGCACCGCCAGCGCCGAGACCCGCTCCGGGTGGTGCGCGGCCAGATGCAGTCCGACCGCCCCGCCCAGCGACACCCCGGCGTAGGCGAACCGCTCGACGCCGAGCGAGTCGGCGAGCGCGAGCACCAGGTCCGCGAGGTCACCGACCCTCGCACCGGGACCGATCAGGTCGGCCGCGCTGCCGCCGTGACCCGGCAGGTCCCAGCGGACCACCCGATGGGTGACGGACAGCTCCGGCGCGACTTGGTCCCACAGGGCGTAGGAGGTCCCGAGCGACGGCCCGAGCAGCAGCGGCGGGGCCAAATCGGGCCCCTCGATGCGGTGGTTGAGAACAGTGTCGGTCAACGTCGCTCCAGAGCACGGTCGGTGAGGGCGGCGGCGGCGCCCGTGTACCGGGTGGGGTCGGTGAGGCTGTCGAGGTCGATGCCGCTCAACTCAGGCTCCTGGGCGAGGAGTTCGCCCAGGCTGCGTTCCTCCGCGTAGGTGCGCCGGGCGAGTTCCGTCAGCAGGGCCTTGGCGCGGGCCCGGCCCAGCACGGGTGCCAGTTCGGCGGAGAGCCGCTCGGACACGATCAGCCCGTGGGTGAGGTCCAGATGGGCACGCATCACGTCCGCGTGCACCCGCAGCCCCTCGGACAGTTCCGCGGCGTCCCGGGCGGCGCCGCCCACCAGGCGCAGCAGGTCGCGCAGCGGCTCCCACTCGGCGTGCCAGGCCCCGGCGGGCCGCTCGTCCTCGGCCGCCAGCGCCCCGTGGAGCACGGCCGCGAGCTGCGGCGCCCGCCGGGCCGCGGCGGCGATCAGCGTCGACCGTACGGGATTGGCCTTGTGCGGCATGGCCGACGAGCCGCCGCCGCTGCCCTCGGCGACCTCGCCGATCTCGGTACGGGCGAGCGTGAGCACGTCCGTGGCGAGCTTGCCGAGCGCGCCGGCGGTGAGGGCCAGGCAGCCGGCGAGGTCGGCGATCGGGGTGCGCAGAGTGTGCCAGGGCAGGTCGGGTGCGCGCAGACCGAGTTCGCGCGCGTACGCCACCGGCAGCGCGGTCGGGTCCGTGGCCCCGTAGACGGTGAACGCGGCCAACGTCCCAGCCGCGCCCCCGAGTTGGGCGGGCAGCGTGTCGCGTACGGCGGTGATCCGGTCCCGGGCGTCCAGGACCAGCGAGCGCCACCCGGCGGCCTTCAGACCGAAGGTCGTCGGCACGGCGTGCTGGGTGAGGGTGCGTCCCGGCATCGCGGTGTCCCGGTGCTCGGCCGCGAGCCGGGCCAGCGCCGCCTCGGTGCGCCCGAGGTCGGCGCGGACCAGGTCGAGGGTGCGCACCGCGACCAGCATCGTCGCGGTGTCCAGGATGTCCTGGCTGGTCGCGCCCCGGTGCACGTACGGGCCGTGCTCCGTCCCCACCGCCTCCGTCAGGTCGGCGACGAGCGGGATCACCGGATTGCCGCCGCCACGCGCCCGTACGGCGATGTCCCGGGCGTCGAAGCGTCCGGACCCGGCGGCCGCGGTCACCGCGGCGGCGGCCGCCTCGGGGGCGAGCCCGAGCGTGGCCTGGGCTCGGGTCAGCGCGGCCTCCGCGTCGAGCAGCGCCCGCAGATACGCGGCATCGCTCGTCGCGGTGGCGGCGGGGGAGCCGGCCCACCCGGGGGCGAGCAGACCGGCGTCGGGCTCCGGGGCAGATGTCACTGGAACTCCAGGAAGACCGTCTCGCCTTCGCCCTGAAGGCGGATGTCGAAACGGTACGTCCCCGGGGCCCCCTCGGTCGCGATCAGCGTGCCGCGCCGCTCGGGGTCGACCCGGGCCAGCAGCGGGTCGGCGGCCAGCGCCGCGTCGTCGCCCGGCAGGTAGATCCGGGTGTACAGGTGCACCAGCAGTCCGCGCGCGAAGACGCAGACGCTGAGGTAGGGCGCGCTCCGACCGCGCGCACCGGGGCGCAGGGTCCGTGCGGACCAGTGCCCGCTCGCGTCCGTCTGGCTCCGTCCCCATCCGGTGAACTCCACGCCCGTGCGGCCCATGAAGCCGCCGCTGGCCCCGTCGCGCCGCATCGAGCCGTCCACCCGGGGGATCGTGCCGTCCGGGGCCGCGCCCCACAGCTCCACGAACGCGTCCGGCAGCGGGTCGCCCGCGCCGTCGCGGATGACGCCGTGCACGGCGATGGTGTCCGGGTGGCCGACGGGCGCGATGTCCTCGCCGCCGGGGAAGGGCAGGGCGTGCCCGTAGAAGGGCCCGACCGTGTGCGACGGCGTGGGCAGCACCGTCTCGGGACGACTGGTGTCGATCTTCGTCATGGCAGGTCAGCGCCCTTCTTCGAGCCAGGTGGCGTGCGGGCCGTCGAGCACGATGTCCCAGTGGTAGCCCATCGAGAACTCCGGCACCGACAGGTCGTGGTCGTACGTCGCGACCAGGCGCTGGCGGGCCGCGTCGTCCGTCACCGACTGGATGATCGGGTCGTAGGGGAACAGCGGGTCGGCCGGGAAGTACATCTGCGTCACGAGCCGCTGGGTGAACGCCGAACCGAACAGCGAGAAGTGGATGTGCGCCGGCCGCCAGGCGTTGAGGTGCTGACGCCAGGGGTACGGGCCCGGCTGGACGGTGGTGAAGTGGTACTGCCCCTGGTCGTCGGTCAGGGTGCGGCCGACGCCGGTGAAGTTCGGGTCCAGCGGGGCGTCGTGCTGCTCGCGCTGATGGGCGTACCGGCCGGCCGAGTTGGCCTGCCAGATCTCGATCAGCTGACCGCGGACCGGACGTCCGTCGCGGTCCAGCAGCCGCCCGGAGACGGTGATGCGCTCACCTATCGGCTCGCCGTCGTGCTGCCGGGTGAGGTCGTTGTCGACGTCGGTGATGTCCCGCTCGCCGAAGGCGGGGGAGTGCAGCTCCACCAGTTCCGGGTCCTGGGACACGTCGATGGCGATCGGCGGCTGCTTGGGGTGGCGCAGCACCGAGGAGCGGTACGGCGCGTAGTCGCGGCGCGGCTGGTGCTCGACCGGGGCGCCGTCGGCGAGGCGCTTTTCGTACGCGGCGCGCTCGGCGGCGATCTCCCGGTCGATGTCGGCTTGCGTGAGAGTCATGAGGGCATCCCTTAACGTTCGAGGACGAGGGCGAGGCCCTGGCCTACGCCGATGCAGAGGGTGGCGACGCCGACTCCGCTGCCCCTGCGGGCCAGTTGGTGGGCGACCGTGCCGGCGAGCCGGGCGCCGGAGGCTCCGAGGGGGTGGCCGAGGGCGATGGCGCCGCCCTGCGGGTTGAGGATCGCAGGGTCGAACTCGGGCCATTCGGCGACGCATCCGAGGACCTGCGCGGCGAAGGCCTCGTTCAGCTCCAGGACTGACAGATCGTCAAATCCCTTACCCGCCTTGGTGAGGGCCCGGTTGACGGCCTCGACGGGGGCCAGTCCGAAGTAGTCCGGGTCGAGGGCGTGGACGCCGGTCGCGGAGATCCGGGCGAGCGGTTCGCGGCCGGTGGCCCGCAGGCCCTCCTCGTCGACCAGCAGCAGCGCGGCGGCACCGTCGTTGAGGGGCGAGGCGTTGCCCGCGGTGACCGTGCCGCCCTCCGTACGGAACGACGGCTCGAGCCTGGCCATGGCCGCGAGGGAGGCGTCCGGCCGTACGCATTCGTCGGCGTCGAACACCACCGCCTCGCCCTTGTGCCGGGGAATGCTCACCGGCGCCAGCTCGGCGTCGAAGAGCCCGGCCTGCTGGGCCCGTGCCGCCTTCTGGTGCGAGGCCAGCGCGAACTCGTCCTGCCGCTCCCGGGTGATCTTGTGCTTGTCGGCGATCAACTCCGCGCTCTCGCCCAGCGGGATGGTCCACTGCGGGTCCATCCTCGGGTTGACCATGCGCCAGCCGAGCGTGGTCGAGTACAGCTCGGTGTGGCCGGCGGGGAAGGCCCGGTCGTTCTTGGGCAGCACGTACGGCGCCCGGGTCATCGACTCCACGCCACCGGCCACGGCGATCGAGGCGTCCCCGGCGGCGATGGCACGGGCCGCCTGGATCACGGCCTCCAGGCCCGAGGCGCACAGCCGGTTGACGGTCACGCCCGGCACCGAGGTGGGCAGGCCCGCGAGGAGCGCGCCCATGCGGGCCACGTTGCGGTTCTCCTCGCCCGCGCCGTTGGCGTTGCCGAAGTAGACGTCCTCGATCCGGGACGGGTCCAGGTCGGGGGTGCGGGCGAGGAGTGCGCGCAGGGCGTGCGCGGCGAGGTCGTCCGGGCGGACCGGGGCGAGGGCGCCGTTGTAGCGGCCGATCGGGGTGCGGACCGCGTCCACGATGTACACGGGCTTCACAGCAGGTCCTCCGCGACCGTCAGCTTGGCGTCGGTTCTGGCGATGACGTCGTCGACCGTGACCCCGGGGGCGACCTCGGTCAACACGAGACCCTGCGGCGTCACGTCGATCACGCCGAGGTCGGTGATGACCCGGTTCACACACGCCTTGCCCGTGAGCGGCAGCGCGCACTCCTCGAGGATCTTCGCCGACCCGTCCTTGGCGGTGTGGGTCATGATCACGATGACCGTGCGGGCGCCGTGTACGAGGTCCATCGCGCCGCCGATCCCGGTGATCATCTTGCCGGGGACGGCCCAGTTGGCCAGGTCGCCCTTGGCGGAGACCTGCATGGCCCCCAGGACGGCGACGTCGATGTGGCCGCCGCGGATCATCGAGAACGACAGCGCCGAGTCGAAGAAGGAGGCGCCGGGCAGGACCGTCACGGTCTCCTTGCCCGCGTTGATCAGGTCCGGGTCGACCTGTTCCTCGGTCGGGTAGGGCCCGGTGCCCAGGATGCCGTTCTCCGACTCCAGGATCACCTCGACGCCGGGCGGGAGGTGATTGGGGATCAGCGTCGGCAGGCCGATGCCGAGGTTGACGTAGGCGCCGTCGGTGAGTTCCCGTGCCGCGCGGGCGGCCATCTGCTCGCGTGTCCAGGCCATCAGCTGCTCACCGTCCGCCGCTCGATCCGCTTGTCGGCGGCCTGCTCCGGGGTCAGGGCCACCACCCGCTGCACGAAGATCCCGGGCAGGTGCACGGCGTCGGGGTCGATCCCGCCGGGCTCGACGAGCTCCTCGACCTCGGCGATCGTCACCCGTCCGGCCATCGCGGCCAGCGGGTTGAAGTTGCGGGAGGACTTGTTGAAGACGAGGTTGCCGTGCCGGTCGCCCTTCCAGGCCCGCACCAGCGCGAAGTCCGTACGGATGCCGCGCTCCAGCACGTACTCGGTGCCGTCGAACTCCCGCACCTCCTTCGGCGGCGAGGCCAGGGTGACGCCGCCGGCACCGTCGTAGCGCCAGGGCAGACCGCCGTCGGCGACCTGGGTTCCGACACCGGCCGGGGTGTAGAAGGCGGGGATGCCCGCGCCGCCGGCGCGCAGCCGTTCGGCGAGCGTGCCCTGAGGGATCATCTCGACCTCCAGCTCGCCGGACAGGTACTGCCGGGCGAACTCCTTGTTGGCCCCGATGTAGGAGCCGGTCACGCGGGCGATCCGGCCGGCGGAGAGCAGCACGGCCAGCCCGGACTCCATCGCCCCGCAGTTGTTGGAGACGACGCCGAGGCCGCCGACCCCGTGCTCGTACAGGGCCTGAATCAGCACGTTGGGCACACCGCTCAGCCCGAAGCCTCCGACGGCGAGTGTCGCGCCGTCCGGCACATCGGCCACCGCCTCCGCGGCGGTGGCGACCACCTTGTCCATGCGTGAAGCTCCATCCCGCTGTTTAGTCAGGGCACTGAGTATCTCGGTGAAGTTTCCTTCACGCTGCCACCGGACGGGGAAGCGCGTCAAGACCTGGGAGAAGTGGGAGGTCATCCGCATGGGCGGTCGGGCAGACAGCTCCGCGTCCGCCCGGTATCGTTCAGCGCACTGACGAAATCGTGCACCTATGCACCGTGCACTGACGAATCCGATCTCAGGAGCGCACATGGCCGCGGTGGATCTGACCACCCACCCCGGGCACCTGGCCCGGCGGCTCCAGCAGGCGCACTACCTGCTGTGGAACACGATGGTCTCGGAGGAGATCACCTCTCCGCAGTTCGCGGTCCTCAACGCGCTGGTCGCCGAGCCGGGCCTGGACCAGCGCACGGTCGGGGAACGCGTAGGGCTCGACCGGTCCACCATCGCCGAGGTGATCAGCCGGCTCGGCCGGCGCGGGCTGGTCGACAAGGTGCGCGACCCGCAGGACGGCCGGCGCTTCCTGCTGCGCCTGACCGAGGACGGGACGCGCACCCACCGCAAGCTGACCGTGCGCACCGCCCGGATGAACCAGGTCTTCCTGGCCCCGCTCTCCGCGGCCGAGCAGTCCGTCTTCTTCGACCTGATCCAGCGCGTCTGCGACGCGGCGGAGGGGCTGCGCAACCCCGCGGAACCCCTCGCCGCCCAGCGCTGACCCGGCTTCCGGCACCCGGCCCCGGCTTCCGGCACTCGGCTCCCGGCTCCCGCCTTCCGGCACCCAGGACCCGCTCCCGGGGCCCCTCAGGAGGCCTTGGCGAAGACCACCCACACCTGGCCCTCGGCGAAGTTCACCGGGTCGCCGCCGTCCGTCGTGAACGTCGTGCCGTCCCTGGCCGACCCGCGCTCCCAGGTGACGTCGTACGCCTTCCCGTCGCGCAGCACCTTCGCCTTCCCGGAGCCCACGGTCTCGGTGTAGGGCGTGTTGTTGCCCAGGAAGTCGTAGAAGTCGGACTTGCGGACCTTCACGTACTGCACCACGACCGTCGCCGGTGCGAGCCGCTTGCCCGCGGTCGTCACGGCCGGGGTGCCGTCCATCGAGACCAGATAGCGCTCGCGGCTCGACGACCAGGTGAAGGTGAACGAGGCCGCCGGGTAGCGCACGGTCTCGGAGGTGTCCCTCGTCCCGCCGGCCGGGGCGCTGCCGAAGGTGAACCCGGTGGTCAGGGCGTCCGGGCCCGGAACCGTGGGCGTCACGCGGTCGGGGCGCAGGTAGAGGTTGTGCGGCGCGGGCCGGGTGGCGCCGCGGTGGTAGGCGCCGGACGTCTTGCCGGGCGTCTGCGCGTTCAGCGGCGCCTTGTCGATCAGCGGCAGCAGCTTGCCCTGCGCCCCGGAGAAGGCGAGCGTGGGGTTGTCGAACTGGCGCAGCAGCTCCAGATCGGACTCCCGTGCGCTGCGCACCGGTCCGACGATCTTCGGGAGCTTGGTGGCGTACACCGCCATCAGCCGGCTCAGACCGCCCTCGACCTGCTCGGCGTAGACGACGTCCGCGGAGTCGGTGCCGGTGTGCGGCCGGGCCGCCCGGGCGTTGTCGATCTTCACGGCGAGCACCGACGCGCCGGTCAGCCCGCTCGGCGGCGGCCATTGGTCCTCGCCCTGGTCAGGTGTCCCGCTCCGGCCCTCGTCGTGTCCGGTGCCCCTTCCGTCCTCGACCGGTCCCGGCCGGTGGGTGCCCGTGCAGCCCGCCGCCAGGGAAACCGTCAGAGCGGCGGCCAGGAGTGCCGCCGCCGTCGTGGCGCGCCGCGTGCGCGCCCTTCGCCCCATGCCCACCGTCGCCACCCAAGAGTCGTTTCACTGATTGTGCGCTTATGTGTTCATTGCTGGCCATACCCGGTCCGGATCGGTGGCGGGGGCGAATACCTCCGACGGAGCGGCTGCCTACGCCGAGCGGCCGAAGAACGCGGTTCGGCGCGGTGCGCCCCGGGTACCCGGGGCGCCTCCACCGCACGGAAGGGAGCCCACGATGAAGGCAGTGACCTGGCAGGGCAAGCGGGACGTACGGGTGGAGGACGTGCCCGATCCACGGATCCAGGAGCCGACGGACGCGGTCATCCGCATCACCTCCACCGGCCTGTGCGGCTCCGACCTGCATCTCTACGAGGTGCTCACGCCGTTCATGACACCGGGTGACATCCTCGGGCACGAACCCATGGGCATCGTCGAGGAGGTCGGCGCGGGGGTCCAGGACCTCAAGGCGGGCGACCGGGTCGTGGTGCCGTTCCAGATCGCCTGCGGCAACTGCTGGATGTGCCTGAACGCGCTGCCGACCCAGTGCGAGACCACACAGGTCACCAGCGAGGGCATGGGCGCGGCCCTGTTCGGCTACACGCGTCTGTACGGCGCGGTCCCGGGAGCCCAGGCCGAGTACCTGCGCGTCCCGCAGGCCCAGTACGGGCCCATCAAGGTGCCCGAGGGCCCGCCGGACGACCGGTTCGTCTACCTGTCCGACGTGCTGCCGACGGCCTGGCAGGCGGTCGAGTACGCCGACGTCCCGCAGGGCGGCAGCGTCGCCGTACTGGGCCTCGGGCCCATCGGGGACATGGCCTGCCGGGTCGCTCAAGTGCGGGGCGCCGGGCGGGTGTTCGGGGTGGACCTGGTGGGCGATCGGCTGCGCCGGGCACGCGCGCGGGGCGTCGAGACGTACGACCTCCGCAGCTTCGACAACGAGAAGGAGCTCGTGCAGGCGATCCGTGACGAGACCGACGGCCGCGGCCCCGACGCCGTGATCGACGCGGTCGGCACCGAGGCGCACGGCAGCGCGGCGGCCCGGCTGGCACAGCAGGCCACGGCCGTGCTGCCGCGCCGGATCAGCGGCCCGTTCGCCGAGCGCTTCAGCATCGACCGGCTCGCCGCCCTGCACACCGCCATCGAGCTGGTACGGCGCGGCGGCACCCTCTCGCTCGTCGGCGTCTACGGCGGGATGGCCGACCCCATGCCGATGCTCACCCTGTTCGACAAGCAGATCCAGATGCGGATGGGGCAGGCGAACGTGCGCCGCTGGAGCGACGCGATCATCCCCTACCTCACCGACGAGGACCCGCTCGGCGTCGACGACTTCGCCACCCACCGGGTGCCGCTCAGCGACGCCCCGCACGCGTACCAGATGTTCCAGCGCAAGCAGGAGGGCGCGGTCAAGGTGCTGATGCAGCCCTGAGCCCGACCACCCCGGCGGCCCCCGGTCAGGGGCCGCCGAGGATCTCGTCCAAGTCGTACCGGACCGGCTCCTCCAGCTGCGCGAAGGTGCAGCCGTCTGGGGTCCGGTCCGGGCGCCAGCGGCGGAAGCGGGCGGTGTGCCGGAAGCGTGCCCCGTTCTCCATGTGGTCGTACGCCACCTCGGCCACCCGGTCCGGTCTGAGCGGCACCCACGACAGGTCCTTCTTGCCCGACCAGCGGCTCGGCGCGCCGGGCAGCCGGGCCGTCTCGTGCGCGGCCTCGTCCGACCACGCCGCCCACGGATGCCCGCTGACGTCGTCCATGCGCAGCGGCTCCAGCTCCGCCACCAGTTCGGCGCGCCGCTTCATCGTGAACGCGGCTGACACGCCCACGTGCTGGAGCACACCCTGGTCGTCGTGGAGGCCGAGCAGGAGCGAGCCGACGACCGGGCCACTCTTGTGGAAGCGGTAGCCGGCGACCACGACATCCGCCGTGCGCTCGTGCTTGATCTTGAACATGGCCCGCTCGTCCTGGAGATAGCGCAGGGTGAGCGGCTTGGCGATGACCCCGTCGAGCCCCGCCCCCTCGTACTGGTCGAACCAGCCCCGCGCCACCTCGATGTCGGTGGTCGCCGGCGCCAGATGGACCGGCGAGGTGACGCCCTCCAGGGCCCTCTCCAGCAGCGCGCGCCGGTCGGTGAGCGGGACGTCCAGCAGCGACTCGTCCGCCAGGGCCAGTAGGTCGAAGGCGACGAAGGACGCCGGGGTCCGCTCGGCGAGCGTGCGCACCCGGGAGTCGGCCGGATGGATGCGCTCGGTGAGCGCGTCGAAGTCCAGCCGCCCGTCCCGCGCGATGACGATCTCCCCGTCCAGCACGCAGCGCTTCGGGACGCGCTCCCTCAGCGCCGCCACCAGCTCCGGGAAGTACCTGGTCAGCGGCTTTCCGGTACGGCTGCCCAGCTCGACGTCGGTGCCGTCGCGGAACACGATCGCCCGGAACCCGTCCCACTTCGCCTCGTACTGCATGTCCGGCGGGATCTTCGCCACGGACTTGGCGAGCATCGGCTTCACGGGCGGCATCACCGGCAGATCCATGCTGCCGATTCTGCACCCGTAGGCCCTTGAATGCCCGGTGTGCGAGGTATGCGTGGTGCACCTACCGTGGCTGGCATGGGAGACGCGGTGGAACTGGAGGTGGGCGGCCGGACCGTACGGCTGTCCAGCCCGGACAAGATCTTCTTCCCGGAGCGCGGCTTCACCAAGCTCGACCTCGCCCGGTACTACCAGGCGGTCGCCCCCGGCATCCTGCGCGCCCTGCGGAACCGCCCCACCACCCTGGAGCGCTATCCGGACGGGGTGGCCGGCGAGTCCTTCTTCCAGAAGCGCGCGCCGAAGAACATGCCCGACTGGATCCCGACCGCGCACATCACCTTCCCCAGCGGCCGCTCCGCCGACGAGATGTGCCCCACCGAGGAGGCCGCGGTGGTGTGGGCCGCCCAGTACGGCACCCTCACCTTCCACCCCTGGCCGGTACGCCGTGACGACGTGGACCGCCCCGACGAACTCCGGATCGACCTCGACCCGCAGCCGGGCACGGACTACGACGACGCCGTGCGCGCGGCCGGCGAACTCCGTGCCGTACTGGCGGAGTTCGGCGGACTGCGGGGCTGGCCGAAGACCTCCGGCGGCCGGGGACTGCACGTCTTCGTGCCGATCGAACCCCGCTGGACCTTCACGGAGGTCCGGCGGGCCGCCATCGCGGTGGGCCGGGAGATGGAACGCCGGATGCCGGACCGGGTGACGATCAAGTGGTGGAAGGAGGAGCGGGGCGAGCGCATCTTCATCGACTACAACCAGACCGCCCGGGACCGCACCATCGCCTCCGCCTACTCCGTACGGCCCCGCCCGCACGCCCCGGTCTCCGCGCCCCTGCGCTGGGACGAGGTCGGCGAGGCGCACCCCCAGGACTTCGACCTCGCGACCATGCCCGCGCGCTTCGCCGAACTCGGCGACGTGCACGCCGACATGGACGACCACGCCTTCTCCCTGGACGCGCTGCTGGAGCTGGCCCGCAAGGACGAGCACGACCACGGACTGGGCGACCTGCCGTACCCGCCGGAATACCCGAAGATGCCCGGGGAACCCCGGCGGGTGCAGCCGAGCCGGGCCCGGCACGAGGACAGTTGACGGCCCGTCGCGGACGACCGGGTCTGCACGTCAGACGGGTGCGGCCCGCCGCCACCGCGACGGGCCGCACTCGTCGATCACCCGAGGGACTCGGGCGTCCCGCTCACAGCTCCTTGATCCGGATGTCCCGGAAGGAGACGACGTCCGTCGTGCCGTGCACCTGGAGCCCGAGGTAGCCGGTGGCGAACCGCCGGCCGTCCGTGCCAGGGTCGTCCGATCGGGGCGGCACGAAGTCCTGACCGCCGATGTTGTCGAACTCGTTGATCAGCACGCCGTTGCGGTAGATGGAGTAGTGCTGATCGACCACCCGGATCTCGTAGTCGTTCCAGGTGCCCTTCTGGGTCACGCCCGCGCCGGCCAGGCCCACGCGGTCGAACCCGTAGATCGAACCCGTCTTGTACATGTCGCCGTCGGGCCGGTCCAAAATCTGCACCTCGTGTCCGTACTTGATGGCGGCCCACTCCGGCCGGGACTCCTCAGGATGGTCGTGGATCCACGGGAACCGCACGAACACACCGGAGTTGGCGTTGCCGGTGCCGGGCGCGTCGTCCCGCCACTGCAGGCGCAGCGAGAAGTCGCCGTACTTGCGCTCGGGGAACCACAGCATGCCGAGACCGGACCTCGTCGTCCCCGAGGTGATGGACCCGTCGGCGTTCAGACCGAACGAGCCCCCGCCCACGTGCTGCCACTTGGCGAAGGACTCCGCACTGCCGTCGAGGATGGTGCGGTAGCCCTCGGTCTGCCCGGGCTTGCCGATCCCGGACTGCCGGGCGGCCTTCTGGATCGCGTTGTACTCCCGCTGGTCGACGACCCCTTCCCTCAGCAGTTTGTCGAGGACGGTCTTCACGTGCTTGAGGAACAGGGCGTGGGAGGTCCACTCCTTCTCGTCCTCGATCAGCTCGTTGATCCGGCACCGGCTGTTGGTGAGCCGGTTGGGCACCCCGGAGTCGACCTCGCCGACGATCACCGTCAACCGCTCGTCGAACTCCGGGCAGTTGGGCGCGGGCACTTGGCTCGACACCACGGTGAAGGTCACCGTCCGGGCGGTGGCGGTGTTGCCCGCCTTGTCGCTCGCCCGGTAGGCGAGGGTGTGGGTGCCGGCGCGGTCGACGACCACCGGCGCGGTGTACGCGAGGTAGGGTCCCCCGTCGATCGAGTACTCGATCCGGTCGACACCGGAACCGCCGTGCTCGTCCGCCGCGCTCACCGTCACCCGGGCGTTGCCGACGTACGCTCCGCTCGAGTTCCTGGTGCCCTCGACGGTCACGCCCGTCACCGGCGGCGTGGTGTCCGGCGTCGGCGTCGCGACCACCGTGAACCGCACGCTCTTCTCGGCGGCGACGTTGCCCGCCTTGTCGGTGGCCCGGTAGCGCACGGTGTGGGCGCCGACCTGGTGCACCATCACGGGCGCGGTGTACGGCTGCCAGGCACCGTCGCCGATGGCGTACTCGATGGTGTTGACCCCGGAGCCGGTGTCCGAGGCGGACACGGTCACCGTCGCCATGTCGAGGTAGGCGCCGGTGGCGTCCTGCTCGCCGGTCACCGTCGCGGAGGTGTCCGGGGCGGTGGTGTCGTCGGAGGCCGGCGGGACGACCGTGAACTGGACGCGCTTCTCGGCGGAGACGTTGCCCGCCTTGTCGAGCGCCCGGTAGCGGATCGTGTGGCCGCCGACCTGGTCGACGACGACCGGGGCGGTGTACGGCAGCCAGGCGCCGGTGTCGCCGACCGCGTACTGGATGCCGTCGACCCCCGACCCGCCGGCGTTGTCCGTCGCGCTGATCGCGACGCTCGCCGAGCCGACGTACTCGCCGCGCGCGTTCTGTGTTCCGGTGACCTGCGCCGCCGCCTCGGGCGGAGTGGTGTCCTCGCCGGTGCCCTCGGTCACCACGAGGATGCCCTGCATCTGCCCGTGGCCCGGGATCGTGCAGTGGTAGAAGTAGCGGCCCGGGGTGAGGGTGACCTCGGCGGTGTGACGGCCGCCCATGTCGTCGTTCGGGTTGGCGAGGATGTTCAGCGTGACGTCGCTGTTGAACTCGGGGTCGCTCGTCACGAACGTCAACGTGTGCGGCATCCCGGTGGTGTTGCCGGTCGCCGTGCTGTTCTCGAAGACGATCGTCGCCGCTCCCGCCACCGCCGTCGCCGGTGCCGAGGTGTACTTGGTGATGTCGTCACCGGCCGTCCAGGTGAGTGTCTGGGCGGCGGCGGTGGCCCGTTCCACGGGTTGCCGGGCGGAGACGGGGGCCGTCTGGAGGCCGAGCATGATCAGTACGGCGGCCAGCAGGGCGGTCAGCACTCTTCGTCGCTGTCTCACTGGGCAGCCCCCCTCGCCAGCCGGTCGGCGGCCGGAGTGGCGCCGCCGCCCGTGTAAGTGACCCGCCACAGGGCCGACTTGGCGTCCGAGGTGAAGAACCCGCGGCCGTAGTCGAGGACGTACAGCGAGCCGTCCGGACCGAACTTCCAGTCCATGAGGTTCTTGATGCCGTCGTTGCCGATCGGCACGATCTTCTTCAGCGACTCCGAGTGCACCGGCAGGCCGCCCTCCCCGTGCGTCTTGGGGTCGGTGATGACCGCGTTGCGCGGCTGGTCGGCGTCGTAGAAGTCACCGACGAACCACTTCCCGTCCCAGTAGGCGGGCCAGGCGGTCGCACCCGCGCTCGCCGCGTCGTAGCGGTAGACCGGGCCGTTCATCGCGGCCTGACCGCCGCCCTTCAGCCACGGCAGCAGATACGTGGACTCCTCCTGCTTGTAGGAGGGGATGCCGTCCGCGTCACGCGGGAAGTCCGGTGCGCCGCCCTGGGGCGAGTACCAGATGTTGTTGCCGGTGACCGGCGGGAGGTTGACGAGCCCGTCGTTGTTCGGGGACTCGTTCTTCGGGTGGTCGCAGTCGTACCAGCCCAGCGGTTTCGTCGGATCGGGCAGGTTGCGGTCGCGGTAGGGCTGCTTGTTGCCCATGCAGTACGGCCAACCTCGGTTGCTCGCCTTGGTGATGACGGCGAACGTGTCGTACTTCGCCGGGCCCCAGGTGGTCGAGGGCGCCGAGGCGTCCGGGCCGACCCAGCCGGCGTACAGGATGTCGGTCGTGCGGTCGACGAAGATGCGGGCCGGGTTCCGGACCCCCATCACATAGATCTCGCCGCGGGTCTTCCCGCCGCCCTCGTCGGTCTCCTGGCCGGTGAAGAGGTTCCCGGCGGGAAGGGTGTACGTCCCGTCCGGCTCCGGATGGATGCGCAGGATCTTGCCGTTGAGGTTGTTGGTGTTGCCGGCGGTGCGGCGCGCGTCGGCGAAGGAGACGCCCTTGAAGTTCGGCTCCGGGTTGTTGCCCGAGTAACCACCGCTGAAGCCGCTTGAGTTGTTGTCACCGGTCGCGATGTACAGGTTGCCCTTGGAGTCCCAGGCCATCCCGCCGCCCGCGTGGCAGCAACTGTGGATCTGCACCGGCCACGCGAGCAGCACCTTCTCGCTGCCCAGATCCAGCTTGTTCGTGGCGAGGTCGAGCGTGAAGCGGGAGACCCGCCGCTCGGCCATGCGGGTGTCGCGGTTGATCCGGGAGTGCGGGGTGTAGTGCAGGTACACCCACCCGTTCTCCTCGAACCGCGGATCGAGCTCGATGCCGAGGAGCCCTTCCTCGACCTTCACGAGCTCGTCGCCGCCGCCCTTGTTGCCGAAGACCGTCAACGCCCCCGCCAGGGTGACCTTCTTGGTCCTCGGGTCGTAGACGTGGACCTCGCCCCTGCCCTTGCCGATGTCGGGGTTGTTCCAGTCGGTCACGACGGGCCGCGAGGAGTCCGCGCCGCCGCGGCCGATGTAGAGCACCCGTCCGTCGGGCGCGGCGACCAGGCCGTGCGGCTCGCCGATCTGGTCGTTCTGGCCCGGCTGGTTGGGCTGGGTGAGGCGCTCCGCCTTGTAGTTGCCGGTGATGGTCGCCTTGCAGTCGGCCTGCGCCAGCCGGGTGGTCCACATCAGGGCGCCGCGCAGATGCGCGCGGAAGTCGCTCTCGTCGTACGACGACACCGTGCCGCCCATGCCGGTGTAGAAGGAGCGGCCGCCGTCGTAGTCTCGGCACCAACTCACCGGGTGGTCCCAGCCGTTCCCTCCGGTACCCGGCTGGTACGACGACTCGCGGACCCGGGCGACGGTGTGCACCTCGCCGGACGGGTTCTTGGCCCAGTTGAACCACTGATCGGGTCGCTTCCACTGCACCGGCAGGTCCTTCGTGGCCGGATGGCGGCGGTCCCCGACCTCGACGACGGCTCGCTGCACGGCCGTTGGGCCGCCGGCTGCGGGGCGGGCGCCGACGAGACCGGTGAACCAGTCCGAGTACGGCTCCGCGCGGGCGGCGTCATGGATGCCGACGAATCCGCCGCCGGCCTCCATGTAGGCCTCCAGACCGGCCTCCTGCTCCGGGTCGAGGACGTCACCGCCGCCGGTCAGGAAGACGATCGCGTTGTAGCGGCCGAGCTTCGTCTCGTCGGTGAACACCGAGGCGTCATCGGTGGCCTCGGTCCGGAACCGCTGCTCGGCGGGGCCCGTCAGACCGATCGTCTCGATCGCCGCGATGCCCGCGTCGACCACCGGCGACTCCTCCCCGGCGGCGGAGCCGTGGAAGAGCAGCACGCGTACGTTCGCGCCGCCCGGAGGCGACTTGATGGACATCGTTGTCAGGGGTGGTTCCGGGGCCGGACGCGCGCTGGCGGCGGGACCCGCCAGCAGTCCGGCGACGACGACCCCGGCGGTCACACCCGCCACGCCGACCCGTCTCCTCGTGCTCAACCCTCGTAAGTGCATGGGCACCTCCTCGGTCACAGCGACAGCGCGATGGAAACTAGACCTCTTTGCGCACCTCGCCAATAGCTATGACCGAGTTGGGGCCAACTTTGTCCTGAGTGTGGATAAACAGCGGAAGCGCCGGTACCGTCTCACAGGTTCATCACAGGTACGCCTCCGCAAATTCCTTATCAGGGTGGGGAGTTCCGCATGGACAGACGCGGTTTCAACCGACGGGTGCTGCTCGGCGGCGCGGCGGTGGTCGGCACCGGCGCCGCGGCGACATCGTTGTCGCTGGCGCCGGACGCGGCGAGCGCCGACGGTGCGGCGCGGACCGCGCCGGCCGGGGGCGAGGTGAGACGCATCAAGCTGTACGCCGAGAAACTCGCCGACGGGCAGATGGGCTACGGCTTCGAGAAGGGCGCCGCGACGATCCCCGGCCCGCTCATCGAGCTCAACGAGGGCGACACGCTGCACATCGAGTTCGAGAACACCATGGACGTCAGGGCGAGCCTGCACGTCCACGGCCTGGACTACGAGATCACCAGCGACGGAACCGCGTTGAACAAGAGCGACGTGGAGCCCGGCGGCACCCGCACCTACACCTGGCGCACCCACGCCCCGGGCCGCCGCAAGGACGGCACCTGGCGGGCGGGCAGCGCCGGCTACTGGCACTACCACGACCACGTGGTGGGCACCGAGCACGGCACGACCGGTATCCGCAAGGGCCTGTACGGCCCGGTGATCGTCCGCCGCAAAGGCGACGTCCTGCCGGACGCGACCCACACGATCGTCTTCAACGACATGCTCATCAACAACAAGCCGGCGCACTCCGGCCCCGACTTCGAGGCCACGGTGGGTGATCGCGTCGAGTTCGTGATGATCACGCACGGCGAGTACTACCACACCTTCCACATGCACGGACACCGCTGGGCCGACAACCGCACCGGCATGCTCACCGGCCCCGACGACCCGAGTCAGGTCATCGACAACAAGATCGTGGGCCCGGCGGACTCCTTCGGCTTCCAGGTGATCGCGGGGGAGGGGGTCGGGGCGGGCGCGTGGATGTACCACTGCCATGTCCAGTCCCACTCCGACATGGGGATGGTGGGCCTGTTCCTGGTGAAGAAGGCGGACGGGACGATCCCGGGGTACGAGCCGCACGAGCACCGGCACGGCCACTGACGGGCGGGGTCGGCCGGGGCCCCGGGCGTTCGCGGCGTCACACGGCGGTGCGCACGCCGCTCCCGTCCGCCGCGCAGGCTCGTTCCCGGCGCCGGAGAGCGCTCTCACCCGCGGTCGGCCAGGGCTATCCTGATCCGCAACCGCGAGGAGGGCCCCGAAGTGACCGAGACAGCACCGCGTCCCACGCTGGAGGCCGTGGCCGAGCGGGCCGGGGTCTCGCGGGCCACCGTGTCCCGGGTGGTGAACGGCGGTGACGGGGTGCGGGAGCCGCTCGTCGAGCGGGTCCGGCGGGCGGTGGAGGAGCTGGGGTACGTGCCCAACCAGGCGGCCCGCAGCCTGGTGACGCGCCGGCACGACGCGATCGCCGTGGTGGTCGCCGAACCGGAGAGCCGGGTCTTCGCCGACCCGTTCTTCGCACTGCAACTCAGGGGCATCAGCAAGGAGTTGACGGCCCACGACAACCAGCTGGTCCTGCTGCTCACGGAGGGCCGCGACGACCACGCCCGGGTGGGCCGGTATCTCGCCGGGGGCCATGTCGACGGGGCGCTCGTCTTCTCCCTCCACCTGGACGATCCGCTGCCCGGCCTGATCCAGGGCGCCGGCATCCCGACCGTGTTCGGCGGGCGGCCCGGCTGGAACGGCGGCACCGGGAGCGACGTCGTGTACGTCGACAGCGACAACCGGGGCGGGGCGCGGGAGGCCGTACGCCACCTCGTGGGCCTCGGCCGCACGCGCGTCGCGCACATCACCGGCGCCCTGGACCAGACGTCGGCGGTGGACCGGCTGGAGGGGTTCCGGGACGTCCTGGGGGACACCGACCCGGGGCTGGTCGTCGAGGGGGACTTCACCCCGGGCGGTGGGGAGCGGGCGATGCGGGAGCTGCTCGAGCGGTGCCCGGACATCGACGCCGTGTTCGCCGCGAACGACCTCACCGCCACCGGCGCGCTGCGGGTGCTGCGCGAGCGGGGCCGCCGGGTCCCGGAGGACGTCGCCGTCATCGGCTTCGACGACATGCTCCCGATCGCGGAACAGACCGACCCGCCCCTGACGACCATCCGCCAGGACATCGAGGAGATGGGGCGGCTGATGGCACGGCTGCTGCTGGGCGGGGCGGGGGAGGCGTCGTCGGGGGTGATACTGCCGACGACGCTGGTACGCCGGGCCTCGGCCTAGACCGGCCGGCGGTCCCCCTCCGCGCGGCTCCTGCCGGCCCTCGTCACCCTTCCATCGGCGCGCTCTTGATCACCGCGAACCTGGCCCCGTACGGGTCGGCCAGGCGGGCCACGCTGCCGACGCCCTCGATGTCCGTGGCGGGCATGCGGACGGTGCCGCCGAGTTCCGCCGCCTTCGCGGCGACCGCCTCCGTGTCGGAGACCTCGAAGTACGGCAGCCAGTACGGCTCGCTCTCCTCGGCGGACTCGGCCAGGGGGATCAGGCCGCCGAACATCCCGTCCTCGGAGGTGCCCGCCGGGTTGAGCGTGGTGTAGGTGCCGCCGGGGAAGTCGACGCCGAAGGTCTCCAGGCCGAGGACGGCGTTGTAGAAGAACGCGGCGGCGGGCTGGTCCGGGGTGTAGAGCTCCAGCCAGCACAGCGAGCCGGGTTCCTGGACGACGTCGAGGCCCTTGTTGCGGCCGGGCTGCCAGATGCCGAAGGAGACGCCCGCCTTGTCGGCGAGGATGGCCATGCGGCCCTGGTCCATGACGTCCATCGGCTGCGCCAGCACCGCGCCGTGCGCCTGCTCGGCGGCCTTGGCCGTGGCGTCCGCGTCCGCGGTCTGGAAGTACACCGTCCACGACGGCGGGCCCTGCTCCGGGGTGGTCTGCATGCCGGCCGCGGCGGTTCTGCCGTCCAGCTCGAAGAACCCGTAGCCGCCGACCTCGGGCGGCCCGGGCCGGAACCGCCAGCCGAAGAGGGCGCCGTAGAAGGACGCGGCGCCGTCGATGTCGGGGGTGCCGAGATCGATCCAGTTCGGAGCGCCGGTGACATAACGGGTCGTGAGCATCGCTGCCCCTCCTCATCGGGGTCCCGTTGCCTGTAGTGCCGAGTCTCGCACCGCCCACTGACAATCGCCCCGGGCAGTGACCTTCCGTGACCGTCAAGCCTCTCCCAGTTTTCCCCCGATGCCGCGCGCCGCCGTGCGCCACGCCGTGCCGCGCAGGAGCATCAGGGTGGCCGGAGGCCCCTGAACGTGGCGTTGATCCCGCGTTGATCGAACGTTTTTCGCCGCCCGGCACGATCCTCGGCATGCTCATCGAAACGATCACGCCGCCCGGCCTCGACTGGCAGGACGAGGCGTTGTGCGCGCAGACCGGCGGTGACTTCTTCTTCCCGGAGCCGGGCAGCTCCGTACGGGAGGCGAAGCGGATCTGCGGTCTGTGCCCGATCCGCTCCGCCTGCCTGGAGTACGCCCTCGACAACGACGAACGCTTCGGCGTCTGGGGCGGCCTGTCGGAGAAGGAACGCCTGGAGATCAGGCGCACGCCCCGTTGACCCCTCCTCCGGTCACCCGTCGATCTCTCGTCGGGCCACCCGTTGATCCCTTTCGGCCATGCTGATCACGCGTACGTCACGCTGAACCGCCACGTCCCCGCCGGCACCCGCACGTCCTGGCCGGTCACGGGGAGCTCCCGGCCGTTCGCCTCGGCCGACCGCACCGCGCCGAACCGGCAGGGGTGGACGAACCGCACACCCTCCGGCGCCTCCGTGATGTCCACGGTCACCGTCCGGGGCGCCGGGTCGCCGGCGAGCCGGTAGCCGACCGTTCGTCAGCTGGACCGGAACCGCCCACGCGTCCTCGCGGTCGCCCAGGTGGTCCCGGACGAATCTCGCCCGCACCGAGGGCGGGCAGTCCGGGCGTACGGACAGTGCCCAGCGTGCGTACCCGGGCAGCGCCCGCTCGGCGTCCGCCGCGCCGACGGTGCGCCAGTCGTCCCGCGTCAGCACCATGGACGCGGCGGCACGTCCGGTCTTCATGGAGCGGACCTCGCGCAGCGCGCCGACGAGGCCGTGACGGACGTAGGCCTCGGGGACGTCGGGTTCCTGTCCGCGGAGGGCGCGGTCGACCGTGAGGGTTCCGGTGCGACCGGGGCCGAACGGCACACCGCGCGCGACGGCCCTGCGCAGTCCGGGGTCGGTCAGGCTGTGCGTCCAGACGGCGGCGTTCAGGTGCGGATCGTCGTTCTCGAGGATTCACAGGGCCGTGGAGGCCGGCAGTCGTCTCGCCCAGGTCCACGTCCGCCGCAGCCGTTCCGCGGTGGTCTCGGGGCGCTCGGGCGCCGGCAGTCCCGTCCGGGCCCGGATCCGCTCGGCGCTCTCCCCGTCGATCAGGCCGAGCAGGAAGCCGGCCGCCTGGTGTGCCCTGCTGTGCTGCCGCATGGCCGCATGATGCGGCAGGCCGGAGCCGGCCCGCACCGGAGATTCGCTCCGCGCGGGCCGGCTCTCGTGCTCGTCGGTGCCGTCAGCCCGCCGCGCGGGCCGCCATCCGCGCCTTGCGTGCCGCGAGCTTCTCGTCGAACTTGAGGGCCTCGGCGTCCAGGCCGCTCATGAACATGCCCAGTTCCTCCTGGGCTTGCAGACCCTCGGGGCCCAGGCCGTCGATCTCCAGGACGCGCAGGTGGCGCAGGACGGGCTGGAGGACGTCGTCGTGGTGGATGCGCATGTTGTAGACCTCGCCGATCGCCATCTGGGCGGCGAAGCGCTCGAAGCCGGGCATGCCGTGGCCGGGCATCCGGAAGTTCACGACCACGTCGCGCACCGCCTGCATGGTGAGGTCGGGGGCGAGTTCGAAGGCGGCCTTGAGCAGGTTCCGGTAGAAGACCATGTGCAGGTTCTCGTCGGTCGCGATGCGCGCCAGCATGCGGTCGCAGACCGGGTCGCCGGACTGGTGGCCGGTGTTGCGGTGCGAGATGCGGGTCGCGAGCTCCTGGAAGGCGACGTAGGCGACCGAGTGGAGCATCGAGTGCCGGTTGTCCGACTCGAAGCCCTCGCTCATGTGGGCCATGCGGAACGCTTCCAGTTTGTCCGGGTCCACCGCGCGGGAGGCCAGGAGGTAGTCGCGCATCACGATGCCGTGGCGGCCCTCCTCGGCGGTCCAGCGGTGCACCCAGGTGCCCCAGGCGCCGTCGCGGCCGAAGAGCGAGGCGATCTCGTGGTGGTAGCTGGGGAGGTTGTCCTCGGTGAGGAGGTTCACGACGAGTGCGATGCGGCCGATCTCGGTGACCTTGGACTGTTCCTTGTCCCAGGCCTCGCCGTCCTCGAAGAAGCCCGGGAAGTTGCGGCCGTCCGACCACGGGACGTACTCGTGGGGCATCCAGTCCTTGGCGACCTTCAGATGCCGGTTCAGCTCGGTCTCGACCACTTCCTCCAGGGCGTACAGCAGCTTGGCGTCGGTCCAGACGGAAGGGCTGCCGAGGTGAGGGGTGGTGATCGTCACGGAAACTCCAGGGGGACGCATAACAGGGCGGAACGAACCGGCGAGCGGGTGCCGGGCTACCGGGAACTTACGAAAGCGTAGGCTACGAATCCGTAGGTTACGAGACCGTAGGTTAAGTGCGGAGTAAAGATCGCAGATCAGGCCATCTTGCCGGGCATACGACAAAGCCCCAGGACCCGCAGGTCCCGGGGCCTGGGCGGGTCCCGTTCACTCGGTCAGGCGTACAGCTCCCGCATCCGGACCGAGAGACATGTCACACAGCCCTCGAGCTTCTCGAACTCGCTGATGTCGACGACGACCGGCTCGTGTCCGAGATCGGCGAGCAGTTCCGTGGTCCTCGGCGCGCTCGCCGAGATCAGCAGCTGGTGCCCGCCGAGCAGCACCACATGGCCACCGGCCTCCTCGGGCACCGACAGGAAGCGCGGGAAGAGCGAGGGCCGGTCCACCTTCGGGATGTGCCCGATCACCGTCCCGTCGGGCAGGGCCGTGACCGCCGACTTCAGATGCAGCACCTTGCTCACCGGCACGGCGACGACCCGCGCCCCGAGCGGCTCGAAGGCCGCCCGCAGCTGCTGGACGCCGGCCGCGTTGGTACGGCCGCCCCGGCCGACGTAGATCGTGTCACCGACCTTCAGCACATCGCCGCCGTCCAGCGTCCCCGGCTCCCAGACCCAGTTGACCGAGCAGCCGAGGGAGGCCACCGCCTCCTCGACCCCGGCGGTCTCCGGGCGCCGGGGCTCGGCGCCCGGCCGCGTGATCAGGGCGACGTTCTTGTACATGACGACCGTGTCCTCGACGAACACGGCGTCCGGGCAGTCGTCGGCCGGTTCCACCTCGACGGTCTCCCAGCCGTGCGCACGCAGGGTCTCGACATACGCCTCCCACTGCTCGAGCGCGAGATCGACGTCGATCTTCTCGCGCTCGATGTGCGTCACCAGGCCTTCGGCGAGGCGCGGGCTCGGGCGGCGGACGAGGGCCTTCTTGCTGGGCACGAGGAACTCCGTAACGGCGGCAGGGACGGCGCCCCGGAAAAGCGGCACCGGCCGCCATCATGCAGGGCGGGCCCGCGCACACAAAACCCCCGTCGCCAGGCTGTGGCCCTCCTGAGATACGCGCCGGTAACCGGGCCGGGCCGCGCGGGGACACGCGGCCCGGCCCGGCTCTAGGCGGGATCGACGAGGGCCTGCGGCGTGGTCTCCCGCAGCTCCCCGTCCAGCAGCAGCCAGCGGGTGATGCCGATCGACTCCAGGAACGGCAGGTCGTGGCTGGCCACGATCAGCGCCCCCTCGTACGACTCCAGCGCCGTGGTCAGCTGGCGGACGCTCGCCATGTCGAGGTTGTTCGTCGGCTCGTCGAGCATCAGCAGCTGCGGCGCGGGCTCGGCCAGCATCAGCGCCGCCAGCGCCGCCCGGAAGCGTTCGCCGCCGGACAGCGTCGCCGCCTTCTGGTCGGCCCGGGCACCCCGGAACAGGAAGCGGGCGAGACGGGCCCGGATCCGGTTGTTGGTGGCGCCCGGCGCGAACCGGGCCACGTTCTCGGCCACCGACAGCTCGTCGTCGAGCACGTCCAGCCGCTGCGGCAGGAAACGCAGCGGCACATGGGCCCGCGCCTCGCCCGCCACCGGCGCCAGCTCCCCGGCGATCGTCCGCAGCAGCGTCGTCTTGCCCGCGCCGTTGCGCCCGGTCAACGCGATCCGCTCCGGACCGCGCAGGTCGAAACCGCCGCCCACACGGGCGCCGTACGCCAGCTCCAGGTCCATCAGCGTGAGGATTTCACGGCCCGGTGGCACGGCCGTGTGCGGCAGGTCGACACGGATCTCGTCGTCGTCCCGTACGGCCTCCACCGCGTCGTCGAGCCGTTCCCTGGCCTCGGCGAGCCGCTCCTCGTGCATGATGCGGTGCTTGCCCGCGGACTCCTGCGCCGCGCGCTTGCGCGCCCCCATGACGATCTTCGGCTCCCGCTTCTGGTCCCACATCTTCTGCCCGTACCGCTTGCGACGCGCCAACTTGACCTGGGCGTCCACCAGTTCGCGCTTCTGTTTCTTCAGGTCCGCCTCGGCGACCCGCACCATCCTTTCCGCCGCCTCCTGTTCGACGGCGAGCGCCTCCTCGTACGCGGAGAAGTTCCCGCCGTACCAGGTGACCTCCCCGGCGTGCAGATCGGCGATCTGGTCGACCAGGTCCAGCAGTTCGCGGTCGTGGCTGACCACGACCATGACCCCGGGCCAGGACGCGACGGCGGCGTACAGCCGCCTGCGGGCGTACAGGTCCAGGTTGTTGGTCGGCTCGTCCAGCAGCAGCACGTCCGGGCGGCGCAGCAGCAGCGCGGCCAGCCGCAGCAGTACCGACTCGCCGCCCGACACCTCGCCGATGGTGCGGTCCAGGCCGATGTCGCCGAGGCCGAGTTCGCCGAGCGTGGCCAGGGCGCGCTCCTCCACGTCCCAGTCGTCGCCGACGGTCTCGAAGTGCTCCTCGGCGACGTCGCCCGCCTCGATGGCGTGCAGCGCGGCGCGCCGGGCCGCGATGCCGAGCGCCTCGTCGACCCTGAGGCCGGTGTCGAGGGTGACGTTCTGCGGGAGGTAGCCCACCTCGCCCGCGACGCGCACGGCGCCGTCGGCCGGGGCGAGTTCACCGGCGATGAGTTTCAACAGGGTGGACTTGCCGGACCCGTTGGCACCGACGAGGCCGGTGCGGCCCGGACCGAAGGCCACGTCCAGGCCTTCGAAGACGGGGGTGCCGTCGGGCCAGGTGAAGGACAGGGACGTGCAGGTGAGGGAAGTAGACATACGGGCCTCGCGGTTGCTCGATGCGGCTGGGGGCACACGCGTATCGAGACACCTGCGACCAGGGAGAGGCGAGGCTCCGTGAGCGAGATCCGTGAGCGGGATCCAAGGGCGGGGCCCATGGACAGGATCCGCGAGCGGGATCCGTGGGCATGAGAAGAGCCCTGCACCGGAGGACGGCTCGGACGCCGAGGTCGCACGCAGCGCACCCACACGTGACGTGTGCGGTGACGCGGTGTCTCAGGACCTCAGACGAGCAACGTCCTTCTCCGATCGACGGCAACAGAACCGTCATACACCGTACGAGGGGGCGCGTGGGCTGTCAACGAAATAGCGTGGCGCCCGTCCGCACCGCCCCGAAGGAGGCCCCGTGCCCATCGGCTCGCTGTCGCTGCCGGCCCGGCTCTACCTGCTGGCGTGGGACACCACGAGGAACGAGCTGGCCGACACCACCCACCTCCACCACCTGGTGCGGGCCGGCGCCCTCACCGAGCTGGCCCGGCACGGGCTGCTCGTCGACGACGACGGCATCGCCACCCCCGTCGACCTGGACTCCCGCGTCGGGGACACCGTCCTCGACGGCCTCCTGGAACTCGTCCGCGAGTCCCGCCCGCACCGGTGGCGCAGCTGGGTGCCCCTGCACGCGCGCGTGACGTTCGAAGCCGTACGGGAGCAGCTGGCCGCCGAGGGCTACCTGCGCGCGGAGAAGCGGCGCGCCCTGGGCCTCTTCCCGACCGTGGAGTACGCCGTCGAGCGGGTCGCGGTCGTCGAGGTGCTGCGCGAGGAGGCCCGCCAGGTCCTGACCGGGCCCGTGCGCGCCACCGACGTCTCCGACCGGGACGCGGCCGTCACGGTCCTCGCGACCGCCGCGGAACTGCGCACCCTGGTCTCCCGCGGGGCGTGCGGCCGGTACAAGGAACGCCTGACGGAGCTGACCGAGAGCAGCGGGACGGCGGCGCCGGTGCTGCGGAAGGTCGTACCGGAGCTGTGCGCGGCGCTTGCGACGGTGGAGGCGCCCGCGGGGGCGTGACGGTCCCGGAACTGGCCGCGCTCGGCGTCGCGCGCGTGAGCGCCGGTTCGGGCGTCGTCCGGGCAGCGCACGCACTGGTCCACCGCGCCGCACGGGAGCTGTCGGGGGCGGGAACGTACGAGGAGCTGAAGGACGGCCTCGACCACGGCAGGCTCGACGAGTCGCTGAGGGCGGCAAGCTGAGCCATCCAGGGACGGTAGGACCCGCGCGACCGGCCACGACGCTGCCGCACGCCGTAACTGCTGGGCGCCGTACGCGCCACCCGCCGAACCGCCTCCGAGGCCCCGCGGGGAGCGCTACGCGTCCCGCATCAGCTCCGCCAGCTGCTGGTCCAGGTCGAGCTGGAGGTGCTCCAGCCCCACCGGCACCAGGTCCGCCGTGGCCTCCAGGAACCGCCGAACCTCTCCCGAGCGGACGTGCACCACGGCGGTGCCCTCGGGGGCGTGGAACTCCAGGACGGTGCGGTCGTACCCGTACGGCCGCACCCGCACGTCGCCGTGGCCCTCGGCGGTCTCCAGACCCGCGGTGAGAAGCTCCCGCGCGAAGGTCCAGCAGACGTCCACGCCCTCCAGGGTGGCCGGGGCCGGGAAGGTCATGCGGACGGCGAAGGGATCGCGCCGGTCGTAGTGCAGCGTGGCGGGAATGCTCGGCATCCGCGGCGCGGCGGCGACGAGGCGGGCCTCAACGGGCTGCTCGATGACAGTGGACAACGCGTTGCTCCCTTGTGGCGGCTGGACTGACTTCCGGGCGGAAGAGGCGGGCACTGGAAGAGACGACGGAATCGGCCAATCCGTGTACACGAAAGGCGAGTGACCTCGGTCACCGTTTTTCATGCGCGCACGTGGCGCAGACCACCTCCCGTGGCCCACGGGGCACGTGCGGCGAGCACCGCCCCACGTGAGGGCGGTCTGGACGGGCACGGGCGCGTGGGCTAGCTTCGCCCGCCATGAGGCGCTTGGGGAGCACGCGACGCACGGGGCACAGGGGACGTACCGGCAGGCGGGTCGCCGCGGGGGTGGCCTGCGCGGCGGCGCTGGCCGCGCTGACGGCCGTACCGGCACAGGCAGGGCAGCCGCACCGGGCGCCGCACTGGGAGCTCAAGGACAGCGGGACCCCGGACGTGCGGTTCCGCGGGCTGGCGGCCGTCAGCCGGACCACCGCCTGGGTCGCGGGCACCCGGGGCACCGTCCTGCGGACCACGGACGCGGGCGCGACCTGGCGGAACGTCTCGCCGCCCGGCGCCGGTGAACTCCAGTTCCGGGACGTCGAGGCGTTCGACGCACGGCGGGCCGTGGTCCTGGCGATCGGCGAGGGCGAGGCGTCCCGGGTCTACCGGACCGACGACGGCGGGGCCACCTGGACCGAGTCCTTCCGCAACACCGACGCCCGCGCCTTCTACGACTGCCTCACCTTCTTCGACCGCCGCCACGGGCTGGCGATGAGCGACCCGGTGGACGGCAGGTTCCGCATCCTGTCGACGAGCGACGGGGGCCGCTCCTGGAAGGTTCTGCCCGACCGGGGCATGCCGGCCGCGCAGGAGGGCGAGGCCGGGTTCGCGGCCAGTGGCCAGTGCCTGGTCAGCTCCGGCCCGAAGGACGTCTGGCTGGCCACCGGCGGAGCGGCACGCGCACGCGTGCTGCACTCCTCGGACCGCGGCCTGACCTGGACCGCCACCGACACACCGATCCCGGCGGGCGACCCCGCCAGGGGCGTCTTCGCGCTCGCCTTCCGCGACCGCACGCACGGTCTCGCCGTCGGCGGCGACTACCGCCCCGACCAGGCCTCCCCGAACGCGGGCGCCGTGACCCGTGACGGCGGCCGCAGCTGGGGGCTCGCCGCCACGCCCCCGCCCGCCTACCGCTCGGGCGTCGCCTGGCTCCCGCACAGCCGCACCGCGGCCCTCGCGGTCGGTCCCACCGGCACCGACCTGACGACGGACGCCGGACGCACCTGGCACACCGTCGACACGGGCTCGTACGACACCGTGGACTGCACCCCGGACCTCGGCTGCTGGGCGGCCGGCGAGAAGGGCCGCGTGGCCCGCCTGGAGCCCTGATCCGGGAGCGCCACGCCTCCGTCCCCGGGTCCAGGCCATCGCCCCCGCCGCCGGTGATCTGGATCCGGACCGGCCCGCGGGGGAGAGCCGGCTCGGAATGTGGGTACCCGGCCGCCGAGCGCGGAAGGAGGAACCCCTATGCCACGCGGTTCGAGCCCGAAGAGGGAACGCCAGTACGAGCACATCAAGGAGAGCGCCCAGGACCGGGGTGAGAGCAAGAAGCGCGCGGAGGAGATCGCCGCCCGCACGGTCAACAAGGAACGCGCCCGCTCCGGCGAGTCCAAGACCGCCAGTCGCAGCTCCACCGAGGACATGTCGTCCGGCAAGAGGGGCGGCCAGCGGTCCGGCAAGGGCTCCGGCGGCCCGACCTACGACCAGCTCTACGCGGAGGCCAAGCGCCGCAACATCAGCGGCCGTTCGGACATGAACAAGAGCCAGTTGCAGCGGGCGCTCGGCAAGTGACGCCTCAGGAGGGCGTCTCGCGGTACCGCTCGAGCTCCGGCGCGGTCTTCGTGGCCGCGAACTCGGTGATGCGGTAGGCGCAGACGCCCGCCGTCACGAACGGGTCGGTCGCCGCGATCGCCTCGACCCGCGCGCGGTCCTCCGCGACGGCGAGTATCACCCCTCCGTCGCGGGGGTGCTTGCGGCCGGAAGCGAGGAACACCCCCTCTTCGTACCGGGCGTCGAGCCACGCCACATGCGCTTCCAGGGTGGCGTCGACCTGGTCGAGCGGGGCGGTGTAGGTCAGCTCCAGTACGAACATGATCGCGAGCCTACGCCGACGTACGCTCGTCCCACCATGACGACCGTGAGAATTCCCGTGGGCTGGCCCGCGGACGAGCAACAGGCCCGCGCCCTCCAGGACGAGTTGCGCACGAAGGTGGTGCTCGACGAGCCGGGCCCGCCGCCCGGCACCGGGCACCTGACCGGGGTGGACGTGGCGTACGACGACGAGCGGGACGTCGTGGCGGCCGCGGCCGTCGTCCTGGACGCGGCGACCCTCGACGTCGTCGCCGAGGCCACGGCGGTCGGCCGGATCTCCTTCCCGTACGTCCCCGGCCTGCTCGCCTTCCGGGAGATCCCCACGGTCATGGCAGCCCTGGAGTCCCTGCCGTGCCCGCCGGGGCTGGTCGTCTGCGACGGCTACGGCCTCGCCCACCCCCGCCGCTTCGGTCTCGCGAGCCACCTCGGCGTCCTCACCGGCCTCCCGACGATCGGCGTCGCCAAGAACCCCTTCACCTTCACCTACGACGACCCCGGCGCCGCGCGCGGCAGCGCCGCCCCGCTCCTCGCGGGTACCGAGGAGGTCGGCCGCGCCCTGCGCACCAGGGAGGCCGTCAAGCCGGTCTTCGTCTCCGTCGGCCACCGCGTGAGCCTCGACAACGCCTGCGCCCACACCCTGGCGTCGACCCCCCGTTACCGCCTCCCGGAGACCACCCGCCGAGCCGACGCGCTGTGCCGGGCGGCACTGAAGGAGGCGACAGCGGCCCGCAACCCGCGGGCGGAACGGGCGGCGGCGGATTCCGAGCCGAGCTGAGGGCACACGGTTCGACCACCCCGCCGGCTGGCGGATCGCCCCTCTCGCCCACCTGGCCACCGCCGGCGACCCCGAAGGGCGCGGGCGCGTGGACGCCGTGCTGGATGGCTGAGTACGCGAACTGAGTATCTGTACGGATGCGGGTGCGCCGTCCCGATCGGCAGGCTGGGCCGCATGACGACGCACCGTATGCCCAGGCACCGCTCCCCGAAGCCGCTCGCCGACCCCGACCGGCCGGTCGAGCGCGCGGTGACGGCCGCGCTGGTGCTCGCCGTGCTGGCCGGGCTCGGCTGGATCTGCGGGATGATCTACACGGTCGCCACCTGGCCGCTGTAGGTCAGCGGCTCCTGGCCACCCGGAAGACGATCCCCGCGCGCGTGAGCCGCTCGGTCAGCGCGTCGCCCATGGCCACCGCCGTGGTGACCTGGCCGGAGGTCGGCGGGAGGTCGTCGAGGGCCAGGGAAAGTGCCGCCTCGGCGAGGATCTTCGCCGTCTCGTCGTAGCCCGGGTCGCCGCCCGACACCTCGGTGAACACCTGGCGGCCGCCGCCCTCGCCCACGAAGCGCACCGAGAACCAGCTCTTCGCGCGCTTCTCGGCGCTCGGACCGTCCCCGGGCTTGAGCCGGTCGGACAACCAGCGCCGCGCGGGCGGCAGTTGAGCCGCCGCGAACAGCGCGCCCACCGCCGCGACCCCGCCCACGGCCATCGGCAGCCGGCGTACGGCCGCGTAGTGGCGGTAGCGGAAGTCGGGGCCGAAACGTTCCAGCGCCCGGGCCGAACGCCCCACGATCTGCGCGTCGATGGTCGGCAGCGGCAGGGCCCAGGCGCCGACCTCCCCGGCGAACCGCGGGGCACCGTTCGGGGTGGAGGCCCGCCGTCCCACCAGCCGCGGTTCGTGCCGCGCGCGGTCCCGTGCGGCGGCGATCATCTGCCGACCGCGCGCGAACTGGTTCAGCGCCGAGGCGAACGTGCCGCCCGAGAAGGTGGCGTCCGCCGTCACGTACCCGTCGACCGTGAGCGGGACGCCCTCCGGCAGCTGCCGCACGGTGAAGTACACGCCCAGGTCGTGCGGCACCGAGTCGAAGCCGCAGGCGTGCACCAGCCGTGCCCCGGTCTCCCGCGCGCGTGCGTCGTGCCGGACGTACATCCGGTCCACGAACTCCGGCTCACCGGTGAGGTCGAGATAGTCCGTCCCGTGCTCCGCGCAGGCCGCGACCAGCTCCTCGCCGTACGTCACATAGGGGCCCACCGTCGTGGCCACCACGCGCGCGTGCTCGGCGAGCGTCCGCAGCGAGGCCGGGTCGGACACGTCCGCGCGCAGCACCCCGACCTCGGCACCGCCCGGCAGCCGCTCCCGCAGCGCCCGGAGCTTGTCCTCGCTCCGCCCGGCGATCGCCCAGCGCAGTCCCTCGGGGGCGTGCGCGGCCAGGTACTCCGCGGTGAGGGTCCCCACGAACCCGGTGGCTCCGAAAAGCACGATGTCGTACGGACGGTCCGCCCTGTTCAGCCTGCTCATGACACCCCTCGGTTCCGCACCACGCGCCGTTGTCGGTGGCCGAGGCTAGCGTGAGGGGTGCGGTGCCGGGACGACGAGGTCGGAGGTGCGCGGTGGCCGTGCCCAGGAATGCCCTGAAGAAATGGGAAAAGGTGCGTGCCTTCGCGCTCGCGATGCCGGGTGCCGTGGAGGAGTTCCCCTGGGGCGAGTCCGTCGCCAAGGTCGACAAGAAGGTGTTCGTCTTCCTCGGGGTCGCCGACGGCACCTGGCCGCTGGGCCTCACGGTCAAGCTCAAGGGCGACGAGGCGCACGCCCACGCGCTGAGCTGCCCGGGTGCCGAGCCCGCCGGGTACGGCCTGGGCAAGGCCGGCTGGGTGCGCGTGCCGCTGGCGGAGGCGGGCGCCCCGGCCGCCGGGCTGCTGTGCGAGTGGGTGGAGGAGAGCTACCGCGTGATCGCGCCCAGACGGCTGACAGCGGAGCTGGACGGACGGTGAGCGCGATGATTGTCCAAGCGCTTGCTCGCCCAGGTCTTGAATCCAGTGGAACGTGTTCTTAGCATCACTGGTGTTACATCAGTTGTGTCACGCCAAGGGGGCTGGATGACGACGGCGACGACGCCGGGGCAGGGCCCGCTCACCGGCGTGCGCGTACTGGAGCTGGCCGGTATCGGGCCGGGCCCGTTCGCCGCCATGCTCCTGGCCGACCTCGGCGCCGACGTGGTGCGCGTGGACCGGCCCGGCGGTCCCGGGCTCGCCATCACGGCCGAGCACGACATCACCAACCGCAACAAGCGCTCCGTGGTCGTCGACCTGAAGGCCCCGGACGGCCCCGCCCGCGTCCTCGACCTCGCCGCCCGCGCGGACATCCTCGTCGAGGGCTTCCGCCCCGGCGTCGCCGAGCGGCTCGGCATCGGCCCCGAGACCTGCCACGCCCGCAACCCGCGGCTCGTCTACGGCCGGATGACCGGCTGGGGCCAGGACGGCCCGCTCGCCCCGCGCGCCGGCCACGACATCGCGTACATCGCCGTCACCGGCACCCTCGGCATGATCGGCAGCCCCGGCGAGCCCCCGCCCGCCCCCGCCAACCTCCTCGGCGACTACGCGGGCGGCTCCCTCTACCTCGTCGTCGGTGTCCTCGCCGCCCTGCACCACGCGCGCGCCACCGGCACCGGCCAGGTCGTCGACGCCGCCATCGTCGACGGCACCGCCCACCTCTCGGCGATGATCCACGGCATGCTGGCCGCCGGCGGCTGGCACGACCGGCGCGGCGCCAACCTCCTGGACGGCGGCTGCCCGTACTACGGCACCTACGAGACGGCCGACGGGCGGTACATGGCGGTCGGCCCGCTGGAGCCGCAGTTCTACGCCGAGTTCACCCGCCTCCTCGACCTCGCCGAGCACGCCGACGCCCGCACGGACTGGACCCGCTGGGGCGAGCTGCGCGAGGCCGTCGCCGCCCGCTTCAGGTCCCGTACGCGGGACGAGTGGACGGCCCTCTTCGACGGCACGGACGCCTGCGTGGCCCCCGTGCTGTCCCTGCGCGAGGCACCGCACCACCCGCACCTCGCCGCCCGCGGCACCTTCACCGACCACGACGGCCTCACCCAGCCCGCGCCCGCCCCGCGTTTCTCCGCGACCCCGACGAGCGTGCGCACCGGACCCGCACGGCCCGGCACCGGCACCGCCGACGTGGCGCGCGACTGGGACGTACCCGACCTCCTGAAGGGCCTCGACACCCCATGAAGCGGCAGATCTTCGCCCCCGAGCACGACGCGTTCCGCGAGACGGTCCGCGCCTTCCTGGCCAGGGAGGTGCTGCCGTACTACGAGAGCTGGGAGAAGGACGGCATCGTCTCCCGCGACGCCTGGCGGGCGGCCGGCAAGCAGGGGCTGCTCGGGCTCGCCGTGGACGAGGAGTACGGGGGCGGCGGCACCGCCGACTTCCGCTACAGCGCCGTCCTCGCCGAGGAGTTCACGCGCGCGGGGACGCCCGGACTCGCCCTGGGGCTGCACAACGACATCATCGGCCCGTATCTGACCGGCCTGGCCAGCGAGGAGCAGAAGCGGCGCTGGCTGCCCGGGTTCTGCGACGGCACCCTGATCACGGCCATCGCCATGACCGAGCCCGGCGCCGGGTCCGACCTCCAGGGCATCCGCACCCACGCCGAGGACCGCGGCGACCACTGGGTGCTCAACGGGTCCAAGACGTTCATCTCCAACGGGATCCTCGCCGACCTGGTGGTCGTGGTCGCCAGGACCACCCCCGAGGGCGGCGCGCGCGGCCTGTCGCTGCTCGTCGTCGAGCGCGGCATGGACGGCTTCGAACGGGGCCGCAACCTCGAGAAGATCGGCCAGAAGGCGCAGGACACCGCCGAGCTGTTCTTCCACGACGTGCGCGTGCCCAAGGAGAACCTGCTCGGCGAGCTGAACGGGGCGTTCGTCCACCTCATGACGAACCTCGCCCAGGAGCGGCTGAGCATCGCCGTCTCCGCGATCGCCGCCGCCGAGCACCTGCTGGAGATCACCACGGAGTACGTCAAGGAGCGCGAGGCGTTCGGCCGGCCGCTGGCCACCAAGCAGCACATCCGCTTCGAGGTGGCGGAGATGGCCACCGAGTGCGCCGTCACCCGCACGTTCCTCGACCGCTGCATCGAGGATCACTCGAAGGGTGAGCTCGACGCGGTCCACGCCTCCATGGCCAAGTGGTGGGCGACCGAACTCCAGAAGCGGGTCGCCGACCGGTGCCTGCAACTGCACGGCGGCTACGGCTACATGAGCGAGTACCCCGTCGCCCGGGCCTTCACCGACGGCCGTATCCAGACCATCTACGGCGGGACGACCGAGATCATGAAGGAGATCATCGGGCGTTCCCTGCTCGGCTGAAGGCACTCCCGCCCGGCCAAAGGCTCTTCCCGCTCGGCCCACCCTCGTTGAAAGGCGTCTTTGTGAGCACCGAAGCGTACGTGTACGACGCGATCCGCACCCCGCGCGGCCGCGGCAAGGCGAACGGCGCCCTGCACGGCACCAAGCCCATCGACCTGGTCGTCGGACTCATCCACGAGATCCGCGACCGCTTCCCCGGCCTGGACCCGGCGGCCATCGACGACATCGTGCTCGGCGTGGTCGGCCCCGTCGGCGACCAGGGCTCCGACATCGCCCGGATCGCCGCCGTGGCCGCCGGACTGCCGGACACGGTCGCGGGCGTCCAGGAGAACCGCTTCTGTGCCTCGGGTCTGGAGGCCGTCAACATGGCCGCCGCCAAGGTCCGTTCCGGCTGGGAGGACCTCGTCCTCGCGGGCGGCGTGGAGTCCATGTCCCGCGTGCCGATGGCCTCGGACGGCGGGGCCTGGTTCAACGACCCGATGACCAACCTGGCGGTCAACTTCGTGCCCCAGGGCATCGGCGCCGACCTCATCGCCACCATCGAGGGCTTCTCCCGCCGGGACGTCGACGAGTACGCGGCGCTGTCCCAGGAGCGCGCGGCGACGGCCTGGAAGGAGGGTCGCTTCGACCGGTCCGTCGTCCCCGTCAGGGACCGGGCGGGCCTCGTCGTCCTCGACCACGACGAGCACCTGCGCCCGGGGACCACGGCGGAGTCGCTGGCCAGGCTCAAGCCGTCCTTCGCGGACATCGGCGACCTGGGCGGCTTCGACGCCGTGGCACTCCAGACGTACCACTGGGTCGAGAAGATCGACCACGTCCACCACGCGGGCAACTCCTCCGGCATCGTCGACGGCGCCTCGCTGGTGGCCATCGGCTCGCGCGAGGTCGGCGAGCGCTACGGCCTCACCCCGCGCGCGCGGATCGTTTCCGCCGCCGTCTCCGGCTCCGAGCCGACCATCATGCTCACCGGCCCCGCGCCCGCGACCCGCAAGGCCCTCGCCAAGGCCGGGTTGTCGATCGACGACATCGACCTGGTGGAGATCAACGAGGCCTTCGCGGCCGTGGTCCTGCGCTTCGTGAAGGACATGGGCCTGTCCCTGGACAAGGTCAACGTCAACGGCGGCGCGATCGCGCTCGGCCACCCGCTCGGCGCGACCGGCGCCATGATCCTCGGCACGCTCGTCGACGAACTCGAGCGCCAGGACAAACGCTACGGCCTAGCCACCCTCTGCGTCGGCGGCGGCATGGGCATCGCCACCATCGTCGAGCGCATCTGACCCCCTCCCGACGGACACGACGGATCACACGGAGCACCTCCACATGAGCACTCAGTCCACGACCATCCGCTGGGAGCAGGACCGCGAGGGCGTCGTCACGCTCGTCCTCGACGACCCCCATCAGTCCGCGAACACCATGAACCAGGCGTTCCGCGAGTCCCTCGCGCACGTCACCGACCGCCTGGAGGCCGAGAAGGACTCCATCCGCGGCGTCATCATCACCTCCGCCAAGAAGACCTTCTTCGCGGGCGGCGACCTGCGCGACCTCATCCGGGTGACCCCGGAGACCGCGCAGGAGCTGTTCGACGGCGGCATGGCCATCAAGCGCGACCTCCGCCGCATCGAGACCCTCGGCAAGCCGGTCGTCGCGGCGATGAACGGCGCGGCCCTGGGCGGCGGTTACGAGATCGCCCTCGCCTGCCACCACCGCGTCGCCCTGGACGCCCCCGGCTCCAAGATCGGCTGCCCCGAGGTCACGCTCGGCCTGCTGCCGGGCGGCGGCGGTGTGGCCCGCACGGTCCGCCTCCTCGGCATCGCCGACGCCCTGCTGAAGGTCCTCCTCCAGGGCACCCAGTACTCCCCGCGACGCGCCCTCGACAACGGCCTGATCCACGAGGTCGCCGCCACCCAGGACGAGCTCCTCGCCAAGGCCCGCGCCTTCATCGAGGCCAACCCCGAGTCGCAGCAGCCCTGGGACAGGCCCGGCTACCGCATCCCCGGCGGCACCCCGGCGAACCCCAAGTTCGCCGCCAACCTGCCCGCCTTCCCGGCCACCCTGCGCAAGCAGACCAACGGCGCGCCCTACCCGGCCCCCCGCAACATCCTCGCCGCGGCGGTCGAGGGCGCCCAGGTCGACTTCGAGACCGCGCAGGTCATCGAGGCGCGCTACTTCGTCGAACTCGCGGCAGGCCAGATCTCGAAGAACATGATCCAGGCGTTCTTCTTCGACCTCCAGGCCGTCAACTCCGGCGCCAACCGCCCCCAGGGCATCGCACCGCGGCCGGTGCGCAAGGTGGCCGTCCTCGGCGCCGGGATGATGGGCGCGGGCATCGCCTACGCGTGCGCCCGCGCGGGCATCGAGGTGGTCCTGAAGGACGTGTCGGAGCAGGCGGCGGCCCAGGGCAAGGCGTACTCCGAGAAGCTGTGCGCGAAGGCGGTGAGCCGGGGCCGTACGACCCAGGAGAAGGCGGACGCCCTGCTGGCCCTCATCCGGCCGACGGCCGACCCCGCCGACGTGGCGGGCTGCGACGCGGTGATCGAGGCCGTCTTCGAGAACCCGGAGCTCAAGCACAAGGTGTTCCAGGAGATCCAGCACCTCGTCGAGCCGGACGCGCTGCTGTGCTCCAACACCTCCACCCTGCCGATCACCGTGCTCGCCGAGGGCGTGGAGCGGCAGGCCGACTTCATCGGGCTGCACTTCTTCTCGCCGGTCGACAAGATGCCGCTGGTGGAGATCATCAAGGGCGAGCGCACCGGCGACGAGGCGCTGGCCCGCGCCTTCGACCTGGTCCGCCAGATCAAGAAGACCCCGATCGTCGTCAACGACTCCCGCGGCTTCTTCACCTCCCGCGTGATCGGCCACTTCATCAACGAGGGCGTCGCGATGGTCGGCGAGGGCATCGAGCCCGCGTCCGTCGAGCAGGCGGCGGCGCAGGCGGGCTACCCCGCCAAGGTCCTGTCCCTGATGGACGAGTTGACCCTCACCCTCCCGCGCAAGATCCGCAACGAGTCCAAGCGGGCCGTCGAGGAGGCGGGCGGGGTGTGGCCCACGCACCCCGCGGAGGCCGTCATCGACCGCATGGTCGACGAGTTCGGCCGCACCGGCCGCAGCGGGGGAGCGGGCTTCTACGACTACGACGACAGCGGCAGGCGCACGCGCCTCTGGCCGGGCCTGCGCGAGCACTTCACCCGCGAGGGCGCACAGATCCCCTTCCGGGACATGCAGGAGCGCATGCTCTTCTCCGAGGCCCTCGACACGGTGAAGCTCCTGGAGGAGGGCGTCCTGACGTCCGTCGCCGACGCCAACATCGGCTCCGTCTTCGGCATCGGCTTCCCGGGCTGGACCGGTGGCGTGCTCCAGTACATCAACGGCTACGAGGGCGGCCTGCCGGGCTTCGTGGCACGCGCGCGTGAGCTGGCGGAGCGGTACGGGGACCGGTTCACCCCGCCGGCCCTGTTGGTGGAGAAGGCGGAGAAGGGGGAGCGGTTCGCGGACGCGTGACGCCGGGCCGGTACGGGCAGGGGCGGCGGGGGCGAAGGCCTCCCCGCCCGCCCCGTACCGCCGGGCGCCGCCACGGGCTTGCTCCCCGGGCCCGGAACGCCCCCACGGGCTTGCTCCCGGGTCCGCAACGCCCCCACGGGCTGGCTCCCCGAGCCCGGAACGCTCCCACGGGCTTGCTCCCCAGGTCCGCAACGCCCACGCTGGCCTGTGAACCGGTCCCCTCCCCGCCGAGGAGCCCTCATGGGAACGCGCCCCGCCCTCGCCCTGGTGGACATCCTCCGCGACGAGGGCGTGGACCGGATCTTCGGAAACCCCGGAACGACCGAACTGCCCTTCCTGGCCGCGCTGTCGGAGACCGAGGGCGCCCCCGAGTACGTCCTCGGCGTGCACGAGGGCGCCGTCGTCGCCATGGCCGACGGATACGCCCGCGCCACCGGCCGGCCCGCCTTCGTCAGCCTGCACGCCGCTGGTGGCCTGGCGAACGCGCTCCTCGGCCTGCTCAACGCCCGCCGCTCCCGCACCCCCCTAGTGGTGACCGCCGGCCAGCAGGACCGCCGCCACCTCCAGCAGGACCCCATGCTCTCGGGCGACCTCGTCGCCCTCGCGGCCCCCGCCGTGAAGGCGGCCTACGACATCCAGCACGCCCACGACCTGCCGCTCGCGTTGCGCCGGGCCTTCGCCCTCGCCGTACGCCCGCCCGCCGGGCCGGTGTTCCTGTCCGTCCCCACGGACCTGCTCGCCGAGGACACCGAGGTCGAGGTCCCGGCCCGCACCCCGACGCCCCCGCCGGGCCCGGCCCCCGGCATCGAGCACGCCGCCGTCCTGCTCGCCGGCGCCGCCCGCCCCGCCGTCGTCGCCGGGGACGGCGTCGGCCGCGAGGGCGCGGTCGCCGCCCTGGTCCGTACGGCGGAGGCCTGCGGCGCGACCGTGCACCACCAGCCCATGGCCGACTGCCTCGACTTCCCGACCACGCACCCCCTGTACGCCGGGATGCTGCCGCCCCGCCACGACGCCATCCGCGCCGCCCTCGCCCCGCACGACGTGCTGCTCATCGCCGGCGCCCACGCCTTCACCCCGCACCAGTACACCCCCGGCCCCGCCCTGCCGCCCGGCCTCACCGTCGTCCAACTCGACTCCGACGCCGACGAGATCGGCCGGAACTTCCCCGCCGAGGCCGGACTGGTCGGCGCCCTCGAACCCTCCCTCGACCGCCTCGCCGGACTCCTGCGCGAACGCGTCCCCGCCCACACCGCCAAGAGCCGCACCCTGCGCGCCGGCGAGCGGCACGGCACCGCCCGCGACCGTGCCGAGTCCGCCGCCCGCGCCGCCTACTCCGCGGCCCCACTGGACCCGTGGGCCGCCGCCCACGCCGTGGCCCACGGCCTGCCGCCGGGCACCGCGGTCGTCGAGGAGGCCATCACCGTGGGCCTGTTGCTGCGCCGCCTCGTACGGCTGGAGCGGCCCGGCAGCTACACCCACACCGTCGGCGGCGGGCTCGGCTGGGGGATCGGCGCCGCCGTCGGCCGTGCCCTCGCCGAACCCGGGCGCCCCGTGGTCGCCGTACTCGGCGACGGCTGCGCCCTGTTCGGTCTCCAGGGGCTGTGGAGCGCCGCCCGGCAGTCCGCCCCCGTCCTGTTCGTCGTCATGGGCAACGGCGCCTACCGCACGGTCCAGGACACCTACGAGGCGATGGGCGGCCGGGGCAGGTGCCCGGGAACCGAACTGGGCCCGCTGGACTTCACCCGCGCGGCCGGCTTCTTCGGCGTCGACGCGGTCCGTGCGCACAGCGCCCGGCACCTGCGCGAACTGGTCTCCGGAGCAGCCGAGTTGACGGGCCCGCTGCTGGTCGACGTACCCCTGCGGCCATGAACCGCCCCTGACCGCCGCGCACCGTGCCACCCGCCTCGACGCGTCAGGCCGAGCCGTCCACCTGTGAGGAGGCCACCCATTCCCGCAGCTCTTCCCTGAGCGAGCGCTGAAAGGTCGTCAGCAGCGCCTGCACGACGATCGGATGCATGTGGGCGGACAGCGACTTCACGTCGTGCGCGTCCCGCTCCGACACCTCGCCGCGGAACAGCTCGGCCAACTCGTGCGCCGCGGCACGGGAGTGCTCCACCAGGACGTTGCGCGCGGCGAGGATCGACTCCGACGACAGCGGGACGTCGAGCAGTTGCACCCCGAGGCGCAGCAGCCCCGAGTCGAAGTGGAAGGTCTCCCCGTCCGGTCGCAGCACGTTCATGGCCGTCAGCCGCTCCACGTCCTCGTCGCTCAGCGCCCGGCCGGCCCGCCGGTCCAGCTCCGCGCGGGTGGCCGTCCGGGCGGTGTCCGGCGCCCAGGAGGCCACGACCGCGCGGTGGATGGCGAGGTCGTGCGGGCTCAGGTCCGGCGGCAGCTGCCGCAGATAGCGCTCGATCGCCGCCAGGGTCATCCCCTGGTGCTGGAGCTCCTCGATCAGCGCGAGCCGTGAGAGGTGCTCCTGACCGTAGTGCCCCACCCGCCGCGGACCGATCACCGGTGGTGGCAGCAGCCCCTTGGTGCCGTAGAAGCGGACCGTGCGGACCGTGACGCCCGCCCGCGCGGCCAGCTCGTCGATCGTGAGGGGCATCGCGTCGGCCTCGGGGGGTTCGGTCGTCATGTGCAGCAGTATCGCTGTCCCACCAGTGCTGTGAAACCTCGTGGGCACCCCGGTCCGATCATGTGAGATGTCCCGCTGTGTGAAGTCCGCCACCGCGTGACCGGCCCGGTGCGGGGGAAGGTGGCCCCCTGGTCCGTGCCTCCACCGAGCGCGCGGGCCATACGTACGTCCGGACACCCGAGCGCGATCCGCTCGGGCGCACCAGAGAGCGGTACCACTCGTGAGCAAGGACGCCGTGGACACGGCACAGGCCGCAGCCCCCACTCTCGCGGCCCAGGCGCCCGCGGACGCGGGCGACGCCGGTTACAGCAAGGACCTCAAGGCCCGCCACGTCAACATGATCGCCATCGGCGGCGCGATCGGCACCGGCCTCTTCCTCGGCGCCGGAGGGCGCCTGAGCAACGCGGGCCCGGCACTCGCGATCGCCTACCTGGTCTGCGGCGTCTTCGCCTTCTTCGTGGTCCGGGCGCTCGGCGAGCTCGTCCTGTACCGCCCCTCCTCCGGCTCCTTCGTGTCGTACGCGCGCGAGTTCCTCGGTGAGAAGGGCGCGTACGTCGCCGGCTGGATGTACTTCCTGAACTGGTCGACCACCGGCATCGCCGACATCACCGCGATCGCGCTCTACACGCACTACTGGAGCCTGTTCACCGACATCCCGCAGTGGGTGCTGGCCCTGATCGCCCTGGCCGTGGTCCTCGTGGTCAACCTGATCTCGGTGAAGATCTTCGGCGAGATGGAGTTCTGGTTCGCGATCATCAAGGTCGCCACCCTGGTCGCCTTCATGTGCGTCGGCATCTTCCTGCTGGCCACCCGGCACGAGGTCGGCGGTCAGACCCCGGGCCTGGGCGTGATCACCGACCACGGCGGCGTCTTCCCGCACGGCCTGATGCCGGTCGTCCTGGTCATGCAGGGCGTGATCTTCGCGTACGCCGCCCTTGAGCTGGTCGGCGTCGCCGCGGGCGAGACCGCCGAGCCGGAGAAGGTCGTCCCGCGCGCGGTGAACTCGATCATGTGGCGGGTCGGTCTGTTCTACGTGGGCTCGGTGGTCCTGCTGGCCCTCCTGCTGCCGGGCTCGGTGTACTCGGCCGACGAGAGCCCGTTCGTGACGGTCCTGTCGAAGATCGGCGTGGAGGGCGCGGGCGACGTGATGAACCTGGTGGTCCTCACGGCCGCCATGTCCTCGCTGAACTCCGGCCTGTACTCCACGGGCCGCATCCTGCGGTCCATGGCGATGGCGGGCTCCGCCCCGAAGTTCACCGCCCGCATGAACCGCAGCCAGGTCCCCTACGGCGGCATCCTGCTCACCTGCGCGGTCTGCGTGCTCGGCGTCGGCCTGAACTACCTCATGCCCAGCCAGGCCTTCGAGATCGTCCTGAACGTGGCCTCCCTCGGCATCATCTCCACCTGGGTGATCATCATGGTCTGCCACCTGGTCTTCGTCCGCCGCGCGCGGGCCGGCCTGCTGACCCGCCCCTCCTTCCGTCTCCCGTTCAGCCCGGTCACGGAGATCACCACGATCGCCTTCCTGCTGGCCTGCCTCGGCATGATGGGGAAGGACCCCGAGGTCGGCCGCAAGACCCTCCTGCTGATCCCGGTGATCGGCGTGATGCTGGTCGCCGGCTGGTACGCCGTCCGCCGCCGGGTCACCGCGACGACCGACCGGGAACTGACCGACCTCACGAAGTAGCCCGGGCCGGCTGTCAGTGCCGGCCTCTACGGTGGCGTCATGTCGGAGATCACGTACATCCCGGGTGACGCCACCGTTACGTCGCTGGAGCGCGTCGAGACGGTCACCCCTGTCTGCGACGACCTCGTGCGCCTGGCCGGCAGGGTCGACCGCCGCGGGATCGCCGTCACGGCCCACGACCACCGGGAGGGCCGGAAGTGAGCACGGACATCGACGTCCTGGTCCTGGGCGGCGCGGGCGTCGACACCATCGTCCACGTGCCGCAGCTGCCGCTGCCGTACGCCGACAGTTACATGATCGACTCCGGGATCCGCACCCGCGCGGGCCAGACCGGGGACTTCGTCGCCTTGGGCCTGAGCGCCCTCGGCCTGCGCACCCACCACATCGACATGCTCGGCGACGATCCGGAGGGCGACCTCGTCCGCGCCCTGCACCACGAGCGGGGCATCGGCCTCACCGCCGTCCCGCAGCCGGCCGGCACCAAGCGCGCCGTCAACCTCGTGGGACCCGACGGCCGGCGCCTGTCCCTGTACGACGTCAGCCGCTCGCACCCGGACGACCGGCTGCCCGAGGCCACGGTCCGGGCGCTGGCGGCGACGAGCCGGCACGCGCACGTGTCGATCACGCAGCCCTGCGCCCACGCCCTGCCCGCCCTGCGCGAGTCCGGGGTGAGCATCTCCACGGACCTGCACGACTGGGACGGTGAGAACCCCTACCACGAGCCGTTCGCCCACACCGCTGACGTGGTCTTCCTCTCCGCCGCCGCCCTGCGGGACCCCGAGCGGACCATGCGCCGGATCGCCGACCGCGGCCGGGCCGAGGTCGTCGTCGCCACCGCCGGGGCCGAGGGCGCCCATCTCCTGGCCGACGACATGCTGACCCGGATCCCCGCGGTCCCGCCGCCCGCCCCGGTGGTGGACTCCAACGGCGCGGGCGACGCCTTCGCCGCCGCCTTCCTCTACGGCCGGCTGGCCGGCGAGCCCCCGCTCCGGTGCGCCCTGTACGGCGCTGTGGCCGGCGCTTATGCCTGCACGGTCCCGTCGACGCGGACGGACGCGATAGGACGGGACGCACTCCACGCGCGCGTGGCCCGTCTTTCGCATGCGGAGGATGCGGGTACCCGGAGCGGGTGAGAAAGGTGCGCTGGATCGGCACGCTGGCCGTCCTGTCCCTCTGCGGACTGGGACTCGGCGGTTGTGACAGTGTCGGAGAACGTGACTCGGCGGCCTCCGCCGCCGCCCGCGGGTTCGAGCGCGCGCTGCGCTCCCACGACGCCGAGGGCCTGTGCGCGGCCCTCGCTCCGGAGACCCGCAGCGAGGTGGAGGAGTCCGAGAAGAAGTCCTGCGAGCAGGCGATCGCCGCCCAGGACCTGCCCCTCGGCGGTGGCGTCCGCGGCACCGACGTCCACGGCCGGCAGGCGCGCGTGGTCCTCGCCTCGGACACGCTGTTCCTGTCCCGGTTCGCGGACGGCTGGAAGGTCGTCGCGGCCGGCTGCGTGCCCCGCCCGGGTCAGCCCTACCAGTGCGTGATCAAGGGAGGGTGAGGAGCCGTGCGGATCATGTTCACGCTCTGTCTGGTCCTCGTCCTGAGCGGCCTCTTCTACTTCACCGCCGTGGGGCTGATGCAGCGATGACCACGAGAACGCGCGGATTCCTCCGCGACAACGGACTGGGCCTGGGATTCGGTGTCGCCTTCCTGCTGGCCCTCGTGGGCCAGGCGATCGCCGGACACGCGGACTTCAACAACCAGTTGGCCGCCGACGGGCTCGCCCAGGTCGGGTTCGGCGAATACCTGATGTCGTCCGATTTCGCCGTCGACGTGACGGAGAACTGGCAGTCCGAGTATCTCCAGTTCTTCCTCTACATCACCGCCACCGTGTGGCTCCTGCAACGGGGTTCGCCCGAATCCAAGGAAATGGACAAAGCCGGGACGGAGTCGGACCAGGACCAGCGGGTGGGCCGTCACGCCCATCGGAACTCGCCGCGCTGGGCGCGGGGTGACGGCCTTCGCCGGCACGTCTACTCGCACTCGCTCGGACTGGTGATGGGCACCCTGTTCGCCCTGTCCTGGCTCGCCCAGTCGATCAGCGGTGTCGCCGCGTACAACGAGGAGCAACTGCGCGGGCTCCAGGCGCCCATGAGCTGGAGCGGCTACATCGGCTCGGCGGACTTCTGGAGCCGGACCCTGCAGAACTGGCAGTCCGAACTGCTGGCGGTCGCCTCCATGGCCGTCCTCTCCATCTACCTGCGCCAGCGCGGCTCACCGGAGTCCAAGCCGGTCGGGGCGGCCCACACCTCGACCGGGATCGAGGGCTGACCACCCCGCCGCCTTCCTCCTAGTGCCCGTGCCCGTGCACGTCGTTCGTCGCGGCGATCTTCTTCCACGACTTCGGCTGCGCGGGCAGGGCCGACGACCTCGTGATGGAGGCCTTCGCCGCCGCACCGGCGGCCGGCTTCGACGGCTGGAACAGCCAGGTGTCGAAGAGCGCCGACAGCGACCGCCCGGACACCTCCTCCGCGTACGCCCGGAAGTCGGCCACCGAGGCGTTCCCGTACGCGTACTTCTGCGGCCACCCCTTGAGCACGCGGAAGAACGCCTCGTCGCCGATCTCGTTGCGCAGGGCCTGGAGCGTCAGCGCCCCACGGTCGTACACGGCGGAGTGGAACTGGTTCTCCGGCCCCGGGTCACCCGGCTTCACCGTCCAGAAGGGATCGTCGGCCGGACGTGAGGCGTACACGTAGTCGGCGATCTCCTGCGCGGTGCCCTCGCCCTCGTGCTCGGACCACAGCCACTGCGCGTAGCGGGCGAAGCCCTCGTTGATCCAGATGTCCTTCCAGCCCTTGACCGACACGTCGTCGCCGTACCACTGGTGGGCCAGCTCGTGCACGACGACGGACACGTTCGACCCGTTCGCGAACTGCCGGGGGCTGTAGAACGGCCGGGTCTGGGTCTCGAGCGCGTACCCGACCTGCGGGGTGTTGGGCACATAGCCGCCGACCGCGTTGTAGGGATACGGCCCGAAGTACTCGCTCAGCCAGTCGGTGACCTCCCCGGTCCGCTCCAGGCTCGCCCGCGCCGAACCGGCGTTGTCGCCGAGGTCCTTGCTGTAGGCGTTGATGACCGGAACGCCGCCCTCGGAGGTACCCGTGGTGACGTCGAAGCGGCCGGCCGCGAAGGTGGCGAGATAGGTGGCCTGCGGCTTGTTGGAGCGCCAGTTGTAGCGAGTCCAGCCCAGGCGCGAAGTCGTCGACTGGAGCGTGCCGTTGGAGACGAACTGGGTGCCGTTCGGGACCTGCACCGACACGTCGTAGGTCGCCTTGTCGAGCGGGTGGTCGTTGCTCGGGAACCACCACCAGGCCCCCTCCGGCTCGCCCGCGGCGACACCCCCGTCGGGCGTGCGCAGCCAGGCGTTGAAGCCGTACGCCTCCTTCGAGGACGGCACCCCGCTGTAGCGCACGACGACGGTGACGGCGGTGCCCTTCGCGAGCGGTGTCCTCGGGGTGATCTCCAGCTCGTGCTCCCCGGAGGTGGCGAAGGACGCCTTCGCGCCGTTGACCCGCACCTCGGAGACGTCCAGCAGGAAGTCCAGGTTGAAGCGCGACAGGTCCTCGGTGGTGCGGGCGAGCAGGGTGGCCGTGCCCTCCAACTCGTCGGTCGCGGGCTGGTACTTCAGCCGCAGGTCGTAGTGGGAGACGTCGTATCCGCCGTTGCCGTAGGCCGGGTAGTAGGGGTCGCCGATGCCCGGAGCGCCGGGGGAGTGGCTCGCGGCCGATGCCGGGATCGCCAGCAGGACGGACGCGGCGGCCAGTGCGCCGGGCGCGATGAGTCTGCGGTGCACGAAAGCTCCAAGTCGTAGGGGCACGAAGTCTGTTCGGAGCCTATTCATCACCTGTGGGCCCGTGGGTGTCCACGGCGGCAGCCGTCACACGATCGCCATTCGGCCGTCACGAGCCATCCCGTCCCACGCACCTTTCCGGCCACTCCTGCGTCGCCCCGATGGGCCCTCTTTTGCACGGGAGTTGACCGCTGTACCGTCCGCGCATGCCGATAAGCACGCGCTTCACGACCTGGGGACCGTCGAGCGGGGCCCGGACCCGCTTCGCGACGGCGGCCACCGCCGCCCTGCTGGCCACGTTCCTCACGCCCGCCGCCGCACAGGCAGGCCCGCGCGAGAGCACACCCGTCTACTCCTACGACAACGCCGTCCGTGAGGCCGTCTGGGTGGACACCGGACTGGACGGGGACGGCGACGGGAAACACGACCGGGTGGCCGTCGACATCGTCCGTCCCCGCGAACTCGCCCGGCAGGGCCGCAAGGTTCCGGTCATCATGGACGCCAGCCCCTACTACTCCTGCTGCGGGCGCGGCAACGAGAGCCAGAAGAAGACGTACGACGCGAACGGCCACGTCGTCCAGATGCCGCTCTTCTACGACAACTACTTCGTGCCGCGCGGCTACGCCGTCGTCGGCGTGGACCTCGCCGGCACGAACCGCTCCGACGGCTGTGTCGACGTGGGCGGCCGCTCGGACATCCTCTCCGCCAAGGCGGTGGTCGACTGGCTGAACGGCCGGGCCACCGCATACACCAGCCGCACCGGCACCGAGCGCGCCAAGGCGACCTGGACCAACGGCAGGACCGGCATGATCGGCAAGAGCTGGGACGGCACCATCGCCAACGGCGTGGCCGCCACCGGCGTCAAGGGCCTGAAGACGATCGTCCCGATCAGCGCCATCTCCTCCTGGTACGACTACTACTTCCAGCAGGGCGCCCCGCTCTACGACTCCGGCCCCGACTGGCTGTCCGACTACGTCAACAGCCCCGACGCCCGCGCCAAGTGCGACGCCGTCCAGCAGCGGATCGTCGCCGGCGCCCCGCGCACCGGTGACTGGACCGGCCTGTGGACCGAGCGGGACTACGTCAAGGCCGCCTCCAAGGTGCGGGCCAGCGTCTTCGCGATCCACGGGCAGCAGGACCTCAACGTCCGTATGAAGCACCTCGGTCAGTGGTGGGACGCCCTCGCGAAGAACGGCGTCGAGCGAAAGCTCTGGCTCTCCCAGACCGGCCATGTCGACCCCTTCGACTTCCGCCGGGCCACCTGGGTCGACACCCTGCACCGCTGGTTCGACCACGAACTCCTCGGCTACGACAACGGCATCGACCGTGAGCCGATGGCCGACATCGAGCGCCACCCCGACCAGTGGGTGACCTCCAAGGCCTGGCCCCCGCGCGGCACCTCCACCGCCACCCTGCGCCCCGCCCCGGGCACCGCGCCCGGCGTCGGCACCCTCGGCCTCACCCGCGGGCGCGGCACCGAGACCTTCACCGACGACCCGGCGCTGAGCGAGACCGACTGGGCCGCGCGGATCGACACCGCCACCCCCGAGAAGGCGGGCTTCACCACCGGCGTCCTCACCAAGGACCTGCGCCTGGCCGGTTCCTCGAAGGTCACGGTCACCGCCACCCCGACCACCGCCACGGCCCATCTCTCCGCCGTGCTCGTCGACCTCGGCCCCGACACCATCCGCGACTACGCGGCGAGCGGCGAGGGCATCACCACCCTCACTGACCGCACCTGCTGGGGCGCGAGCACCGCAGGGGACAGCGCCTGCTTCAAGGAGACCAGGGCCAGGACCGCCGACGTCGAGTACAACGTGGTCAGCCGCGGCTGGGCCGATCTCGGCACCTACGCCGACCCCGGCAAGGGCGTCCCGCTCACCCCGGGGACGGCGTACACGATCACGCTCGACCTGGCCGCCACCGACCATGTCGTCCCCGCCGGTCATCGTCTCGCGCTGATCGTCGCGGGCACCGACAAGGACCTGATCGACCCGCCGTCGACGAAGCCGACGCTCACGATCGACCTGTCGCGCACCAGGGCGAGTGTCCCGCTGGTCGGCGGCGCCGCGGCCTTCGCGCACGCCACCAAGGGCGCCGGGGCAGCCGTGGCGGAGGCCATGACGCTCGACGGCGTCCAGGCCCCGCGCTCGGTCCACCGGGTGCCGGGGGCGGAGCGTTGATCCGAGCCCTCACCCTGTGCACGGCGGCCCTGGCAGCGTCCCTGGTCGCCGTGCCGGCCCAGGCGGCCGACTCCCCGCCGCGCACCGGCTTCGAGCAGTCCGACGGTGCCCGGTGGACCGGTGAGAGGGAGGAACAGGACTTCCTGGCGGCCGTCGACGCGGCGAGCGGCCGGGTCTCGGTCGCCCGCATCGGTACGACGAAACAGGGGCGTCCCCTCCAACTGGTCCGGCTGGGCAGGCCGGACGCCCCGCTCAAGGTCCTGCTCGTGTGCAGCCAGCACGGCGACGAGCCGTCCGGCCGCGAGGCCTGTCTGTCCTCGGTCCGCGACCTGGCGTACGCGAAGGACGCCGGCACCCGGCGCTTGCTCGACCGCGCCACGCTGCTCGTCGTGCCCACCGCCAACCCCGACGGCCGGGCCGCCGACACCCGCGGCAACAGTGACGGCGTCGACGTCAACCGCGACCATCTCGCCCTCGCGACCGCCGAGGCGCGGGCCCTGGCCGCGGTGCTCCGCGACCGGCGCCCCGACGTGGTCTACGACCTGCACGAGTACTCGCCCACACCGCCCTACTACGACAAGGACCTCTTCGACCTCTGGCCCCGCAACCTCAACACCGACGAGCAGGTCCACGACGAGGCCGAGACCCTGTCCCAGGGGTACGTCCGCCCCGCCGCACGGCACGCCGGGTACACCACCGGCACCTACGGCATCTGGACCGACCCCGTCACGGGCGACCCGATCCGGCAGACCGCCGGCGACGGACAGGAACGCATCCTGCGGAACATGTCCGGCGTCAAGCACGCGGTCGGCCTGCTCATCGAGAGCCGCGTCGACGCACTCGCCGACGTGGACGAGGCGACCAACAACCGGCGTCGGGTGAACTCCCAACTGGCCGCGCTGAAAGGCCTGTTCCGGTTCACCGACGACCGGCGCGGCCGGATCGAGGCGGCGACGACCACGGCTCGCCACGCGGGCTACGCCGACACCGGCCCCGTCTACCTCGGCGGCGCCGACAACGACCCGCCCGAGCCCGCCGAGGTGATCGGGGACCCGCCCTGCGGCTACCGGCTCACCGCGGACCAGTACCGGCAGGTCAAGGACGAACTCGCCCTGCACGGCGTGCGGACCAAGGGCACCTACGTCCCGCTCCGGCAGCCGCTGCGCGCCCTCGTCCCGCTGCTCCTCGACGAACGCGCGGCATACCGTCTCACGGTCGGGGAACCCGACACTGACTGTTGAAAGAGTGACGATCCGCGACACCTGTGGTAGGTCGTAACCACGACTTTCAGGAAAAGGTGCCGCAAAATGACAGAAGACCTGATGAAGAGGGGCGGTCGGGAAGGTCCTTCGGACGTTTCCGACCGCCACGCCACGGACTGGGTGGTGTTCGGGGTCACCGCCGTGATCACCCTGGCCTTCGTGATCTGGGGCTCGACGGCGACGGACTCCCTGGAGAGCGTCTCCACCAAAATGCTCAACGGCCTCATCCACAACGGTGGTTGGGCCTTCATGCTGGCAGCCTCCTGCTTCGTGGTCTTCGCCCTCTGGCTCGCCGCCAGCCGCTACGGCCGGATCCACCTCGGCGCGGAGGGCGAGGAGCCTGAGTTCAAGACCGTGTCGTGGGTGGCGATGATGTTCAGCGCCGGCATGGGCATCGGCCTGATGTTCTACGGCGTCAGCGAGCCGCTCTCGCACTACACCACGCCACCCCCGGGCACCGACCCCGTCAACTCCGGCGAGCGCATGGAGACGGCGATGGCCACCACGCTCTTCCACTGGACGCTCCACCCCTGGGCGATCTACGCGGTGGTCGGCCTCGGCATCGCCTACAGCACCTTCCGCAAGCGCCGCCGCCAGACCATCAGCGCCGTGTTCACCCCCCTGATCGGGGAGAAGAACGCCAACGGCACCGCAGGACGGGTGATCGACATCCTCGCGATCATCGCCACCGTCTTCGGCTCCGCGGCCTCCCTCGGACTCGGCGCGCTCCAGATCGGCTCCGGCTTCCAGGAGCTGGACTGGATGGACGACGTCAGCGAGGGACTGCTCGTCACCATCATCGCCGTGCTGACCCTGGCCTTCGTCCTCTCGGCCGTCTCCGGGGTCGAGCGGGGCATCCAGTGGCTGTCCAACACCAACATGGTGCTCGCCCTGATCCTCGCCGTGTTCGTGTTCGTCGCCGGGCCCACCATCATCGTCCTGGACCTGCTGCCCACCTCGATCTTCGCCTACCTCGGCGACCTGCCCCAGCTCGCCGGCCGCACCGAGGCCAGCGGCGGGGAGGGCGTCGCGGACTGGCTCGGCAGCTGGACCGTCTTCTACTGGGCGTGGTGGATCTCCTGGACGCCGTTCGTCGGCATGTTCATCGCCCGCATCAGCCGCGGCCGCACCATCCGCCAGTTCGTCGGCGGCGTCATCCTCGTCCCCAGCACCGTCAGCCTGGTCTGGTTCGCCGTCTTCGGCGGTACGGCGATGAAGCTCAAGGAGGGCGGCGCGCTCGGTGGTGAGGACACCCCCGAGGGTCAACTCTTCGGCGTCCTCCAGGAGTTCCCCATCGCCACGGCCACCAGCCTGCTCGTGATGATCCTGGTCGGCATCTTCTTCGTCTCGGGCGCCGACGCCGCCTCCATCGTGATGGGCACGCTCTCGCAGCGGGGCGCCCTCGAACCCGGCCGTTTCGTCGTGGTGTTCTGGGGCGTGGTGACCGGCGCGGTCGCCGCGATCATGCTGCTCGTCGGCAGCGGCCAGGGCGACGCCCTCACCGGCCTGCAGAACCTCACGATCCTCGCCGCGGCCCCCTTCGTCCTGGTGATGATCGGCATGTGCGTCGCCCTCATGCGCGACCTGCGCCGCGACCCGGTCATCGTGCGCGGCGAGATGGGCTCCGAGGCCGTCGAACTCGCCGTCATCGAGGGCCACAAGAAGTACGACGGCGACTTCGAGATCAAGGTCGGCCCGGGACCCGGAACGGAGACGGAGGGCGACCCCCTCGGCCACGACCACGGCTGAGCCGAGGAGTTCAGGGGGAGGCGAGCCCCGCCGCCTCCCCCGCGCACCCCCACGCCACGGTCACCCCGGCCCCGCCGTGCCCGTAGTTGTGCACCAGCACCCGCCCGCCCGGCAGCGCCTCCCGCTCCAGGCGCACCGCGTGCCGCGCCGGCCGCAGACCCACGCGATGCCCCAGCACCCGCGCCCCGGCGATCTCCGGCCGCAGCGCCGCACACCGCCGTACGATCGCCTCGGCCACCGCCGGATCCGGCTCCCTGGACCAGGCGTCCTCCTCGGCCGTGCCGCCGAGCACCAGCCGGTCCCGGTGCGGGAAGAAGTACGCCATCCCGCCGTCCCCGCCGGTCGAGACGACCCAGGTGCGCACCCCCGGGTTCTCCACCACGACCACCTGTCCCCGCACCGGCCGCACGGACGCGTCCGGCACCAGCTCCCGCGCGCCCAGCCCGGTGCAGTTGACCACCACCGGCGCCGCCACCGCCGCGAGGTCGGCCACCGCGCGGGACTCCACGACCCCGCCCGCCTCGCTCAACCGCCGCCGCAGCCAGGGCAGATGGACGCTCATGTCGACCAGCGGCAGCCGCGCCCAGAGCCCGCTCCCGGCGTACTCCGCGCCCGTGGCCGCCCGCAGACCCGGCACCCGCTCGCCCAGCCAGGCCCGGGTCTCGTCCAGGTCCCCTTCGCCCAGTACTCCTTCGACCATGCGTACGCCGGTCCGGTCGGGGTCCGCCGCCAGCGCCTCGTACACCTCCAGCGAGCGCAGTGCCCACGCCCGCGCCGACGCGGCCGGCTCGATCCGGTAGGGCCACCACAGCGCCCCGGCAACCGCCGAGGTGGTGCGCTCGACGGGGTCCCGGGTCCACACCCGGACCCGCCTGCCGCGTTCCGCGAGAACCACGGCCGTCGTCAGCCCGATGACCCCGCCGCCGACCACGACGATCTCGCTGCTCAGCTCACTGTCCACGCCCGGACGGTAGCGGAATGTCCCATTGCCGTGCTCAGAGGGCGCTTGCTGCGGGAATACTCGCAGCATGTCTGCCGCGTACGCGACCTTCGGCCTGGCACCGGCGATGCGTGCCGGTGGAGTCCTCGTCAACGGTGACTACCAAGTCCACCGGGACTTCGTGGACTTCATCGTCGACGGGCGACCGCTGCTCTTCCAGCTCGCCGACCTCGACGCCGTCTCCCCGCTGGCCTCGGACGTCCCGCCCGCCATCTTCGCCGCCCAGGTCCGCAGCCTGCTGCTGGAGACGGACGCCCCGCTGCGGGACGGCCGCTACATCATCTACGGCTGTCCCGAGTGCGAGGACCTCGCCTGTGGGGCGGTCACCGCCGTCATCGAGCAGGAGGACGGCGACTTCATCTGGCGGGACTTCGCCTGGCAGACCGACGAACACGCCGACCTGGAGCTCAACGGCTACCACGGCATCGGGCCCTTCCGCTTCCACGGCCCCGGGTACCGCCGGGCCCTGGACTCCCTGCTCGCCCCCGACTCCGCGAGCCCGCGCCGTCGCGTCCTGCTGATCGGCGCCCGGGTCGCGCTCCTGGCCAAGCTCGCCGCCGCCCTGCGCAGCATCGGCATCGGCGCCGACATCACCCAGGACGCCGCCGGCGTCCCCGCCGACGAACTGCGCGCCTACGGCGCCGTCGCCTTCGGCCGCGCGGTCGGTCAGCAGGAACGTGCCGCCGTGCGCCGCTCCTTCGAAGCCGCCGACGTCGAGGTGACCTACGTCGACGGCCTCGCCCCGATCGTCCCGCTCCTCGTCGCCCAGATAGAACACGCCCTCGACCGCAGCCCGCAGGAGCAGCGTCGGCTGACCCGGCTGGTCGCCGCCGACGGCGAGGCGGGCATCGAGGTCACCTCGCCGTGCCGGGTGCGCCTGACGGCCTACCGCCTCGACCGGCTCTGGCGCACCCACGCGGCGGAGGTCTTCGACGGCGTCCTGGAGGCCGGCCGGCACCGCATCGCGCTGGACGCCAAGGCGGTGAAGGGAGAGTCGTTCGTGGTGGCGCGGACCGCGGACAGCGTCCTGGTGGAGGCGATGGCGCACTGAGGTCGGGCCGAGCGCCAGCGTCCTGGTGCAGGCGATGGCGCACCGAGGTCGGGCCGAGCGCGTCAGCCGAACAGCAGGCGGCCGAGCCACCGCCCGCGACACCGCGGGACGCCGGCCCATGGCACCCGGCCGGAACAGGGAGGAGACCCGCCCGCGGCCCTGGCTAGGATCACCCCTGATGACTGCAACCCTCGTCGCCAAGAATCTCGCCGCCGGCCACGGCGACCGCGCCCTGTTCACCGGGCTCGACCTCGTCGTCGCGCCCGGCGACGTCATCGGGCTGGTCGGAGCCAACGGCGCGGGCAAGTCCACCCTGCTCCGGCTGCTCGCCGGGCTCACCCCGCCCGAGTCGGGCGAGCTGCGGCTCTCCCCGCCCACGGCGAGCGTCGGCCACCTCCCGCAGGAGCCGGAGCGCCGGCCCGGCGAGACGGTCCGGGACTTCCTGGCCCGCCGCACCGGCGTCGCCGAGGCCCAGCGGGTCATGGACGAGGCGACCCAGGCCCTGGTCGACGGGGCGCCGGGCGCCGACGACGCGTACGCGACCAGCCTGGAGAGCTGGCTCGACCTCGGCGGCGCCGACCTCGACGAGCGCGCCGAGGAGGTCGCCGACTCCCTGGGCCTGGCGGTCGACCTGGACCAGCCGATGACCTCCCTGTCCGGCGGCCAGGCGGCACGGGCCGGGCTGGCCTCGCTGCTGCTCTCCCGCTACGACGTCTTCCTGCTCGACGAACCGACCAACGACCTCGACCTGGACGGCCTGGAGCGCCTGGAACGCTTCGTCAGCGGCCTGCGGGCCGGCACGGTCGTCGTCAGCCACGACCGCGAGTTCCTCACCCGCACCGTCACCAAGGTCCTCGAACTCGACCTCGCGCAGAACCAGATCAACCTCTACGGCGGCGGGTACCAGGCCTATCTGGAGGAGCGCGAGGTGGCCCGCCGGCACGCCCGCGACGACTACGAGGAGTACGCCGACAAGAGGTCCGCCCTCCAGGACCGGGCGCAGACCCAGCGCTCCTGGATGGACAAGGGCGTGAAGAACGCCCGCCGCAAGGCCGGCAACGACAACGACAAGATCGGCCGCAAGTTCCGCAGCGAGGCCAGCGAGAAGCAGGCCGCGAAGGCCCGCCAGACCCAGCGCATGATCGAACGCCTGGACGTCGTCGAGGAGCCGCGCAAGGAGTGGGACCTGCGCATGGAGATCGCCTCCGCCCCGCGCTCTGGGTCGGTCGTGGCGACCCTGCGGGAGGCGGAGGTCCGCCGCGGCGACTTCGTGCTCGGCCCGGTGACCCTCCAGATCGACTGGGCGGACCGGGTGGCGGTCACCGGCGCGAACGGCGCAGGCAAGTCGACGCTCCTCGGCGCCCTGCTGGGCCGCGTCCCGGTCGACGCCGGCAGCGCGGCGCTCGGCTCGGGCGTCCTGATCGGCGAGGTCGACCAGGCCCGCAAGCTGTTCCACGGCCCGGAGTCACTCCTGGACGCCTTCGGTGCCGCGGTACCCGACACCGAACCGGCGGAGGTGCGCACCCTCCTGGCCAAGTTCGGCCTGAAGTCGGAGCACGTCCTGCGCCCGGCGGCGACCCTCTCGCCCGGCGAACGCACCCGCTCGGCGCTCGCCCTGCTCCAGGGCAGGGGCGTCAACCTCCTGGTCCTCGACGAGCCCACCAACCACCTCGACCTCCCCGCGATCGAACAGCTGGAGTCGGCCCTGGAGGCCTACGAGGGCACCCTCCTGCTGGTCACCCACGACCGCCGCATGCTCGACGCCGTCCGCGTCACCCGGCGCCTGGAGGTCGCGGACGGCAAGGTGACCGAGCGGGGCTAGGAGGCCCCGTGGCGCAGCAGCGCGCAGACGAAGTTCTCCTGCACGGCCCGCATCCGGCGCAACAGGTCGGGCTTCTGGGCCTGGTTGACCTGGGTGGTGACGGAGAACGTCAGCGACCGGTGGCCGTCCGGTGTGGCGGCGATCAGCTGGGTGTAGCCGAGGGTGTTGCCGGTGTGCCCCAGCACCACGCCGCAGCGGGTGGTGTACCGGAAGAGGGCGAGCCCCGCGTCGTTGCGCCCGGGGCCCTTGGGCTCGGACGCACCGGGGATCCAGGCGCGCTGCTTGCGCACGACGTGGGGGCTGTACAGCCGTCCACCGGCGTAACCGCGGATGAAGCGGGTCATGTCCGCGGGCGTGGAGACGATCCCGCCCGAGGCCCACACACCGGACATGCCGAGAACCTCGCTCACGTCCTCCGGCGGCTCGGGCGGGCTCACGTCGTAGCCGTGCAGATACGGCTCCGGCATCCGGTAGCCCTGCGGCAGGCTGGTCTCGCGCAGGTCCAACGGCCGGTACACCAGCTTGCGCAGCAGTTCCTCGTACCGGACGCCGGTGGCCGCCTCCGCCATCAGGGCCACGGCGATGTTGTCGGAGTTGGAGTACCGGTACCGGGAGCCGGCCCGGAACTCCAGGGGTTCGCCCGCCACGAAGTCCAGCAGGCGGCGCGAGTCGAAGCGGTGCCGGGGGTCGGCGAGGACGATCTTCAGGAACCCGGGGCTGCGCGAGTAGTCGGGCAGGCCGCTGGTGTGCTGGAGCAGCTGGCGCAGCGTCACGGCGTGCCAGGCCTTGGGCAGGTGGGGCAGCCGCTTTCCGATCGTCTCGCCGAGGCGCAGGGCGCCCCGGTCGACCAGGGTGAGCGCGACCGCGCCGCTGAACGCCTTGGCCGTACTGGCGATCCGCATGTGGTCGTGCGGTCTGGGCGGGCGACGGGACTCCAGATCGGCGACACCGGCCCGGACGACCCGGGTGTCCCCGCCGTCGCGGAGCACGGCGATGACCCCGGGCGGCCCACCGGGCGCGGCGACGAGCTCGTCGAGCTGCCGCTGGAGCCCGTCGTCGGCGTGCGGCCCGGGAGGCGTCGCGGCGTCGGCGGCCGGTGACAGGGCGGCGAGAGAGGCCGCGACCAGGGCCACGGCGGTGAGCCGACGGGATCTGACGGATCGGACAGGCATGGGCGCTCCCAGGCAGGTGGGACGGGGAACTGACCCGCCCAGCTTCGCCCGGCCCCAATCGGGGGAGCCGCTCGAGCTACTGCACCTGGCTCAATGCGAGGAGGCGCGAAGCGAGCCCTCCCAGGGGCGCGGGGAACCGCGCGACCGGCCCCGCCGGACCCACGGCTCCCCACGACCTCGTACGACCTGTCAGCACGACCTCGTACGACTGGTCAGCGCCGTCCCTTCTTCGCGTCGAGCAACCCGGCCTTGCGCAGGGCGTCGGCCATCGCGCTGTTCGCCGGCGGCGGCGCCTGACGCGACGCGCCGCCCTGGCCCCCACGGCCTCCGGCCTGGCGCTGCCGGCCCTGCTGCCGCTGCTGAGGCGGCCGCCCGCCCCGCTGCTCCCGGCGCTCACCGCCGGAAGCCTGCGCCTCGTCGTCCAGCCGCAGCGTCAGCGAGATCCGCTTGCGCGGGATGTCGATGTCGAGGACCTTCACCTTGACGATGTCACCCGGCTTCACCACGTCCCGCGGGTCCTTCACGAACGTCTTCGACAGCGCGGAGACGTGGGCGAGACCGTCCTGGTGGACACCGATGTCGATGAACGCCCCGAACGCCGCCACGTTGGTGACGACACCCTCCAGGACCATCCCGGACTCCAGGTCGGAGATCTTCTCGACGCCCTCCTTGAAGGTGGCCGTCTTGAAGGCGGGCCGCGGGTCGCGCCCGGGCTTCTCCAGCTCCTTGAGGATGTCGGTGACGGTGGGCAGACCGAACGTCTCGTCCACGAACGCCTCGGGCCGCAGCGAGCGCAGCACACCGGTGTTGCCGATGAGCGAGGCGACCTCCTGGCCGGACGTCTTCACCATGCGCCGCACCACCGGGTACGCCTCCGGGTGCACGCTGGACGCGTCGAGCGGGTCGTCGCCGCCGCGGATGCGCAGGAAGCCCGCGCACTGCTCGTAGGCCTTCGGGCCGAGGCGGGCCACCTTCTTCAGCGCGGTGCGCGAGGTGAACGGGCCGTTGGCGTCGCGGTGCGCCACGATGTTCTCGGCGAGCCCGGAGGTGATGCCGGAGACCCGGGACAGCAGCGGGGCCGACGCGGTGTTGACGTCCACGCCCACGCCGTTCACACAGTCCTCCACGACCGCGTCCAGGGAGCGCGACAGCTTCACCTCGGACAGGTCGTGCTGGTACTGGCCGACACCGATGGACTTCGGGTCGATCTTCACGAGCTCGGCGAGCGGGTCCTGGAGCCGGCGCGCGATGGAGACGGCGCCGCGCAGGGAGACGTCCATGTCGGGCAGTTCCTGCGAGGCGAAGGCGGAGGCCGAGTACACGGACGCGCCCGCCTCGGAGACCATCACCTTGGTGAGCTTCAACTCCGGGTGCTTGGTGATGAGTTCACCGGCGAGCTTGTCGGTCTCACGGGACGCCGTGCCGTTGCCGATCGCGATCAGCTCGACCGCGTGCTCCTTGGCGAGCCGCGCCAGCTTGGCGATGGCCTCGTCCCACCTGTTGGCCGGGACGTGCGGATAAATGACGTCGGTCGCGACGACCTTGCCGGTGGCGTCGACGACGGCGACCTTCACGCCCGTACGGAAGCCCGGGTCCAGGCCCAGCGTCGCGCGCGTGCCGGCCGGGGCGGCGAGCAGCAGGTCGCGGAGGTTCGCCGCGAAGACGTTCACCGCCTCGTCCTCGGCGGCCGTCCGCAGCCGCAGCCGCAGGTCGATGCCGAGGTGCACCAGCAGACGGGTGCGCCAGGCCCAACGGACGGTGTCCGTCAGCCACTTGTCACCGGGGCGCCCGCGGTCGGCGATGCCGAACCGGTGGGCGACGATCCCCTCGTACGAGGACGGCCCCTCGGTCGGCTCCTCCGGCTCCAGGACGAGGTCGAGGACCTCCTCCTTCTCGCCGCGCAGCATGGCGAGGACGCGGTGCGAGGGCAGGTCCGTGAAGGGCTCGGCGAAGTCGAAGTAGTCGGCGAACTTGGCGCCGGCCTCCTCCTTGCCGTCCCGCACCTTCGCGGCCAGCCGCCCCCGCACCCACATCCGCTCGCGGAGTTCGCCGATCAGGTCGGCGTCCTCGGAGAACCGCTCGGTGAGGATGGCGCGGGCGCCGTCGAGCGCGGCCTGCGGGTCGGCGACGCCCTTGTCGGCGTCGACGAACGCGACGGCCGCGGCGAGCGGTTCGACCGTCGGGTCGGCGAGCAGCCCCTCGGCGAGCGGCTCGAGCCCCGCCTCCCGGGCGATCTGCGCCTTCGTCCGCCGCTTGGGCTTGTACGGCAGGTAGATGTCCTCGAGCCGCGCCTTGGTCTCGGCCCCCCGGATCCGTGCTTCCAGCTCCTCGGTGAGCTTGCCCTGCTCGCGCACCGACTCCAGGATCGCCGTCCGCCGCTCCTCCAGCTCCCGCAGATAGCGCAGCCGCTCCTCGATCGTGCGCAGTTGCGCGTCGTCGAGCATCTCGGTCGCTTCCTTGCGGTAGCGGGCGATGAAGGGAACCGTGGAACCACCGTCGAGCAGTTCCACGGCGGCCTTGACCTGCCGCTCCCGAACGCCGAGCTCCTCGGCGATCCTTCCTTCGATGGATCCGATGTCGATGGGCTCGCGTGTCGTCACGATGCCGTACCGCCTTCTCACAGAGGTTGCGCGGCAATTGTGGCAGGTGGCACCGACAGTCGGGGATCAGGGCGCGGACATCAGGCCCGGCGGCCGCGCGTCGAGCCGGAGGCCCCGCCGAAGAGCCGGGCCAGCGCGCGGAAGGGCAGCGTCACGACGGTGGCGATGGCGCCGCCGATCTGGCGCAGGACGTCTGCGATCGCTCGGAACACGAACTTCCCCTTTCGTCAGCCGACCGTGGTGGCCGGGAGGTGCGGGTACCTCGACGAGACGGTGTCATGCGTCCGAAGTGCGCGGATGCGGCCGGGGGTTCGGCTCAGCCGCCCGGAGCGGCCGCCGGGCGGGCCCGCCGCTCACCCCTTGCCGATCAGGTCCGCCGGGTAGGCGCCCGCCGCCAGCGCCGCCCGCGCGTACCCGGCCCCGAGTTCGGTCAGCCGGGCCACGCCCTCGGTGCCGAGGTGCTCGTACGGCGCCCGGTCCAGGCGGTCCGTCATGTCCTCGATCTCGGCGCGCAGCGCCACGCCCCGTTCGGTCAGTTCGCCGTCCCCGTCCAGCAGACCGCGCTCCCGGAGCCGTCCGGTCGCCGCGTCCCACTCGTCCTGGGTCCAGCCGCGCGTGGTGAGCACCCACTTCGGGGTCATGCCCCTGCCGGTCGCGGTGTGGGTCACCATGGCCTCCAGGCCGTCCAGCTCGGCCGCCGTCAGCGCGGCGAGGTGGCCGTCGCCCCGGTGCTCGCGCAGCAGTGTCGTGGCGTGGAAGTACGCCAGGTGCGGTTCCTCGGGCACGGGCAGGTCCGCGTGCGCCGCGTAGAGCGGGCGGGCACCGCGGGAGCAGGCCTCGGTGGCCCGCAGCGCCAGCTCGGCGGCCTCGGCCATCTCCGGGGACGTCAGCGTGTCCGCGCCGAGCAGCCGCCGCAGTGCCGCGTCCACGCCCCGCACGCGTGCCGCGAGGACGGCCTCGGGCGACGCCTGGTCCCACACGGCGGGGACGAACCGGGCCACGAGGCTGTGCTTGTAGTTGTAGAAGGTCGCCGTGACCGTGCCGGCGCCCACGGCTCCCAGGGCGGCCGCCCGCACCGCGAAGTTCGCGGCCCGGGGATGCGTGATCCCGATCGCGGCCAGCTCCTCGCCCAGCTCGGGCGCGAAGTACGAGGTGGCGTGCAGGGAGTTGAGCGCGTTCGCGCAGCGGCGGGCGGCTTTGGGCGCAAGGGAGGCGGTGGTCATGCCGGGCAGGTTACCAACCGCTTGGTATGTCTCCTAGAGGGCGGGAGGCCAGGGCAGAAAAGGTGGGCTGCTCGTCATTGCGGCCATCCGAGGGGCCCACCCAGAATCGGGTGCATGACGCAGCGAACCGTTCTCGTCGTCCTCTTCGACGACGTGCAGAGCCTCGACGTCACGGGCCCGCTGGAGGTGTTCGCCGGGGCAGAGACGCACACCCCGGGCACGTACCGTATCCGCGCCGCCTCCCTGGACGGCGCCCCCGTCAGGACCTCCAGCGGCCTGCGCCTCGTACCGGACCTGGCCCTCACCGACGCGCCGGAACCGCACACCCTTCTCGTCCCCGGCGGCCAGGGCACCCGGTCCCCGGATCCGCGCCTGACCGACTGGCTGCGTGCGCACGCCCCGGCCGCCGAGCGCCTGGTCTCCGTCTGCACCGGTGCGATCCTGCTCGCCCGGGCGGGCCTGCTCGACGGCCGCCGTGTCACGACGCACTGGGCGTACGCCGACAAGCTCGCCCGGGACCATCCGGAGATCGACGTCGAACCCGACCCGATCTACATCCGGGACGGTCGCGTCGCCACCTCCGCGGGCGTCAGCTCCGGCATCGACCTCGCCCTCGCGCTGGTGGAGGAGGACCTGGACCGGGACGTCGCCCTCGCCATCGCCCGTCATCTGGTGGTCTTCCTGCGCCGACCGGGGAACCAGGCCCAGTTCAGCGCCCAGTTGGCCGGCCAGACCGCCCGCCGCGAGCCCCTGCGGGAGGTCCAGCGGTGGATCACCGAGCATCCGGACGGCGACCTCGGCGTGGAGTCCCTCGCCGCCCGCGCCCGACTCTCGCCGCGCCACTTCGCCCGCGCCTTCCGGACCGAGACCGGCATGACCCCCGGCCGCTATGTCGACCGGGTCCGCCTGGAACACGCCCGCCGCCTCCTGGAGGACACCGCCGACGGCATCGAGGAGATCTCCCGGGCCAGCGGCTACGGCACCCCGGAGGCGATGCGCCGCGCCTTCATCCGATCCCTCGGCACACCACCGGCCGAGTACCGCCGCAGATTCCGCCCGACACCGGCCCACTGAACGCCGCCGCGGGTTCCCGGCGGGCTGAGCCCCCGCACTCGGGGCGTGCACGCCCGCTGACCGCCGCCCGCAGCCCCCATCCGCCGATCCTCGCCGCACCCACCCGCGGCTACCCGCCCCGCACCCACCCGCCTGAGTCCCGGCTGCCACCCGCCCGGCACCACCGCCTGAGTCCCGGCCGCCACCACCCACCGAAAGGCATCCGATGCAGATCGCCATCCTCCTGTTCGACCGGTTCACCGCCCTCGACGCCGTGGGCCCGTACGAGACCCTGGGCCGTCTCCCGGACGCGGACGTGGTGTTCGTGGCCGAGCGGACGGGCCCTGTGCGCACCGACACCGGCGCCCTCGCGCTCACCGCCGACCGCTCGCTCGCCGACGTGCCGCGCCCCGACATCGTGGTCGTGCCCGGGGGGCCGGGCCAGACCCCGCAGATGGAGAACGAGACGCTCCTGGACTGGCTGCGCGCCGCCGACGCCACCAGCACCTGGACCACGTCCGTGTGCACCGGCTCCCTGCTGCTGGCCGCCGCCGGACTCCTTCGGGGACGCCGTGCGACCTCCCACTGGCTCGCCCTGGACCTCCTCGGGCGGTACGGCGCCGAACCGACGGGGGAGCGGGTCGTCCTCGACGGCAAGTACGTCACCGCGGCCGGTGTCTCCTCCGGCATCGACATGGGCCTCACGCTGCTCGGCCGCATCGCCGGCGACGAACACGCCCAGGCCGTGCAGCTGTTGACCGAGTACGACCCCCGACCGCCCTATGACGCGGGCTCGCCGGAGAAGGCCCCGGCCCACCTCGTGGAGGAGTTCCGCGGCAGGAGCCGGTTCATCCTGACGTAGTCCAGGTGAAGCGCGGCTGCCTGCGCTCCAGAAACGCGGCGACGCCCTCCGCGGTGTCGCCGTTGCCGTGCGCCTGCCGCGCCCAGTGGCCGTCCCGGTCCGTGCGCCCGTCCGCGAACTCCTTCGCCGCGGCCTGGGTCAGCTGGGACCGGGACACCAGGGTCCGGGTGAACTCCGCGACCCGCTTGCCCAGTTCGCCCTCCGGCAGCACCTCGTCGACCAGCCCGGTGCGCAGCGCCCGCCCGGCGTCGATCAACTCCCCGGAGAACAGCAGGTACTTGGTGGTGGCCGGCCCCACCAGCGCCACCAACCGCCGCGTGGAGGACGCCGGATACACGATCCCCAGCTTGGCCGGGGTCACCCCGAACAGCGCCCCCTCCTCCGCGAACCGCAGATCGCAGGCCGCCGCCAACTGCGCCCCACCGCCCACGCAGTGCCCGCGGATCGCCGCCAGCGTCGGCTTGGGAAAGGCCGCCAGGGCCTCCTCGGCCGCCATCGCGAGCCCCCGCGCCTCCTCCGGTGAGCCCTGGAGCGTGGAGATGTCGGCCCCGGCGCAGAACGTGCCCCCGGCCCCCGTCAGCACCAGAGCCCGTACGCCCGGGTCGGCGGCCAGGGTGTCGAGCAGCGGCGGCAGCGCGCGCCACATCGCGGCGGTCATGGCGTTGCGCTTGGCCGGACGGTCGATGACGACGGTGGCCACCGAGTCGGTGACGCTGTGCTGCACCTGCTGCTCCATGGGCCGGATGCTAACGGCACCCGCCGCCCGCACCTCGGGGAGGGGTCCAGGTGCCGAGGGCGGCTCGCGGCCGGGGGCGACACACGTAGCGAACCGGACGAGGCGGCCACCAAACCCGTACAACCCGAATAGTTCGCGAACCGGACACGGGTGGAGCAAAGGCGATCGCGCTGTCGATCATCTCGTTCAGGTGCGGTCACAAGCGCTCGATATTTGCTGACTTCTGTTCAGTCATCCGGTGCGGAGCGACTCGTTGCCAACACTCGAGGTGTGGTGACAATCGAGCGCGAGGGTGGCGACCGGACGATGGAGAACCATGGGCGAGGGTCAGGCCCACGCCCAGCGGCAGACGAGGTCGAGGGACCGGCTCCCGGCCCGGCCGGGCCACTGCCGTACGAAGGCGTCTGGCGGTTCACCGCCCCCGCCGTGGACGCCTCGGTCCCGCAGGCGCGGCACGCCGTGCGGGACCTGCTGCTGCGGCAGGGCGTACCCATCCCGGACGACCTGGTGCAGGGGCTGCTGCTGATCGTCTCCGAGCTGGTCACCAACGCGGTGAAGCACGCGGCCCTGCTGTCGCCGACGCTGGCCGTGGAGGTCGCCGTCGGGGCCGAGTGGGTGCGGGTGTCCGTGGAGGACGACCACCCCTACCGTCCCACCGCCCTGGAGGCCGACCACGGCCAGACCGGCGGGCGCGGACTGCTGCTGGTGCGCGAGGTCGCCCGGGAGGCGGGCGGCGTCTGCGACGTCGAGCACACGGCGAACGGCGGGAAGGTGATCTGGGTCGCCCTGCCGTTCGCCCCCGCGCGGCTGACCTGACAGACGACCGTCACCAGCCGGCGGACGGGCCCGTCAGCTCCCTGACCGCCGGGCGGGCCGCGTCCAGCACCGTCATGAACCAGGACGAGAAGGTGTCCTTCGCGTGCCGCTCCGCGAGCTCGGCGGGGGTCACGAAGGCCGTCGCGCCCACCTCCTCGGTGTCCGGACGCGGCGGCGACTGCACCAGTCCCACGAAGAGGTGGTTGTACTCCTGCTCCACCAGGCCCGAGTCCGGGTCCGGGTGGTTGTAGCGGACCGTGCCCGCCTCGGCGAGGAGCGACGGTGAGACGCCCAGCTCCTCGTAGGTGCGCCGGGCCGCCGCCGCGAACGGGGCCTCACCCGGGTAGGGGTGCCCGCAGCAGGTGTTGGACCACACACCGGGGGAGTGGTACTTGCCCAGGGCGCGCTGCTGGAGCAGCAGGCGGCCCCGTTCGTCGAACAGGAACACGGAGAAGGCGCGGTGCAGCTGCCCCGGGGGCTGATGGGCGGCGAGCTTCTCCGCGGTGCCGATCGTGACGCCGTTCTCGTCGACCAGTTCCAGCAGGATCGCGTCAGCGGTGCCGTTCGACGTACGGTGCGTCGCGGTGGCAGGTGTGATCGGCATACCCATCCTTCGCATCGGTTTTTCGCGCCCCAAGTGTGCCGCACGAAAACGGCACTCCCGGCAGTTGATCGTGCCCGGCGCGGCGGACGGGGAACCGTCCGGGGCGGCGCTGTGCGCAGGAGGACGCGACCGCGCACCGGATCGCTGCACTCCGCCCGAACCACCCGTACGGGACGTCCGGGGGCGCTCGCGGACGGTCAGTGACAGAGCCTCGCCTCGTGCTCCGCGTGCCCGCCCGGCTCCAGCTGGAAGGTGCAGTGCTCCACGTCGAAGTGGTCGCCCAGGCAGCCCTGGAGCTCGTGGAGCATCTTCTCGTGCCCGATGGTGTTCAACGCGTCCCCGCTCACCACCACGTGCGCCGACAGCACCGGCATCCCGGAGGTGATCGTCCAGGCATGCAGGTCGTGGACGTCCTCCACGCCGTCGAGGGCGAGTATGTGGGCGCGTACGTCGTCCATGTCGACGTCCTTCGGGGCCGCCTCCAGCAGCACGTCGAGGGTCTCGCGCAGCAGCTTCCAGGTCCGCGGCACGATCATCAGGCCGATGACCAGGGAGGCGATCGGGTCGGCGGCCTGCCAGCCGGTGGTCAGGATCACCACCGCGGAGATGATCACCGCGAGCGAGCCCAGCGCGTCCGCGGCCACCTCCAGGAACGCCCCGCGCACGTTCAGGCTCTCCGCCTGGCCGCGCACCAGCAGCGACAGCGAGATCATGTTGGCGACCAGGCCGATCGCGCCGAACACGATGGTCAGCCCGCCCTCGGTGCCCGCGGGTGTGAGGAACCGCTGGATCGCCTCGTAGAGCACGTAACCGCCGACGCCGAGCAGCAGCAGGCAGTTGGCGAGCGCGGCGAGGATCTCCGCGCGGGCGTAGCCGAAGGTGCGCTTGCCGCTCGGCGGGAGGCTCGCGAAGTGGATCGCCATCAGGGCCATGCCGAGGCCCAGCGCGTCCGTCGCCATGTGCGCCGCGTCGGCGACCAGGGCGAGGGAGTCCGCGAGGACGCCGCCGACGATCTCGACGACCATGACGGTGAGCGTGATGGACAGCGCCACGCGCAGCCTGCCGCGGTACGCCGCGGTGGCGGTACCGCCGGTCGGCGCATGCGAGTGCGTGTGCCCGTGATCGTGCCCAGCCCCCATGAAGGCCGCCTCCTGTGGTTCGTCGGGATCACCAGTGAACTACGGGTGGGGGGTATCGGGCAACGCGGCACTGAACACCGTTGTCATGTGCCCTGACCTGCGCAAACGATCCGCAGGTCAGGGCGGTTCGGTTCAGCGGGCGTGGTGCAGCCGCCAGCCCTGCCACGCCGACTCGACCATGGCGCGCACGTCCCGGCGGGCGGTCCAGCCCAGCTCCTCGGCGGCCAGGTCGGCGGAGGCGACCGAGACCGGGGCGTCGCCCGGGCGCCGCGGTTCCACGACGGGGGCCCGCCGGTCGCCGGTCACCTCGCCGATGACGGTGACCATCTCGCGCACGGAGACGCCCTCGCCGCGACCGATGTTGACCGTCAGGTCGCCCACCGGGCCGCCCTCGGCCAGTCGCCGGGCCGCGGCCAGGTGCGCCTCGGCCAGGTCGGCGACATGGATGTAGTCCCGCACGCAGGTGCCGTCGGGCGTCGGGTAGTCGTCGCCGAAGATCCGCGGGGCCTCGTTGCGGGTGAGCCGGTCGAAGACCATCGGCACGATGTTGAAGACACCGGTGTCCGCCAGCTCGGGTGCCGCCGCGCCCGCCACGTTGAAGTAGCGCAGGCACACCGTCGAGATGCCGTGCGCCCGGCCCGCCGCCCGCACCAGCCACTCCCCGGCGAGCTTCGTCTCCCCGTAGGGGTTCACCGGGGCGCACGGGGTGTCCTCGGTGATCAGCCGCACCTCGGGGTTGCCGTAGACGGCGGCGGAGGAGGAGAAGACGAAGCGCTCGATCCCGGCCTCGGCCACCGCCTCCAGCAGCGTGGCCAGTCCGCCGACGTTCTCCCGGTAGTACCGCGTGGGCTGCGCCACGGACTCGGCGACCTGCTTGCGCGCCGCCAGGTGCACCACCCCGCTCACCTCGTGCTCGGCGAGCACCCGCTTCAGCAGAGCGGCGTCCAGCGACGAACCCCGCACGAGCGGGACGTCGGCCGGCAGTCGGGCCGGGACCCCGGCCGACAGGTCGTCCAGCGCCAGGACACGCTCCCCGGCCTCCGTCATGGCCCGCGCCACATGGGCCCCGATGTATCCCGCTCCGCCTGTGATCAGCCATGTCATGGTCGCCCACCCTATGCCGAGCCCGGAATGGTCACCGCTATGTCCGAGATGCCCCCTGCGCCCGGGGCGCGGTTTGTGGGCGGGGCCCGTGATCACCCATGATGATCGCGGCAAAGGCCGGGGGAGACACCGTTGATCGGCCCGTGAACGGGCGGTGAACGAGGGCCTCCCGGCATCCGATAGCCTCTGCCGACATGCCGCCCGACCGCATCGGTAAGGGGCGCCCCCACCGTGTACCGACCGGCGCCCAGGCGCCGGCACCCAGGGAGTGAGTTCGGTTGCCGACCGCCATCCTCACCGGTCAGCCGGTCCCCGGATCGTCGATCGAGAGCGATCTGCGGTCCCTCGGCTTCGACGTCCGGATCGCCTCGGACGCCACCGACGCCGAGACGCTCCTCGCCCAGGTCCCCGGTGACCAGCGGGTCGCCGTGGTCGACGCCCGCTTCGTCGGCCATCTGCACGCCCTGCGCCTCGGCCTCACCGACCCGCGCTTCCCGCTCGCCGCGGTGCCCGGCGCCGTCACCGCCCAGCCGGCCGGCCGCCAGGCCCTGACTCGCGCGATGGCCCGGGAGAGCAGCGCCGGCGGCGGTACGGCGGACGGGGGCGCCCCCGGGCACACGAAGCTGGGCGTGAGCACCGTCGACAACCTCGCCGACCGCGTCGTCACCGCCCTGGACGCCGACGACGCCGGCGTCCACCGCCCCGAGCTCGGCAGCCTGGTCGCCGTCGTCCCCACCGATCCGCAGGCCCGCAACGAGGCACGGCAGGCCGTCGCGGACGTCGACGACGAAGCCGTACGCCTGAGGTCGGCCGTGAAGTCCCGGGACGGCTTCTTCACCACGTACTGCGTCAGCCCGTACTCCCGCTACATCGCCCGCTGGTGCGCCCGCCGGGGTCTGACCCCGAACCAGGTCACCACCGCCTCCCTGATCACCGCGCTGATCGCGGCGGGCTGCGCGGCCACCGGCACGCGCGGCGGGTTCGTCGCGGCCGGCGTGCTGCTGATCGCGTCCTTCGTCCTGGACTGCACCGACGGCCAGCTCGCCCGCTACTCCCTCCAGTACTCCACGCTCGGCGCCTGGCTCGACGCCACCTTCGACCGGGCCAAGGAGTACGCCTACTACGCGGGCCTCGCCCTCGGAGCGGCCCGCGGCGGCGACGACGTGTGGGCCCTCGCCCTCGGCGCGATGATCCTCCAGACCTGCCGGCACGTCGTGGACTTCTCCTTCAACGAGGCGAACCACGACGCGACCGCCAACACCAGCCCCACGGCCGCCCTCTCGGACAAGCTCGACAGCGTCGGCTGGACGGTGTGGGTCCGGCGGATGATCGTGCTGCCGATCGGTGAGCGCTGGGCGATGATCGCGGTCCTGACGGCGCTCACGACTCCCCGGATCACGCTCTACGCGCTGCTCATCGGCTGCGCGTTCGCGGCGACGTACACCACGGCGGGCCGGGTGCTGCGCTCGCTGACCCGCAAGGCCAAGCGGACGGACCGGGCGGCGCAGGCGCTGGCGGACCTCGCGGACAGCGGTCCGACGGCCGAGGCGATCGCGCGCGTCCTGCCGGGCCCGGCCCGTCCCACCGCCCCCCTCAGCGCCGCCGCCGGCGCGGTCCTGGTGACCCTCGGCGCCTGGGCGTGGGGACCGAGCTGGTGGGTCGTGCTGATGGCCGGCGGCTACATCATGCTGTCCGCGGAAGCCGTCGAGCGGCCCCTCAAGGGCGCCCTCGACTGGCTGATCCCTCCGTTCTTCCGGGCGGCCGAGTACGGCACCGTCCTGATCCTCGCCGCCAAGGCGGACGTGGACGGGGCCCTTCCTGCGGCTTTCGGGCTGGTGGCCGCGGTCGCCTACCATCACTACGACACGGTGTACCGCATCCGCGGCAACGCCGGCGCGCCCCCGGCCTGGCTGGTGCGTGCCATCGGGGGGCACGAAGGGCGGACGCTGCTCGTCACCGTCCTGGCCGCCGCGCTCACCGCCTCGCAGTTCACGGTCGCGCTCACGGCCCTCGCCGTGGCCGTGGCCCTGGTGGTGCTCGTCGAGAGCATCCGCTTCTGGGTGTCCGCTGGGGCGCCCGCCGTACACGATGAAGGAGAAACCGCATGATCGGCCTCGTGCTCGCGGCCGGCGCCGGACGGCGTCTGCGCCCCTACACCGACAGCCTTCCCAAGGCTCTGGTGCCGGTGGGCCCCGCGGGCATAGAGGGCGAACCCACGGTTCTCGACCTGACGCTCGGCAACTTCGCCGAGATCGGGCTGACCGAGGTCGCGATCATCGTCGGCTACCGCAAGGAGGCCGTCTACGAGCGCAAGGCGGCCCTGGAGGCGAAGTACGGCCTCAAGCTCACCCTCATCGACAACGACAAGGCCGAGGAGTGGAACAACGCCTACTCCCTGTGGTGCGGCCGGGACGCCCTCAAGGACGGCGTGATCCTCGCCAACGGCGACACCGTGCACCCGGTCTCCGTCGAGAGGACGCTGCTCGCCGCGCGCGGTGAGGGCCGCCGCATCATCCTCGCCCTGGACACGGTGAAGAGCCTGGCCGACGAGGAGATGAAGGTCGTCGTCGACCCCGCCAAGGGCATGACGAAGATCACCAAGCTGATGGACCCCGCCGAGGCGACCGGCGAGTACATCGGCGTCACCCTCATCGAGGGCGACGCCGCCCCCGAGCTGGCCGACGCGCTGAAGACGGTGTGGGAGACCGACCCGCAGCAGTTCTACGAGCACGGCTACCAGGAGCTCGTGAACCGCGGCTTCCGGATCGATGTCGCGCCGATCGGCGACGTCAAGTGGGTCGAGATCGACAACCATGACGATCTCGCCCGTGGACGGGAGATCGCGTGCCAGTACTGACGAGGCTCATCCCCTCACCTGTCGTCGTCGACATCCGCGCGGGTGCCCTCGACGACCTGGCCGCCGTGCTCGCCGACGAGCGGGTCTCGCACTCGGGCAAGCTCGCCGTCGCCGTCAGCGGCGGCTCCGGCGCCCGGCTGCGCCAGCGGCTGGAGCCCTCCCTGCCCGGCGCCACCTGGTACGAGGTCGGCGGCGGCACCCTCGACGACGCCGTGCAGCTGGCCAGCGACATAAAGGCCGGCCACTACGACGCGGTCGTGGGCCTCGGCGGCGGCAAGATCATCGACTGCGCCAAGTTCGCCGCGGCGCGCGTCGGCCTGCCCCTGGTCGCCGTCCCCACCAACCTCGCGCACGACGGCCTGTGCTCGCCGGTCGCGACGCTCGACAACGACGCGGGCCGCGGCTCGTACGGCGTTCCGAACCCGATCGCGGTCGTCATCGACCTGGACGTCATCCACCAGGCCCCGGCCCGGTTCGTGCGCGCGGGGATCGGGGACGCCGTCTCCAACATCTCCGCGATCGCGGACTGGGAGCTGGCCAACCGGGTCAAGGGCGAGAAGATCGACGGCCTCGCCGCCGCGATCGCCCGCCAGGCCGGCGAGGCCGTGCTCAGGCACCCCGGTGGCATAGGGGACACCGACTTCCTCCAGGTGCTCGCCGAGGCGCTCGTGCTCAGCGGCATCGCCATGTCGGTCTCGGGCGACTCCCGCCCGTCCTCCGGCGCCTGCCACGAGATCAACCACGCCTTCGACCTGCTGTTCCCCAAGCGGGCCGCCGCCCACGGCGAGCAGTGCGGCCTCGGCGCGGCCTTCGCGATGTTCCTGCGGGGGGCGCACGAGGAATCGGCGTACATGGCCTCGGTGCTGCGCCGGCACGGCCTGCCGGTGCTGCCGGAGGAGATCGGCTTCACGGTGGACGAGTTCGTCCGCGCCGTGGAGTTCGCTCCGGAGACCCGGCCCGGCCGGTACACGATCCTCGAACACCTCGACCTCAAGCCCGACCAGATCAAGGATCTCTACGTCGACTATGTCAAGACCATCGGTAGCTGAACTCCGTCCGGTCGTCCACCCCGTCGGGGTGAAGGACCGGCGCAGCGGTGAGCACTGGATGGGGCGCCTCTACATGCGCGAGGTGTCCCTGCGGGTCGACCGCTATCTGGTCAACACCAGGGTCACGCCCAACCAGCTCACGTACCTGATGACCGTCTTCGGCGTCCTCGCGGCCCCGGCACTACTCGTGCCGGGGATCTGGGGGGCCGTGCTCGGTGTGGTCTGCGTGCAGATGTATCTGCTGCTGGACTGCGTCGACGGCGAGATCGCCCGCTGGAAGAAGCAGTACTCGCTCAACGGCGTCTACCTCGACCGGGTCGGCGCCTACCTCACCGACGCCGCCGTGCTCGTCGGCTTCGGGCTGCGCGCCGCCGACCTGTGGGGCAGCGGCCGCATCGACTGGCTGTGGGCCTTCCTCGGCACCCTGGCCGCGCTCGGCGCCATCCTGATCAAGGCGGAGACCGACCTCGTCGGTGTCGCCCGCCACCAGACCGGCAAGCCGCCGGTCCAGGAGTCGGCGGCCGAGATGCGCTCCTCCGGCATGGCGCTGGCCCGCAAGGCCGCCTCCCTGCTCAAGTTCCACCGGCTGATCCTCGGCATCGAGGCGTCCCTGCTCATCGTGGTCCTGGCGGTCGCCGACCACCTGCGCGGCGACCTGTTCTACTCCCGCCTCGGTGTCGCGGTGCTGGCCGGCATCGCGCTGCTCCAGACCCTGCTGCACCTGGTGTCCATCCTCGCCTCCAGCAGGCTGAAGTGAGTGGCCTGAAGGTCGGCGCGGTCGTCATCACCATGGGCAACCGCCCGGACGAGCTGCGCGCCCTGCTCGACTCGGTCGCCAAGCAGGACGGCGACCGGGTCGAGGTGGTCGTCGTCGGCAACGGCTCGCCCGTCCCCGACGTCCCGGAGGGCGTGCGGACCGTCGAGCTGCCGGAGAACCTCGGCATCCCCGGCGGCCGCAACGTCGGCATCGAGGCGTTCGGCCCCAGCGGTCGCGACGTCGACATCCTGCTCTTCCTGGACGACGACGGCCTCCTCGCGCAGCACGACACCGCCGAGCTGTGCCGCACGGCGTTCGCCGAGGACCCCGAGCTCGGCATCATCAGCTTCCGCATCGCCGACCCGGACACCGGCCTCACCCAGCGCCGCCACGTGCCCCGGCTGCGCGCTTCCGACCCCCTGCGCTCCTCGCGCGTGACCACCTTCCTCGGCGGTGCCAACGCCGTCCGCACCCAGGTCTTCGCCGAAGTCGGCGGCCTGCCGGACGAATTCTTCTACGCCCATGAGGAAACCGACCTGGCATGGCGGGCTCTCGACGCGGGCTGGATGATCGACTACCGGTCCGACATGGTGCTGTACCACCCCACGACCGCGCCCTCGCGGCACGCGGTCTACCACCGCATGGTCGCCCGCAACCGGGTCTGGCTGGCCCGCCGCAACCTCCCCGCGCTCCTGGTCCCGGTCTACCTCGGGGTCTGGATGCTGCTCACCCTGGTGCGCCGCCCCTCGCGGCCCGCGCTGAAGGCGTGGTTCGGCGGGTTCCGGGAAGGCTGGACCACATCGTGCGGCCCACGCCGGCCCATGAAGTGGCGTACGGTGTGGCGGCTGACCCGACTGGGCCGCCCCCCGGTCATCTGACAAGCTCGAACCTGAGAGCGGCACCCGGGCCCCGCCCCGGCCCCCGGCTCATGCCCAGGCCCGCACGGGCTGTGCATCTCGAAGACGAAAGTTTCCACTAGTGAGTGAGACAACGCACGACGGCCAGATCGCGGTGACCGCGCCTCCGTCGCCCGACGAGGGCCTCACGGCGGCGCAGCTGGCCGACAAGTACGGGCTGTCCGTGAGCGGTGCCCGCCCCTCGCTCGTCGAGTACGTCCGTCAGCTCTGGGACCGCCGTCACTTCATCCTCGCGTTCTCGCGGGCGAAGCTGACCGCCCAGTACAGCCAGGCCAAGCTCGGCCAGCTGTGGCAGGTGGCCACCCCGCTGCTGAACGCGCTCGTGTACTTCTTCATCTTCGGTCTGCTGCTGGGCGCCCGGAAGGGCATCCCGCACGACATCTACGTGCCGTTCCTGGTGACGGGCGTCTTCGTCTTCACCTTCACCCAGAGCTCGGTCCTCGCGGGCGTGCGCGCCATCTCCGGCAACCTCGGTCTGGTCCGGGCGCTGCACTTCCCGCGCGCCTCGCTGCCGATCTCCTTCGCGCTCCAGCAGCTCCAGCAGCTGCTGTACTCGATGATCGTGCTGGTCGTGGTCATGGTGGCGTTCGGCAGTTACCCCGGCCTGTCCTGGCTGCTGGTGCTGCCCGCGCTGGTCCTGCACTTCGTCTTCAACACCGGCCTCGCGCTGATCTTCGCCCGCATGGGCAGCAAGACCCCGGACCTGGCCCAGCTGATGCCGTTCGTGCTGCGCACCTGGATGTACGCCTCGGGCGTCATGTTCAGCATCCCGGCCATGCTCGCCGACAAGGACATGCCGGGCTGGGTCACCGAGGTCCTGCAGTGGAACCCCGCCGCGATCTACATGGACCTGGTCCGCTTCGCGATGATCGACGGCTACGGCTCCGGGTACCTGCCCCCGCACGTGTGGGCCTTCGCCGTGGGCTGGGCGGTGCTGGCCGGTGCGGTCGGCTTCGTCTACTTCTGGAAGGCGGAAGAGAGGTACGGCCGTGGCTGAGCAGCAGACAGACATCCGCCCCACCGTCATCGCGGACGATCTGCACATCGTCTACCGGGTGAACGGCGCCAAGTCCGGCAAGGGCAGTGCCACCGCGGCCCTCAGCCGCATCGTCAAGCGCGGCGAGGAGCGCGGGGTGCGCAAGGTGCACGCCGTGCGCGGTGTCTCCTTCGTCGCCTACCGCGGCGAGGCCATCGGACTGATCGGCTCCAACGGCTCCGGCAAGTCCACCCTGCTGCGGGCCATCGCCGGACTGCTGCCCGCCGAGAGCGGCAAGGTCTACACCGACGGCCAGCCCTCGCTGCTCGGCGTCAACGCGGCACTGATGAACGACCTCACGGGTGAACGCAACGTCATATTGGGCGGTCTCGCCATGGGGATGACCCGGGAGCAGATCAAGGAGCGCTACCAGGAGATCGTCGACTTCTCCGGCATCAACGAGAAGGGCGACTTCATCACCCTGCCGATGCGCACGTACTCCTCCGGCATGGCGGCCCGGCTGCGCTTCTCCATTGCCGCGGCCAAGGACCACGACGTCCTGATGATCGACGAGGCCCTGGCCACCGGCGACCGCAAGTTCCAGAAGCGCTCCGAGCAGCGGATCCGCGAGCTGCGCAAGGAGGCCGGCACGGTCTTCCTGGTCAGCCACAACAACAAGTCGATCCGGGACACCTGCAACCGGGTGCTGTGGCTGGAGCGCGGCGAGCTGCGCATGGACGGACCCACCGACGAGGTCCTCAAGGAGTACGAGAAGTTCACGGGCAAGTAGTCCACCCGCCCCTGGACGCACCGGGGCAGGAGGCTTCGCGGGGCCCCGCCGGAACTGCTCCGGCGGGGCCCCGCGTCTGCAAAGGAAACGTCAACTTCGGTACGGCGTAGGAATCTTGAAGTCAATCGGTGTGTTCTTGTGATGTCCAGGACACCCCGGCTGCCCACGCCGAGTTGTACAACGTAAGCTGTACCGGTCCCGAATCGCGGCAAGTGGGGCGATAATGCCCGACACCCTCAGTCAGGGCCGCTCCTCGGAAGGCTGGGCGGCGTGTCCGAAATAGTGCGTGTTGGGTCTGCGGTGTAGAACGGGAGATGTGACGGCCATGGCTACGGAAACTCCCCAGCTCCAGGCAGTTGCCGTCCCCGCCCCGGGCGGTTCGCGGTGACGGGAACCGACACGGCGCGCGCCCCCGATCCGGAGCGCGGAACGCTGGACAAGGCCGCGGGTGAGAACTTCCCCGTGGCTCCCTTCTTCCTGCCCCGGGCCTGGCGCACCGATCTCATGGCGGTGTACGGCTTCGCCCGTCTCGTCGACGACATCGGCGACGGGGACCTCGCCCCCGGCGGCGCCGACGCCCGCCTGCTCGGCGTCGGACCCGAGGACGCCGAGGACCGGCTCCTGCTGCTGGACGCCTTCGAGGCCGACCTGCGCCGGGTCTTCGACGGCACTCCCCGCCACCCCCTGCTGCGGCGCCTGCAACCGACGGTCCGCCGCCGCTCGCTCACCCCCGAGCCCTTCCTCGCCCTGATCGCCGCCAACCGCCAGGACCAGCTGGTCCAGCGCTACGAGACCTACGACGACCTGCTCGCCTACTGCGAACTGTCCGCCAACCCCGTCGGCCGCCTGGTGCTCGGCGTCACCGGCACCTCCACCCCCGAGCGGGTCCGGCTGTCGGACGCGGTCTGCACGGCGCTCCAGATCGTCGAACACCTCCAGGACGTCTCCGAGGACCTCGGCCGCGACCGCATCTACCTGCCCGCCGAGGACATGAAGCGGTTCCATGTCCAGGAGGCGGATCTCGCCACGGGGACAGCGGGCGCATCGGTGCGCGCACTGGTCGCGTTCGAGGCACAACGCGCCCGCGATCTCCTGAATGAAGGCGCCCCCCTGGTGGGTAGCGTCCACGGCAGGCTGAAGCTGCTGCTCGCGGGGTTCGTGGCGGGAGGAAGGGCGGCCGTCCAGGCGATCGCCGCCGCCGAATACGACGTACTTCCCGGCCCGCCCAAGCCCGGCAAGCTCCGGCTGTTGCGCGAGGTGGGCCTGACTCTGCGAGGAGAGGGGTGATCCGGACCGTGGAGGCCGAACCACGCGTGTCCGCACCGGTACTCGCCGCCTACAGCTACTGCGAGACCGTCACCGGACAGCAGGCCCGTAATTTCGCGTACGGCATCAGGCTGCTGCCGACGCCGAAGCGGCGTGCGATGTCCGCGCTCTACGCGTTCTCGCGCAGGGTCGACGACATCGGAGACGGCGCGCTGGGCGACGACATCAAGGCGGCCAGACTCGACGACACCCGGGCGATGCTGGCCCGGGTGCGTCGCGGCGAGGTCGACGAGGACGACACCGACCCGGTCGCGGTCGCCCTCGCCCATGCCGCCGAGACCTTCCCGATCCCGCTGGAGGGCCTGGACGAGCTGATCGACGGCGTCCTGATGGACGTACGCGGCGAGACCTACGAGACCTGGGACGACCTGAAGGTCTACTGCCGCTGTGTCGCCGGTGCCATCGGGCGGCTCTCGCTCGGGGTGTTCGGTACCGAACCGGGGGCGCGCGGCGTCGAGCGCGCGCCGGAGTATGCCGACACGCTCGGACTCGCACTCCAGCTCACCAACATCCTCAGAGACGTCCGCGAGGACGCGGAGGACGGACGCACCTATCTGCCCGCCGACGACCTCGCGAAATTCGGCTGCTCGGCCGGGTTCGACGGGCCGATCCCACCGGAGGGCTCCGACTTCGCGGGCCTCGTCCACTTCGAAGTGCGACGGGCCCGCGCCCTTTTCGCCGAGGGCTACCGGCTGCTCCCGATGCTCGACCGGCGCAGCGGCGCCTGTGTCGCCGCCATGGCCGGGATCTACCGACGGCTGCTCGACCGCATCGAGCGCGACCCGCAGGCGGTGCTGCGCGGGAGGGTCTCGCTGCCCGGACGCGAGAAGGCGTACGTCGCCGTGCGCGGTCTGTCCGGACTCGACGCCCGGCATGTGACGCGGCAGACCGTCAGGAGGCGCGCCTGATGGGCAACGCGGGCCAGGGTGACGCCGCCGGGGAACACTGCCACGCAACCCTCCGCTCAGGGGCAGCGTCCCTGACTGCGACGGCCGGCCGTGCATCGTTCACACACGGCGGCCGGGCAGGGGAGGGCGCACGATGACCGACGGCAAACAGCCGGGGCGGCACGCCGTCGTGATCGGCGGCGGGCTCGCCGGCATCACCGCGGCGCTCGCCCTCGCCGACGCGGGCGTCCGCGTCACCCTCCTAGAAGGCCGGCCGCGGCTGGGCGGGCTCGCCTTCTCCTTCCAGCGCGGCGATCTCACCGTCGACAACGGACAGCACGTCTACCTGCGCTGCTGCACCGCCTACCGCTGGTTCCTCGACCGGATCGAGGGGACGGCGCTGGCACCGCTGCAGAGCCGTCTCGACGTGCCCGTGGTCGACGTCGACAAGCCCGAGGGGCGACGGCTCGGCAGGCTGCGGCGCGACCCGCTGCCGGTGCCCCTGCACCTGGGGCGCAGTCTGGCGACGTACCCCCACCTCTCGCTGGCCGAACGGGCCAGGGTCGGCCGCGCCGCGCTCGCGCTCAAGGGGCTCGACCTCGCCGACCCGAGCCTGGACGCGCAGGACTTCGGCAGCTGGCTGGCCGCGCACGGTCAGTCGGCACGCGCCGTCGAGGCGCTGTGGGACCTGGTCGGGGTCGCCACCCTCAACGCGGTCGCCGCCGACGCCTCGCTGGGGCTCGCCGCGATGGTGTTCAAGACCGGTCTGCTGTCCGACCCGGGCGCGGCGGACATCGGCTGGGCGCGTGTCCCGCTGGGCGACCTGCACGACCGGCTGGCCCGCAAGGCGCTCGACTCCGCGGGCGTGCGCACCGAGGTCCGTACCCGCGTCACCTCCCTGGCCGCCGGCGAGGACGGGACCTGGAGCGTCCAGGTTCCCGGCGAGACGCTCCACGCCGACTGCGTGGTGCTCGCCGTACCGCAGCGCGAGGCCCACGACCTGCTGCCCGCGGGCGCGCTCGACGCCCCGGAGCACCTGCTCGCGATCGGCACCGCGCCGATCCTCAACGTGCACGTCGTGTACGACCGCCCGGTGCTGAACCGTCCCTTCTTCACCGCCCTCGGCACCCCGGTGCAGTGGGTCTTCGACCGCACCGACGCCTCCGGGCTCACCGAGGGGCAGTACCTGGCACTGTCCCAGTCGGCCGCGGCGGACGACATCGACGAGCCGGTCGCCGCGCTGCGGGAGAAGTACCTCCCGGAGCTCCAGCGGCTGCTGCCCGGCGCGCGCGGCGCCGAGGTGAAGGACTTCTTCGTGACCAGGGAGCGGACGGCGACGTTCGATCCCGCCCCCGGCGTCGGACGGCTGCGGCCCGGCGCCCGCACCAAAGCCCCCGGCCTGTACCTGGCCGGATCGTGGACCGCCACAGGGTGGCCCGCGACGATGGAGAGTGCGGTCCGCAGTGGCGTGAGTGCGGCGGACGCCGCGCTGGGCGCCCTGGGCCGGCCCCGCCCCCGTCACCTCTTCGAGTTCGAGGAGGCGGCGTGATGCTGGACCAGCGCGCGGCAGGCCCCCGCACCCCCGGCACCGCAACAAGAGGAGAGACTGTGCCCACTGTGCCCCCGGCCTCGACGGCTGCCGAGGCGGTGGACGTGACCGCGCTGCTGGAGCGTGGCCGAACCCTGGCCACTCCGGTACTGCGGGCGGCGATCGACCGCCTCGCCCCTCCCATGGACACCGTTTCCGCCTACCACTTCGGCTGGATCGACGCCGCGGGCAACCCCGCGGACGGCGACGGCGGCAAGGCCGTGCGTCCCGCGCTCGCCGTGCTGTCCGCCGAGGTCACCGGTGCCGCGCCCGCGACCGGCATCCCCGGCGCCGTCGCCGTGGAGCTGGTGCACAACTTCTCGCTGCTGCACGACGACCTGATGGACGGCGACGAGCAGCGCCGCCACCGCGACACGGTCTGGAAGGTGCACGGCCCGGCCCAGGCCATCCTCGTCGGCGACGCCCTCTTCGCGCTCGCCAACGAGGTCCTCCTCGAACTCGGCACCGTCGAGGCCGGCCGCGCCACCCGCCGGCTGACCGCCGCCACCCGCGCCCTGATCGACGGACAGGCCCAGGACATCTCCTACGAGCACCGCGACCGCGTCAGCGTCGAGGAGTGCCTGGAGATGGAGGGCAACAAGACCGGTGCCCTGCTGGCCTGCGCCAGCTCCATCGGCGCCGTGCTCGGCGGTGCCGACGACCGCACCGCCGACACCCTGGAGAAGTACGGCTACCACCTCGGTCTCGCCTTCCAGGCCGTCGACGACCTCCTCGGCATCTGGGGCGACCCGGTCTCCACCGGCAAGCAGACCTGGAGCGACCTGCGTCAGCGCAAGAAGTCCCTGCCGGTCGTCGCCGCGCTCGCGGCGGGCGGTCCCGCCTCCGACCGGCTCGGTGAGATCCTCGCCGCGGACGCCAAGAGCAGCGACTTCGAGAACTTCTCCGAGGAGGAGTTCGCGGCCCGCGCCGCCCTCATCGAGGAGGCGGGGGGCCGGGACTGGACGGCCGGTGAGGCCCGCCGCCAGCACGCCATCGCCGTCGAGGCGCTCGACGCCGTCGACATGCCCGATAGGGTGCGGGCCCAGTTCACCGCGCTCGCCGACTTCGTCGTCGTACGAAAGAGATGAGCGCCATCGGCCGAATAACCCTCGCTTAGTCGCCGGCCGGTGCTGCGAGGAGAGGACAGGCACCGGCCGACGGCGGACCCACAGCAGAGCACCGCATTGCACACTGCACGAAGGGGAAGCCATGACAGCGACGACCGACGGAAGCACCGGGGCCCTGCCGCCCCGGGCTGCCGCGGCCAGCGAAACCGACCTCGACACCCCCGTGGCGGTCGGGGTACAACAAGCCGCCGTACACGCCGTGCAACGCGCCACGGCGTACCTGCTGGCCCGGCAGGACGCCGAGGGCTGGTGGAAGGGCGACCTGGAGACCAACGTCACCATGGACGCCGAGGATCTGCTGCTCCGTCAGTTCCTGGGCATCCAGGAGGAGTCGATCACCCGCGCGGCCGGTCTCTTCATCCGCGGCGAGCAGCGCGAGGACGGCACCTGGGCCTCCTTCTACGGCGGACCCGGCGAACTCTCCACCACCGTCGAGGCCTACGTCGCCCTCCGGCTGGCCGGGGACGCCCCCGACGAGCCGCACATGGCGAAGGCCTCGGAGTGGATCCGCGCCCAGGGCGGCATCGCCGCGGCCCGGGTCTTCACCCGGATCTGGCTGGCCCTGTTCGGCTGGTGGAAGTGGGAGGACCTGCCCGAACTCCCGCCCGAGCTCATCTACTTCCCCCAGTGGATGCCGCTCAACATCTACGACTTCGGCTGCTGGGCCCGGCAGACCATCGTCCCGCTGACGATCGTCTCCGCGAAGCGGCCGGTGCGGCCCGCGCCGTTCCCGCTCGACGAACTGCACATCGACCCCGCGAACCCCAACCCGGCCACGCCCCTTGCCCCGGTGGCCAGTTGGGACGGCGCCTTCCAAAGGCTGGACAAGGCGCTGCACCAGGTGCGCAAGGTCGTGCCGCGCCGGCTGCGCAGGGCGGCCATGAACACCGCCGCCCGCTGGATCATCGAGCGGCAGGAGAACGACGGCTGCTGGGGCGGCATCCAGCCGCCGGCCGTGTACTCGATCATCGCGCTGCACCTGCTGGGCTACGACCTCCAGCACCCCGTGATGCGCGAGGGGCTGGCGTCCCTGGACCGCTTCGCCGTCTGGCGCGAGGACGGGGCCCGGATGATCGAGGCCTGCCAGTCGCCGGTGTGGGACACCTGCCTGGCGACCATCGCGCTCGTCGACGCCGGGGTGCCCGCCGACCACCCGCAGGTCGTCAAGGCGGCGGACTGGATGCTCGGCGAGGAGATCGTCCGACCCGGGGACTGGGCCGTGAAGCGGCCCCGACTCCAGCCGGGCGGCTGGGCGTTCGAGTTCCACAACGACAACTACCCCGACATCGACGACACCGCCGAGGTGGTCCTGGCGCTGCGCCGCGTCCGGCACCACGACCCGCAGCGGGTGGAGAACGCCATCGGGCGCGGGGTGCGCTGGAATCTCGGCATGCAGTCCAAGAACGGGGCGTGGGGTGCCTTCGACGTCGACAACACCAGCCCCTTCCCCAACCGGCTGCCGTTCTGCGACTTCGGCGAGGTCATCGACCCGCCCTCCGCCGACGTCACCGCGCACGTCGTCGAGATGCTCGCGGTCGAGGGGCTCGCCCATGACCCGCGCACCCGGCGCGGCATCGAGTGGCTGCTCGCCGAACAGGAGGCGGACGGCTCGTGGTTCGGGCGCTGGGGCGTCAACTACGTCTACGGCACCGGGTCCGTCGTTCCCGCGCTCGTCGCCGCCGGCATCCCCGGCGCGCACCCGGCGATCCGGCGGGCGGTGGCCTGGCTGGAGTCCGTCCAGAACGACGACGGCGGCTGGGGTGAGGACCTGCGCTCCTACCAGGACGCGACGAAGTGGAGCGGCCGCGGCGCCTCGACCGCCTCGCAGACGGCCTGGGCGCTGATGGCGCTGCTGGCCGCCGGTGAGAGGGAGTCCAAGGTGGTCGAGCGGGGTGTGAAGTGGCTGGCCGCCACCCAGCGGGAGGACGGCTCCTGGGACGAGCCCTACTTCACCGGGACCGGCTTCCCGTGGGACTTCTCCATCAACTACCACCTCTACCGGCAGGTGTTCCCGCTGACGGCGCTCGGCCGGTACGTGTACGGGGAGCCGTTCGCCGACAAGGGCAAGCCGTCCGTCGAGGCCCGCGAGCCGTTCGCTGACGGGGGGAAGTCCTTCGTCGACACGGGGAAGCCGTCCGCCGAGGTCCGCGAGCCGTTCGCTGACGCGGGGAAGTCCCTCGTCGACACGGGGACGCCCTTCGCCGAGGCGGGGGAGGCGTGAGATGAGCGCCGGACCGGTCCCCGCACCGCTGCTGATCGCCTGCGCGCTCGGCATCGAGCACCTCGCCCTGCGCAGCGGCGACCGCGGCGGCGCCGACGGACCGGTCACCGTCCTGCGTACCGGAATGGGCCCGAAGGCGGCCGAGCGGGCCGTCACCCGGGCCCTCGCCGACCCGGCCCTCACCGGCGCCGCGGTGCTGGCCACCGGCTTCTGCGCCGGGCTCGCCCCCGGGATGCACCCCGGCGACCTCGTCGTCGCCGAGGAGGCCCGGGACCCGGACGGAACCGTTCCGTGCGTGGGGACCGACCTACTCGTCAAGGAGCTGACCCGGGCCGTCCCCGGACGAACCGTCCACACCGGACCGCTCACCGGTTCCGACCACGTCGTCCGTGGTCATGAACGGTCCGACCTGCTCGCGACCGGCGCGATCGCGGTCGACATGGAGTCCGCGGCCACGCTCCACAGCGCGGTACGGACGGGCGCGCGCCCCGTTGCGGCCGTACGGGTGGTCGTGGACGCTCCAGAACATGAACTCGTCCGGATCGGCACGGTGCGCGGTGGAATATCAGCCTTCCGCGTTCTTCGTTCCGTCCTTCCCGCTTTTTACGAATGGCACCGTTCCTTGCTGCTCCCCAGGAGGTGAGCCAGATGGCCATGCCGCTGCGTCAGTCCATCAAGGTCGCTACATACTTGGCCGAACAGAAGCTCCGCAAGCGGGACAAGTTCCCGCTGATCGTGGAGCTGGAACCTCTCTTCGCGTGCAACCTCAAGTGCGAGGGCTGCGGCAAGATCCAGCATCCGGCGGGGGTGCTCAAGCAGCGCATGCCGGTGGCGCAGGCCGTCGGCGCGGTCCTCGAGTCCGGTGCCCCGATGGTGTCCATCGCCGGGGGTGAGCCACTGATGCACCCTCAGATCGACGAGATCGTGCGGCAGTTGGTGGCGAAGAAGAAGTACGTCTTCCTCTGCACCAACGCCATGCTGCTGCGCAAGAAGATGGACAAGTTCACGCCCTCTCCCTACTTCGCCTTCGCCGTGCACATCGACGGGCTGCGGGAGCGGCACGACGAATCGGTTGCCAAGGAGGGCGTGTTCGACGAGGCGGTGGCGGCGATCAAGGAGGCCAAGCGGCGCGGCTTCCGGGTCACCACCAACTCGACCTTCTTCAACACCGACACCCCGCAGACCATCATCGAGGTGCTCAACTTCCTCAACGACGACCTCAAGGTCGACGAGATGATGATCTCGCCCGCCTACGCCTACGAGAAGGCCCCCGACCAGGAGCACTTCCTCGGCGTGGAGCAGACCCGCGAACTGTTCAAGAAGGCCTTCGCGGGCGGCAACCGGCGCAAGTGGCGGCTCAACCACTCCCCGCTCTTCCTGGACTTCCTGGAGGGCAAGGTCGACTTCCCGTGCACCGCCTGGGCGATCCCCAACTACTCCCTGTTCGGCTGGCAGCGGCCCTGCTACCTGATGAGCGACGGCTATGTGCCGACGTACCGCGAACTCATCGAGGAGACCGACTGGGACAAGTACGGCCGCGGCAAGGACCCGCGCTGCGCCAACTGCATGGCGCACTGCGGCTACGAGCCGACCGCCGTCCTCGCCACCATGGGCTCGCTGAAGGAGTCGCTGCGGGCCATGCGCGAGACCGTCAACGGAAACCGCGAGTAGTGCCGTGACGGCCATTTCCCTCGGCGTCCCCGAGGTACCGGTCCGGCCGATCGCCGAGCGGCGCGTGTCGCGCCAGATCATGGTCGGGCCGGTGGCGGTCGGGGGCGGGGCCCCGGTCTCGGTGCAGTCGATGACGACGACCCGTACGTCCGACATCGGCGCCACGCTCCAGCAGATCGCCGAACTCACCGCGTCCGGCTGCCAGATCGTCCGCGTCGCCTGCCCCACGCAGGACGACGCGGACGCGCTGGCCACCATCGCCCGCAAGTCGCAGATCCCGGTGATCGCGGACATCCACTTCCAGCCCAAGTACGTGTTCGCCGCCATCGAGGCGGGCTGCGCGGCCGTACGCGTCAATCCCGGCAACATCAAGCAGTTCGACGACAAGGTCAAGGAGATCGCGCGGGCCGCGCAGGACCATGGCACCCCGATCCGGATCGGGGTCAACGCGGGATCGCTGGACCCGCGGCTGCTGAAGAAGTACGGGAGGGCGACCCCGGAGGCGCTCGTCGAATCGGCGCTGTGGGAGGCGTCGTTGTTCGAGGAGCACGGCTTCCGGGACATCAAGATCTCCGTCAAGCACAACGACCCCGTGGTGATGGTGGGGGCGTACACGCTGCTCGCGGAGAGGTGCGACTACCCCCTGCATCTCGGGGTCACGGAGGCCGGCCCCGCCTTCCAGGGCACGATCAAGTCGGCCGTGGCCTTCGGCGCCCTCCTCAGCCGGGGCATCGGCGACACCATCCGGGTCTCCCTGTCCGCGCCGCCCGCCGAGGAGGTCAAGGTCGGCATCCAGATCCTGGAGTCGCTGAACCTGAGGCAGCGGCGCCTGGAGATCGTGTCGTGTCCGTCCTGCGGGCGCGCCCAGGTGGACGTCTACAAGCTGGCCGACGAGGTCACGGCGGGCCTGGAGGGCATGGAGGTGCCCTTGCGCGTCGCGGTCATGGGATGTGTGGTCAACGGACCCGGAGAGGCGCGGGAGGCCGACCTCGGGGTCGCCTCCGGCAACGGCAAGGGGCAGATCTTCGTCAAGGGCCAGGTCGTCAAGACCGTCCCCGAGTCCAAGATCGTGGAGACCCTCATCGAGGAGGCGATGAAGATCGCCGAGCAGATGGAGCAGGACGGCGTCGCGTCGGGGGAGCCGGCCGTCACCGTGAGTTGAACAGCACGGACCGAAGGGGGCCCGAGCGTGACCATTCTGGAGACCATCCGGGGACCACGCGAGCTACAGGCGCTGTCCGAAGCGGAAGTCGGCCAACTGGCCGAGGAGATCAGGGAGTTCCTGGTGCAGGCGGTCGCCAGGACCGGCGGACACCTCGGGCCCAACCTGGGGGTGGTGGAACTGTCCATCGCGCTCCACCGGGCCTTCGAGTCGCCGGTCGACCGCATCGTGTGGGACACCGGCCACCAGAGCTATGTGCACAAGCTGCTGACTGGGCGTCAGGACTTCTCCAAGCTGCGCGGCAAGGGCGGCCTGTCCGGCTACCCCTCGCGCGAGGAGTCCGAGCACGACATCGTCGAGAACAGCCACGCCTCCACCGCGCTCGGCTGGGCCGACGGGCTCGCCAAGGCCCGCGACGTGCGGGGCGAGCAGGGGCACGTGGTCGCGGTCATCGGCGACGGGGCGCTGACCGGCGGCATGGCCTGGGAGGCGCTGAACAACATCGCGGCGGCCAAGGACCGGCCGCTGATCATCGTCGTCAACGACAACGAGCGGTCGTACTCGCCGACCATCGGGGGCCTCGCCAACCACCTGGCCACCCTGCGCACGACCGACGGCTACGAGAAGTTCCTCGCCTGGGGCAAGGAGGTCCTGCTGCGCACCCCGGTCGTGGGCAACACGGTCTACGAGTCGCTGCACGGCGCGAAGAAGGGCTTCAAGGACGCGTTCGCGCCCCAGGGCATGTTCGAGGACCTCGGGCTGAAGTACGTCGGCCCGATCGACGGCCACGACATCGGCGCCGTCGAATCGGCGCTGCGGCGCGCGAAGCGTTTCCACGGGCCCGTGCTGGTCCACTGCCTCACGGAGAAGGGCCGCGGGTACGAGCCCGCCCTGGCCCACGAGGAGGATCACTTCCACACCGTCGGGGTGATGGACCCCCTCACCTGCGAGCCGCTCTCGCCGTCGGGCGGGCCGTCCTGGACCTCGGTGTTCGGCGACGAGATCGTCGCGATCGGGGAGGAGCGCGAGGACGTCGTGGCGATCACGGCGGCCATGCTGCATCCGGTCGGGCTCGGCAAGTTCGCCGCGCGGTTCCCGGACCGGGTGTGGGACGTCGGCATCGCCGAGCAGCACGCGGCGGTGTCCGCGGCGGGGCTCGCGACCGGCGGTCTGCATCCCGTCGTCGCCGTGTACGCGACCTTCCTCAACCGGGCCTTCGACCAGCTCCTGATGGACGTCGCGCTGCACCGGTGCGGGGTGACGTTCGTCCTGGACCGGGCCGGCGTCACGGGCGTGGACGGGGCCTCGCACAACGGCATGTGGGACATGTCGATCCTCCAGGTCGTCCCCGGACTGCGGATCGCCGCGCCCCGGGACGCCGACCAACTGCGGGCGCAGCTGCGGGAGGCGGTCGCCGTGGACGACGCGCCGACGCTGGTGCGGTTCCCGAAGGAGTCGGTGGGGCCGGTGGTCCCGGCCGTGGACCAGGTGGGCGGGATGGACGTGCTGCACCGGGGCGAGCGGCCCGAGGTGCTTCTCGTCGCGGTCGGTGTGATGGCGTCCGTCTGCCTCCAGGCCGCCGAGCTGCTTGAGGCGCGGGGCATCGACTGCACGGTCGTGGACCCCCGGTGGGTCAAACCCGTCGACACCGCGCTGCCGGGCCTCGCGGCGGAGCACCGGCTGGTGGCCGTGGTCGAGGACAACAGCCGGGCCGCCGGAGTGGGCGCCTCGGTGGCGCTGGCGCTCGGGGACGCCGAAGTCGACGTACCGGTACGGCGGTTCGGGATCCCGGAGCAGTTCCTCGCGCACGCCAAGCGTGGTGAGGTGCTCGCCGACATCGGTCTGACGCCGGTCGAGGTGGCGGGACGGATCAGTGCGAGCCTGGCCGTGCAGGCACAGGCGGAGGTCAAGGAGACTGCTGGATGACCACGGAGTTCGACCTCGGCAGACTCCTGGCCGAACGCGGCGCCGAGCGCTACGAGTTGCACACCAGGTACCTCAACCACCAGCTCCCACGCATGCTGCACACCATCGGCTTCGACAAGGTCTACGAGCGGGCCGAGGGCGCGTACTTCTGGGACGCGGAGGGCAACGACTACCTGGACATGCTCGCCGGGTTCGGGGTGATGGGCCTGGGGCGCCATCACCCCGTGGTCCGCAAGGCGCTGCACGACGTCCTCGACGCCCAGCTCGCCGACCTCACCCGCTTCGACTGCCAGCCGCTGCCCGGACTCCTGGCGGAGCGGCTCCTGACCCACAGCCCGCACCTGGACCGGGTGTTCTTCGGCAACAGTGGCACGGAGGCGGTGGAGACCGCGCTGAAGTTCGCCCGGCGCGCCACCGGCAGGCCGCGCGTCCTGTACTGCGAGCACGCCTTCCACGGGCTGACCACGGGCTCGCTGTCGGTCAACGGTGAGGACGGCTTCCGTGACGGCTTCGCCCCGCTGCTGCCCGACACCGCCGTACCCCTCGGCGATCTCGACGCCCTGGCGCGGGAGTTGCGCAAGGGAGACGTCGCCGCCCTGATCGTCGAGCCCATCCAGGGCAAGGGCGTGCACGAGTCCCCGCCCGACTATCTGCGCGCCGCCCAGGAACTGCTGCACCGGCACAAGGCGTTGCTGATCGCCGACGAGGTCCAGACGGGACTCGGCCGGACCGGCGACTTCTACGCCTACCAGCACGAGGACGGCGTCGAGCCGGACCTGGTGTGCGTCGCCAAGGCGCTCTCCGGCGGCTATGTGCCGGTCGGCGCCACGCTCGGCAAGGACTGGATCTTCAAGAAGGTCTACTCGTCGATCGACCGCGTCCTGGTGCACTCGGCGAGCTTCGGGTCCAACGCGCAGGCCATGGCGGCCGGGTTGGCGGTGCTGTCCGTCATGGAGAACGAGCAGATCACCGCCAACGCCCGCGCCACGGGCGACCTGCTCAGGTCCCGGCTCGCCGCCCTGGTCGACAAGTACGAGCTGCTCGCCGACGTGCGCGGCCGAGGGCTGATGGTCGGCATCGAGTTCGGCAGGCCCAGGTCGCTGGGTCTGCGCAGCCGTTGGACCATGCTCCAGGCCGCCCGCAAGGGACTGTTCGCGCAGATGGTCGTCGTCCCGCTGCTCCAGCGGCACCGGATCCTCACCCAGGTCTCCGGTGACCACCTGGAGGTGATCAAGCTGATTCCGCCGCTGACGATCGGTGAGCGGGAGGTGGACCGGTTCGTGGACGCCTTCACCGAGATCATGGACGACGCGCACGGTGGTGGCGGGCTGATGTGGGACTTCGGGAAGACGCTGGTGAAGCAGGCGGTGGCCAATCACTGACTCGGACAACCGTCGAACTCCCGGCAGGCGCTTTTGCCTCTGAGGCAAGAAATTTGCCGCAGAGGCAAGCCTGCGGCTGAATGGGGAGCATGAGCTCTCCCGAGAACGAGCCCCCGGCGGGCGGGGCCCTTCCCGCCGTCGCGCCGCAGCTCCGTGCGCTGCGCCGCCGGGCCTCCCTCACCCTGGAGGCAGCGGCCCGGGCGGCGGGGTCGTCCCCCGCCCACCTCTCCCGCCTGGAGACCGGGCAGCGCCAGCCCTCGTTGCCGATGCTGCTCGCGCTCGCCCGCGTCTACGGTACGACGGTCTCGGAGCTGCTCGGCGAGACGGTCGCCGAACGGGACGCCGTCGTGCGCGCCGCCGACATGGAACCGACCGCAGCCGGCGGCTGGACCTACCGGCAGGCGGGCTCCCCCGGACGCGGCATGCAGGCCCTGCGCCTGCACGTCCCGTACGGCTCCCAGGGCGACATCGTGCGCGTGCACCCGGGCGAGGAGTGGCTGTACGTCCTCACCGGGCGGCTGCGGCTGCGCCTCGGGGACGCCACGCACCGGCTCACCCCCGGGGACAGCGCGCACTTCGACTCGCTGACCCCGCACCGGATCGCGGCCGAGGACCCCGACGGGGTCGAGCTGCTGTTCGTCCACACCCTGTTGCAGAGCCCCACGGCCGCGCTGTGCCTGGGCCCCACTCCTGGAGAGATGCCATGAGGGACATGGAGGAGAAGTTCCCGCGCGCCCTGTGGGTGCGGCTGCTCGTCTACATCGCGGTGGGGCACGTCTTCGCGGCGTTCATCTACCTGCTGTTCGAACTCGGCGCCAAGCAGTAGCCGGGCGGAGGCCGGGACGAACCGACGTCAGTCCAGCAGGCGCTCGCGCAGTCGCTCCCGGAGCTCCGGGGTGACGCCGAGGCCCTGCTCCAGGTAGGTGTCGACGTCGCCCCAGGTCTCCTCGATGGTCTCGAAGGCGGCCAGCAGATAGTCGGCGCGCGCCTCGAAGAGGGGGCTGAGCAGCTCCATGACCTCGGGGGAGTAGCCGGCGGACGAGCTGCTGCTGCGGTGCACCTTGTAGCGGCGGTGCTTGGCGTTGGACTCCAGGTAGTCGGCGAGGATCGCCTCCTGCTCCACGCCGAGGGCGAGCAGCGTCACCGCGACGGACAGACCCGCGCGGTCCTTGCCCGCCGCGCAGTGCATCAGCACGGGCACGCTCTCCTCGGCGAGGGAGCGCAGGACACGGGAGTGCTCGGCGGTGCGCTCCTTGATGATCTGGCGATACGAGGCGATCATGCGGTTCGCCGCCTTGCCGTCGCCGAGGATCTCGCGCAGCTGCTCGATCTCGCCGTCGCGGACCATCTTCCAGAACTCCGAGCCCTCCGCCGGGTCGCTCAGCGGGAGGTTGACGTTGCGCACGCCCGGCAGCTCGACGTCGGGGCCCTCCAGCTTCTGGTCCGAGGCGTTGCGGAAGTCGAAGATCGTGTGCAGTCCGAGCGAGGTGAGGAACGCGGCGTCCTCGGCGGTCGCGTGTGCCAGGTGGCCGCTGCGGTACAGCACTCCGTAGCGCACCCGCCGTCCGTCGACGGTCGGCAGCCCGCCCACGTCGCGGAAGTTGCGCACGCCGGCCAGCTCTGGCTCGGTCGACGGGATCTGCTGCGTCACGGGGGCTCCTCCCGGTCGGGACCGTCGCCGCGGCTCGTCGACGGGCACTTTCATGACGATACGACATCGGTTCCCGGGGCAATCAGTTGTCCACAGACGTTGCCTCCAGGCCCGCAAGCCCTTGATGATGTTGACGATTGAGCGTCCATGTTCGAATGTGTGAGGGTTTGATGCTGGAGATCTCCGAAACCGGCCGTACCTGGCTTCTCTCCGGGCCGGCCAGCAGTTACGCCGTCCACCTCACCGAGGACGACGTTCTGCTGCACCTCCACTGGGGCCCGAGCATCACGCTCGCCGACGCCGAGGAACTCGCCGCCCGGCCGCTGCCCGGCGAACGCGGATTCGAGTCCCCGCTCGACGGCCGCGAGGAGTACCCCGTCGAGGGCGGCCCCCGCTTCGTACGCCCCGCGCTGTCCGTGCGCGCGGGCGAGCGACGCGGTACCGAGTGGAGCTTCGAGGCGTACGAGACGCCGGACGGCGCCGGGGGCGACGAACTGCGGCTCCGCTTCCGCGACGGCGGACTCGCGATCACGCTCCACTACCGCATGCGCGGCGACGTCGTGGAGCGCTGGGTGGGCCTGGACAACCAGGGGCCCGACGCCGTGGAGCTGCTGCGCGCCGACTCCGCCACCTGGACGCTGCCCGAGCGCGAGGACTGGCGGCTGTCCCACCTGCACGGCCGCTGGGCCGCCGAGTCCCGGCTGACCAGTGCGCCGCTCACCTACGGCGAGAAGGTCATCGGCAGCCGCCGCGGCCACACCGGGCACCAGCACCTGCCGTGGGTCGCGCTGGACACCGACGCCACCGAGGAGCGCGGCGAGGTCTACGGCTGTGCCCTCGGCTGGTCGGGCTCCTGGCGGATCGCCGTGGCCCAACTCCTCGACGCGCGCGTGCAGATCACCGGCGGCGCCGGGTACGACGAGTCGGGCCTGCTGCGGCTGGCGGCGGGGGAGTCCTTCACCACGCCCGTCTTCGCCGGACTGTGGAGCGACGGCGGCTTCGGGGGCGCGAGCCGGACCTGGCACGCGTACCAGCGGGCGTACGTCGTCCCGGACGCGGACCGGGACCGGCCGGTGCTGTTCAACTCCTGGGAGGCCACCGAGTTCGACATCTCCGAGGAGCAGCAGGAAGCGCTCGCCCGGCGCGCCGCGGACATCGGCGTCGAGCTGTTCGTGGTCGACGACGGCTGGTTCGGCGCCCGCACCAGCGACCGCGCCGGGCTCGGCGACTGGGCGCCCAACCCGGACCGCTTCCCCGGCGGTCTGAAGCCGCTGGCCGACCAGGTGCACGCGCTCGGCATGCAGTTCGGGATCTGGGTCGAGCCCGAGATGGTCAACGCGGACAGCGATCTGTACCGGGCGCACCCGGACTGGGTCCAGTACCAGCCGGGACGAAAGCGGACGGAGTTCCGCAATCAGCTCGTACTGAACCTGGCACGCGAGGATGTCCAGGAGTACCTGTTCAGCCGGCTCGACGCGCTCCTGTCCGGCGCCCCGATCGACTACGTGAAGTGGGACTTCAACCGCAGCTTCACCGACGCCGGCTGGCCCGGCGAGCCGTATCCGCAACGGCTCTGGGTCGATCACGTGCACGCCTTCTACGCCTTGCTGGACCGGCTCAGGGCGGCCCACCCGGACGTCGCCTTCGAGTCCTGCTCGGGCGGCGGCGGCCGGATCGACCTCGGGGTGCTGAGCCGGACCGACCAGGTGTGGACCTCCGACAACACCGACCCGCTCGACCGGCTCGCCATCCAGCACGGCTTCAGCCAGATCCACCCCGCGCGCGTGATGGCCGCCTGGGTGACCGACAGCCCGAACGCCATGCTCAACGGCCGCGTCAGCTCGCTGCGGTTCCGGTTCGTCAGTGCCATGGCTGGGGTGCTCGGGGTGGGTGGCGACCTCACCCGGTGGAGCGAGGCGGAGCTCGGCGAGGCCCGTGAGTGGGTGGAGCTCTACAAGGAGATCCGGCCCCTGGTGCAGCGCGGCGACCAGTACCGGCTGCGGCCGCCGCGGGGCGGGCTGAGCGCCGTGCAGTACGTCCTCGGGGACGAGACCGTGGTCCTCGCCTGGCTCCAGGCGCAGAGCTACGGCGAGCCCGTGCCGGCGCTGCGGCTGCGGGGGCTCGATCCGGCAGCGTCGTATGCATGCCTGGAAACGGGCGAAATCCACAGAGGGGCCGTATTGCTGCATCACGGACTTCGCGTCGGTTTGCGGGGCGATTTGGATGCGACGGTTCTTCGGCTGCGGCGCGTCTGAACCTTCTGTCCGAATTGGCGCCTTCCTTCGTGTTGCGATGCGTTCATTCCAACTCGCTCTGGAATGAGGGAACCTGTGCGTCGGGCACGTGAGGAGCGTCATATCCGTGACGGTGCGTCGCCCGTCATGTTCACGTAATCCCCATATTTTTCCTGGGGTTTGGAGAGCTGGAGGCGGACGTAATGCACGCAGGGTGACCGGTAATTCCCGCAGCGGATCACGAGAAACGCATGCGCGTGGAACCTCTTACTTGTCGCTTTGCGTCCTGCTCGCTTACGTTCGCCATCCATCCGGACGGACGCCCAATCCTGCCGCCGCCCGGAGTCCCCACTACTCACCCGTGAACGGCAGGAGCGGGGGACCCACAGGTACAACGCCTGTTCCGGTCTCCGGAACGGCTAGGGGTTAAGCCGCGCCTCGGTGCGGCCGGGCATCTCCAGCTCGCACCCGACAGCTCACCTCGCAGGCGCCGGAGAGGAATTCGCCATGCCCGCGAAGGGTAAGCACCGCCGTCCGAAGGCCCAGCGCCTGACCCGCTCGATCGCCGTCGCCGGTACCGGCGGAGCGGCACTCGCCCTCCCGCTGATGGGTGCCGCAGGCGCCCACGCGGCCCCCTCGCAGTCCCCTGCGGAAAAGGCCGTCCAGTCCCTTCCGGCCGCCGAGAAGACGACTGTCGACAAGGTGGCGGAGAAGAAGAGCGCCGCGAACACCGCGACCGTGCGCACCTATTCGGTGCGGGCCGGTGACTATCTTTCGAAGATCGCCGACGAGCAGCACGTCAGCGGCGGCTGGCAGAAGCTCTACTCCGACAACCGCGAGGTCGTCGGCTCCGACCCGTCGCTGATCCACCCCGGTCTGAAGCTGACCCTCGGCAAGAAGGGCGCGGCGAGCGCGCAGAAGTCGGCGGACACGTCCACGAGCACCCGGAAGTCCTCGTCCTCCGCGTCGAGTTCGTCCTCGCAGTCCTCCTCGAAGTCGAGCACGACGGCCGCCGCCCAGAGCAGCGAGTCGACCGGCGCGAGCAGCAGCGCCGCCGGCTTCACGCTCCCGGTCGCCGGTGCCACCGTCGGCACGCCGTACCGCATGGCCGGCAGCATGTGGTCCAGCGGTTACCACACCGGCGTCGACTTCGTCGTCCCGACCGGCACCCCGCTCAAGGCCGTAGGCGCCGGCACGGTCGTCTCCGCCGGCTGGGGCGGCGCGTACGGCAACCAGGTCGTCATCAAGCTCGCCGACGGCTACTACGCCCAGTACGCCCACCTGTCCTCGCTCTCGGTCTCGTCCGGCCAGACCGTCGCCGCGGGCCAGCAGGTCGGACTCTCCGGCGCGACCGGCAACGTCACCGGTCCGCACCTGCACTTCGAGATCCGCACCACCCCGGACTACGGCTCGGACGTGGACCCGGTCGCCTACCTCCGCGCGAAGGGCGTCTCCGTCGGCTGACGCCCACTCCACGTGCCACCGAAGGCCGGACCCCGATCCCCGGGTCCGGCCTTCGGTGTCGGCGTGGCTGCGTGCGTGACCGCCGCGTTGCGTTCTTGTGGCACGGGCGCCCGGGGCATCGACAGGAAGGGGTGGATGGGGCCAGAGTGATCCCGGCCGTCGCGTAAGCGCTTTCTGTCCCCGCTCGCTGCCACGGGGACCTCGGCGGCACACGTTCCCCGGGCGCCGCACGGTGGCCGACCGGCCCTTTCGCAGAGGAGCAAGATGACGACCACCCGTAGAGCCTTCGGGGCGCTCGCCGCCGGTGCCGCGCTCGCCGCCCTCGGCCCCGCCGGGAACGCCGCCGCCGGGCCCCGCCACCGTCGCCTGATCGCCCACGACGACTTCCGCCACGGCCTTCGCCAGTGGGCCGTGGAGCTGGAGAAGGGCGGCACCGTCACCGCCTCCCGCGGCACCCTGGAGGTCGAGGTACCGGCCGGCGCGACGATCTGGTTCAGGAAGCGGCTCGAAGGGCCCTACGTCATCGAGTACACGGCCACGCCCGTGTCCGAGGGCGGCGTCAACGACCGGGTCTCCGACCTCAACACCTTCTGGAACGCGGTCGACGTCCGTTCCCCCGAGGACCTCTTCGCCACCCGGCGGGGCGGGGCGCTGGCCGAGTACGACCACCTCCGGACGTACTACGTCGGCTACGGCGCCAACTCCAACACCACGACCCGGCTGCGCCGCTACGTCGGTGAGGCCGGCGTCCGTCCGCTGATCTACGACTACACGGAGCCGCTGCTCGTGGCGAACGAGCCCCACCGCGTCCGGATCGTCTCCGACGGCTCCACCCAGCAGTGGTGGACCAACGGGCGCCTCGTCTTCGACCACACCGACCCGCAGCCGTACACCAGCGGGCACTTCGCCTTCCGGACGACGTGGAGCCACTTCCGCCTGCGCGACTTCCGGGTATGGCGGCTGAGCCCTCAACGCCTCTGATCGGAGGCCTATTCCGGGCTTGGGAAACACTTTAGGAGTGGCTTATCTCACCGCCCGTCAATCCTCCCTTACGGTCGCGTAGGTCACATTCGAAGGTGAATCATGGGCCGACGTGGCAGACGATTCGAAGAGTGACAGCAGAGCAGTGATCGGGTCGTACGTTGCGGTGGGGGACAGCTTCACCGAGGGCGTCGGCGACCCCGGCCCCGACGGGGCGTTCGTCGGCTGGGCGGACCGCTTCGCGGTGCTCCTGGCGGACCGGCGCCCCGAGGGCGCGTTCACGTACGCCAACCTCGCGGTACGCGGGAAGCTCCTCGACCAGATCGTCGAGGACCAACTTCCCAAGGCCGTGGCCCTCGCACCGGACCTGGTCTCCTTCTGCGCGGGCGGCAACGACATCCTCCGGCCCGGCAGCGACCCCGACGAGGTCGCCGAGCGCTTCGAGCGGGCGATCGCCCGGCTCTCCGAGGCGTGCGGCACCGTGATGGTGACCACCGGCTTCGACACCCGTGGCGTGCCCGTGCTCAAGCACCTGCGCGGCAAGATCGCCACGTACAACGGACATGTGCGGGCGGTCGCCGACCGCTACGGCTGTCCCGTGCTCGACCTGTGGTCCCTGAAGACGATTCAGGACCGCAGGGCCTGGGACGGCGACCGGCTCCACCTGTCGGCCGACGGGCACACGCGCGTGGCGCTCCGGGCCGGCCAGGTGCTCGGTCTGGAGGTCCCCGCCGACCCCGACCAGCCGTGGCCCCCGCTGCCGCCGCGCGGCACCCTCGACATCCGGCGCGACAACGTGCAATGGGCGCGCGAGTACCTGGTGCCGTGGATCGGGCGCCGGTTGCGCGGGGAGTCCTCGGGCGACCATGTGACGGCGAAGGGCGCGCTGTCGCCGGACGACATCAAGATGCGGATCGCGGCGGTCGCCTGACGAGCGCGTGGCGGCCGCCCCGGACGTGACCGCGCGGGTGCGGGTGCGGGTGCGGGTGCGGGTGCGGTCCGGTCTCCGGGCCGGCGTCGGGTGGCGGTGTGCCGTCACCCGACGTCTGGCTCCCGGAAGGGCCGGAACACGCAGGCCTGTTCCGCGTACGACCGTCGCGGGCGTCGCCGCGGCCCTCCGGCCCTGAGGCCGGGCGGTGGCTGCCCGGTGTCGCCGCACCGGCGGCCGGGGCCGTCACCTCCGGCGTCCTGCCAGAAGCCCTCGCCCACGCGCGCGCGATGCCGTCGGCACGGGGCGTGCCGTCGGTACGGGGACGGATCAGGGTGACGGCGTCGGTGAGGGCGGCTTGCGGAGGGGGCCGAACGGCCGGCGGGTGCCGCTCAGGCCCCGATCCACCGGCGAAGTGTCTCGACCGTGTTCTCCGGCGCGGAGTTGAAGCACAACCGGATGCCGGGCGCCTCCTCGACGAGGAGGTTGACCAGTCGTTCGAACAGGACGGTGTGCTCCGGCATCATCCGGACCCCGCCCCCGATCATCGCCAGGCCGAACGTGTCCGCCCGGAGGGCTTCCCGGACGGCCGCCTCGGCGTCGTCCGCCGCGGTCCCGATCAGACAGGACCGCACATCGAACCCCGCCTCGCGCAGTGCCGTGTGTGCCGCCTCGATCCGGGCCGTGAAGGCCTCCTCGTCGATCCCCGCGGGCAGCCGGCTGTAGTCGAGCACCCGCGGGTCCAGCCCGACGGACAGCACCTTCGTCGTGCTCGGCAGGGGAGCGGAGGCCGTCGGACGGACCATGGGCGGGACCCTCTTCTGTCGACGGAGGGCCGGGGCGGCTCCCTCAGCCCTCCTGCGCGCTCAACGTGCCGGTCCCCAGCCCGAGTTCCCGGGCCAGCGCGTCGTCAGCCCACTCCCGCGCGCGGGCCCGGGACACCGCTTTCGGGTACGAGGTCAGCTGCACGGCGAGACCGTCGAGGAACGCCGTCAGGCGCAGGGCCGAAGCCTCGGGGTCGGGGCACCGGAACTCGCCCGCGGCCACGCCCTCCCGGACGACCTCGGCGATCGCCGCCTTCCACTGTCCGTCGAGATCCCGGGTGACCTCCTGGAGCGCGGGCTCGCGCAGCGCCGCCGCCCAGCCCTCGATCCACAGCCGCCAGCCCTTGGCCTGGCCGGTCGGGGCGTACCAGCGCACGGCCGACCGCAGTCGGCGCAGCGCCGTCGTCCGCCGGCCGAGCAGCTTGCGCAGGTGGGCGAGGTCGTCCGCGGCGGCGTGGGCGAACGCGGCGGCGACCAGCTTCTCCTTGGTGGAGAAGTGGTAGAGCACCAGCGCGTTGCTCACCCCCAGCGCCGCGGCCACGTCGGCGATCCTGACCGCCGCCACGCCCCGCGCCTCGATCTGCTCCACGGCGGCCCGCAGCAACTCCGCACGCCGCTCGGCCACGCCCAACCGCACTCTCGCCACGCGGTCACCCTATCCAGGCGGGGTCCGCCGGGGCCCGGACCGTGGGACGGCCGCCGTCACCGGTACCACCCGAACCGCTCCGCGATCACCGGCAGCCGGTCCTCGACGATCGCGTGCGCGGCGGCCCGCGGTGACGTGCCGTCGGCCTCCGCGCGGGCCAGCATCAGATCGACCAGGGCCCGCATGGCGCGGCGGGTGTGTGCGAAGGCCTCGTCGGCGTCGGGGCCGATGTCACCGAACAGGGTCCACCACCACCAGGCGTTCGTCCCGGAGTTCACGACCACGTCGGGCAGGACGGTCACCCCCCGCGCGGCGAGCAGCGCCTCCGCGGCGGGCAGGACGGGCATGTTCGCGGCCTCCACGATCCAGCGGGCGGTGATCCGGCCCTGGTTCGCCGCGTCGATCGCGTACGACACGGCCGCGGGCACCAGTACCTCCGCGTCGGCGGACAGCCAGGCCTCGCCTGGCAGGTCGCGGTCGCCGGGGCGCAGCGCGGCACGGTCCACGGTGCCGTACGCGTCCCGCGCCCGCAGCAGTGCCTCCACGTCCAGCCCGGCGGGGTTGGCGATCGTGCCCTTGATGTCGGCGACGGCCACGACGGTGAGCCCCGCGCGCGTGAGGAAGCGTGCCGTGGCCCCGCCCATCGTGCCGAGCCCCTGCACCGCGACCCGCGTCCCGGGGTACGGCACGCCGGCCCGGTCCAGGGCCGCGAGCACCGACTCGGCGACCCCGCAGCCGCCGACCAGTTCGTCCAGGCCGATGCCGTCCACCTCCACGGCGAACGCGTCCGCGAGCCGTCGCCGGGCCGCCCTCTCGTCGTCGAGCAGCGGATACACGGCCTGTATCGAGGAGACGAGCCCGGCCTCGGCCACTGCCCGGTCCACCAGGTCCTGGGTGAGCCCGAGATCCTCGCCCGTGGTCCACACACCCTCGACGTACGGTCGCGTCGCGCGCAGGAAACGCACGAGGATCCCGTACGCCGCCGGGTCCCGCGGGTCGCAGTCGATGCCGCCCTTGGCGCCGCCCAGGGGGACGTAACGGCTCTCGGGGTCGTAGTGCAGCGCCTCCTTCATGGTCATGCCGCGGGCCAGTCCGGTGACCTCGTCCAGGGTGCAGCCCTCGCGCATGCGCAGCCCGCCGCTGGCCACGCCCCGGACCAGCCGGTCGACGACCAGGAAGCCCTGGCGGCCGGTGACGTGGTCGGTCCAGGTGAGCGAGAGCAGGGGGGTGGTCATCGGGGGTCTCTCCTGGGCGAGGGGGCGGGCACGGGGCCGGGCGGTCGGGCGCACTACTGAACGGCGAGTCAGTATCCGGAGGCGGTCGGGGTGCTGTCAACGCGGGCCGAAACCGGTTGACGCGCGCAGAGCCGGCGCTGTTGGGTCCTCCTGGGGAAGGCACCGGTCGTCGAAGGGAGCGAGGGCGTGGCGAACGTCGTCGAGTTGTCGTACTACCCGGTCAAGGGATGCGCCGGGATCTCGGCGAGCGAGGCCGTGGTGACACCGGCCGGGCCGGCCCACGACCGCGCCTTCATGGTGGTGAGCGAGGACGGGGTCTTCCGGACCCAGCGCCGACACCCCCGGCTCGCGCTGATCCTGCCCGGCATCGACGCCGCCGGCGAGCGGCTGACGCTGCGGGCGCCGGACCACGGCGAGGTGGCCGTCGACGTCGACACCACCGGGGCCCGCCGACCGGTCGACCTCTTCGGCACGCCGTACCGGGGCATCGACCAGGGCGACACCGCGGCCGGGTGGCTCTCCGAGGTGCTCGGCGTGCCGAGCCGACTGGTGCGGGTGCCGCCGGACCACGACCGGGTGACCGACGGCAGGACCCCGGGCACCGCGGGCTGGGCCGACAGCGGTGCCCTGCACGTGCTGTCGCGGTCCAGCCTCGACCTGCTCAACGAGAGGATCGCCGAGCGGGGCGGGGAACCGCTGCCGATGAACCGGTTCCGCCCGAACATCGTGATCGACGGCTGGGACGTCCCGCACACCGAGGACCGGGTCCGGCGCGTCCTGGTCGGCGATGCCGAGCTGGCCTACGCCAAGCTCGCCGTCCGCTGCGCCGTCACCCTGGTCGACCAGGAGCGCGGCGCCAAGGCCGGCCCGGAGCCCATCCGTACGCTCGCCGGATACCGGCGCGGCACTGTCGGCACCGTGTTCGGCGTGAAGTTCTCCGTGCTGCGACCGGGCAAGGTGGCGGTCGGCGACGAGGTCGACGTCCGGGAGTGGGGCGCGTCCGAGGCGCGGTTCACGCCGCCGTGACCGGGGCGACCCCGGTCTGTCGGCGGGGCCGACCATAATGGAATGCCTCACCGACTCCACCTGGAGGTACCGTGTCCGGTTTCCGTTCCCCGAGCTCCGGGTTCCGCGCGCTGCGGCCCGCGGCCTTCGGTGTGGATCCGAGCGGTGAACGCCTCGCGCGCATCCGTAGATCGCCGCACTTCAAGGACGGGGTCTTCCAGAACCCGGGCGGCGTGGCCCGCACCCGGCCGTCCGGTTCGATGCTGGAGTTCGCCAAGGTCTTCTTCGACAAGGACGAGCGGCCCCGCCGGTCCCCCGGGGGCCGGATCCCGGTGCACCCGACCACCCTCGCCGACATCGCCCGGCCGCCCGCCACCGGGCTGCGGCTGACCTGGATGGGGCACTCCAGCGTGCTCGCCGAGATCGACGGGCAGCGCGTGCTCTTCGACCCGGTCTGGGGCGAGCGCTGCTCCCCGTTCCCCTTCGCCGGCCCCAAGCGCCTGCACCCGGTGCCGCTCCCGCTGGCCGCGCTCGGCCCGGTCGACGTGGTCGTCATCTCCCACGACCACTACGACCACCTGGACCTGCCCACGATCAAGGCGCTGGCGGGCACGGACACCCTGTTCGCGGTGCCGCTCGGCGTCGGAGCCCACCTCGAGCACTGGGGCGTCCCCGCCGACCGGCTGCGCGAGCTGGACTGGCACGAGGCCACCCAGGTCGGCGGCCTCACCCTCACCGCCACCCCGGCCCGCCACTTCTGCGGTCGCGGCCTGCGCAACACCCAGCACACCCTCTGGGCCTCCTGGGTCGTCGCCGGCGCGGAGCACCGGATCTACCACAGCGGTGACACCGGCTACTTCGAGGGCTTCAAGGACATCGGCGCCCAGCACGGCCCCTTCGACGCCACGATGATCCAGATCGGCGCGTACAGCGACTTCTGGCCCGACATCCACATGACCCCCGACGAGGGCATGCGCGCCCACCTCGACCTTCAGGGCGGGCCCGCGGGCGGTCCGCTGCTGCCGATCCACTGGGCCACCTTCAACCTGGCCACGCACCCGTGGGCGGACCCGGGGGAGGGCACGCTCGCGGCGGCCCGCAGGGAAGGGGCCCGGGTCGCCCTGCCCCGGCCCGGCGAGCCCTTCGAGCCCACCTCCGAGACGGTGCCCGGCGAGCCGTGGTGGCGCGGGGTCGCGGCGGCCCCGGTGGGTGGGTGGCCCGCGGACGGTGTGGTCGCCGCGACGGCACCGCCGACCGACACGGCCCGTGACCTTCCCGGTGCCGCCACCGCGGGCACCGGGGACCCCGAGACGGTGCCCGCAGGCTGAGCGCGAGCCTGGGAACGGCTGACGGCGAGGGCCGGGGAGCAGGACGCTCCCCGGCCCTCGCCGTTTGTTCGTGACCACTTCTGACCAGGTTCGATCGGAGTCTGGCGATTACGGAACAGGCAGTCGCGGGGCTTATCGGGCTGTCGTACGAAGCCTCATACCAGAGCGGGACGCTCTCCGTACGAGTTTGTCAACTGCCCATCGCATGTGATGCCGCGCCGACTACTGTGAGTGTCCGTCGAGCGACGCAGCGCCGAATTCCCGGCGCTCTCGACCGACGCCGCGATGGCGCATGCCCTGCCGGCGCGCCACGCGGATTCAGACCGGATCAGACCGGGATCAGGGAGCGGGGTCCGGTACGTGCAGCCGCGAGCCGGAGGAGGGAGTCGACGCGATGGGGAGCCCCCCAGCTCGACCGCAACCGGGCACCGGGGGAAGCCGGTGACCGACGACCGCGTCGGAGCACGCCCCACCAGGAGCGGGCGCACCCGGCAACCGGCGGGAGCGCGCCCCGGGCCCAGGGAGCCCGGCCGCGGACACCCGAGCCCGCCCGGCGACCCGGCCCGACGGACCACCAGTACGAGGACACCGATGTCTCAGCTCCGCGCACCGGCGCCCCGCGCAGACCGCCGTGAGGGCGGCCGGCACGGAAGGCCGACCGCCCGGCCCGCACCCGCGCTGCCCGAGACCCACATACGGCCACAACTGCTGCGGCTGGCCGTCCTGCCCCCCATCGCGGTCGCCCTCAGCGCCTCGGCGGCCGTCCTGTTCACCGTCCGCTCCACCGGCGCACAGCCCGGACTCACCCTGTGGGGCGTGCTCGCGGGCGCCTTCTCCGTCACCCTCGCGGGCATTCTCATCGCCGCCGTCGCCGCCGACCGCGCCGCCGGGGCGGTCAGCGACCGCATCGGCGCGCTCCGGCGCACCAGCGCGCGCGGCGAGGCCGACCTCAAGGCCCTCGTCGAGGCCCTGCGACGCGGCGAGGGCCCACCCCCGCGCAAACCGCGCGGCGGCCCTCCCGAGGACGCCGACGACTTCGACCTGCTCGCCGCCGACCTGACCCGCGCCCACGACGGCGCCGTCACCGCGGTGGTCCAGGCCGCCCAACTGTCCAGCCAGGCGGGCAGCGAACAGAAACTCGAGGTCTTCCTCAACCTCGCCCGGCGCCTGCAGTCGCTCGTCCACCGCGAGATCTCCATCCTCGACGAGCTCGAGAACGAGATCGAGGACCCCGACCTCCTCAAGGGCCTCTTCCACGTCGACCACCTCGCCACCCGCATCCGGCGGCACGCCGAGAACCTCGCCGTGCTCGGCGGCGCCGTCTCCCGCCGCCAGTGGAGCAACCCCGTCTCCATGACCGAGGTGCTGCGCTCCGCCATCGCCGAGGTCGAGCAGTACTCCCGCGTCAAGCTCGTCCCGCCCATCGACGGCACCCTGCGCGGGCACGCCGTCGCCGACGTCATCCACCTGCTCGCCGAACTCGTCGAGAACGCCACGGTGTTCTCCGCCCCGCACACCCAAGTCCTGCTGCGCGCCAACCTCGTGACCGCCGGACTCGCCGTCGAGGTCGAGGACCGCGGCCTCGGCATGCCGGTCAACGAGCAGAACAAGATGAACGCCCTGCTCGCCGACCCCGACCAGGTCAACGTCGGCAGCCTGCTCGCGGACGGCCGGATCGGCCTGTTCGTGGTCTCGCAGCTCGCCCGGCGGCACGGCATCAACGTCCGGCTCCAGACCAACATCTACGGCGGTGTGCAGGCCGTACTCATCGTGCCGCAGGCCCTGCTGGGCGCGGACCAGGACGTGCCGGGTGCCGTCCCGCGCGCACCCTCGCCGCCACAGCCGGGCACGGGGGCACCGGCGGCGGGTCCGATGGGCGGGACGGGGACCGCCGTACCACCGCAGCAGTACCCGTACGCCGGAACCCAGCCCGGAGCCGGGGCCGTCGGGGACACCGGGCCGCAGCGCGTCGTACCGTTCACGCCTCGCCGCCCGGAGCAGGCCCCGCGGGCCACGGCCCCGGAGCGGGGTGACGGCGATCCGGTGCCGCTCCCCGTCCGCGGCACCCACCAGGAGCGGCCCAACCCGGCCGAGGCCGTCCCCGGCATCCGTCCCGACGACCGGCAGCACGTCGCCGAGACGACCGGCGCACCGCCGACCCCGCGCACCGGCACCGTGCGCGGCACTATGGGCAAACCCCAACTGCCCCGCCGCCGCGCCCAGGAGCACATCGCACCCCAGCTGCGCGACGGCCCGGCGGCACCGCGCCCCGAGAACGAGCACCTCGTCGGTCACGACCCGGGGCTCATGGCGGCCTTCCAGCGCGGCATCGGCCTCGCCGAGGCGCAGCAGCACCTGGAGGCGGACCCCACCGGGTCGGCCCCCTCGGCCGGCGGCCACCCCCCGCACCTGGAGGCGACCCGCTTCGACACGGACCGGACGCCCTCCCCGTACCTCGACGCGACGTACCCCGCCCCGGACCGCACGCAGCCGGACACCGCCCGCCGGGACGCGCCGCCCCACGACGTCCCCGCCATGGACCCGGCCCGTGCGGCCGAGGTGCGCGGCGCGCACGACGGCCTGTCCGCGGCCCGCCCCGAACACACCCCCACCCGGCACGACGGGAGCGCGACAGCCGGATGACGACCCCCCTCTCCACCCCACCCCCCAGCGCTCCCGTAGACCTTCGTACCTCAAGGAGTCGATCCCCCATGGCGAGCGAAGCGCCGACCGGCCAGGTATCCGATCTCGACTGGCTGATGAGCGGCCTCGTGCAGCGCGTACCGCACACCACCAGCGCCGTCCTCCTCTCCTGCGACGGGCTCGTGAAGTCGGTCCACGGCCTCGACACCGACAGCGCCGACCACATGGCCGCCCTGGCCTCCGGCCTGTACTCGCTCGGCCGCAGCGCCGGGGTCCGGTTCGCCGACGGCGGGGACGTCCGCCAGGTCGTCGTCGAACTGGACTCGACCCTGCTGTTCGTGACCACCGCCGGATCCGGCACCTGTCTCGCCGTGCTCGCCGGCCGCGAGGCGGACGCCGCCGTCCTCGGCTACGAGATGGCGATGCTGGTCAAGAGCGTGCGCCCCTACCTGGTGACCGCACCCCGGCAGCACGCAGGCGGACCGACGGCGATGAGGCCTTGAGCGTGGCGGCGGCCGGTGACGGGCCCTGGCTCGACGACGCGGCCGGACGCCTGGTGCGCCCCTTCACGGTCAGCAACGGCCGCACCAGGCCCACCATCGCGCTCGACCTGCTGTCGCAGGTGATGGTCACCGGAGCCACCCCCCTCGGCTATCTCGGCCTCGAGCACACCCAGGTGCTCGACCTGTGCCGGGCGCCTGTCTCGGTCGCCGAGATCGCCGCCCATCTGAAGCTGCCGGCGGCCGTCACCAAGGTGCTGCTGTCCGACCTCGTCGACTGCGGGGCGCTCACCACCAAGCCCCCCGAGTTCACCCACAACCCGACTGACCGGGCCCTTCTGGAGGCAGTGCTCGATGGACTACGACGACAGCTCTGACCCCTTCCCCACCGCACTGAAGATCCTGGTGGCGGGCGGGTTCGGGGTAGGCAAGACGACCTTCGTGGGCGCGGTCAGCGAGATCGCCCCGCTCAGTACGGAGGAACTGCTCACCACGGTCAGCGCCGCGACCGACAACCTCGAAGGGATCGAGAACAAGGTCGAGACGACCGTGGCCATGGACTTCGGCCGCATCACCCTCGACCCGGAACACGTCCTCTACCTGTTCGGCACGCCCGGACAGCAGCGGTTCTGGTTCATGTGGGACGAACTGTCCGAGGGCGCGCTCGGCGCGGTCATCCTCGCCGACACCCGGCGGCTGGAGGACTGCTTCGCCGCCGTCGACTTCTTCGAACAGCGCGGCCTCGGATTCATCGTCGCGATCAACGAGTTCGACGGCTCGTACCGCTACGACCCCGAGGAGGTCCGGGCCGCCATCGACCTCTCCCCGGAGATCCCCATCGTGCGCTGCGACGCCCGGATCTCCAGCTCGGGCGTGCAGACCCTGCTGACCCTCGTACGCCATCTCATCGCCCATGCCCCCGCACCCGCGCCGAGCCATGGCGCCCACAGGTGATGTCCGCACCCACCGCCACGGAGCCGCACATGACCGACACCCGCAGCGACGGGACCCGCCGATGAGGTACGACCCGGCGCGCCCGGCCGGTCGGCTGCTGCTCACGCCCGAGGACAAGGAGGCGCCCGCGCGGGCCCGCCGGCTGCACGGGCTGGGGCTCGGCGCGCGTCCGGAGCCCGTGCTCGACGACTTCGCGGACCGGCTCGCCGCGCGGACCGGGGCGCCGTACGCCATGGTCAACTTCATCGACGAGAACCGGCAGTTCTTCGCCGGCCTGCACACCCCGGACGCCCGGCCGGTGGTGACGGGCGAGGAGACCAAGCCGGAGCTCGGCCGCCATCTGGAGCGTGACCACGGCTTCTGTCCCCATGTGGTGGTCCGGCGCAAGGCGCTGGTCCTGGAGGACGTCTGCGACTATCCGCGGTTCGCCGGCAACCCGGTCGTCGACGAGTTCGGCATCCGTTCCTATCTGGGCGCCCCGCTCGTCGACAGCACCGGCATGGTGCTGGGCACGGTGTGTGTCGTCGACGTGGAGCCGCGGCCGTGGGGGAGAGGGGGCCTCGAGACCATCAAGTCGTCGGCCGCGGAACTGACCGCCAGGCTGGAGCGGATGGCGGTGGACGGCCTCCCGCTCTGAGGCCGCGGCCGTCGGGGGGCCGCAGCCGTTGGAGGGCGTTCGGGGGAGGAGGGTCTCAGACCCCGCCCCGCCAGATGTTGTCGAACGCCGAGTTCTCTATCGCCCGTCGCTGCCGCACGCCCTCCAGTTCCATCACCGCGTCCCCGACGGCCGCCAGCACCGCCGTGACGGTGTCGTCGGTCAGGTCGTCCGGAGCCTCGGCCGGCTCCTCCTGGAGCCCGGCGGCGGTGGCCAGTGCGGCGAGGACGGGCTCGGCGGAGGCCCGCCGCTCCTCCGCGCGGGTCCGCTCCGGCGAGTCGAGCAGCACGGTCCGCCCGGTGCGCACCGGGATACGGCGGCCCCGGGCCCGGGTCGCCAGGCCCTGCGACTCCAGGGCGGCGGCGTAGGCCGCGGACAGCCCCTCACCCCGGCGCCACAGCCAGTCCTCGACCGACTCGTACGGCTCCTGTCGTACGACCGAGGCGCCGGCATCGTCCAGCAGGGCGTCCCCGGTCCGCGGCGGCGCCCCGGGCACGATCCGGTCGGAGTCGACGGTGAGCGCACCGGCCTCCACGAGGTCCAACAGCTCGGCACCCGCGAGCGCGAGCGAGACGTCGCCCTGCTCGACCGGGGTGCCGGGCGCCGCCGCCAGCGCGAGTACAGCGAGATCACGTGCGGTGTTCATGTGCGGCTCCCCGTCGGTCCGGTACGTCCCTGCGCATACCAACGGGCATCCCCCGTCCGGTGTTCCCGCCACGCGCGGCGGGCGTGAAGCGGAGCTGCGGCGCGGGTTAAGAAAACCTCGATGGACCCGGGGCGGTGCCGTACGGCAGATTGCTACGCGATCCCACCCTCTTCCCGGACGCGGGCCGCTTCGGCGTGCACGCGCGCGGGACCGCACCCACAGGAGCCGTAGCGTTGAAGGCGCTGGTCAAGGAGAAGGCGCAGCCCGGGTTGTGGCTCGCGGACGTCCCCGAACCCGTCGTCGGACCCGGCGACGTACTGATCAAGGTGCTGCGCACCGGGATCTGCGGCACCGACCTGCACATCCGGTCCTGGGACGGATGGGCGCAGCAGACGATCAGTACCCCGCTGGTGCTCGGCCACGAGTTCGTCGGGGAGGTCGTGGAGACCGGGCGGGACGTCGTCGACATCGCCGTCGGGGACCGGGTCAGCGGCGAGGGCCACCTGGTGTGCGGCAAGTGCCGCAACTGTCAGGCCGGGCGCCGCCACCTGTGCCGGGCGACCGTCGGGCTCGGCGTCGGCCGGGACGGTGCCTTCGCCGAGTACGTCGCGCTGCCCGCCGGCAACGTCTGGGTGCACCGCGTCCCCGTCGACCTCGACGTCGCCGCGATCTTCGACCCGTTCGGCAACGCCGTGCACACCGCGCTGTCGTACCCGCTGGTCGGCGAGGACGTGCTGATCACGGGCGCCGGGCCGATCGGGCTGATGGCGGCTGCGGTGGCCAAGCACGCCGGTGCCCGCAACGTGGTGGTCACGGACGTGAGCGAGGAGCGCCTGGAGCTCGCCCGCAAGATCGGCGTCAGCCTCGCCCTGAACGTCGCCCGGTCCACGATCGCCGACGGCCAGCGCTCCCTCGGTCTGCGCGAGGGCTTCGACATCGGCCTGGAGATGTCCGGCAACCCCGTCGCGATGCGCGACATGATCGCCAACATGACGCACGGCGGCCGGATCGCCATGCTCGGCCTGCCCGCCGAGGAGTTCCCGGTCGACTGGGCCCGGATCGTCACCTCGATGATCACCATCAAGGGCATCTACGGCCGTGAGATGTTCGAGACCTGGTACGCGATGTCGGTGCTCCTGGAGGGCGGCCTCGACCTCGCCCCCGTGATCACCGGCCGCTACGACTACCGCGACTTCGAGGCGGCGTTCGAGGACGCCGCGAGCGGTCGCGGCGGCAAGGTCATCCTCGACTGGACCGCGTAACCCATTAGGAGCCTGACCCATGTTCGACTCTGTCCGTGACGACCTCCGCGCCACCCTCGACGAGATCCGCGCCGCCGGTCTGCACAAGCCAGAGCGCGTCATCGGCACCCCGCAGTCGGCAACCGTCGCCGTCACCGCGGGCGGCCGCCCCGGCGAGGTCCTGAACTTCTGCGCCAACAACTACCTCGGTCTCGCCGACCACCCCGAGGTCGTCGCCGCCGCCCACGAGGCCCTGGACCGCTGGGGCTACGGCATGGCGTCCGTGCGCTTCATCTGCGGTACGCAGGAGGTGCACAAGGAGCTGGAGGCGCGGCTGTCGGCGTTCCTCGGGCAGGAGGACACGATCCTGTACTCCTCCTGCTTCGACGCCAACGGCGGTGTCTTCGAGACCCTCCTCGGCCCCGAGGACGCGGTGATCTCCGACGCCCTCAACCACGCCTCGATCATCGACGGCATCCGCCTGTCCAAGGCCCGCCGCCTGCGCTACGCCAACCGCGACATGGCCGACCTCGAAGCCCAACTGAAGGACGCCTCCGACGCGCGCCGCCGGCTGATCGTCACCGACGGCGTGTTCTCGATGGACGGTTACGTGGCGCCGCTGCGCGAGATCTGCGACCTCGCCGACCGCTACGACGCCATGGTCATGGTCGACGACTCGCACGCCGTCGGTTTCGTCGGTCCCGGCGGCCGCGGCACCCCCGAACTGCACGGGGTGATGGACCGGGTGGACCTCGTCACCGGCACCCTCGGCAAGGCGCTCGGCGGTGCGTCCGGCGGCTATGTGGCCGCCCGCGCGGAGATCGTCGCCCTGCTGCGGCAGCGCTCCCGCCCGTACCTGTTCTCCAACACCCTCGCCCCGGTGATCGCGGCGGCCTCCCTGAAGGTCCTCGACCTGCTGGAGTCCGCGGACGACCTGCGCGTCCGGCTGGCCGAGAACACCGCCCTGTTCCGCCGCCGGATGACCGAGGAGGGCTTCGACGTCCTCGCGGGCGACCACGCCATCGCGCCCGTGATGATCGGCGACGCGGCGAAGGCGGGCCGGATGGCGGAGCTGCTGTTGGAGCGCGGCGTGTACGTCATCGGCTTCTCGTACCCCGTCGTGCCGCAGGGCCAGGCACGCATCCGTGTCCAGCTGTCGGCCGCGCACTCCACGGACGACGTCAACCGGGCCGTGGACGCCTTCGTCGCCGCGCGGACGGAGCTGGACGCGGAGGCCGCGGCGGGGTCGGCGGGCTGAGCCGGAGCGCACGGGGGCATTTGAGACAATCGATCTCATGATCGAAGCGCGGCGGCTCCACATCCTGCGTGCGGTGGCCGACCACCGCACGGTGACGGCGGCTGCCGCCGCGCTGTACCTCACCCCCTCCGCGGTCTCCCAGCAGCTGACGGCCCTGGAGCAGGAGACCGGACACCGTCTGGTCGAGCGCGGCGCGAAGGGGGTACGGCTCACCGCGGCCGGCGAGATCCTGCTCAGCCACACCAACGCCGTCCTGGCCCAGCTGGAGCGCGCAGAGGCCGAGCTCGCCGCGTACGGCTCGGGGGAGGCGGGCACGGTCACCGTCGCCTCCTTCGCGACCGGCATCGCCCTCGTCGTCGCGCCCGCGGTGTCCCGCCTCGCCGACACCGCGCCCGGCATCCGTATCCGGGTCCAGGACGCGGAGGGCGACGCCAGTCTGCCGATGGTGCTGGACCGGCAGGTCGACGTGGCGGTGGCGGTGGAGTACCGCGGGGCGCCACCCGCCGACGACCCGCGCCTGGCCCATGTCCCGCTGTACGCCGAGCCCTTCGACGCGGTCGTGCCCGTACGGCACCGGCTGGCCGAGGCGGAGGAGGTGCCGCTCGCGGAGCTGGCCAAGGACGCGTGGATCGGCCCCTACCCGGGCAACCCCTGCCATGACGTGGTGGTCCTGGCCTGCGAGAGCGCAGGCTTCCAGCCCCGGTTGGAGCACTCCTCGGACGACTTCCGCGCGGTCGTCGCCCTGGCCTCGGCCGACGCGGGCGTCGCGCTGGTCCCGCGCTCGGCGCTGATCGGCATGGACCTGACCGGCGTGGTCGTACGCCCGGTCGACGGCACCGCCCCCACCCGCCGGGTGTTCGCGGCGGTCCGGCGGGGCGCCGAGGACCACCCGTTGATCCGCCCGGTCCTGGAGGCGCTCGCCGAGGTCGCCCGGGCGTAGGAAACCGGGAGTTCTCATATTCGGGATAGGATCCCGAATATGAGACACGATGTGGTCGACACCGGGCCCGACCCCGTCGACGCCCGGCTCGGTGCCCGCCTCGCCGAGTTGCGGGCCGAACGGGGCTGGTCGCTGGGCGAGTTGGCGGAACGCAGCGGGGTGAGCAGGTCGACGCTGTCGCGGGCCGAGCGCGCCGAGATCAGCCCGACCGCCTCCCTCCTGAACCGCCTGTGCGGGGTCTACGGCCGGACCATGTCCCAGCTGCTCAGCGAGGTCGAGGCCGAGCCCGCGGCGCTGGTACGGGCCGCCGAGCAACCGGTCTGGGAGGACCGGGCCTCCGGATTCGTACGCCGGTCCGTGTCGCCCCCGCACGCCGGGCTGCGCGGCGAACTCGTCGAGGGACGGCTCACGGCGGGCGCCGACATCGCCTACGACCGGCCGCCCGTGCCCGGCCTGGAACAGCACATCTGGGTCCTGGAAGGGGCACTCGAGGTGAGCGCGCAGGACACCGCGCACCACCTGGAGGCCGGGGACTGTCTGCGACTGCGCGTGTGGGGTGCGACGCGGTTCCGGTGCGCCGGGCCGGAGCCGGTGCGGTACGTGCTGGCGGTGGTGCTGCCATGACCGTGACCCCGGCACGCCTGAGTGCCACCGGCGTACTGGACCGGATCGACGCGCTGGCCGACCTCATGGTCGACACCGTCGAGGGAGGCGCCTCGATCGGCTTCCTCGCCCCCCTCGACCACGCCGAGGCCATCGCCTGGTGGAAGGAGCGGGCCGCCGGAGTGGCCGCCGGGACCCTCGCGATCTGGGCGGCGCACGTCGGTGACCGGACGGTCGGCACCGTCAGCCTGGCCTTCCCCGACAAGCCCAACAGTCGCCACCGCGCCGAACTGGTGAAGCTCATGGTCCACCGGGACGCCCGTGGCCGGGGTCTCGGCCGCGCGCTGCTGAGGACTGCCGAGGAGTCCGCCGCCGCGGCCGGTATCACCCTCCTCCACCTCGACACCGAGACCGACAGTCCGGCGGAGCACCTCTACGCGAGGGCCGGCTGGACCCGTGCCGGAGTGATCCCGGACTACGCCGCCGACCCGGCCGGGGTGCTGCGGCCGACCACCCTCTACTACAAGCGGCTTGGGGCGAGCCCTCCCACCAGGTGATTGTCAGTGCGAGCGGCTACGGTGCCTGCCATGCCGGATGCCGAAGACGTACGCCGTATCGCCCTGTCCCTGCCGGACACCACCGAGAAGATCGCCTGGAGCATGCCCACCTTCCGGGTCGCGGGCAAGATGTTCGCCACGCTGCCCGAGGAGGAGACCTCCCTCGCGGTGCGCTGCCCGAAGGAGGAGCGGGACGAACTGGTGCTGGCCGAGCCGGAGAAGTTCTGGATCGCCGAGCACGAGGCACACTTCGCGTGGGTCCGCGCCCGGCTCGCGGCGATCGAGGACGAGGACGAACTGCGGGCCATCCTCGCCGACTCCTGGCGCCAGGCCGCCTCGCCCCGACTGCTGGAGGCCTATCCGGAGTTGGGGCGGCCGGAGGCGGGCTGAGCGGAGCGCCGGGGCCGCTGTCCTGGCCGGTGGCTTCGGCGCCTCTCCGGCGAGCGGTCGGCGCCGACCACGTCCTCCTCGTCGCCGGCGCGACCAGCATCGTGGTCTGTGCCCGCCTTCGCTCGGTGCCCGCGACACGCGACCTCGTACGCGTCGCCCCCGGGCCCCGGACAGTCGACCTGAGCGAGCCCCGGACCGTCGCCCCCGCATAAAGGTGTGCGCGACCACCGACCCGAGTGCGGTATTGTTTCCCTGCACGTTCGGCCGGGGGAAACCCCAGGTCAGACGGACACCGGGACGTGGCGCAGCTTGGTAGCGCACTTGACTGGGGGTCAAGGGGTCGCAGGTTCAAATCCTGTCGTCCCGACGGTGTCGAAGGGTCTTCACAGGCGAGAGCCTGTGGGGGCCCTTTCTCGTGCACCCAGACCTCCCCGCTCGCTGCGATGAGAGCCGCCGCGCGCACCGGGTCCCGCCTCGTCGGTGACACGGAGATCACCGACGAGGCGGTCCCGCGGCGGATCAGGAGGGGAGCCGCACGGGGCTGGGGGTCGTCACTGCTGAGCCTTGCGGCGGCGTACGACCACCATCGCGCCGGCGCCCACGGCGACGGCCGCCGCGGCCGCGCCCGCGAGGGGCAGCGTGGCGGAGGAGCCGGTGCTCGCCAGGTCCCCGTCGACGGTGGCGCCGGTGGTGCCGGTCGTGGCGGAACCGCCGGTCGAGGAGGTCGTGGAGCCGCCGGTGGAGCCGCCGTCCGTCGAGCCGCCCCCACCGGTCGTGGTGCCGCCCCCGCTCGTGGAGTCGCCGCCCCCGGTGGAGCCGCCCCCGCCGTCCCCGCCGGTCGAGCCGCCGCCCCCGGTGACATCCATCAGGATGTCGGCGCTGTCGTTGTCCTTGTTCTCGTCGAACGGCCGGGCCTCGGTGCCCAGCCGCACGGAGCCCTTCGCCCCTGCCACGGCCTTGTCGATCCGCAGCTTGAAGGTGTGGGTCTCGGTACTGCCGGCCTCGATCCAGTCCTGGGAGGTGCCGCACTGGTAGACGCGCGTCTCGAGCTTCTTGCAGGAGGCGTCGCCGACGACGGTCGTCCCGGCGGGCATCGTCACGCGGATCCTGGTCACGGGGTTGTCGCGCTTGGCCTGCACCCAGGCGGGGCCGGCGTTGGTGAAGTCCACCTTCAGCGGCACCGTGGCCCCGACCTTGCCCGTCACCTTCGACGCGGCCGCCCGGAAGTCGGCCGTGTTCACCGACGTCACCGGGACTGTGGCAGCGTCCCAGTCCTCGTGCTCCGCGCTGCCGGCCGGGGCGGGTGTGGCGTCCGGTCGCTGGACCAGCTTCACCGCGGGCGCGGTCCCCGGCACGGGCTCGCCGTAGTTGTCCCCGCCGCCGGAGTCGTACGCGGTGACCGACACCCGCAGCTCGTCGTAGAGGGCGGTGTCGAGGACGTCGACGCGCTGCGTCTTCTCCGGCGCGTAGACGACACCGGGCTCCACGGTCTGGTCGAACTTGCAGACGACCGAGGTGGAGCGCGGCTCCTCGTCCATCGAGGAGACCTCGTACACGAGGCAGTTGGAGGGCACGTCGGCGACGCCCAGCCCCTGGGTGACGTCGTACGACAGATAGACCTTGTCGAGCGCCTGCGCGCCGGTGTTCGTGAAGGTCGCCGGCACGTCGAAGCCGGCACCCGGCTTCAGGCCGTCCACCGGCGCGATCTCGCTCAGCACCAGCCCCGGCGCGGGAGCGTCGGCCGCGACCGCGGGCGCCGCACCCAGCGCGAGGAGCGCGACGGCGCCCAACGCACCGGTGGCCCGGCGGAGCGTGCTGGGGGTGGGGGGAGCCTGGAACATGCACGTACCTCTGTGTGAATCGACGAGGGCGGCCGGTCGAACCGCCGGGGAACGCGGAGTTCCCGGAGATGAGACATGTGCGGCGGCCGAAGAGTTGTACGCCGCAATGATCTTTCGTCGGGTTTCACGCGTGCCGGGTGCGCCGGCCGGGCCGCCGGGCTCGCCGCGAAGTTCGCGCCGTGCAGTCCGCCGTGCTCAGACCGCGCAGCCCAGGTGTGCCAGCGCCTGCTTGAGCAGCACCCCGTGCCCGCCCGGCATCTCGCTCTGCACCGCCTCCGACACGGCCTCCTGCGGGCTGAACCAGACCAGGTCGAGGGCGTCCTGACGGGGACGGCAGTCACCGCTCACCGGCACCACGTAGGCCAGCGACACCGCGTGCTGACGGGGGTCGTGGTACGGCGTGATGCCCTGCGTCGGGAAGTACTCGGCCACCGTGAAGGGCTGCGGGGCGGCCGGGATGCGGGGCAGCGCCACCGGACCGAGGTCCTTCTCCAGGTTCCGCATGAGGGCGTCGCGGACGCGCTCGTGGTGCAGTACACGGCCGGAGACCAGTGTCCGGCTGACCGTTCCGTCGGGGCCGATGCGCAGCAGCAGACCCACGCTGGTGACTTCGCCGCAGTCGTCGACCCGCACGGGCACGGCCTCGACGTACAGGATCGGCATCCGGGCCCGCGCCTGTTCCAGGTCGTCGGTCGTCAGCCAGCCGGGCGTGGTTTCGGTCATGTCAGACATTGCTTGATCATACTTTCAGGAGGGGCCGGGCAGGCGGTAGACCCGGCGCGCATTGTGTGCTCCTGCCCACTCGACGAGCCGCAGGGCGTCGGACAGACTCAGCTCGTCGGCGTCCACCCGGTCCTGGAGCAGCTCGCCCAGGCCCCGGCGGAAGGACAGCGCGCCGAGCGCGTAGAACTCCGCCAGACCGTACGCGTCGGAGCTGTACAGCAGTTTGCTGAACGGTGTGATCTCCAGCGCCTCCTCCAGCACCGCGCGCGCCCGGGCCGGGCCGACGTGGTGCAGGGTGAGGCCGACGTCCAGGTACACCTGCTCGAAGACCGCCGCCAGATAGCCGGCCTGCCGCTGGTACGGCCAGCAGTGCAGCAGCATGACCGGGACGGTGCCTGCGGTCAGGTGCAGCCAGTCCGTGAGGTGCGTGGGGTCCACGCGGTGCAGCCGGATGTCGTTGTCGCCGAAGCCCGTGTGCAACTGGAGCGGCAGGCCGAGGTCGACCGCCGTCCACAGCAGATGACGGACCAGGACAGGGTCCTGGAGCCGTCCGACCGCAGCCACCCGGTCCCGCGCCGCCCGCTCGACCTCCGCCGCCGACGGACGGGCCGGGTCCAGGTCGAAGCCGGTGCGGTAGGCGGCCACGGACTTCACCCCGACGACCCCGGGCCGCCGCACCGCCGCGTGCGCCGCCGAACGGAACGCCTCGGCGTACGCGTCCGGCTCCACCCCCTCGGCCACCAGCGCCTCCTCCACGCTCTCCAGCCGGACCACCTCGTGCACGTCGTCGGCGGCCAGCTCGGCCGGACCGAACCCGGTGTCGAGGCAGTAGGTGCCGGTGCCCGCGGCGGCCAGGAAGCGCCGGTTGACCTCCTCCGGGCCCACTTCCGCGCGGCGCGCCAGGTACACCTCCGCCGGGGCGTGCCGGTCCAGGTCGAGCAGGGGCGCGCAGTGGCGGCGTACGGCGACGCCGACCGGGGTGTCGAAGGTGGAGACGCCCGGCCACCGGTCGCCCTCGGTGAGCAGCGACTCGAAGCCGGGCCGGTCCAGGGGGTCGGTCACCACACCGTGGCAGTGGTGATCGACCAGGCTCAGGGCGGCGAGTGCCTCGTGGACGGCGCCCATGTCAGTACTTCCAGCGGTACGCCGCCGCGACCCGCTCGTCGTCCAGCCCGGCCACCGCCGCGATCTCACCCTCCCGTACGGCGATCACGGCGTCGGCGAGGACCGGGCCGAGGGCGCCCCGCAGCGTGGTGTCCGCGCGGAACTCCGCGACCGCCTCGGCGAGCGACGTGGGCAGTCGGCGTACGCCCCTGCGCCCCGCCTCCTCGGCCGGCAGCCGGGCCGGGTCGCCGATGATCTCCTCCGGCAGCGCGGTGCCCGACGTGACACCGTCGAGGCCCGCCGCGATCACGCCCGCCAGCGCCAGATACGGGTTGGCGGCCAGGTCGACGGGCTTGACCTCCAGGTTGGCGGCCTGGTCGCGCAGGCCCAGGGTGCCGGTGACGATCCGCACCGCCGCCTCGCGGGTCTCGCGGCCCCAGGCGGTGAACACCCCGGCCCACTGGGAGGGCCGGAGCCGCAGATAGCTCGCCGGGCTCGGGGCCGTCACCGCCGTGAGGGCCGGGAGACGGGCGAGGACACCGGCCGCGAACGACTCCGCCTCCGCGGTCATGCCGTATCGGCGGTCGCCGCCCGAGTGGAGGTTGGTGCCGTCCCGCCAGGCGGACAGGTGGAGATGGCCGCCGTTGCCGACGCCCTCGGCGAGGACGGCCGGGGCGAACGACACCACGAACCCGTGCCGTTGGGCCACCGCGCGGATCGTCTGGCGCACCAGCACGCTCCGGTCGGCCGCCGCCACCGGGTCCAGCGCGCCCACCGACACCTCGAACTGCCCTGCCGCGTACTCGGGATGGAGCTGGTCGACGTCCACCCCCTGTGCGGCGAGGGCGGCGAGGAGGTCGGCCATGCAGTCGCCGAGCTCGATCTGACGGCTCGCGCCGTACGCGGGCCCGGACACGGCCGGGACGAACTCCCCGTCCGCCCTTGTCCCTTGACCGACCGCCCACTCGATCTCGACGGCCGCCTTGAACGTGATGCCGTGCCGCTGTTCCGCGTCCGCGACGATCCGGCGCAGCAGGGTGCGGGTGCAGCCCGGGTGCCGCTCGCCCTCCTGGGTGACGCGGTCGACGGGGGCCCAGGCCCAGCCCGGCTGCCCGGCCAGCACCACGAGCCGGCCGAGATCGGGGAAGAGGCGCAGGTCGCCGTCGGGGGAGCCGAGGACGTCGGTGGTGACGATGGAGTCGTTCGCCAGGAAGGTGTCGAAGACCGGCGACATGCCCACGCCCCAGGCCGCGGCCGCGGCGAGCTTCGCCGTGGGGATCGTCTTCACCCGGCCGACGCCCGCCGTGTCGACGTACGACAGCACGACACCGTGCACACCCTGGCCGGCCAGCTCGCCGCTCAGGGCGGTGGCACGGTCGACGTCACCGGGATGCCCTCCGGGCACCGGGTCGGTGAGATCGGCAAGGCGGGTCATACGTCCTCCTCGACGGGCTGGTCCTCGGCGTCAGGGTTTCACGGCCACCGCGCCGAACTGCGGTACCGCGCCCGGGGAGCCGGAGTCGGGGCGCCACTGCGAGCAGGACACCAGGCCCGGCTCCACCAGGTCCAGACCGTCGAAGAACGCGGCGATCTCCGTGCCGCTGCGCGCGGTGATCGGCGGGGTGGCGTTCTCGTTCCAGAACTTCATGGCCGGGATCTGGCCCGCGCCGCCGAGGGCGTCGTCGAAGGTGGGGTGGGTCAGCACCAGGAAGCTGCCGGAGGGGACCTGGGCCAGCACCTGGCGGACGATGCCGCGCGCCGTGTCGTCGTCGAGGACGAAGTTGAGGATGCCGAGCATCATCACCGCGACGGGCCGAGTGAAGTCCAGGGTGCGCGCGGCGCGTTCGAGGATCGCGTCGGGGTCGTGGACGTCGGCGTCGATGTAGTCCGTGACACCGCTGCCGGTGCTGGTGAGCAGGGTGCGGGCATGGGCGAGGACGATCGGGTCGTTGTCCACGTAGACCACCCGGGCGTCCGGGGCGACGCGTTGGGCGATCTCGTGGGTGTTGTCGACCGTCGGCAGACCGGTGCCGATGTCCAGGAACTGCCGCACCCCGCGCTCGGCGGCCAGGTACCGCACGGCCCGGCCGAGGAAGTCGCGGTCGGCGCGGGCGATCGCCCGGATGATCGGGAACATCCCGGCGACCTGCTCGCCGACCTGCTGGTCGACCTCGTAGTTGTCCTTGCCGCCGATCCAGTAGTTCCACACGCGCGCGTTGTGCGCGACGGTCGTGTCCAGCTTCGGTGTCCCGCCCGACGGGGTGTCGCTCACGTCTCGTCCTCTCCTCGCCCCGACGGCCGCGGCGCCGCGGGCCGTCGCCGCCAATTGTGCCGCCGGATGATCAAGCTGTCCCGGGATCGGCCCAAGTGGGGTGCGGGAGAGGTGAGATGGCCGGAGCCGGGCTCAGCTCACCGCGTCCTTCAGGCGCTTGGTGCCGGCGCGCACGGCGTCCGCCACGGAGTCGTCCTCGTCGCCGTCGAGACCGCCGGCCGTCACCGTGATCGCGTCCGCGCCGACCCGGACGGCGGCGACGTCCAGCGTGAGGGTGACCGGGTTGCCGTCGGACGTGCCCTGGACCGTCACCCGCACACCCTCACGGGCGTCGCCCTCATCGGGCAGCGAGGTCTCGGTGACCTGGACCGTGCGCCGGTCGCCGGCGGAGTCCGTCGCGGTGAACCGGTCGCAGGTGACCGGCAGGGACTTCAGCCAGGCCAGCGAGGTGTCCAGGCCCGCCCGTCGGTAGGAGCCCACCTGGTACAGCAGCCGGGAGTCCTCCTCCTGGAAGCCGGTCAGCGCGGACGCGCCGGACGGCTCACCCAGCAACGCGTCGCTGTAGAGGCCGTCCAGGAGCCGTTGGCAGTCGGCGGTGTCCGCCTTCGCGGTGAGGAAGTCGGCCACGTCGACCTTCCCGACGAGCAGGCTGTCCCGCCAGGTCCCGGCGTCCTTCACGCGTGTCCAGTCGTCCTCGAGGTCCGTCTCGGTGATCAGCGCCTGCCGGGCCTCCGCCTCGGTGAGGCGGTCCGCGGGAGTGGGGGATCCGGCGGCGACCGGGGAGGCGCCGATGGCCGAGGTGTCGGACTCCTTGTCGTCGTCCGAGCAGGCCGCGCAGGTCAGCAGCACGGTCGCGGTCAGGGCCGGGGCGAGGACGCGGGCGGTGCGGGACGGGCGACGGCTCATGGCGACTGCCTCCTGGGGGCGTGGGTGTGCCCTCAGCGCAGCACCGGCTCGTGCGCTCCACCAGCTCATCCGGACCGTTCGGGTGAGCCGTGGGGGAGGCGCGGGTGATGCCGGCGGGCGGACGACGGCTTACGGCACCTCGAACGACCCGTCCGGCATGCCCGATCGCGGTGGGGCACCGACACTGGCCCCACGGCCGGACCCGCACCGAAGGAGTCGTCATGCTGCCCGGATTCCTCACCAGGGCCGTCGACTTGCTGCTCGGGCGGGAGGGACGCTCGCTCCATCTCAAGGCGGCGAGCGGTGCCACGGCCGTGCTGGGAGTCGTGGCGGCCGTCGGCTCGTGGGCGGTGGTGATCGCCGAGGAGGGGGCGAGGGGCGCCAACCTCACGTCGTACCCGAAGGCGTTGTGGTGGTCGATCGAGACCGCGACGACCGTCGGGTACGGCGACTTCTACCCGGTGACGCCCTGGGGACGGGTCGTCGGCGCCGTGGTGATGGTCGTCGGCATCACCACGTACGGCATGGTCACCGCGGCCCTGGCCACCTGGTTCGTCGGCCGGGAGCACGAGCGCCGGCACCGGCTCGCCCAGGACACGGCCCGGGCCCTGCACGAACGCTTCGACCGGCTGGAGGAGTTGGTGACGGGAAAAGGCGGACCGCGCTGAACGCTACCGGCGAGTACCCCGCCGCTCGACGCGCCCGAGGCCTCGGGTAGGGTCCCGTGCGATTCCGCTGCGGGCGGGTGTGGAAGGGGGCGGCAGCACGATGGAGTTCCACGTGGTCGAGGAGCAGGAGCCCGCGTCGGGTGGTGCGCGGCTGGAGGACCTGGCCCCCGAACCCCTGCTGACCCGGGACTACGAGACGCGTCCCGGGCTCGTCTACGAGCGGCTGCGCGAACGGCACGGCCCGGTCGCCCCGGTCGACCTGCTCGGCGTGCCCGCCTGGCTGGTGCTCGGCTACCGCGAGTCGCTCCAGGTGCTCCAGGACGACGCCGGCTGGCCCAAGGGGCTGGAGAACTGGCGGGCCCGCACCGAGGGCAGGGTGCCCGCCGACTGGCCGCTCGGCCCGTCGCTGGAGGTCAACCATGTGCTGATCCAGGGCGGTCCCGGCTACCCGCGGCTGCGCGGTGCCTGGGACGCGGCGCTGCGGCCCTTTCAGGACCCGCGCAACCCGCAGGCCAAGCGCCTGAAGGCGGCCGTCACCGGTTACGCCGACGAGCTGATCAACCTGCTCGGTCAGGGCGGCCGGTCCGGGCTCGCCGACCTGTCGGCCCAGTTCTCCCGCCCGCTGCCCCTGATGGCGGCGAGCCATCTGCTGGGCTTTCCCGGCTCCCAGGGCGACGACGCCCTGATGGACATGTGGCGGGTGCTGGACGCCGGGCCGGACGCCGAACCCGCCCTGGCCCGGCTGCTGGTGACCCTCTCGGAACTGGCCGCCGCCAAGACCAGGGAACCGGGCGACGACTTCCCCTCCCACCTTCTCGCCGCCCACCCCGACCTCACGGTCGACGAGCTGGCCCGCGAGCTGTTCATGCTGCTGGGCATGACCTCCGACCACGTCGGCATCCTCATCTCCAACACCGTCGTCGAGGTCATCTCCGGGGACAACGACGGCGGGGTGCGCCACACCCTGTCCGCCGGGATGGTGCGGGAGACCATGAACCGGGTCGTCATGCGCAAGCCGCCCCTGGTCAACTTCGTGCCGCGGTTCGCCGCCGCGGACACCCCGCTCGGCGCCTACACCATCCGGGCCGGCGACCCCGTGTGGGTCTCCGCCGCCGCCGCGCACGCCGACCCCCTGTTCGCCGGGCAGACCACGCCGGGCTCCTCCAGCATCAGCAGCCGGGCGCATCTGGCCTGGGGGGCGGGGCCGCGCCAGTGCCCGGCGCGCGAGCTGGCGTTCACCATTGCGGCGGCCGGGGTGACCCGCATCGTCGAACGGTTCGGGCATCTGGAACTGGCCCTGCCCGTCGACCAACTCCCCTGGCGTTCCTCGCCGTTCATGCGGGGACTGCGCTCGCTGCCGGTGCGGTACGAACTGACCGGGAACATCGGCTCGGGGCCGGTGCGGCCCGCCGCGCCCGAGGCGGACCCGGTGGGTCCGGTGGACGGGCCGGACCAGACGATCAAGCGGCGCTCGTCGCTGTGGCGGTATCTGACGGGGCTGATCCGCTCCGGCGACTGAATGGTCGTCAGGAGCGCGGTTGTGCCCGGGGGTTGTGCCGGGCACAGGGGGCGGAGGGTGCGGAGCGGCTCAACCGGTCGGTCGACGCGGTGAACTGGTGGTTGCTCGGCCGGGCGGCAACACCGCTACAGCCGGGGCTCTCAGTGCTTGAACCCGACCGCGCCGTACAGCGACACCGGGCCCTCGCCGTTCGGGGTCTCCCCGTCGGCGAGTTCGGGCCGCCAGTCCTTGACGGACACGATGCCCGGCTCGATCACGTCGAGTCCGCGGAAGAAGCGGCCGAACTCGTCCTTGGTGCGGGCGACCAGCGTCACCCCGCCCGCGGCGTAGGCGGCGATGCCCCGCTGGACGTTCTCCGGCTCGAAGTCGGCGGTCATCGCGGACAGCACCAGCGCGCTGCCCGGGGCCAGCGCGCCTACGAGGGTGTCGACGATGTCGTAGGCGCCGTCCTCGTCGGAGACGAAGTGCATCAGGGCGATGAGGGACAGGGCGACGGGTCGGTCGAGGTCGAGGATCTGGCCGGCCTGTTCGAGGATCTTGCGCGGGTCGCGCGCGTCCGCCTCGATGTACTCCGTCACGCCCTCCTCGGTGCCGCGCAGCAGGGCACCGGCGTGGGCGAGGACGATGGGGTCGTTGTCGACGTAGACGACCCGGGCGTCCGGGGCCGTGGCCTGGGCGATCTGATGGAGGTTGGGCTCGGTGGGGATACCGGTCCCGATGTCGAGGAACTGGCGGATCCCGGCCGCGCCCACGAGCCGGCGCGTGGCCCGCTGCATGAACCAGCGGTTGGCGCGCGCGGCCCGCGGGGCGTCACCGTTGAGGCCGGCGATCCGCCGCCCGAGTTCCTCGTCGACCGGGTAGTTGTCCTTGCCGCCGAGGTACCAGTCGTAGACCCGGGCCGGATGGGGCCTGGTCGTGTCGATCCGCGGGGCGGTCGGCTCGGTCCCGGTCACGTGTGCTCCTCTGCTCGCTCGGCAGGACTGCGAGCAGTCTTTCACGATCATCCGAGGCCGGCGGAGTCGGTCTTCGGCCACCTGTTTCGCGTCAACTCGGCGGGCGGGCCGCGGTGTTACGGCCTCAGTGGATCATGCCCGAGCGACATGAGGCGGTGCCGGCGCCGGGTCTCCTCCGGCTCGGGCTCGTTCTCGGTGTCCGCCTTGTCGGAGACGGCGTCGACGACCTCGTACATCACCTGGACGTCGTCGTCGGTGAGATCCGTGCGCCGCTTCTGCAGGATCGCGAGGACATGCTGTCCGGTGGGCGATCCGGCGTGCTCCGGCAGTGGTTCCGTGTCCTCGTCGGCCTCGCTGACCCGCAGCCAGGCCGCGAGTTCCTGTGAGGTCATGTTCACCGCGCGGTGGAAGTCCTCCCACAGCGCGTCGAGTTCGAGGGCGTCGGCCATCGTGTGCACCTTCCGGCGTGCGTCGTACGTCGTGCGTCGCAGCTGGGCCGGTCAGTCCCGCGGCCAGCTCTCGGCGTCGAACATCCAGCGCTGCTTCTCCAGTTCGGCGGTGATGCCGATGAGCAGGTCCTGGGTGACCGGATCGGCCTTCTCGGTGGCCTCGATGCGCTCCCGCAGCCGCCCGATCGCCGCCTCCAGCGTCTCGACCATCAGGGAGACGACGTCGTTGTCACGCTGCCAGCCCTCCTTCGAGCCGGGCAGCGTGTACGCGGCAGCGATGGTCTCCGGACGGCCGTCCGGGGACACGCCGAGCGCCGCGGAGCGCTCCGCCACGGTGTCGGAGAACGTGCGTGCCGTCGACACGACCTCGTCCAACTGAAGATGGATGGAGCGGAAGCGCGGCCCGACGATGTTCCAGTGCGCCTGCTTGCCGATCAGCGACAGCCCGATCAGATCCACGAGCGTGCTCTGCAGGGCGTCCCCCGCGACCTTGCGGGCTTCCTCGGGAAGGGTGCTCCTCACCACGGTCATACGGTGCTCCTCCTTCTTGCCTGGTTCGTGCCGTCACGGAGCAGTGCGACGCGTTCCTGTTCACAGGTGCCGCCCCAGACGCCCGCGGTCTGGCCGCTGTCGAGTGCCCAGCCGAGACAGTCGGCGATCACCGGGCAGCGCGCGCAGACGCGCTTGGCCGCCGCGGTGTCCCGCAGGGCCGGGCCCTGGGTGCCCACGGGAAAGAACAGCTCAGGGTCCTCGTCCACGCAGGCGGCGCGCCGCAACCACTCCATGAGGGCGCGGGTGCCCAGGGCGAACCCGCGCAAACGCCGCGACCGACGACGTCAGGGCCCCTGTCGCCGTTCCCGCCGACCGAGCCGGTCGAAGTCCCCGGGGTCCTGTCGAGAGGGCGGCACGAGATCTTCCCAGGGACGGGGCGGAGGTCTATAGTCCGAAACTAGCAGTGCTAATTAATTCAACCGTGGAGTTCCCGTGCGTCCCGTCCACTTCGCGGCCGCCCGCCGCACCCCCATCGGCAAGCTGCGCGGCTCCCTGTCCGCCGTACGCCCCGACGACCTCGCGGCCGCCGTCATCCGCGCCCTGGTGGCCGACGTGCCCGCCCTCGACCCGGCGCGCGTCGACGACGTGTACTGGGGCGCCGCCAACCAGGCCGGTGAGGACAACCGCAACGTCGCCCGGATGGCGGCGCTGCTCGCCGGTCTTCCCGAGAGCGTGCCCGGTGCCACGGTGAACCGGCTGTGCGCCTCCGGCCTGGAGGCGGTGACCATGGCGGCCCGCACCATCGCCGCGGGCGAGGCCGACATCGTGCTGGCCGGCGGCTCCGAGTCGATGAGCCGCGCCCCCTTCGTCCTGCCCCGCCCCGACGAGGCGCTGCCGCACCGCATCGAGACGGTGGACACCCGGCTCGGCTGGCGCCTGGTCAACCCGGCGATGAAGGACCTGCACGGACTGCTGTCCATGGGCGAGACCGCCGAGGAGGTCGCCGCCCGCCACGGCATCTCACGCGAACAACAGGACGCGTTCGCCCTGCGCAGCCACCAGCGTGCCGCCCTGGCCCGCAAGAACGGCCACTTCGACGACGAGCTCCTGCCCGTCGAGCGCCCGGACGGCGTGGTCGTCGACACCGACGAATGCGTCCGCGAGGACACCTCCCACGACAAGCTCGCCCGGCTGAAGCCGGTGTTCCGGCAGGGCGGCACGGTCACGGCGGGCAACGCCTCACCCATGAACGACGGCGCGGCGGGCCTCCTCCTGGTCAGCGAGGAGGCGCTGAACGACCTCGGCCTGGAGTCCCTCGGCCGGTATGTCGCCGGTGCCTCGGCCGGCGTCCACCCCGACGTCATGGGCATCGGTCCCGTCCCCGCCACGCAGAAGGCGCTGGCCCGCGCCCACTGGAGCGTCGGCGACATCCAGGAGGCGGAGTTCAACGAGGCCTTCGCCGCCCAGGCCCTGGCCTGCGTGGACCGTCTCGGCATCGACCCCGACCTCGTCAACCCCAGCGGCGGCGCGATCGCCCTGGGCCACCCGCTCGGCTGCTCGGGCGCGCGGATCCTCACCACGCTGCTGCACCGGATGCGGCGCACGGGCGCGCAGCGGGGCCTGGCGACCATGTGCGTGGGGGTGGGGCAGGGGAGCGCGGTCCTGGTGGAGCGGCACTGACACGGGACCGACCCGCGAGACGGCGCTTACGCACACTGGTTGACTGCACATAGCATCGGGTTCCGCATGAACACGATGACGCTCTGGCACCTGACCGGCTGGGAGTTCGCCGCCCTCGCCCTCGCGGCCCTTCTCGTCGGCTTCTCCAAGACCGCCGTGAGCGGGGCGAACACGGTCAGCCTCGCCATCTTCGCGGCCGTCCTGCCCGCCCGCGCCTCCACCGGCGTCCTGCTGCCGATCCTGATCGCCGGTGACGTGCTCGCCGTCCTCACCTACCGGCGCCACGCCCACTGGCCGACCCTGTGGAAGCTGTTCCCGGCGGTCGCGGCGGGCGTGGTCGCCGGCACCCTGTTCCTGGTCTGGGCGGACGACGAGATGGTGCGCACGTCGATCGGCGCCATCCTGCTGCTCATGGCCGGCGTGACGATCTGGCGCCGCCGCGCCACCGACCAGGACGACGAACCGGACTCGGTCGCCACCAGAGCGGGCCGGATCAAGGCCCGTTCCTACGGCGTCCTCGGTGGGTTCACCACGATGGTCGCCAACGCCGGCGGCCCGGTGATGTCCCTGTACCTGCTGTCGGCGGGCTTCAGGAAACTCGGCTTCCTGGGCACCTCGGCCTTCTTCTTCCTGATCGTCAACACCTCCAAGGTGCCCTTCAGCGTGGGGCTCGGCCTGATCGACGGCCACTCGCTCCTGATCGACGCGGCCCTCGTGGCGTTCGTCGTGCCCGGCGCCCTCCTCGGCAAGTGGGCCGTGAACCGGATCAACCAGCGGCTCTTCGAACAGCTCGTGATCGCCGCCACGATCGTCGGCGGCCTCCAGCTACTGCTGCGCTGACCAGGTCCGCAGCAGATCCGGCAGATCGGCGAAGGAGTCGATCACATGGTCCGGCGACCCGCTCGCGTCCCGGTGCGTCTCGGGCAGGTACTTGCCCGTCCTCACCAGCACGCCCGTGACCCCCGCGGCCTGCGCGGCCAGCACGTCCGACTCGATGTCGTCCCCGACCATCACCGCCTCGTCCGGTCCGGCCCCCAGCCGGGCCAGCGCCGACGCGAAGAACGCCCGCGACGGCTTCCCCGTCACCACGGCCTCGGTACCGGCCGCCTTCTCCAGACCCGCCAGGAACGCCCCCGCGTCCAGCCGCAGCCCGTCCCCGGTACGCCAGTACAGGTTCCGGTGCATCGCCACCAGCCGCGCCCCGCGCTGGAGATGCCCGAACACCCGGTTCAGCGCCGCGTAGTCGAACTCGGGCCCCGCACCCCCGACGATCACGACCTCCGGCTCGTCGCCGTCGTCCCCGGGGTCGACCAGCTCCACGTCCCCCAGGTCCTGCCCGATGTCCCCGCTGTTGAGCAGCGCGCACCGCGCCCCCGGGAAGTGCTCGGCGACATACGCGGCGGTGACGGCGGGCGCGGTCAGGATGTCCTCGGCCGACACCGGGAACCCCGCCTCCGCCAGCGTCCCGGCGATCGACGCCCGCGTCCGGGACGTCGTGTTGGTGACCAGCGCCACGGCGAGACCGCGCTCACGGATCTCCCGCAGCGCCTCCACCGCGCCCGGCAGCGGCTCCCAGGAGACGGTGAGCACCCCGTCGATGTCGATCAGTACGGCGCGTAGGGACTCCATGCCAGGACGATAGCGATCCGGCCGGGCCCGCGCGCCTCAGGGCGTGACCGCCGGACTCGCGGGGGAGGGACTCTGCGGCACGGAGGACGGCTCGGAGCCGCTCGGGCCGGACTGGAGCATCGCCACGGTCGCGGCACCGGCCAGCGCGGTCGCCACCGTGGTCGCCATGGCCACGATCACCGTGGCGGCGGGCGCGGTGACCGTGGACAGCCGACGCAGATCCCGCAACCCGCTCCACGGCAGCCCGGCCAGCCGCGCCAGCCGTATCTCCCAGGACAGGCCGAGGCCGTAGCAGAAGACGACCGTCTCGCCGATGCGCAGCAGCAGGACGGTGAGTGCGTCCCGTGCGGAATAGGGAGCGGACAGCGGAATGAGCGTGAGTTCGGGAAGCAGCACGGCCAGCAGGAAGAACGTCGACTTGGCGACCGGGACGTGGCCGAGCAGCCGCGGGTAGAAGTAGCCGTAGAAGGCGCCGTACACCATCCAGCGGAGTATGTGCAGGGCGAGCAGGGCGAGTCCGCTGAGCGAGACCGTGGGGAAGAAGAATTCCCAGCTGCGCAGGTCGATGACGATCACGGGAAGCGCGAAGACCAGGCCCAGGACCGCGGTTTCCACCGCGTTCTGGCCGGGTGCTCGGGCGGCGCTGCTGGCCAGGGCGGGATTCGTCGAGATGAAACGCTTGTTGCGTATGGGCAGGGACCGCTCCGCGAGATTCCGCCACCTCATCTCGAATTCCCTGGCGTCGGTCTCCTCGGAACTCAGTGAGGTGTGGGCGGATTTGTGGAAACCGATCCAGGCCTGCCGGTGCAGACGGTTGCGTGCTTCGGCGTGCATCAGGCGCACATAGGCTCCTGGGCTGAGCCGGGAGAGCCGGTAGGCGAATTCCGCTTTTCCTTTCGGCAGCAGGAACCAGAAGGCGATCATTCCGAGGACGCAGGCGATCACGTCGCTCGCCATGAAGGTCGTGTTGGCCATCAGGGGACTGATCGACAGCCCCACGAGCACCACGCCGAAGAGGCGGACCCTGTCGTCCCGCACGGCTTCCGCGTCCACGCCCCGCCGGAAGAGGATCGCGGCGCACACCACGGCGGTGGCCAGGGTCACCAGTTCGATCAGCCCGGAGGCGACGAAGGCGGGGATGATGTCGGCCACCGCCCGGAACAGGGCGTCCTCACCGCTCCAGGAAAGGTATTTGCTCACGGGGAAGAGACACAGCGCCGCGGTGAACGCGGTCAGCGCCAGGGCGCCGATCCGCCAGGCGCCGAGCTCGCGTGCGCAGAACGTCAGCGCGGCGGCCCACGACAGGGAGCAGCCGAGGACCAGGGCGAAGGTGTGGACGGCAGGAAGGGGAGCGTCCAGCAGAGGTGCCAGAGCGAGACCGGTGAACAGCAGCCAGCCCAGCGCGGCCCCCGCTCGCCGGCCGTGCCCCAGGGCCCGGGACGCCATGGCTGACGCCACGACCGTCACGAACCCGGTGCACACCAGCCGCGGACGGTCCGCCGGGTCGGCGTACGGGGCCAGTACCGCCGGCACCGCCAGGGCGACGGCGGCGAACGGCGTGGCGGCGCCGACCCTCAGCAGCCGGGACGGACGCGCCCGGTTCCCCTCCGTGGGTCGGTGGGTGACGGCGATGATCAGCAGGGCGGGCAGCAGCACGCTCCACCAGGCGAAGGAGAACGACGTCAGGAAGGTGCCCGCTGTCCCGTCCCCCAGGAGGGAACTGTCCGAGGTGCCGAGGAAGAACCCGGTCGTCGCACTGGTCAGCGTCACCACCCCGACGGCACCGGCGGAGGCACCGGGGAACCAGGAGCGGACCAGCAGGAAGCCGGCGCCCGCGGCCGCCAGGACCAGGGCCAGCTCGTTGCGCAGGGCGTCCTCGGGTTCCGGTTTCTCCGCCGTGGCGAGGGCGGCGCCCCTTCCGTCCGGGGCCACGTAGACGCGGAACCACGCGTCGGCGTCCTGGGTGCGGATCTTGACCGTGTGCGGTTCCTGGACGTGCGGGTCGGCCTCGGACATCCCGGTGAACGAATATCCCTTCGCGGTCAGGGCGAAGTCCCGCTGACCTATGGGCGGTGTGTTCATGCCGCTGCTGTCGTAGCCGCATTGCAGACCGATCGCGGTGGCGTCCGTCAGATCGAGTGTGGTCGCCGGGACGGGAAAGGTCGCGACGACCTGGTCGCCACGGACGGTGATCCGCGGTGCCTGGGGGTAGATCCAGCCGGACGCCGGTGTCTGGACGGAGCAGGCCATCGCCTCCACGAATCCCGACCACCCGGCGGTGACCTCACCGTGCCGCAACCGCGCGGCCAGCGGATCGTCCAGGGGCAACGTGAGTACTTCCTCGCCGCTGATCTCGAGTTCGCCTTTGCCGTTCTCGGCGAATTCCAGTGAATAGGTGGAGAACCGCTTTTCCCGCCCCTCGGAGTAGGCGAGCCAGTACGAGACCCCGTCGGGCGTGGATTCGTCGGCGGTGTAATCCGCGCCGAGGGTGTAGACGGCCCATGTCATCGCGGGCATGACGCGACAGCAGAAGAAAAGGGCGAACAATGCCAGGATCACTGCCCAGGCCACTTTGAATATGTGTGAGGGTGTCCCCGAAAGTCCCGGCACCGACGCAGTGTAGCGGCGGCCGTATCGAGCCGTACAGAGAGCGGAAATCGAACGTCCCGGCGCGGTCCGTGCGCATCCGCCCCCCGAATCGCGTCGCCGAACCCCCTGTCCGCAGCCGCGCGCCCCCCTTTCGTACGCTCTACCCCATGTCCCCCCACGTCCTCATCCTCGGCGGCACCACCGAGGCCCGCGAACTCGCCGCCGCGCTCACCGCGTTGCCCGCGGTCCGCGTCACCACCTCGCTGGCGGGACGCGTGAGCCGGCCCGGGGCCGTCACCGGGGACGTGAGGGTCGGGGGGTTCGGCGGGGCGGAAGGGCTCGGCGACTGGCTGCGCGAGCAGAGGGTGGACGCCCTCGTCGACGCCACGCACCCGTTCGCCGAGACCATCACCGCCCACGCGGCACGCGCCGCCGCGGCGACCGGCGTACCGGCGGTGGTACTGCGCCGCCCGGGCTGGCGGCCGGGCCCCGACGACCGCTGGTACCCGGTCGGTTCACTGGCCGAGGCCGCCGGTCTGCTGCCCCTGCTCGGGCCGCGCGTGTTCCTCACCACCGGCCGGCTGGGCCTCGCGGTCTTCGCCCGTCTCACCGAACTCCACTTCGTCGTACGCTCCGTGGAACTGCCCGACCCGCCGATGCCGCCGCGCACCGAAGTCCTGCTGGCCCGGGGGCCGTTCACCGTCGAGGAGGAGACCGCGCTGCTCGCCGCGCACTGCGTCGACGTCGTGGTGACGAAGGACAGCGGGGGAGCGGCGACGGCCGCCAAACTCACCGCCGCCCGCCGACTGGCGCTGCCCGTCGTGGTCGTACGGCGTCCCCCGCTGCCGGCGGGCGTGCCGGTGGTGCCCGACGTCGCCGGGGTCCTGAACTGGCTGGGCCTCAGCCCGAGATGACCGAGGCCCGCATACGGTCGATGGCGCGCAGCACCTCGGCGCGGTTCTTGGCGCTCTTGATCCAGGCGGGGAGTCGGCCGATGTACGTCATCTTGCGCCCGTGCTCGTACCAGGGGGCGCGCTCGCGCAGGTCCGCGGCCACGAACCGCCGGAGCAGGTCGAGGTGTTCGAGGTTGTACGCCGTGAGCGTGCCGTGCCGGGTGTCGGCGCGCAGCCACAACCGCGGCCATGCGCACCGGTTCACCGCCCGGCACAGGCCGCAGGACCGGCAGATCACCCGAGGCTCCGGGGGCGCGCTCCGCTCGAAGTGCGCGATCCGGTCGCAGCGCGGACAGCGCACCAGCGTCGAGCCGCTGAAGTGGGCGGCGTCGAGACCGGGATCGTGGAAGCGGGCGGGGGCGGCCATGCCGGAAGTATGACGGCTGCCCGACCGGTGCCGCGCGCGGATTTCAGTGCGCGGCGGTCAGGTCCTTCGACCGGTGCGGCAGGCCGTTGCCCAGGTCCTCCACCAGCAGGCGCTTGGAGATCGTGTCGACTGCGGCCTTGAGGTCGGTGCCCGCGGGGCGGCCGATGTCCCGCTGCACGCGGTCCTCCAGCCAGGTCGCCCAGGCCCTGCCGATGACACGGGCCTCGCGGGCGCCCGCCTCGGTGTGCGAGAAGAGGTTGCCCGCCCGGGTCAGGAAGCCCTCCTCGACCATCCGGTCGAACACCGGCACCAGCACCTCGGGCGGCATGTGACGGCGGGCGGCGATCAGGCCGAGACTGGCGTGCCCCACCATCCGCGTGAACAGCTCGACCTGCATGACCGCCCAGGCCCCGGCGATGTCGAGCCGGGTGTCGGAGGCCGCCACGATCCGGCGGGCGTCGTCCACCCGCGCGGCGCCGATGATCTTCCCGACCGCCGTCTCCAGCACCCGCTGCGAGTCCGCGCCGGAGGGCTGTCCGAACCCCTCGCCCATGTCGGTGGAGCCCGCCCGCGCGCTGTCGCGCAGCTGGACCTGTTTGAGGAAGAGGGCGACCAGGAAGCCCAGCACCGCGACCGGCACCGTCCACAGGAAGACCGTCTGGATGGTGTCGGCGTAGGCGTCGATGATCGGGGCGGCCGTCGCCGAGGGCAGGTCGTGCACGCCCTGCGGGCTGGTCGCCGCCCGGCCGAGGACCGCCGGGTCCAGACCGCTGCCGGTCTGCGCGGCCTTCGCCACGGCGTCCTCGAGGCGGGGGGTGAGCGAGTTGGCGTAGATCGTGCCGAAGACGGCGGTGCCGAAGGAACTGCCCAGCGTACGGAAGAAGGTGACGCCGGAGGTGGCAGTGCCGAGGTCCGTGTACTCGACGGTGTTCTGCACGGCGATCGTCAGCACCTGCATGCACAGGCCGATGCCGCCGCCGAGCACGAACATGTACAGCGACTCCAGCCAGGTCCCGGTGCCCGGCCCCATGAGGGACATCAGATACAGCCCGAGCCCCATGACCAGCGAGCCGACGATGGGGAAGATCCGGTACCGACCCGTCTTGCTGACCACGTTGCCGCTCGCCACCGACGCGATGAGCAGACCGATGACCAGAGGCAGGGTCCGCACGCCGGAGACGGTCGCCGAGTCGCCGTCGACATACTGGAGATACGTCGGCAGATACGTCATCGCGCCGAGCATGGCGAAGCCGACGATGAAGCTGAGGATCGAGCAGACCGTGAAGACGGGATTCCCGAACAGCCGCATGGGCAGCATCGGTTCGCGCGCCCGGGACTCCACCCAGCAGAACAGCGCCAGGGCGAGCGCGCCGCCGACGAACAGGCCGATGACGACACCCGAACCCCACGCGTACTCGTTGCCGCCCCAACTCGTCGCCAGGATCAGGGCGCCGGCGCCCGCCGCGACCAGCGCGATGCCGAGGTAGTCGATGACCGGCCGGGACGCCGACCTCACCACCGGGATCGTGCGGGCCGCCGCGAAGACGACGACGATCGCGATGGGCACGTTGACGTAGAACGCCCAGCGCCAGGTCAGATGGTCGGTGAACAGTCCGCCGAGCAGCGGTCCGACGACCGTCGCGACCCCGAACACCGCACCGATCGCGCCCTGGTACTTGCCGCGTTCCCGCAGCGGGATGACGTCGGCGATGAGGGCCATCGACGTCACCATCAGACCGCCCGCGCCGATGCCCTGCACGGCCCGCCAGACGATCAGCAGCGTCATGTCGCCGGCGAGACCGCACAGGAACGAGCCCGTGATGAACACGATCGCCGAGACCTGGAAGACCACCTTGCGGCCGAACAGGTCGCCGAACTTGCCCACCAGGACCGTCGAGACGGTTTCCGCGAGCAGATAGGAGGTCACCACCCACGACATGTGCTCGGCGCCGCCCAGGTCGGAGACGATCGTCGGCAGGGCCGTGCCCACGATCGTCTGGTCCAGGGCCGCCAGCAGCATGCCGAGCATGATCGTCACGAAGACGACGTTCCGCCGACGCTTGTCCAGCACCGGCGGCTGTGTGGCGGGTGGCGCGGTTTCCTCGGTGACGGTCACGAGGTCACGATCACACCGGCGGCCCGGGGCTGCATGCGGGTGGGGCCGCCCGGGTGCCCTAGGGCCTGTTGTGAAAGTGGCCTCGTCGCCCGGAGGGCGGCCGCGCGGCGTTCGGTGCGTGCTCTCGGCGTGCCGCCCGGAAGCCCTCGTACTGGGCGTACTCGGGCTTTCGGGCGGTGCGGCGAGAGTGCGTGCCGGGCGTCGCGCGGCAGAGGCCACTTTCGCAACAGGCCCTAGCCGTCCTGGGGGTTGCGGCGCAGCAGATACGTGTCCATGATCCAGCCCTTGCGCTCCCGGGCCTCGGCCCGCAGCCGTTCGATACGGGGCGCGGTCTCCGCGATCGGGCCCGAGGCGAGGATCTCGTCCGGGGTGCCGAGGTAGGCGCCCCAGTAGATGTCGATGTCCTCGTCGGCGAAGTTCCGGAAGGTCTGGTGCGCGTCCAGCATGACGACCACGTCGTCGACCCCCTCCGGGAAGCCCTCGGCGAGGCGCCGCCCGGTGGTGATCTGCACGGGACGCGCGACCCGGTTCAGGCCGGTCCGGTGCCGGGCGACCAGCGTCGAGACGCTGCTGATGCCGGGTACGACGTCGTACGTGAAGTCGACGGCACCCCGCTCCAGGATCTCCTCCAGGATGCCGAGCGTGCTGTCGTACAGCGCGGGGTCGCCCCACACCAGGAACGCGCCGCTCTCGTCCGCACCGAGCTCCTCGGTGATCAGCCGCTCGTAGATGACCGCCCGGGCACTGCGCCAGTCCCCGACGGCCGGGGAGTAGGCGGCGCCGCCCGCCTTCCGGTCCCGGTCCGGGTCCCGCGCCTCGACGACCCGGTAGGTGCCCTCCGGTATGTGCGTGCGCAGGATCTCCCGGCGCAGGTCCGTCAGGTCGCTCTTCACCTCGCCCTTGTCCAGGACGAAGAACACGTCCGTGCTCCGCAGCGCCCTGACCGCCTGGAGGGTGAGCTGGTCGGGGTCGCCCGCGCCGATACCGATGACATGAATCTTTCGCACGCCCCGAGTCTGCCGTACGCCACTGACAGTGACGGCACCGCGTCCGGGGAGCGGCGGGGCATCGGCGATCCCGGGCGCCAGAAGCTGCGGCGTGCGGCGGGGGCGCGCCTTGGCGTCGGGGTTCTCGGCGGCGTTCCGGCCTTCGGGGGCTGCCCGGCGTGAGGCCCGCAGGTGCCCCCCGCCAGGCGGGACGTCCCGCGTGTGGACCCCGGGTGCCACAGCCCCGGCACCAGGACCTCCGGCGTCAGGAATTCGCGGCCCGGCCCTCGACGGCCCCGGCGCCACGCCCCCATCGCTGTCGCCGCGCCAGCGTCCCGTCATCGCCGTGTCAGCGCCCCCGACGCAACCGCGGCGCCCGCGCCCCCGCGTCGACCGGACCGGCGCCCTGCTCCACGTCCGTCGCGAGTACGCGCGCCCACTGGGCGAGGCCGGTCAGGTCCATGCCGTACGGCTGGTGCCGCTGTGGGCCGGACGCCCAGTCCTCGACCGCGGTGGCCCCGCGCCGGAGCAGCCGTGCCCCGCCCGTGACGTTGCCCCGGGCCGCGTGGGTGAGACCCACCGCGAGCTGGGCGAGGCCGCGCCACAGCGGCCGTTCCTCCTCGGGGCCGGACTTCCAGGCGTCCTCGAAGACCTCGTGCGCGTGGAAGGGCTTCCCCGCGTCCAGCAGTTCCTGCGCTTCCGCCACGCTCTGCTCGGGAGTCCGTACGACCCCCTCCGGCTGCCGTTCCACTCCGGCCGCGCCGTAGGGGAGGGGCCGCCCCAGCCCGTCGCGCGGGCGGGCGTTGCGTGCCCGCCCCGCGTCGTCGCGGTCCCGGGCGCCGGCCGGTCGTCCTGAGGGTGCACTGCTCATGCGTCGATTGTCCCGCGCCGCCCCGACCGCCTTCGAGGCGGCCCGGCAGGTGGGGTAAAGTGCTCTTCGCGCAATCACGCGGTTCACCGCGCGAGAACGCACCGGGACGTGGCGCAGCTTGGTAGCGCACTTGACTGGGGGTCAAGGGGTCGCAGGTTCAAATCCTGTCGTCCCGACTGGAGACAGTCGCAGGTCAGGGCCGGTTTCGGAGGTATCCGAAACCGGCCCTTGATCATACTTGGGGACCAGTTGGGGACCGGCGCCCTTGACCGGGGTCAGCGGGTCATGACGATCGGGCTCGGCAGCGAGCGCGGTGCGCGCAGCACGCTGAAGTGGGCCGAGAGCGCCGCCCCGGCGGCCGTGATTTTGTGTACGTCCGGGTGCAGGTAGCGCTGGGTGGTGGTCAGTGACCCGTGGCCGGCGATCCTGCGTAGGACGTGTACTTGGACTCCGGCGTCGGCGAACCAGGTCAGTCCGGTGTGCCGGAGGTCATGGCGGCGCAGGTGCTCGTAGCCGAGCTTGGTGACCACGTCGTCCCAGTGTGTGGCGTCGCGCAAAACGGCGGTGGAGATGCGTCCGCCGCGTGGGCCGGTGAACAGACGGGCGTCGGGATTGGGGCCGGCGGATAGGATGCGCTCGGCGATGAGGGGGCGGATCTCCTCGACGATGGGAACCTTGCGTGCCCGCTTGCCCTTGGTGCCCTTGTCGGTCAGCCCGCCGGGCGCGGGTGTGGTCTGACGCCGCACGGTCCAGATCCACTGGGTGGTGTCGATGTCTCCGACGCGGCAGCCTGAGACCTCGCCGATCCGCGCGGCGGTGCACGCGGCGAAGATGACCACGTCTCCCCAGCCGCGGTACTGGTCGTGGGAGGCGGCCACGAGCGCGTCGGCCAGCGCGACGAGGGTCTCCCAGTCGGGCAGGGCCAGCGCGCGTGGGTCGAGGAGTTCGTCCTCGGCCTGCTTGTAGAGTTTCTGCCAGCCGGTCACCCGGGCGGGGTTGACCTTGATGATGCCGTCGCGGACTGCCTGCTCCATGACGCGGACCAGGACGGCGATGGTGTTCTTCACCGTCGAGCGGCTGTGCTCGTCGGCGATCCAGTTCTGCACGGTGCGGTCGACGACGCCGTTGGTGATCATCCGCACGGCGAGGTGGCCCAGGGCGGGGACAATACGCGTCCGCCACCCCGACAGGTAGGGGTCCAGCGTTTTCAACTCCAGGCCGCGCAGGGCGAGGTCCATGTTCACTTCGCCGTATTCGGCGAGCTTCATGGTGGCCAGCGACGGGGTCAGTCCGGCTTGTGCGGCCTCAATGATCGCCTGGAGCCATTCCTGGGCTTCTTCTTCGCTGTCTTTTCCCTCGGACAGAGACTGGCGGCGCTTGCTGGTCGGATCGGTCCACCGGACACGTGCCCGATACGGAGTGGGGCGGTCAGGACGGTACTCGATGTCGGTGGAGAGCCGGACTCCGACAGGAACGTTGGTCTTATCGGCCATTGAGCTCCTTGGCCGGGACGGTGCGACGGCGGCGCAGCCATTCCTCGACGTCGAGGGCGCTGTACATGACGACGCGTTCCGAGATTGCGACGAAAGGCGGCCCCTGAGGTGGCTGAGCAGTGCGCCAGCGGCGCAGGGTTGAGGCATCCACTCCCAGACAAGCGGCGAGGTCACTGGTTGAATACCAGGCGTTGGTCAGGAGAGGCGTTTGGTCGTCAGGTGAGACGAGGTGATGGCGAGTACCTGCAGGGTACGCTGCGGCCTCCTTCTCGTGATGCGGTTCGGCGTTGGCGATAGTTGCTATCGGCTCATCGGGCAAGTGCGGCTATTCTCCGGGGAATACGGAACACTAGACGGATCTGTGGATGAGTCCAGAGACGGACGACACAGTTCGCGAACGGAGAACGCGCGCGGTGAATTTCGGGTTGCTAGGGGCGACGCGCTTTCCCTGTCGCTTAGGTCCGTGGTTGTGCTCGGGAGTCGACGTTGGCGAAATAATCGTCTCTGGAAACGCCGGTTTGGCTAACCGGCGATCACGAGCTATGTTGCTCCGCTTCAGTGGAGCAGGGCGGCACGGGCTACGCTCCACGTGCTATGCCAGGGCGAAGGCGCCTACTACTGCTGCGGGCGCGCTTCGTGATGGCTGCGGATTACATGTGTTGTCCGTACTCCGAGGTAGTGCGCGCTTGTGCGCATTCCTGCTGTCCCACGGCTTTTCCAGAGCAGCAGGGCGTGTCGCACTCCGGTTCTGGCGAACATCAGCCCTGCGGTGACGGAGGTCGGCTGGCATGGACTGCATGTCTGTCGGGGGCTGACGCACACGGTGGCGTCTTGGCCGTCAGAGTCTCTTGGAAATGCGAAGGGTTGGCGCGCCGGACCGACCTCGCCACGTTGGAGCCCTGGAGTTCGATGTCACCCGCTGGAACCAAGAGGTCCAAGAGTCCCCAACAGCCCTCCTTGTGCGCCGATGTACGTCCATCCTGGGAGCATGACTCAGGCCGAACCCTTGCTAGCACCGTGCAGCACGCCGAGGATCACGGCGGTGACGCGACGCGACATCTTTGCCTACCTGCGTGGCGAGGGCGGCCCCTGGTGGGGACGGCTCGACGAGATCGACTTCCTGGAGGGTCTGTACGACCTGGACGGGCTGGCGTCGACGGACTCCCGGTTCACGACGGCGCGTGGCGACATAGTGCAGCACCGGGTCAACAATCCATTGGACTTGCCGGACGACTGGGTTTTCGAGGACCCGCGCTTTCAACTTCTCGATGGCCCCGATGAGGTGCTCCTTGCCTTCCTGACGCGGCTCGTTCATCCACAGGTACAGCCCGACGTCGACCAGTCATCCCGACGAGTCGAGGAGCTGAATCGCCTCCTAGGGCCGGACGGCTGGACCTTCCGCGCCTTCGAGTTCCTGTCGGGCCGGCCGATCTACAAGGCGGTTCCCACGCAGCCCACTGGCCCCGTGGTCTCGCTGCCGCTCGCCGACGACGACACCGGCAAACTCGACCTCGTTCTCGGGCAGACGTACAGCCTCCTCGACCGCGACCGCGAGGAGGTGGCCCGTGACCTGCTCCGCGCGACCGTCCTGACGCTGCGCCGTGACGGCGGCATCTACCACCCCATGCCCGGTGACCGATGGACGGACGATACATACGAGGCTGTCCTCACAGTGGACCGCGCGTTGCTGCCCGCGTTCACAGCAGCGGTCACCGACGCGATCTGGCAGCGGCTGGAATCCGTGCTCGCCAGGGTCCAGCGCGAAGATGTTCAGTCCCTCGTGGTCGAAGGCGATATAGGGCATTTGCCGGCCATCCCGCCGGACTGGAGGAACCAGACGGCCGAGCCGGGTCCGCCCATCGCTCGGCGTCTTCGCATCGGTCTGCTGAACCCGGAGTTCGACGTCACACGGCAGGACTTCTCGGACCTTGAGATCCGCGGCACCGGCCTTCCCTACTTCTACGACATCCGCCGAGGTCGTCTGATCACCGAATTCCTCCTCGACGACCGGCCGCAGGTGGCCACGCTGTGCCACGTCACCCTCATCAACAAGGACGGCGTCCTTTCGCCCAGGATCAAACTGTGGAAGAAGGACAAGACCAAGGCTGCGAAAACGCCAGCCACGGAGGTGATCCCCGGTACCGAGGCGTCTCAGATCGTCAAGGCGCTTGTTGACACAGGAGATGTCCACGAGAGCTTCTGGAAGGTCATCAGCTTCCTCCAGAGCTGCGTCGGGCTGGACCTCCCGGGAAGCAGCCTACGGCTGGTCGTCGGCGACGAAGCCGAGTTGGCTCGGCTCCTGGCCGACCAGGACCGCACGACACTCCTTGAAGCCGTCAGGACCGCTATCGGTGGCGCCCTCACTGAGGAGGACATCCGGCTGATCAGCAACCGCAAGTCGCAACTCCAACGGTTCAGGCAGCTGTTGAACGACCCGGAGTTCTTCGAGCGAGAGCGCGGCCGGGTGGCCGGGCCGGAAGCAGTCTGGCAGGACTTCTTCGAGGAGAATCCGTGGATCTTTGGGTACGGCCTCACCCTCGTCGCTTGTGGCCCCTTCGACGACGGCAAGCTGGAGCGCATCACCACTGGCGCCAACATCTTCTCGGGGGCGGGAAAGCGCAGTGACGCGGTCATGCGCTCCAAGGGTTTCATCAGCAGCCTGCTGTTCTGCGAAATCAAGACCCACCGGACATCCCTGCTGGCTGGCGCGCCGTACCGGCTCCCAGACGTGTACCAGGTCTCCAAGGACGTGGTTGGCGCCGTGGCGCAGGTGCAGAAGACCGCCTACAAGGCCCGACAACTGGTCAGTGGCGAACTGCACAGGCACTACCGGGACGACGGCGCCCCGACCGACATCGAAATCTCCACTGCCCGCCCCCGCCAGGTATTGGTGATCGGAAGCCTCAGCGAGTTCACTAACGGCGGCGCGGCGAACCCGGAGAAGATCACCTCCTTTGAGCAGTACAGGCGATCCATCCAGGACGTCGAAGTCATCACGTTCGACGAGCTCTACGAACGGGCCTGCTTCATCGTGGAGGACCGCTGAGGCTAACGAGGACCCGACCGCACCAAGGTGGGGCGGCGGTCACCCATGCCCCGGGCTTTGAAGGAGGGTCTCTGATTCGAACTCGCGCTCTGAGCTTGGGAAGCGACGGCTCTTGGAGAGCCGGATAGCTTCTGACCTGGCAAGAGTAATCCAGCACGGGACTCCGGCGTTGTCCGAGAGCGCTTCATGTGAGGGCCAGCGTGTTGAGGCGCGCACGCGTGAGTGCCACGTAGAGGGCGCGATGGTCTGCCTCCGCAGGGTCGAGGCCGAGCGCCAGGGCCGAGACGTCTGCGGTGCTCAGCTTTATGGCCACCGTGTTCCACTCTCGACCTTTGGACTGGTGGCATGTGAGGCCAGGGACCAGCTGGTCATCTCCGAGCCGGAGCTGTAAACGGGTCATTGCGAGGAGGGGCTTGCGTGCGTAGCGCTGTGCAGCTAGAGCCGGAATCAGATCGACCAGCCCGTCTGAAAGGCTCTGCCATACCTGCCGAGACGGGGCGCCGTCTTTCAGGTGAGAGACGGCATCCTGCAGGCAAGAGTGGAGAGTTGTCGCTAGAGCATCCTTTTCCAGACCCAGCGTGGCCAAAGCGTCGTGCAGAAATACTGCCTGCAAGCCGAGTGCATGCTGGGTGATCTCGTTGAGAAGCAGTGTGCATATCGCCTCCTGGACTTGTCCTACACCAGGCTTGATGGCAAGGGGAAGTACGTGTGGATCGGCGCCCCAAAGTGCCTGCCATTTATGTGCAATGACCACATCGGCGTCCTGAGCGAGGCCCGGGGGCAGTTGCACTGGCATCCGTCGGCGCAGCTGCCTCGTGAGTGATGCCTGCCTGTCGCTTCCCCACCGGAATGATTCATCCAGGCGGTGTGTGGTGAAGCTATTCTCGCTGATGTAAGTCCTCATCGCCGCGGGACGTGCGCCTCTGAACTGGTAGAGGGCTTGCCAGGGGTCCCCGACCAGAGTGAGTGACCTGCACCCTGAAGCGGCCAACGAGAAGATGTCCCTGTCCAGGTCGTTAGCGTCGAACACTTCGTCCACCGTCAAGGATCGTATGGTGGTCTCGAAGTAGGAGGTCAGCGCTTTCCTTACCTCGCCGCTTGCGAGGGCTCCTTGCAGGACCTCTCGTACGTTGTCGTGTGTGCATCTGCCCTCAGAGATCGCTTTCCTGAAGTCCAGGACGGAGGGGTGGCTTGCCGATTGAGATTCGTCAACGGTTCTTATGACAACCTGTCCGCTGTCGACGCTCAGAACGGGCCTTATGCGCCCAGGTTTCACGGGGAGGGCCGTTCGCCACGTGTCCAGGACATCGAGGTCGGTGTGACCGCCTGGCCACTGGACGACGCCCTCTTGGAGGAGGTGGAAGAGAAGGTCGCACAGCAGGGTGTCCAGGGTCACGATGCGGTGCGGCCAGGTCACTGATGACGGGCCCCAGTGCCGGATGACGCGGTTTCGTAGTTCCTCGGTGGCTGACCGTGTGAAGCTGACGGCTACGACTGCCCGCCGGTCGGTGGTGGCGGCAAAGCGGTGCAGTCCGAATCGCACTGCTGACACTGTGGTCTTTCCCGAGCCAGGCGCCGCTTCCACGTAGACGCATGCGTGCGGACTGCCGCTGGCCATGAGCTGTCGTGGCGTCAGGCTGTTGATCCCCGCGCCAGGCTTAGGCATTGCTCTGTGCTCCTGGCCATTGACCAGGTATCGGTACTCGTGCGTTGGGCCAGCCTCCAGGACCGCGGTTCACCGCGCGGTCCTGCTGCGCCGGACGTGCGAGGAGTAGATCGTCCCAGCGCGTTGCCTCCTCCGCACCAACGATTGCCGGCTCGGACTCTGCCTCCTCCGGGTCCGGTTCGTGCTCCTGCCAGAACGCCGGTTCGTCGAGGTCGTCCCAGTCGAAATGGTCCGGGATCTCATCCCAGATGTTGTCCGGCGCAAGCCAGGCGGGCGGTTCCGCTACGGCCTCGTCGGCCGGGGTATCGGTGGCGACGGAGTCCGGGGCAGAAGGGTAGAGGAAGTCGAAGAGATTCCTGAGGTGGTCGGGTACGCGGACAGGCGCGAGGCCGTCAGCTTGCCCATGCTCAGTGTCGGTGGCGTCGCGCAGCAGGGCGGCGAGCGTCAGGGCGAACTCAGCCTTTCGCCGTGCGCCTCGCCCTTCCTTCACTCCTTCATCTCCGTCCTTGCCCGCTCGCCGGCTCCCGAAGTAGGCACGGACACTCTCGACGGAGACTTCGGCCAGCGGGTGCTCCGGGTCGACAGATTGCTGGGCTGCTGCGATGAGATGCTCGTTGCCCGGAGTGATCGCTGGCTCAAGTGTGGGGTGGCTGATAAAGGCTTGGACGATCGACGGATCGTGCTCGGCGAGCCACTTGGGCGAGTCTCGTGCGCCGTCGAAGGGCAAGTCGCTGTCGCTGTCGCGGAGGATGGCCAGCTTCGTGCACAGCTCTGCCCCGTGTGTAGCCAGGAGGCGGACAGCCCATTGACCGACCTTGGTGCCCATGGGGACGATGCTCAGGGCATCAATGAAGGCTTGCTTCGCATCATCGTCTGCGGCCCAGGCTCGGCCGAACTCTCGTACCACGGCGCCCTCTGTCACCCCTTCGACCAGAAGCAGGCGTTCAGCGAAGAGTGCTGATGAACGGCTCGCGTCGAGGTGCAGTCGGGTCATTCGCAGAGTGGCCTCGCGATGCTGGTGCGGGACGACGTCTTTCACGCACCGACTGATGCTTCCCTGCCCCGTGCGGCGTACGACGACAAGTTCCTCCGGGTCGCACGCGGTGATGATGTCGGTCGCATGGCTGGAGAGGATCACCTGCAGCTCAGGTCGCGACCTGACGGTCCTGCGCAGGTAGCGGACCAGCGAGTGCTGCAGCTGAGGGTGGAGATGCGCTTCGGGCTCCTCGATGACGACCGTTGCATGGAAGGGGGCCGTGGAGAAAAAGGAGTCTTCCTCCGATGCTGCCTCAGCTTGGGCTTGGACCAGATTCTCGAAGGCGTGCCGGGCCTGCTCCTCCTCGGAGAGGGGCTCCCCGTCTCCGAGGCTTTCCATCGGGTCCCTAGTTTCGATGGGCGCTTCGGTGGAATCGGGTATCGCTGCCAACGTCACCGCGATGTGCAGCAGGTTCACATACCCCAGTCCGGAGACCTCCAAGGGACGGGCCTCGGAGCGGCCTTCGACGACGGCGAGCATGACTTCCAGCACGCGCGCAAGGTAGGCGTCGTCGATGACTTGGCCACGGATGTATGGCCACTGCGGACTCACTCCGGCGGACAGCCTGCCCAAGTGTTCCCCGATTCGTGCTTCTACGGCGTCGATCAGGCTGTCTTTGGCAAGGTCCTCGAGCAGCCGGGAGGCGCGGGCCCGTAGAGCCACCAGGTTGCGGCTGCCGTGGAGTTCCTGCTGTCGCGCCCGCAGTAGCTCGACCAGGATGCGTGCCTCGCGTCGGGCGAGTTCGTCCAGCGGATGACGCCAGGCGGGCAGATAGATCAGTTTGAACTTGTCCAACTTTGGGGCAATTCCGTGGTTATTGGTCAACCGGGAGGTGACCGTTCCCAGCTGTCGGTGCAGGGAGACACTCCAGGAGTCAGCGTCGCCACCGAGGCGTCGGTGGCCCGTGGTGTGAAGCTCGCGGCCAAGCCGCCCTTCCGCTTCGAGGGTCTCTCCCAGCGCATAGGTGATGTCGATGCTGCGCTCTACGCCTGCGTCAGGTGGTGCCAGTACAGCTGAAGTCGGCCGCGGCAGCACGGGGAACCGGCTTCCGGGGTGCGCGAGGTAGAGCGCGTCTGTGAGCGTCGTCTTGCCGGCGCCGTTCGCGCCGATTAGCACACTGAATCTGCCAGGAAGAATGCAAGTCATTGGAGTCTCTGCGCTCGCGCGCAGGCCGCTCACCGCAACTCGACTCAGATGCATGGCAGATCCCCCGATCGGCTCGCTCGCTCTGTGAACATCATCGCTCAGCGATATGCACGTGCAGGCCCATTTTGATCGTTGGGGAAATTTCCCCCGGGGCCTCGATCCTCCGCAGGTGGTAGTGCACCGAGGTGCCCCGGTGTGGAAGAGGGCTGAGGGCGCCGACCTCGCGCCTCGCGGGCGTGCTGTCGGTGCCCGACTTGTTCGCGCCCGGCAACCGGCGCACGACACCGGCGGCCCGCGACGTCCTCGACTCGGATCTCCGGTTTCGGTTAGTGACCCATAGCCGCGAGTGATGTGATAACGAGCGTACTGTCACAGGAAGAAGAGTTCTTCCTGGTACCTATCGATGGTGGCGGGCGGGGTCATGCTTGTTTTTCTACCCGTGCGCTGGCGGCGCGGGCACGGAGGGGTGTGTGGCCGTGCGCCGGGGGCCGCTGACCCGGTCGACCGGCCGTTCAGTACACCTTCTTCACAGGCTTAACGGCCGTTGCGGAAACAAATCTCTACCCGCCCGACGTTGTTGATCTCCGATGTGAGAGCGGGGGAGGTCGGCTTGAAGCTGTTCCGTACGGACGCAACGAAAAGCGGCGTGACTGAGGTCACGCCGCGTCTTGCTGAGGTCGAGGCAGATGTGCAGGGTCTCGTCGAGGCGCACATGGAGACGCTGCTGGGCGTCCGGTTCCTGGCGAGCGAGTACGGCACGGGGCCGGTGCACGCGGGCCGGATCGATTCGCTCGGGCTGGACGAGAACGGATCGCCGGTCATTGTCGAGTACAAGCGCGGTGTCGACGCCGGCGTCATCAACCAGGGCTTGTTCTACCTGGCGTGGCTGATGGACCACCGGGCCGAGTTCGAGCGCCTGGTCCGCGACCGGCTCGGCGTGACGGCCGCGTCCCAGGTCCTCTGGAGCGGCCCGCGCCTGATCTGCATCGCCGGCGACTTCACCCGCTACGACATGCACGCCGTGCGCGAGCACCGACGGTCGATCGACTTGGTCCGCTACCGGCTCTTCGGCAGCGACCTGCTCGGGCTTGAGACCGTGGCGTCCGTGAGCGGCAGCATGCAGGTGGCCCGCCGGACGCGGCGCCATGGGGTTGCTCGGGCGGTGGCCGACGTCCAGGGCGCGTCGATGGTGGAGCTGGCGGGCGCGGTCGACGAGGTACTGCTCGGGCTCGGGGACGGTGTGAACCGCGTCGAGCGCAAGCAGTACCGGGCGTACCAGCGGCTGCGGAACTTCGCCTGTCTGTGTCCGCCGCAGCGGACCAAGCTGCTGGTCTACCTGAAGGTCGCCCCGAAGGACGTCGACCTCGTTCCGGGGTTCACCCGGGACGTGTCGGGTCTCGGTCACCACGGGACGGGTGACTTGGAGGTGCAGCTCCGTACGCCGAAGGACGTGGAGCGGGCGCAGGATCTGTTCCGGGCGAGCTACGCGGCGGCGTGATCGCCTGTCAGCCTCTTGGCCGCGCTCGCTTAGCGACTGCTCTCTGGTCGTGGGTGGTGCCTTTCGACGTGCGGGCAGGGCGTGGCGGTGGACTATCAATGGTGCGCGGGATCGCCGGTTTGGGTAACCGGCGATCCCGCGCTATGTTGCCCCGCTCTCGTGGCCGGTGATCAGCGTGAACGGCTGGCAGAGCGACTGGCCGCGACCGCTCGAACGGCCGGCGGGCTGGTGAAGAGGGGCGTCCTGCGCTCGGGGCCCGCCGTTTGCGGGCGGCGAAGACCGGTTTCGTGGGCGAGGGTCTCGGAGAGATCGGCCAGCAGCGAACTCGGGGTGTGCGGGGACGCGGTGACGGCCCAAGTGGGCCTGTCAGGATCGAGACCGGCCCAGACGGTCCAGGTGGCCAGGTCCTGGCTCGGGTGCTGGGCAGTGAAGGCGTCGAACTGGACGCCCGCGTCCCCGGCGGGGGATGTCCAGCGGATCCATCGCCCGTCCACGGTGTGCTTCCATCCGGCGTCGGAGAGGGGTTGCGTGGCCGCGGTGACCATCTTCTCGTCCACCGGGGCGCCGACGGCTGTGTCCCAGCCGTCGCCGTCGGCGAGATGGTCCAGCAGTTCCTGTAGCACGGGGGCGGGCGTGGCGCCGGTCGCGGTGAGGACCCATATGCGGTTGGAGACGGGCGTCTCGTAGGCGGCTACGGTCCATGCGGTCTCGTGGGCCGGGGTTTCGTGGACGCGCTCGATGCGCAGGGTCTGGGACTCGTGGATGGCGTGCGTCGTCTCGTCCGACCAGGTCCGTTCCCTGTCAAGTTCAGCGTGTTGAGTCATTTGATCTACGGAGGCGTAAGAACGACGAAGGACCCCGGTGACGGCCGGGGTCCTTCGTGTTTGGCGGGGCTGGGGGTCAGTGGCTGGTGAGTTCGCCGGTGAGTTTGCCGTGGAGGTCGGCGCTGGGGTCGTTGAGGCCGATGATCTCCACGGTCTTGCCGCGCTGGGTGTACTTGGTCTCGATGGCGTCCAGGGCGGCCACTGAGGAGGCGTCCCAGATGTGTGCGGCGGACAGGTCGATGACGACCTTCTTCGGGTCGCCCGCGTAGTCGAACTGGCCGACGAGGTCGTTGGATGAGGCGAAGAACAGCTCGCCGGTCACGGAGTAGACCACGGTGGTGCCGTCGGGGTCGGTGACGGCGGTGACGTTGGCGAGGTGGGCGACGCGTTTGGCGAAGATGACCATCGCGGTGACGGAGCCGACGACGACGCCGATGGCGAGGTTGTCGGTGGCGACCACGCAGATCACGGTGATGGCCATGACGGCGATCTCCCCGGCCGGCATCCGCTTGAGGGTCTTGGGGGCGATGGAGTGCCAGTCGAAGGTCGCGAACGACACCATCACCATCACGGCGACCAGGGCCGCCATCGGGATGTCGGAGACGACCGGCCCGAAGACGATGCACAGCACCATCAGGAACACGCCCGCGAGGAACGTGGACAGGCGGGTGCGGGCGCCGGACACCTTCACGTTGATCATCGTCTGGCCGATCATCGCGCAGCCGCCCATGCCGCCGAAGAAGCCGGTGACGATGTTGGCGATGCCCTGGCCGATGGACTCGCGGGTCTTGGAGGAGTGGGTGTCGGTGATGTCGTCGACGAGCTTGGCGGTCATCAGGGACTCCATCAGGCCGACCAGCGCCATCGCGAAGGCGTACGGGGCGATGGTGGTCAGGGTGTCCATGGTGAACGGCACGTCCGGCAGGCCCGGGACCGGCAGCGAGGACGGCAGGGCGCCCTTGTCGCCCACGGTCGGCACCGCGATCCCGGCGGCGACCGTGATCACGGTGAGGATGATGATGGAGACCAGGGGGGCCGGGATCACGGTGGTGACCTTCGGGAAGAACACCATCAGCGCCAGCCCGGCGGCGATCAGCGGATACACGGCCCACGGGACGTCGTGCATCTCGGGGACCTGGGCCATGAAGATCAGGATCGCGAGGGCGTTGACGAAACCGACCATCACCGAGCGCGGTACGAACCGCATCAGCTTCGCCACACCCAGCGCGCCGAGGGCGACCTGGATGACGCCGGCGAGGATGACGGCGGCGATCAGGTAGCCCAGGCCGTGCTCACGGTTCAGCGGCGCGATCACGAGGGCGATGGCGCCGGTGGCGGCGGAGATCATCGCGCGGCGTCCGCCGACGATCGAGATGACCACGGCCATGGTGAACGAGGCGAACAGGCCGATCGCCGGGTCGACCCCGGCGATGATCGAGAACGAGATCGCCTCCGGGATCAGCGCGAGCGCGACCACCAGGCCGGCCAGGACCTCGGTCCGCCAGACCTTCGGGTTGTTCAGCCAGTCCGGACGCAGGCCGCGCAGCCGCGCGGCGGGGGACACAACGGAAGAAGACAAGAGAGAGGGAACCTGTCGTGCTCGGGCACACCCCGCTCTGGGCAGGCCGGGGGTGTGCGGGAGGACGCGGAAGGGCCGGGCCGGCACCCCGCGGACGGCCCGCGAGAGGCGAGCCGGAAGTCGAAGAAGGAAGGAGCCGGAGGCCACCGCGAACGGCGTGGCCGAACGGCTCACCTCAGAGAGCGAAGCGTCACGGCGGGCAGGCGGCGGCGATGGGCGTCATGGGCTCGCGCACGCTCTCTCCTGCAAGAATCGGATCTTCGCCGGGGGCACCGTCGGCCCCGGTACGGCAGTGGCGGGGCAGCGCGGGCCGCCCTCGTCATCAGCAACTCTACCCTAACGTTAGAGTAGAGATCGGTGGGGCCGCACGGGACGCGGCCCGCCACGACGAGAAGGGCCAGGACCACGGGCGTGGACGACAAGCACATGCAGATCGGCGAAGTCGCCGCGCGGACGGAGCTGTCCCTGCGCACCATCCGGCACTACGAGGAGACCGGCCTGGTCGCCCCCTCCGCCCGTTCCCAGGGCGGCTTCCGCCTCTACACCGAGACCGACGTACAGCGGCTCATGGTCATCCGCCGCATGAAGCCCCTCGGTTTCACCCTCGACCAGATGCGCGACCTCCTCGACGCCACCGACCGCCTCGACGCCGACAGCGACCTCGACGCCGTCGAGCGGGAGAGCCTGCTGGACCGCGTGCGTGAGTACGAGCAGGCAGCGACGGAGCAGGTGGAGAAGCTGCGCGTCCAGCTGTCCCGCGCGGAGGACTTCGCGGCCACCCTCCGCAGCCGCCTGGAGCAGGCCGCCCCTGTCGTCCGGTCCTGACCTGGTCTGACTGAGTGTGTATTGCGGTCTATCCGAGCCGAGTTTGGCCGATCTCAGGCTATGGGGCTTCCCGGCGCTCTGTCCGCGAGCCGAGGCTGCATGGGCAGGACACGCAGGACGGCGTCGGGCGAGACCCGTTGCTCGCGAAGCTGACGGTTCTCCCTCTCTGACACATGGAGCGCTGCGACCAGGGCTTCGACATCGGCACGTAGCTGCTTGATCTCCTCCGCGTCCGCCGCTCGAAGCTCCTTGAGCTTGACGACTTGCTTGCGGAGCCGCAACTCCCGGTCGGGGGTGCCTCCTCGAGCGCGGACTTTGTCGTAGAACTCGTTCTTCAGATCGAGGTGCCGCTGGGTGAGGGCGTTGCGGGGCACACCGGCTTCCGTGGCCAGGGCGACGACGGTGAGCGCCCCGTTCGACTGCTCTGGCGTCCCGGCGAGGATGCGGTCCATGGCGGCCCGGATGCGGTCGCGTTCGTCGTGGGCCGGGGTCATGCTGTGGTCTCCTCCAGGTCGGCGGCGCGGTTGCGGTGGTGCTGGTCTGCGAGGTTGCGCAGGCTTTCGGCGCGCTGGCGAAGGCGGTCGGCGAGCGGAGTCGGGACCAGCTCGGAGGCTGCCTGTTTCTCCAGGTCCTCGGCCTGAGCGCTGAGCTGGGCGGCGTGCTGGTCGGTGCGTGCGATGTTCGCGCAGGCGGGAACGCAGCGGTCCAAGGTGGGTGTGTCCCTGGTGCCGACGCGGTGGCAGAGGGCTTTGTCACGGTTGTAGACGCACATCAGGAAGGCGTGCGGGTTGTCGTGGACGGCCAGGCTGGGGTTGCGCAGGATGGCCTTGGCCTGGCGCGCGCTGCGGATCGAGCCGACGAACGTCGGAGCCTGGGCGGCAGCATGGATTGCCCGCCGTGCGGCCGGCCCTGACACCCCGACGCCCGCGGCGAGATCGTCGTGAAGGGCGGCGAGTGTGTCGGCCGTGGCGCGGGCGGTCTCGACGTCGAGGAGGTCGTGGATGCCGTCGCGGCTTCGCGCGGCATAGCCGGCGCTCACGGCGGTGCGCATGTGGCCGTACTGAATGGCCAGGGCGACGAGCCCGCCGGGCCGCCGCGCGATGTGCCAGGCCAGGGTTCGGCGGAACCGCTCGGTGCCGACGGCGCCGTGCGGGTCTTGGGGGATCACTTCAAGGGGGCGGCCGGATCGGACGGCCAGAGCGGATGCCCAGGTGATGAAGTCCTCGATCCGCCGGTTCATGGTGGGCCGGTTCAGCGCTCCCGGGTAGGTGCGGTGCTTGGGGAAGTCGTGGGCGGTCGCGCCGAAGAGGAGACTGTCGGCGGGCACCATCCGTTCGAGGACCTGGATGGCACGCCTGGCCGGCGGGATAGCGACCCAGGGAACATCGCGCATCTGGCCGCGGGAGAGATGGTTGCCGTCCTCGTCGCGGGCGGTCTTGAAGACGTGTCCGTAGATCAGCGGGCGCCCGTCTCCCGGGTCGGGGCAGCAGCCCGTACGCAGTCCGAGGGCCTCTCCGGGACGCTGGCCTGTGAGGTAGGACAGGACGATGAAGCAGGCGGTGCCGAGGTGACGCATCAGGCCGGCGGCTTCGGCGAAGTCGATCGCCTCGGCCCAGGGGCGGCCGTCGATGCGGCCCCAGATCGGTATCGACAGCGGGCAGGGTCCGGGATGCAGGTCCCGGTACCGACTCCAGTGCGGCAACCGGATCCGGTGATTGACCTGGGTAGGCGGGGCTCCGGTGAGCCCGGCGATGTAGGTGCCGGCGGCGACCACCCGGTGGGGGTACTGGATTGCGGGCAGCGGAGCCCCGCGGGCAGCGAGGTCGTTCAGGTAGGCGTCCAGGGCGGCCCGGGTCCTGGCCGTGGCCCTGGCGTGCTGGGCACGGATGTGCAGGCGGCGGTTCTCCGCCCAGGCGGAGAGGATGTCGGGGGCGAAGTCCTCGACCGTGCGAAGGGCCCAGATCAGCAGCGGGCCCATGGTGGCGGGACTGATGGGTTCGGTGCCGTTCTCCCCGCCGCCGGTTTCCGCTGGCAGGTAGTCGTCGATGCCCTCATGACTCCAGGGCGGCTCACAGATCCCGATCGGGCGAGGGCTGGCTGCGTCGAAGACCCAGAGCCGGACCAGGGCGATGAGGTAGTGCTGGACGCTGTTGCGGGTCAGGCCGTGTTCACGGACCAGTTGGGCGCTGTACTCGCGGAACAGATCCGGGGTGCAGGATGCGAGCGTCGGTATGGACCGAGCGGTCAGCCAGTGTGCGAAGTTGGCCCACATGCGGCTGGTCCCGTAGATGGAGCCGGCGCTTTGGCGGGTCCGCCAGGAGGGGTGCCGGCCGATCAGGAACTTCTCTGGAAGCTCCGTGTTGATCATGCGGTGGGTGAGGAGCCGAAGCTCTGCCTCCATGGCCTGGGGAAACGTGGCCCAGTAGATGCGACGGGTTTCCGCGCTGGGGTTGGCGATCAGCGGGTCCAGCGGCCAGACCGGCTCGTCGTAGCGGGCGACGGGTCCGGCGTACTCGGCGACGACCCGATCGGGCTGGATGCTCGCCGTCTCCGGGGACGGCAGAAGAGGAAGGGCGAGGGGCAGGGTCACAGGTCGTAGTGTCCGTTCAGGAGCTGCTCGGTGGCCTCGCGGTCGGCGGCGGTGACGCGGGAGAGGGCCTCTCGCCAGACGTGCGGATTGAGCCGGTTCTTCAGGTCCTCCAGGCGGGCCTGGGCATCGCCCCAGTCGGCAGACCAGATGGCCGGGTCCAGGACGGCCCGCAGACCTTCGATGCCCTGGTGGAGATGGGCGAGCCGGGGATGGTGGGCCGGAGTGACACGGGCGTTCGGGCAGGCGGTGCAGAGCAGGAACGAGGCCCGGCAGCCGGAGCCCCTGCCCGTGAAAGGACTGTGGTGGTAGTCGGTGCAGGCCGCGGTCACCGTTTCCAGATCACCGGGCTCGGCCGCGTCACTAAGCCGGGCCCGCAAGGTGCGGTGAGCATGGTCGAGGGCGTCGGTGATGCCGTCGGCGATCACATCGGCGGCGGCCTGCTGGGCCTGCGGCTCGGACAGCACGTAGACGCTGTCGTGGGTGTCCTGGGTGTTCTGCCCGGGCTCACGCCGGTGCAGGACGTTGACCGTCTTGCGTAGACGCCGCATCGGCGAACCGGACAGCCCGACCAGCTGTCCCCAGACGTAGGGGGCGGTGTGGTGCAGACCGACGCCGATCACGCCGACCCGGAGTTCGTCATCCCGCTTCCCCTGGTAGGGCCTGTTGGTACGCCAGAGGAGCAGCCGGTCCAGATCGGGAGCCTGTTCGGCCACCAGCGTGCGGGCGTGGGCCGTCGCCTCCAGAGCCTTCGTGATCAGCCGTCCAGGCGAGTCGGCGCCGAAGTCGGTGATGTTCCTGGTCTCGAAGTGCTGGCCCGAACCGCGGCGGCGCTTTTCCAGCTCTATCCGATAGACGGGGAATCCGCCCTCGCCCGAGTCAGGGGTCGCGCGAGGAACGGGCAACTCGGACACGGTGGTGGCGTTCAGCCCGTGATCGGTCACCAGCAGCACGGCCGGAGCGACCGCCTCCATGCGGTTCAGAAAGAGCCGTTCCCACGTCGCTGCGGCGTTGTCGCCGCCCAGAGCGAACACGTAGCGCGAGATCACCCTGCGTCGACCTCCGCCGGACCCCACGTACTGAGGGACGTCCCCCGTTCGAGCCAGGCAGTCCAGGGCCTCGCCGATGAGCCACTGGCGCGAGTCGGGCTCCACGGCGCCGGCCCGCCACCGGTGCAGCAGCTCCGTGTTCTCACCAATGCGCAGCCAAGCGGCGCGGAACATCCGCTGTGCGGCAAGGCGGAGCTGCCGGAACTCCTCCGGCGTGAACGCCGTCTCCGCCTTTTCCACCCGAGGGACACGCTTGGCCATGGCCTCACGGACCGGCTCAGACAGATGTGCGTCTTGCCGCAGGAATGCGGCAATCCTCAGGATCTGATTGCGGCCCGACACGCTCCGCGGGCGGCTGATCCGCCAGGTGTTCCAGAGCGCCACCGTCAGCCCAGCGATGTCCTTGGGCGGATGGTCCTGGGCGGCGAGGAACCCGGCGAAGGTCCGCAGTTCCTTCCACGTCGCGCGGCTCGAAGTCAGCGAATCCCAGCCGGCGCCAGGCGCGCATCTGGCGGCGAACAGTGCAGCCCAGGCGTGCTGCATCGGTGGCGCCAGCGGGAGCAGGGCGAAGTCGTAGTCGGCCACCGAGCCCTTCGCGCCGCGGTGGCGGACAATGAGGCCGCTCTGCTCGCGGACGAGGGGGCGGTGGTGCGGCGCATCGGGCAGCGCGGCCGAGCGTCCCCGCCGGCTCACGTGACCTCCATCCGCTCGTCGAGATCCTGGATGCCCTCGCTCTCGCGTGCGATCCGCGCGAACAACGCGGTCATCCTCTCCTGCGTCAGCCCGGCAGCGACGGTCACATCCGCGACAGGCTCGGCCAGCAGCGAGCGCAGCTGAAGATCCGCGACCGGGGCGAGATAGATCTGCCGTGTGGTCTCCAGCTCGGCGTGGCCGAGCAGATCCTGCACCATCCGCCAGGGATCGCCGTAGAGCAGCCGGAAGTCGCGCCGCTCCTCGGCGGTCAGCCCCATCCGCTGGTCCATCAGGTGGTTGAGGACCACGAGCATGTAGAGCGCGAAGCTGTGCCGGGCCATGTGCGGGGTCGCGAACGGCGGCTCGGCCATGACATCCGTCAGCACTGTCTCGCACCGCTGGGAAGCCGTGCGGAAGACGTTCTCCCACGACGCCGGACGAAACGGCAACCCGGACTCGTTCAGCCACAGCCACAACGGCTCGGGCCCCTCCGGCCCTTCGGTGAAGTACCTCATCCGCTCCGCGACGGTGGCCTCGCTCAGCGGTGTCTGGCCGACGACACCGTCCCGGTCGTGCCAGTGCAGCATCCGCCGCAGCCGCCCGCTCTGGTGCGTCACCAGCCGCCACTCGGACAGCCGGTCGTAGCGGCCCCGGACCTGAGCACGGCGTACCACGTCCGCCCGCGAGGACTCCACGTAGCCCTCAACCTCGCCCAGCACCACGGCGGAGGCGTAGTACGTACGGGCCTTCTTCGTCTTCGTCACTGCCCGGGCCAGCCGACCGCCGGAGTATCGGCTCCCCTCCAGCCGCGTGCGGGGAACCTCGAACGTCAACAGCGACGCCGCCTCGGTCAGCCGCATCCCCGACGACAGCAGCAGGCCCGCATAGGCGGCATTGCGATCCTCAAGGCGCCCCACCCACCTGGGATCCGGCCTGCCGTCGGCTCTGTGCCCACGCAATCCGACGTCCATCCACAGCCGGAAAGCCCGGGGCGTCAACCAGCGGACGTTGCTGGCCCTCGCGTGCTTCGCACGAGCAGCCGGTACCGACACGACCTCGCCGTTTCGGCCGATCACCGAACGCATCACGACCGGGTTCACCAACATGTACCCACGGTCGACAGCCCACCCGTAGAGCCTGCTCAGGGCGGCCAGACCGCGGTTCCACCGGGCGCCACCGACCTTGCGGGGGTTGCGCGGTGACCTGGTTCGCCAGTCCTCGAAATCCCACAGGTCATCCGCGGTTGCCTCGTTCCAGTTCTTGCCACGGCCCCACAGGAAGTTGAAGAACACGCAGTAGTCGCCGGTGTAGTTCCGCTTCGTCTCGTGCTCGAGACGGGAGAACGACGAGCGGCACAAGTACAGACTCAGGACGTCGTCGACCCGGTAGTCCGGCGACAGCAGAATCGGATCACCGGGGTGGATCCCAGACCACTCCTCACGGTCTGCCAGGTCCTCCCAGCCCGCCAGGATCGGTATTCGATCAGTCACCACCCGGGTCTTGGATACCCAGTACGTACGCCAACCTGGCACAGAACCACCCCTGTTGCATCAGCTTCAACACGCTGATTCAACAGGGAAGGTGCGCTACTTCTCCCAATCGCCGTGTGCATCCAGGAAGGAGTCGAGCAGGGCGTCGTGGTCGCCGGCATCGGCCAGATAGGCCGGAACCACCTCCGGCTCCGCGCCGGATGATGCGGGCTTGGCTGCGGTGAGGTCGAAGGTGGCGCGGGCCTCGGCGGCGGCGCGTTCGGTGTCGGTCAGGGGCGCCGCGCCGGGGCACATGTCGGCGCCGTGGACCTTCTCGAAGGCGAGCAGGGCCTGGGCGGGTGAGTCGAAGGTGTCGGCGACCTGGCGCAGGTGGTCCTCGCCGTGGAGGTAAACGGACTTGCCGTTGCGGTGGAGGTAGGTGCCGACCGCGACGGTTGTATGGCCGTCGTGGGCGTGGGCGTGGATGAGCAGCTGGCCGTGGCGGATGTCGTCGTGGATCTTCTGGGCCTCGGCTGAGACCTCGCGGATTTCGCTGCGGGTGCACCAGGGCATCGGGTAGTTGGCCCAGGTCCATTCCTCGTCCATGGCCTCGCGGAACCGAGGGGTGATCTCGACGGTGATGCCTTCGGCGGACAGCTGCTTGGCTGCGTCCTCGGCCCAGTAGGGCTCCTCGTGGTCGATGCGGACCAGGATCAGGACGTTCTCGGCGACGACGGTCCAGTCGGCTGCCTCCAGACCCATGAGAGCGATGCGGGCCTGGGTGCCGGTCACGACGGCCGTCACGGCGCTCGGGTGAGTGGGGTGGATATCGAGGTGGACGTGGGCGTCGATGGGGGGAGTCACGTTGGGGTGTCGTCTCTTCTGCCGGTGGCCGGACTTTCGGGTCCGGCCACCGGCGTATTCCGGGTGTTATCGGGTTGCTCGCGCGGTGCCGGCGGTGTGCGCGGCCGTGGTGGTCGGCGGGCCGGCGCGGGTGGTGGGCGCCGGGCGCCGTCGCTGCGGCGGGACCATTCCGGTGGCGTGCTGCCAGCGGGTACGAGCGGCGCCGATGTCGGCGAGGGATCGCCGGGCACCGACGACGAGTTGGAACGGGGTGTTCGCCGGGTCTCCGGCGTACGCCTCGATGCGCCGGCCGGTGTGGTCGGCGGTGGCCAGGAGGGAACGCTGCAGGGCGCGCTCACCCCAGTGCTCTACGGAACCAGCCGGTTCGGCCAGCAGGCGGAGCACTTCGCCCGGGTTGCTTCCGTCGTCCAGCACACCGCGCTGCTGGGCCTCCCACAAGACGGTGACGGGGTCGACGGGCTCGCCGCGACGGGCAAGGGTGGTCAGGCACTGCCACAGACCGGCGTGCAGCGGCAGAGTGAGGTCGTCGGGGAGCAGCCACCGGACGGAGTCGATGTCGGCGGGGTGGGCGGTGGCGGTCGCGAGCAGCAGCTGCTCCTCCTCGACCGCCTCGGTTTGGTCGGGCGCGATGGCTGGCGGCGGTGCCGGGGTGCGGGGCAGGACGCCGGCGCGCGGAGGGAAGCGGCTCGCGATGTCGTCCACGACCGCGGCGAGTGCGTCGGCCTCGGCGAGCACCGTCTGGACGGGGTGCGGGAGGGAGGCATCGTGGACGGTCTGGACGAGGAGTTCGGCGGCCCTCTGCAGGCGGCGGCGGGCGTGTTCTGCCTCGACCATCCGCGCGTAGGCCGGTGTGTGGCGCGGCCAGGGGCAGACCTGGACGAGGGTGTGGAGGTACGAGGCGGTCAGTCCGCGCGCCTGCCCACGTCCCGAGGCGAGCACTTGGTCGAGCCATTTGGTGTTCTTAGCGTGTTCGGTGGGGTCGGGAGGCGGCAGGGTGCTGATCGCGGCGAACAGGGCGGCGTGGGCGGCAGTGGAGAAGGAGTCGGCGGCGATGCCGGTCACGTCGCTGAGACGGTGCGGTTCGAGGAGGAGGGCGCCGAGGAGGGCCTGCTCGACGTGGAACACCGGCTGCGGCGGTGCGATGGCGTCGAGGTCGTCTTCGTCGGGTTCGGGGCCGTGGGGCATCAGGCGGCGAGGGTGAAGTCGTCGGGATCGAGGGTGACGCCGAGGTGCGGGGCGAGGAGGTGGCCGGCGAGCAGCGGGGGTACGGCGTTGCCGATCTGCGAGAACTGCTGGCCCTTGTTGCCGGCCCAGGGGTAGTCGGCGGGGAAGGTCTGCAGGAGACCAGCCTCGCGGGCGGTGATCCGGATCGGCTCCGGCACCGCGGACGCGTCCGTGTCCTTCTCGTCCGTGTCCCTGGGCGGAGCCGAGGCCGGTTCAGCGACCCAGGTGCACTCGTTCGCCCGGTGACCGAAGAACAGCGTGCCTGCCGGCTCGGACAGCGGCCGGACAGTGGCGTTGGCCTGGTTGTTGCTGCGCAGGGACCAGGACCAGCGGTGCGCCTCGGCGGTGAACGTCGGAGCCGGAGCGTCGACGGCCCGGTTCTCGCGTTTGCCATGCCGGGCCTTCCAGCCAGCTCCTTCGCGGCGGGACTGCAGGACAACGTCGTCCGGCCGGGGCATCCAGGTGCCGCGCTCCCGGGCGTCGGAGAGTGTCTTGCGGGAGCCCGACGGGAACGGTTCGGGTCCACCGCCGGGCCCGCCGCCGGCACAGACGGTGGGAACGGGCCGGTCGGTTGCCCCCCACCCGAGTGCCTCGGCCATGCTGACCCAGCGGGCGCGGCCCGGCCCGAACAGTGATTCCGGCTCGGCGACTCGGGAGTGCGTCGGTGGGGGAGGCTGTGCCGTTCGGACCCGGGAGGCGAGGAGGATCGCCCGCCTCCTGGTCTGTGGAACGCCGAAGTCGGCGGCGTTGACGATCCCGTACCAGACGGAGAATCCCCATCCGCGTAGGACGGCCGCGTACTGCTTCCACAGGGGCAGGACGTCCGGCACCTCCTCCATGGCGACCCAGTCGGGCTCGCCGACCGTGTTCAGGGCGTGCAGGTAGCGCATGGGCTCGGCTGCGAGCAGGGAGCGCTCGTCGCGGCACGCGGCGAGGAGGCGCTCGCGGGTGTCACGTCCGACGGCAAGGTCCTCGACCGCCGCGTGCACCAGCGGCTGGTCCACCAGGCCGAGGCGTTTGCCGGCCATGCTCCACGCCTGGCACGGAGGGGACGCGATCAGCCCGCGCGTGCGGCCGATGAAGGGCCACGTCGGATACATCGCCACGTCGGTACGGACCGTCAACTGCCCAGCAGCAACACGGGTTTTGCATGCCCACTCGTCCCATTCCAGACCGATGTCGCGGACGCCGAGGACATGTAGTGCTCTGCTCCAGCCGCCCGGCCCCGCGAAGAGGTCGAGTATCACGTGGCCAGCCCGAAGTCGGACTGCGTCGGCGCGTGCTTCGCCACGGCGCGGGCGGTGATCGCCTTCGAGGCGCGGGCGGACGCTGCGGACAGCGCCTCGGCTCCGGGCTCCAGGTACCAGGGCCGGAGGTCGAGCATCGCGGCCCTCATGCCGGTGGCGAAGCAGAGTGCGGTGCCCTTGGGGAGGGCGCGGATCGCGTCGGCGGGCAGGATCCGCTCCTGCCGCATGCTGACCGAGGTCGACTTGCCGGACTCCGAGTGCGAGGTGGATGTGGTCTCCACGTCGTGGTCGCCGATCAGCCGGGACAGCTTGTCCGCGAAGTCGGGGTCGTCGATACCGGACCCGATCACCTTCACGGTGGAGGCAGACCACATGGCGTCCATGCCCGCATCCCCCCAGACTTTCTGGCCCTGGCGGTAGCTCTGGAGGATCGTGATGGGGATGATGCCGCGGCTGCCGAGGTGGGAGTACAGGTCCGGCAAGTCGCTGATCTTGCACACGTTGGCGGCCTCGTCGAGGATCGCCAGCATCGGCGGGTCGAGACGTCCCCCGGCGCGCTCGGCCTGGGCGGTGGCGGCGCGCATCACCGAGTCCGCACACGCCGCGATCAGCGCCGAGGCCCCGCCGCCACCGTCCTTGCTCAACAGGAACAACGTGTCGGTGGAGGTGACGAAGTCGGCAGGCCGGAACTCGGCGACGTCCTTCTGCGGCGTCACCCACGCGGCGATCTCGGCGTTGAGCAGGGCGGCGGCGTACTGGCGGGCGGTCTCGTAGATGCCGTCGCGCGTCTCCGGGGGGCCCTCGACGGTTCCCTTGAGCTGGGCGGCGACAGCGGCGAAGCCATGGTCGCGGAGGATGTCGAGCGGAGTGCGGTCGGCGGGGAAGGCCAGCCACTGCATGATGTCGGTGATCGGCCGCTCGTCGAGCGCCGCGGCCAGCAGCAACTGGGACAGGATGTTGCTGCCGGCCTTCGACCAGAAGTCGCCCTGCTGCGAGGCGTCCACTGAGGCTGCGAGGAAGTGCCCGGCGAGCCGGTTCGCCCCGTCCAGGGTTCTCGCGCTGGCGAGAGGGTTCCACCACATCTCGCGTGCGGCGTGGGCGATCTGCTGCGGATCCATGATCCACACCGCTCCCGCCTCCGCCCGTGCCTCGTAGGCAGTGGTGAAGGCGTCTCCCGCGGCCTTGTTCGATGTCAGCAGGACCGGGCCGGGCGCGTTGAGCATGGAGGGGATGGCGAGCGAGGTCGTCTTGCCGGACCGGGGCGCCATGATCGCGACGGCGACGTCCTCGAACCCCATCCGTACCTCGTGGCGGCTGCCCTGCAGGTTGCCGAGGAGGATGCCGGTGTCCTTCGCGTCGATGCGCTTGCTGTCTTTCAGGCTTGGGCGCAAGGAGCGGGCTTTGTCGGTGATCGCCTTGGCCATCAGCGGCTCGATGTCCCGGGCCTTGGCCATGTCGGTGATCTTCTTCTTCCGGCCGTCGCTTCGGTTCTTGTGCTGGGTCCACAGGAGGCCCGCTCCGACCCCGAGGGCCAGGAGCAGGACGACGGGGACGATGCGGGCACCGATCAGCAGGGACGTTTCTCCTGCGTCGGGCCAGACCTGCTCGGGATGGAGCAGGGCGTTGGTCGGCTGGTAGGGGGCCCAGGCGGCGCCGGTGAGGTAGGCGGTGATGTTGCCGGACAGCCAGGCGAGGTGGGACAGGGGAACGACGACGGCGAGTACGCCGAGGAGGAGGCGCAGGACGAGGTCGTACCCGTCGGTGTTGCTGTTGGAGGAGGAAGGGGGCAAGGGCTACGTGCTTCCGGGCGGGGACGAGGGGATCAGCGGCGGCGGTTGTTCTTGGTCGGCGGCTGCCGAGAGGGGATGGGGCTCGGCGGCGGGGGCATGTTCACTTCCGTGCCGCAGATCGCTGGACGCGTGAGGGGGCCGGTATGGGCGCCAGGGGTGAACGGGCTCTGTGAGCGGCGGAGTTGATCTCCCGGAGCGCCTTGCCGTGGGTGGCCCAGTCGTCGAGGTAGCTCCACGATTCGGCGTGATGCTCGGCGAGGGCGTCATCGAAGTCGGGGGTCCCGGGCTTGTCGGCGGTGGGGAGAGCGTCTCGGGTCTGGAGCCACTGCTCGTGCAGTTCGTCGAGCCGGTCGAGGGCGGCGTGCAGAACGCCCAACTGGTAGACCCAGCGGCTCTGCACCGTGTTCTCCGGCAGCAGCGCCAGCTGTGTCTCGGCGGTGGCCAGCAGGTGACGGGCGCCGTAGCGGAGCGGCTCGAACGCCGTGAGGGTGTCGGCGTCGCGCTGGCTCGCGCGCATGCCGTAGGCGTGGTCGTCGTGGGGCCAGCCGTCGAGGTCGGTGTGCTCGTCGGAGTAGGCGTCCCAGGCGTCGAGGATCTTCTTGCTGTCGCTCAGGTAGTCGTCGAGGTGGCGGAGGAAGTCGCGGTGTGCGTGGTGGTCGGTGGAGATGGGGTGGAGTCCTGTCGGTTCAGCGGCGAGCGGCCGGGTGGGCTGGGCCGACGCTGGCCGGGGTCGTCGCGGGTTTCGTCTGCTGCCGGCGGGCGAAGCGTGCTTGCGCGCGGAGCGACTTGAGGCGCATGGCGTGGGCCTCGACCACCTGCTGTGGGCGCAGCGGGCTGGGCTCCTGCACGGCGCTGTAGTGGCCGGTGCGGTCGTACATGCCGCGCTGGAGCGGGCTACGGTCGGCCAGTGCGGTGAGGAACGAACCGACCAGGTGGGCGGGGGTGCGCTCGTCGAAGTAGGCGTGCCAGATGCGCGGGCCGGAAAACTCTCCGTGGCCGGGCTCACGGGTTTCGACGTGCCAGGACGGCCGGTCGCGGAATTCGCTCAACGGGCGCAGTTCGATGTGACACATGGAGTCCGGCGAGCGCGCTGTGCCGTCTGAATCGCGGTGCCAACCCGCCGAGGTCACCGGCTGCCACGGGTCCGGCTGCTGTGGCGGCGGGACGATGAGAGCGTCCGTGAAGCCGGCGAGGACCTCGGCGGGCACGAGTTCGCCGAACTCGGCGTACCAGCCGGCCTCGGTATCGGTGGGCTCCGCCTGCAGCCGCCACCACGCGGAGGTGGCGGACTGCGGGTCGAATTGGAGGCGGTGGCGAAGGTCAGGGCTGCGCAGGACGATCTCGGCGCTCAGGGGGTCGGAGACGGCGCGCCATCCGGCGGCGGCCAGACCGTGGGTGACGTGGCGGGCATCCCCGGGGCCGGCGAGATGGCGGGGACTGGTGACGAACGGGATCTGCCAGGCGTGCTTGTCGGCGAAAGCGGCGAGCTGTCGTTCGCTCAGCGGCACCAGCAGCACCCCGGCTCGCTCGCGACGGCGCTGCCGTACAGGTCGCGGAGGTCGTCCACGACGTAGTGGAGGGTGTGCTGGTCGGCTTGCTCCCACGCGGCCGTGCGCAACTCGGTGATCAGAAGGTCGCCCTGGGCGGTGCGTGGGACGTCGGGGTGGTCCTGCAGCGCACGGGCGAGGGCACGCAGGGTATCGGCGAGCTGTACGGGCAGGCCCGTGTACTCGTCGAGAAGGGGCTCGACGAGGGCGAGGGCTTCCACGGGGTCAGGGTTCTCGCGCAGGTAGTCGGTGAGGTCCGACAGCGTTTCGGTCAGGGTGCGGATGGTGTCCGGGGTGAGTGCGGGCATCGGGCTCCTTGGTACGGGGCGGCGGTCAGCGGCGGGTCCGGGCGCTGCCGGTCGGGGTGTAGGGACGGGCGCTGGTGCGCGGCCGGGTACTTCGGGCGCTGTTGCGGGCCCAGGTAGCGGCGCGGGCGGCCGTGATCCGGGCCTGCTGCCACGCACTGAGCTGGGAGGGCTTGACGGAGACCGACCAGGTACGGATCTGCGCGCTGTGCGGAACGCGTTCGCGCAGGCGCATGACGGGGTCGGGGCCGGCGAGTTCGGTGGTGAAGGCTTGCACCAGGTGCATCGGCGTGTTCGGCGTGAAGTTGGCCGTCCAGCCGTTGCCCTGCTTGTCCTGTGCTCCGGTCCACCACATCGCCGAGCCGTCGGCACCCTGGTGGTACTGCATCCACGCGGTGCCGTCGGGGCTGGTCGCCATGTAGTGCTCGCCCTCGAAACGCGTGTGCCAGTTCTGCTCCTGCAACGGCGCCCAGACGTTGGGGGCGTGGGCCTCGCGGGGACGGGTGAGGGCGTCGGTCAGGCCGGCGACGATCTCCACCGGGGTCTGCCGACCCAGGTGCGCCGACCACTCGCCGTTGGGGCCCTTCGCTTTGCCGTGGATGGTCCACCCGCCGGGGAGGACGTAGGGGTCGTAGGCAACACGGACGGTGCGGTCCGGGCTCTCCATGAACAAAGGGCCGCCCGACTTGGACTTGTCACGCCAGCCCGAGGCGCGCAGGAACTCCGAGACGTGCCGGACGTCGCCGCCGCCGGCCAGGGCACGGGGCTGGACGAGGTAGTGCTGCTCGGCCTGCTCGCCCGGCCCCCAGCCCTGCCACTGCTTCTTCTTCATCGGCGCCGCCGGATGACGAGCGGTGCGGGGGCCGGGGGCTTCGCTGCAGTGGTGGCGGGCTGGGTGCCGACGTGCTTCAGGGTGTCTTGGTGTTCGTCCAGGTCGAGGGTGATGTCGTGCAGTTCGTTCGAGGCGCGGCCCAGCGCGAGCCACACCTCTGCGGGGAGTGCACCTCGCTCGGCCTGGTCCTTGGCGAACACGCTGCCGGTGGCGACGAGGTGGGTGACGCCGCCGAGGACTCCGGCGTCCGGGTCGAGGACGCGGGCGATGACCTGGGCGGCCTGGGGCGGGGGGAGCTGGGAGAGGTGATCGGCGAGCTGGCCGAGCTGGCGGGTGATCTCGTCGGCCAGTCTCACCGGGTAGGGGGCGGGGTGGGACATGCTCCTCCGGGTCGGTGGACGGTCAGTGGTGGTGGCGATGCCCGACGCGCTGCGTCTCGGCGAGGACGGCCTCCGGGCGGGCGCCGGCCAGCGGTGAGGCGCGGTCGGGGCCGGTCGGGATGCAAGCGCGCAGGTAACGGCGGAACAGGGCTGTCGCGAGTCGGGGTTTGAGCCGGTTGCTGATCGGTGGGGGTGTGCGGGCTGCTACGGGTTTCTCCGGGGATCGAGCGGTGCGGTGGGCGGCCCCGGCGTGGTGCCGGGACCGCCTTGGCGTCTTACGTGGTGCGACGGGTCGGCGCGGGGCGCGTGCGGGTGCCGACCGGGGCCGGCGGCATGGAAGCTGGGGTGGAGGTGGGTGCGGTCCGGCCTGCGGGGTGCTGCAGAGCCGTGCCGATGCCGAGCCCGTCAAGCTGCGGGCCGATCTCGCGCATGACGCGGGCCTGGGTCTGGGTGTCGTCGCCATTGAGGCGGTAGATGCCGCTCTGCGGGTCCCGGACGAAGCCGTTGGCCACGAGGACGGCGCTGGCGCGGTCGTCGACGGGTGCAGTGGCGACGCTGCCGTCTGGCTGCCAGGTCAGGACGAGCCGGTCCGGCTGGGAGGGCTGGATGCCGCCCAGGGAGTTGTGCCGGACCTGGGCGAGCGCGCTGTCGTAGCGGGCGAGCAGGTCGCCGGCGACCTGCGCGGCGCCCAGGAACGGGTCGTCCGCCAGGGCGATGCCGTTGGGCTCGGGGACGGCGCGGTACGCCTCGTCGGGCAGGGCGCGAGGGGCGACGGCGGCAATGAGGAAGCCGTCGCGCTCGTCATGCCTGTTAAGGACGACGAGTTGGGCGCCGTCCGGGCGGCTCAGGACGGCGGCCTGCTGGAGCGGGTGCTCGGCGAGGGAGGCGGCGACCAGGTCCAGATCCCAGATGCGGTCGGCGAGTTCGGCAAGATCGTCCTTGGCATCGGCCGGCAGGTGGGAGCTGGACCAGCTGTCGGGGAGTTCGCCGGCGAGGACGTCGGCGTACGAGGCAAGGCGCTCGGAGGTGTCGTGGTCGTGCATGGTGTCCTTGGGCGAGGTTGGGAGTCAGCGACGCAGTCCGGCGGCCACCGGGGGCGGCGGAGCCGGTAGCGTGCGCCGCGGGGGCGGGCAGGCGCACACGGCGGAGCGCTCGCGTTCGATGGCGGGGACCTCCCCGCCGCAGGTGCTGCGGCCGGGGTGGGGTGCGTGCCGGTCGGCGAGCGTGTTGCGGGTGTCGACGAGGTCGGTGCGGATGACGCGAAGGTGCTCGTCGGCGAGGTAGCGCAACCGCCGTGCGATGTAGGGGTCGGCCGCCTGGCCGAGCCCGTCGTGGAAGTCGGCGGTGGCGGTGAGGACTTCGTCCAGCGCGGCGAGGATGCCGTCGTGGGCGGCGGTCATCTCGATCAGTGCATCGGCCGCCTCTTCCGTGGTGGTGGCCTCGCGGATCCGGTCGGCGATATGGGCGACGGAAGAGCCCAGCGGCAGGTAACTGGCCGGACGAGAGCCGGTGTTGAAGTCCTCGTCGCAGTCGACGTGATACCCGGTGACCCGGAGGCGGGCGACGGCGTCGGTGGCGAGACGGGACTCGTCGTCCTCGGTGAGGCCCGTGGGGGCGCGGTGGTAGGTCTCGTGGACGCGGACGACAGCGATGAAACCCGCGCGCTGCAGGACGCTGTGCGCCTCGGAGTCACCGCCGCGGGCGAGGAGTTCGTCGGAGTGCGGATCGCGGCGGATGTCCAGGAAGCGGTCGGTACGGGGCAACGAGACGTTTCTCCTACGGCGATCGGTGGGCGGTGTGCCGGGCGGCGGGCGGCACGGTGGCAGCCCGGGGCTGGACCAGGTGGGCTGCGGTGGTGTCCAGGTCCTGCTGGATGGCGTGGAGACGCCGGGCGATCAGCTCCAAGCGGTGCGCCGTGTCGATGCCAGCGGCGCCGGGCTGGCGGGCGATTCGGTGCGCGGTGTGCTCGACCAGTCCGCGGACCGTGGCCAGCGGACCGATCTGCTCGTCGGCGAGCTGCGTGAGGACGCTCGCGAGCTGGGTCGATGCCGTGGGCGCCGGGCGGATGGCGGGCCGTGAGGGGCCGGTGCGGACGGGGATCAGGTGGAGGTCCTGCTTGATGCGGCGCGCCTCGTCCGAGAGGCGCCGCAGGATGTCGGCGGGCGGAGCGTGCCACGAGCCGTCGAGGTGGATCAGGTTGGCGATCACATCGATGCGTCCGGGCTGTGCCTGAACGGCAATCCACCGGCAGCCGTGCTCCTTGCCGGGAATCTCGATACCGGCGGCCCGCGCGAGCCGGTGGGCGACTTCGGCCCACTCGGGGCCGGTCAGCTCCCGGTCGTCCGGGTGAAACCGGACGTCGAGGTGGAGGATGGCCCGCCGGTCGTCGTCCGGGCTGGCGGCGAACGGATGCTCCAGATACGGGTCTTCGAGGTGCTCGGCCCACTGGACGGACGTCCAGATCTTCTGCTCGTCGTCCAGGGTGAAGTAATCCAGGCCCGGCCAGTGGGCGACGATCGTGTATTCCGTCAGGCCCTCGTGAGGCGAGACCGGCCGCCCCAGCGCCTCGGCGAGCGAGTCGTGCGGAGTGTGGGTCCGCTCGTGTAGGCGGGGAATCACCGGCCGCCCCGGATGTCGGCGATGTGCACGAGATGGTTGAGGGCGGTGGTGGTGTACCAGCCGCAGTCGATCAGCTCGTTGCGGTCGGCGTACCGCGGCAGGAGTGCGTCCTCCATGGCTCGCAGGTAGATCAGGCAGTCCGGGCAGTGGCGCGAGAGGTGTACGAGGTAGCGGGGGTGGCCGGTGACGTAGGACTGGGCGCCGCCGGTCGCATCACGCAGCCGCCATCCGTCCTCGTCGGTCGGGGTGTGCCAGGACGGGGCGACGACGCGCATCGCGTCTCCCCACAGTTCACCGCCGGCCACCCCCTTGAGGACGACGACGGTGTCACCGGCCTGGAAGTGCTGGTGCGTAATGTCCCGGTCGGGGGTGAGCGGGTCGGGCGTCGGCGCGAAGGCCGAGGTGGGCGGGGGCTGGGACACGCGGTTCCTTCCACGCAATCGGTGGCGGGGTGGGAGGAACAATGGTCCGGAGGAACGCCGGTTTGGCTAACCGGCGTTTCCCGGCTATGTTCCGCCGCGATCAGCGGAACGGGTTCTCCGTGCCGCGGTCCGCCTCGGTGGCTGCGTCGAGGAGTTCGAGCAGGTCAGTGCCCTCGGCGTCGCGCTGGTCGATCCACCACCCGGCGCGGGTGATGGTGCGAGCCTTCTCTTCCAGCTCCGCCCAGTCCGCCTCGTCCCAACTCCCCTCCATGACGAGCGCGGTGTGCGCGGCCGTCATCAGCTGGTGGCGGGAGCGCTCGCCCCAATCCAGGGCCTTCTCCGGGCCTTCCAATGGCGGCATGTCGAACTGCTTCGCCCACGCAACGGCCGCCTCCTGCTCGGCGGCGCGCTTGGCGGCGAGCCACTCCTCCTTTGACTCGGTATCGGCGTCGCGCGCCCCCTTCCAGCAGTCGGTGCAGTCCTTCGCCGCGAGCCAGCGGGCGAATCCGGCCCGCTTGTCGGCAGGGCGGTTGGACAGGTCATGAACCACCTGGTGGGAGCAGGCGTGCTCCACGGTCCACTGCGTACGGACGGCCATAAACGGATCTCCTCAAAGGGTTGGAAAGTAGGGGTGTTGCGCCCTGATCAGGGCGTCTTGTGCCGGCCTCGGAGCGGGCGGCGATGCCGGCCGCACTGCCGTTGTCCAGTGGGGCCGAGACGTCGGCGCGCGGCGAGAAGGACGGCCAGAGCGAAGGCCGCGCCAGCGGCGGGGAGCGCAGCGCTGGCGAGAGGCTGTTCGGCGAGGCGTCCGGCGAGGGCGGTGCCGGCGGACTGCCCGGCGCCGATCGCGAGGATCAGCCACGCGTACGCCTCGCTGGTGCGGCCGGCTGGAGTGAGGGCGTCGGTGGTGACATAGGCGCAGGCGACGACGATGGTCAGGAACGCACCGGGCACGGTGACCGCGGCGGTGGCCGCGTACGGGCCGGGAAGGGCAAAGGGCGGGAGCCACCCGGCCAGGAACGCGGCTGTGGCGATGATCAGTCGCCTGGTGGTGGTGCCCGACCAGGTGCGGCTTCCGTAGATGAGGCCGCCGAGGAAGCTGCCGGTGGAGAACGCAGCAGGGATGATGCCCGAGAGCATGTCCTGGTGGTGGTGCTCGGCCATGGCGATGGACCACACGTTCATGGCTCCGATCGCGAACCCGATGCCGGTGAGGGAGACGAACAGCAGCAACACGGCGGGAGTGGCCAACTGCTGTGTCTGGACAGCGTCCTGGCCCTCGAAGCGTTCGGGACGCCAGCGCCACGATGGCGGCGCGAGGGCGACCGCGGCGGTGCCGGCCAGGCCGAGGGCGGCGGTGACGGCGAGCGCGACGGCGGGGTTGTACGCGGAGGCGAGCGCGGCCACGAGTAGGGGGCCGACGATGTACAGCAGGCCCTGCGTGCCGGTGTCGAGGGCGAGCGCGGCGTGCCGCAACCGGGGCTCGGGCAGCACGCTCGGCCACAGCGCCCGCAGCCCGGCCTCCAGGGGCGGCGTGGTCAGACCGCCGGCGACGACGATGGCCGTGGCGAGGCCCGGTCCGCCGTACGGTCCGGCCAGGGGCAGGGCCACCAGGAGGGCCGAGTTGAGCAGGGCGGCCGGAAGGTGCACCGCGCTCTGGCCGTGGCGGTCCATGAGGCGTCCCTTGACCGGCTGGGCCAACGCGGACGACAGCCCGTACAGGGCGCTGAGCAGTCCGCCGAAGGCGATGCTGCTGCCGTTCGCGGTGGCCCACAGGAGGATGGCGACGGGTGCCATGCCGTAGGGGAGTCGGCCGGTGAGGGTGCCGCCGAGGAGGCGGGCGACGTACGGGCTGCCCAGCACCGCGCCGTAGGTGATGCGCGGTGCTGGGGCCGGGGGTGCGGTCAGGGACAACGGGGGGCTTTCTCGGTGCTTAGCGGTGGCGGGCTGGCGTGCTCGCGCGCGGCGGCGTGGGTGGTGCGGTGACCACTGCGGGGCGCGGGCGGGCGCGCAGCACGGGGGTGCGGTGTGGCGGCAGGACGGCGACGGTCGCGCCGAGGTCCTCGGCCGCTTCTTCGACTTCGCGGGTGAGGAACTCGATCTGCCGGCCGAGCGCCGAGAGGCGGGTGGCGACCTGGCGGCCCTGCACGGTCTCCAGTGCGCTGGCGAACTGACTGCTCGTTTCCAGGAGTTCCTGGAGACGGACCAGCGGCCCTGCGTCGTAACCGCGCTGAGTGGCGCTGAGGAGCGCGTTGGACGCGTCACCGGCGTGCTGGGCCTCGACGACGTCCCGGGTGAGTTCCTGCAGCGAGATCTCGGGGGCTGGCTCGGGCCGGTTGAACCCTGAGACGTCGGCGCGCAGCACGCCGGGCGGGACCGGGGCAGGCAGGACCTTCCCTGCCTCGTATTCGTGGGCGTAGTGCCCGATCACCTGCCAGCCCGGTGCGTCCGGGTCGCCTCGCAGCGCGACCAGCGTCGAGTCGTCGTCTTCGACCAGGTGGGCGAGGGTGATCGGCTGCCCGTCGGCGGCGTACCACGACTCGGTCAGCTCCAGCTCGCCTCGCCTCTGCGCAGCCTGAGCTAGCTCGGTCCACATCCGCTGTTCCTCTTCGGTCAGCGGAGCCTTGTGGTGCTGGCCATCGCTCTGGTCGGCGAGGTTGCTGGCGATGAAGCTGTGATCCGCCCATGCGGTGAGGTGCGGCCACAGGGCCGAGCGCTGCGCGCGCTCGGCTGCGGAGCCGGGGGCGGCCGGCCAGTCGAGGGCTCGGCGGATCTCGGTGGCGGAGGCGGCCAGGCCGTCCAGCACGGTCCGCCACCCGGCCAGGTGCCGGGCAGGCGGCAGCTCGTGGAGCGCACGGCGGGCGGCATCGAGCAGAGCGTCAGTGTGCGGGGCGAGGTGCGTGGTGTACGCCTCCACCGCCGCCTTGTCGCGCTGGGCTCGAGCCGCTGCCGCGGCGCTTGCGTGGACGGTGCGGCCGTAGCGGTCGCGTGTCATGTCGAGCGCGGTTTCGGTCTCGCGGTCGATGACCGCCATCCGCAGCCGGAAGTCACGTGCAGCGTTGGCGAGCTCGGGTGTCACCGGCCGGGGCCCGTCGGGGGCCGGGTTGCTAGCGGGTGTCATCGGGACCGTCCGCCGCCCGAGGCGGCCAGGTGGACGGTCGGTGCGTAGGTGGGCTTCGGCGGGATCGGCCGGGCGGCCGGCGCGGAGGTGGTGGGCGGTGTGGCGCGACGCTGAGTCGTTCGGCCGGCAGCGGCCTCGGCGAGACGGCTGCGGCGCTCCAGGAGTCCGTTCGCCCGGACCTGGCGTGGTGGGCTGGCGGAAACGGCCGGGTCGAGGCGAATGTCGGCCTGCACAGTGAAGCCCTGGCGACGAAGATCGTGGATGGCCTGACGGGTCCGGCGGGGACCGTCCCGCTCGGACTCGCTGAGCCGGTACAGCCCGGGTTGATCGGGGACGGGCTCGAACTGCTCGCGCTCCAGGTACCAGTGGGCGAGGTGCGTGGGCAGGGAGCAGGTGAAGGAGGCGACGAAGCCGTGTTCCTCGTGGTCGCCGAAGGCGAAGTGGGTGCCGGGTTGCAAGGGGGTGGCGTTCTCCTCACGTTGTCGGGGTGGGGCGGTCAGTGGTTGCGGTGCGCGGGACGGGCCGCGGCAAGGGGGCGGACCGGCGCGGAGACGGGGAGGGCCGGGCGGTGGTGAGGTGCAGTCACGCGGGCCTGGCGCAGGAAGATCTCACCGTCGGTGAGCCAGGTCTCGATGGCCGGCCACGCGCGGGCATTGCGCTCCTGCGACGGCACAGGACCGTTGTGGACCACCTCGTCGAGCAGGGCCTCGGCATCGGTCACGGCGTCGACCAGCTCGCCAAGAGCGGCAGCCCGATCACCGTGGCCGCGGTCGCCCGGCAGGCGGACGTCTCGCGTATCTTCCTCTACGAGCACACCGACGCCCGGAGCATCGTCGCCGCACGCTCCTGACGACGATCCGCCCTCGTGATCGGACTGGGAGGTCTGGACGAATCCCCAGAGGCCACCCGGTCCCTTCCCCTGAACGTGGGGCTGCGCCGTAGCGGGCAAGGGCGGCGACCAGCGAGGATTCCCGACATGACCACCGACCAGACTCTCCATCCCCTGCGCTCGACGCACTCCCTGCCCGTCGTGTTCGGCGCAGGGGCGGCCATCGGCGTGCTGGGAGGGATGATCGGACTGGGCGGCGCAGAGTTCCGACTGCCGCTGCTGATCAGCCTCTTCGGCTTCGCCGCGCTCTCTGCGGTCATCCTGAACAAGGCGATGAGCCTGGTCGTGGTCCTGACGGCGCTGCCCGCCCGCCTGACGGCCGTGTCCGCCTCCGAGGTGGCCGGACACTGGCCCATCGCGGTCAACCTGCTCGCCGGGAGCCTGCTGGGCGCCTGGGCCGGAGCATCCTGGGCGGTCCGCATGCGCTCCACCACCCTGTACAAGGTGCTGGCCGCCCTGATGGTGCTCATGGCCGCCGCCCTGCTGGTCACGCACATCTCCACCCTGGGGACGCTCGACCTGCCGCTGGAGGCACAGGTGCCGCTCGGGGTAGTGGCGGGCTTCGGCATCGGGGTGGTCGCGGCGATCATGGGCGTGGCCGGCGGCGAACTGCTGATCCCGACGATCGTGCTGCTGTTCGGGCAGGACATCAAGACCGCCGGAAGCCTCTCCCTGCTGGTCTCCCTGCCGACCATGCTGGTCGCCTTCGCCCGCTACAGCCGCGACGGCAGTTTCGCGGTGCTGGGCGCCAACCGCCGCTTCGCCCTGGTCATGGTTGCTGGCTCGATCGCCGGGGCCGTCCTGGGCGGCCTGCTGCTCGGCGTGTTCCCCGACACGGTGCTCATCCCCGCGCTGGCCGTGATCCTGCTCATCTCCGCCGTGAAGCTCGCCCGTCACGACTGAGGCTGCGGCCGGCCGCGCGAACTCGCCTGCCTCGCTCACGCGGCTGACGCGCATGTGCACGTCTCCTTTCGCAGCGACTCCAGGTGCTTGCCGTGGTTCCAGGCGAACCGGCGGGCCTGCAACTCCATGGCCGGATACTCGGGCTGGGCCGTCATCTGCTCCGCGTGCTTGCGGTAGTGGTAGACCACGGTCGGCAGCAGAGCACCGCGGGCAGCACCGGTGACGCCGACGAAATAGGCGTAGTCCTCCCCTTGGGGCAGGGCTGCATAGCCACCGCTCGCGCGGACAATCTCGGTGCGTGCCAGGAGCGTCGTCGGGCCGATGGGAATGGTCGAGTCAGGGGACGCCCAGTGGCGCCAGACATCACCAGGTGCATGGAATCCGGGCGGAGTTGAGCAGCGCCAGGTGGTGACCGAGCGGTCGGGGCGAAGGTCTGCAGACCAGCCTGCACACCAGCCCAAGTCGTGCTTCTGCGCGTAGTGGAGGCGCACGGACAACGACTGCGCGGGGAGTACATCGTCATCGTCCGACGTGGTGAGCCAGTCGGCGGTCACCTCGTTCACGGCGAAGTTGCGCGCGGCGCCGGCTCCCACCGGCCTCGGAAGCGCGATGAAGGCCGGAAAATTGCATCGACTGCATGGGAGGTATCGGACCACGTCACCCATCTGCGGTTCGCACGGGCATGGAGGCATAGCGGCTTCACCTTTCTGAGCTGGGCACTTGATCACCGTCATGCATCTGATGCAGGATTCAGGCACCAGGTGCAGGAGGTGTGGGATTGGTGCGACGGGGCTTCGAGGCGCCCGGGTCGGCGCGGTTGGAGCTGGTCTCTGGCGTGCTTCTGCTGCATCCGGAAGATGCCGTCCTGGATGGCATGCTCGACGGCTGGGAGAAGCAGCAGCTCGGCCGGCGGCTGGAGCCCGACACGATCCGCGACCGGCAGTCGGTGGTCCGGCGGTTCGTCGACTTCAGCGGGGAGTACCCGTGGAACTGGACTGCTGGTCATATGGACGATTGGTCGGCAACGCTGATCTCCGAGGGAGGTCGCGCCAAGTCGACCATTCGTGCCTACCAGGGGGCCCTGCGGCTGTTCTGTGACTTCATCACGTCACCCCACTACCGCTGGCCCGAAGTCTGCGAAGAGCGGTTCGGCACCCATCCCGTGCAGGTCTGCCATGAATGGAACACTACGGCTCACCTCGATGAGTACGAAGGCGACGCGGACCGCCGCCCCATGACTCGGGAAGAAATACAGGCGCTCTTCGACTACGCAGACGATCAAGTGGACAGAGCTGTCCGCCTGGGCAGGAAAGGCGCCCTGCCCGCCTATCGCGACGCCACCGTCTTCAAAACGATCTACGGATGGGGCCTGCGGGTCCGGGAGGCATCCCGCCTGGACGTCGCTGACTTCTACCGAAATGCCAAGGCGCCGGAGCTTGGGCGTCTGGCGCTCATGCACGTGCGCTACGGGAAGGGCACCAGAGGATCGGGGCCGCGACGGCGCATGGTGGCCAGTGTGATGCCCTGGGCCGTGGAGTCATTGGACGACTACCTGCAGAACATCCGCTCCCGCTTTCCGGATCGCACCGGCAGGCAAGCTGTCTGGCTCACGGAACGCGGCGGGCGACTGCAACCACGCGAGATTGAGGACCGCTTCGCCACCTACCGGGAGGCGCTCGGCTTCGACAAGAGCCTGGTCCCGCACTGCCTACGTCACTCCTACGTCACGCACCTGATCGAGGACGGTGCCGACCCGAAGTTCGTCCAGGACCAGGTCGGTCACCGTGTCGCGTCAACGACCGCGATCTACACAGGTGTCAGCACGGACTTCACCAACACCATGATGCGAAGAGCGCTGGACCGGGCCTTCCAGGCGGACGGACAGGAGAAGGTATGACATCGAAGCTGGACTACAACTGGCACCTGCGCGAGCTCATGGCCCTGCGCGGCATGTACTCGACGACCGACTTGCGACCGCTGCTCATCGAGCGGGATGTGAACCTGTCAGCCAGCCAGGTCTACCGGCTCGTCACCGAGAAGCCCGAACGACTGAGCATGAAGACACTGATGGCGCTGATCGACATCCTTTCGTGCCGCATGGATGAACTCATCGAACCCGTTGCAGCCGCCGCACCGGTACGCAGGGCAGCTGGTGCCTCGGACGCCGGGGCGGACCTGGACCGCGGCGTCGGGGAGTTTCGCCCGCGCCGTGCGCGCGTCACCCGTGATCCGAAGTGACGTCTGACTCGGCCGACATCCCGACGTTCGTTCTCCAGCCGATGGAGGCCATCGTCGAGGCCGTAACCGGAGCGGAGCCTGAGCTCCCTGTAACGACCATCGAGCAGGTCGCCGCTCAAGTGGCCCCGGCCCGTATGCAACTGCGCCGGCTGGCTCAGGCCCTGACCACGGATCCCGAGCTGCTGACCAGTGGCCGGGGCGAAGGCCCACGTCACGTGGAACTGCTGATCCGCGCGTTGCTTCCTCACGGAACACGACGCCTGGTGTTGCCTCGATGCGCCGGGTGCGGCCGGACGACGTCGCTGGAACACCGGGACGGGACACGCCGACTCTGTTCGCACTGCAAACGCAAGACGTCAGGAGGTGAGCCCCGCGAGCCGTGTGCGGTATGCGGAAAGTCCCTCAAGGTCTTCTGCCACGACCAGGACGGCTTCCCCAGATGCCAGAAGCACCCTCCTGCCGAGGACGGCACAGACGTCATCCTCAGGGTCCTGAAGCAGCTCGACACCGGTCTCGATGAACGGACCGCCACAGCGGCCATCAAGAAGTCGCTGCCCCACGCCCACCAGCGGCGGAAGGCTGCCTCGCAACTCCGCCACCGTCCCAGCTTGCTCACCGGCGAGGGTTCCCAAGGCTCCCCGGCAGTGATCTCGCTGATCAATGGCTTGCTCAGTGCAGGCGCTGCCCAGATTGCCCGCCCTCCGTGCGCCGTCTGCGGGCGGGTAAAGCCCCTGAAATGGCGCAGCAATGACGGTCGCTGCTGCCGAGGCTGTTATGAGGCCGGCCGCCACGAGCCGTGCAGCCACTGCGGCCAGAACAAGCACGTCGCCACACGCACCCACGAAGGCGGGCCTCTGTGTCTCCCGTGCATGCGCCGCGATCCCGCCAACATGAGGACCTGCTTCCTCTGCGGTCGCCTGTGGCCTTGGACCGTCAAAGACGCCGACGGCCGCGCCATCTGCGGATCATGCTGGCGCCCGCCGGTCACGACCTGCTCGGTCTGCAAACGGCAGAAGCCATGTTACTACTCCACGACCGAGGCTCCTCGCTGCGCAGCGTGCGGGGCACGTGGCGCACATGCACCGTGCTCACAGTGCAGCTTCGTCCGAGCCGTGTTCGTCCGTCTGGACAACGGCGACGGGCTGTGCGAATCCTGCGCCCGCCGCCGGGAACCGTGTGTTGACTGCGGGCGAACTATGCGGGTCTACGGCCGTAACGACGCAGGGCCCCTGTGCACATCCTGCTACCGCAAGCACCCCTCGTCGCGACGCCACTGCGTTCAATGCGGAACACACGAACGCCTGCACCACTTCGGGCTCTGCGCCGCCTGCGCGGCCCCACGGCAGCTGTGCGCCGCCCTGGCGAACCACAGCGGAGACTTGCGTCCGGAACTGGAGCCTGTCTACTCGGCGCTGGCCGACTACAAGGCATCGTCGCTGCTGCTCTGGCTCTCCCACCAGCAGCCGAAGCAGATCCTGCGCACCCTGGCGCAGGGAACGGGCCCGGTCACACACGCCACCTTGGACGAGATGCCGGCATCGAGTGCCGTGACCTACTTGCGAGCCGCTCTCGTGGCCACCGAAGTACTGCCCGCCCGAGACGAGCAACTCGCGTCGCTGGAACGCTGGCTGAGTGCGTTCCTCCAACGAGTGGAGGACTCGCAGGAGCGAGCGCTCATCAGCCGCTTCGCCACGTGGGTACACCTGAGGCGTCTACGGTCCCGAGCACGGCGTCGCCCCATCACGCACGGTCAGTGCCAGACCGTGCGGCACGACATCTATGCAGCAATTGCTCTGCAACGCTGGCTGCGTCAGCGCGCAAGCAGTCTGTCGACCTGTGATCAGGCCCAGATCGACGAATGGATGGCTCAGACGGGCCGCAAGCACATACAAGCCCGGAGCTTTTTGATGTGGTCCGCGGCGCGAGGCCACATGCCCACGGTGCACGTTCCCCCGCGCGGCACCTCACGCGGCGCTGAGCTACTCGCTGAAGAGGACGAGCGCTGGCAGATCAGCAGACGCCTTCTCCACGACGCAGATCTCGCCCTGCCCGACAGGGTGGCTGGCTGCCTCGTCGTGCTCTACGGCCAGCCGGTATCCCGCATGGGTCTGATGCAGTTTCGGGTGACAGGTGCGGTCACGCGGCTTGGAGGGCCGGTGTGGTCATGACGGTCTCGAACTCGATGGGGGTCAGCCGACCGAGCGAGGCCTGTCTGCGGCGCCGGTGGTAGGTCCGTTCGATCCAGGTCACGATCGCGATCCGCAGTTCTTCACGGGTGGCCCAGACACGGCGGTTGAGGACGTTCTTCTGCAGCAGGCTGAAGAAGGATTCCATGGCCGCGTTGTCGCCGGCGGCTCCGACCCGCCCTATCGAGCCGGCCATCCGGTGGCGGTCGAGGGCCCGGACGAACTTCCGTGAGCGGAACTGGGCTAGTTCAATTGGTCGTTGCAACACCGGGCTGTTGCAGCAAGCGTAGCTGCTCTTCGAAGACCTCGGCGGGTGTCCGCCAGCCGAGGATCTTGCGGGGCCTGTTGTTGATCGCCATGGCGACGGCTTCGAGGTCCGTGGACGACCACCGGGAGAGATCAGTGCCCTTCGGGAAGTACTGACGCAACAGCCCGTTGGTGTTCTCGTTCGTCGGTCGTTGCCAGGGCGAGTGGGGATCGGCGAAGAACACCTTCGTCCCGGTATCGAGGGCGAACTGGGCGTGGCCGGAGAGTTCCTTCCCGCGGTCCCAGGTGAGGGTTTTGCGTAGCTGCTCGGGCAGCTGCGTCATCGAGGCGGTGAGCGCTGTGTTCATCGCGATCGCGCCATAGCCTCCGAGCGAGGTGCCGTTCTTCACGGGCGGATTCTCGCCCCAGCCCTCGAGCCGGGGCAGGTGCACCAGGAGCGTGGAGCGGCTGCTGCGCTCGACGAGCGTGCCGATCGCGGATCGGCCCGTTCCAATGATCAAATCTCCTTCCCAGTGTCCGGGGACCGCGCGGTCTGCGGCCTCGGCGGGGCGTTCACTGAGGATGACGTCCGCGGTGACATGCCCCTGCGGTTTGTTCTGTGACCGTGCACGGGGAGTCCGCAGCGCTCGGCCGGTGCGCAGGCACGTGACCAGTTCCCGCTTGAGCGCGCCACGGCCCTCGATGAACAGCGCCTGGTAGATCGCTTCGTGGCTGATGCGCATGGACTCATCATCGGGGAAGTCGGCATGGAGACGGTGTGAGATCTGCTCCGGGCTCCATGCCGTCGCCCATCGTCTGTCCTGCCGATGCGGCTTGTTCAGCCCCTTCCACGCGGGCGTCTTGGGACCGGGGACGATCGTGTTGTCGGGGCGGCGGACGCTGCCGGCGAGCCGGTCCTGTACGTACTCACGCAACCTGTCGTTGCCTGTGAGCTTCGCGGTCTTCGGGCGCTTGGCGGCCTGCTGTGCTTTCCACTGGGCGACCGTCGCGCGGTACTCCTGCTTGCCGCTGCGCGTGGCGGCGTTGCGGCGCAGTTCGCGAGAGATCGTTCCGGGGTCACGCCCCAGGGCGCGGGCGATCTCGCGCACGCCCTTGTTCATCGCCCTGAGGATCGCGATCTCCTCGCGCTCCTCGAACGCGAGGTACCGGCCCGTGGGCTCGGCCAATGAGATCGGAGGCATGCCGCCAGCGTGACGAAACCACCTCGCACCCACCGGCCACGACACGCCGACCGCCAACGACGCCTCCACCGTCGTGACCCCCGTGGCGATTAGCCGCCAGAACTGGCGCTGCACGACTCGAGACGGATCAGGCCGCCCCGGCGAACGCATCGCCGGCCGCAACGCACGATCAGCGCGCCACTGCCGACGCCGACCCTCCGGAACATCGCTGGTCTTCAAACTCCAGTCCGCCGTGGCCACGTCGCACACCTCCGAGATCAAAGTGTTGCGACGACCAGTTGAATTCACCCTGCGATCCGCGATCGCTGTGCAGAATGCAGCCGTCGACGTTTCCACGCCTGGCCACGGCGTTTTCCAGGGCGGTCACCGCCAGGCGGGACTTCATCCGCTCGTCGATGGAGTAGCCCACGATCCTGTTGCTGTAAACGTCCTTGATCGCGCAGAGGTAGAGCTTGCCTTGGCCCGTGGCGTGCTCGGTGATGTCGGCGAGCCACAGCCGGTTCACGCGAGTCGCGGTGAAGTCACGGCGGACGAGGTCGTCGTGCACCGGAGGGCCTGCCTTCTTGCCCCGGGAGCGTCTCTTGCCGAACACGCTCCACCAGCGGTTGTCCCGGCAGATCCGCCAGGCAGTCCGGTCCGCCATCACGGCCCCGGCGCCGCGCGCTTCGTCGGCCAGGAAGCGGTAGCCGAACTCCGGGTCGTCACGGTGCGCGTCGAACAGCGCGTTCGCGCGATACGCCTCCTGCAGCATGGCGTCGGTCACCGGTTGGTCCAGCCAGCGGTAGTAGGGCTGTCTGGCGAGCTTCAGCACCCGGCACGTCACCGTGACGGGCACCCCGTCCCCGGCCAGCTCCTTCACGAGCGGGTAGATCCTTTTCCCGGCAGATGGGCCTGCGACAGGTAGGCCGCGGCTCGCCGCAAAACCTCGTTCTCCTGCTCCAGCAGCTTGATCCGCCGACGCGCCTCCCGCAGTTCCGCGCTCTCCTGGCCGGTCGTTCCGGGCCTGGTCCCGTCGTCGATGTCCGCGCGGCGCATCCACTTCCACAACGTCATCGGATGAACTCCGAAGTCGGTGGCCACCTGCTCGACCGTCACACCCGGGTCCCGGTTCCTCGCGACCCTCACGACGTCCTGACGGAACTCTTCCGGATAAGGCTTGGGCACAGCGACATCCTTCCCACCCGCCCCACAGGGCAAGCCAGTTCAGATGTCACCCGATCGTGCGGCAGACCCCTGTACTGGGACAAAAAGCGCAAGGCTCGTGGCTCTTCCGGGGCGGCCGCGCCGGACAACCCATGACCGCAAGCCACCTGACAGTACGGCTGAACAGGGTCGGCATCCGCGCTCGTGCCAGCCGCAACACGGCCCTACTCGACCTCGCAGCTCAGATCCCGGCGTCGGTGCTGAGTGACGTACTGGGCATCTCTATCACCTGCGCCGTGGCCTGGTCCCACGACGCCGGCAACACAAGGCTCGGCTATGCGGCGGACGTAGCACGCAGGAAACGCTAACGATCACGCAATATCCTCCGGGTCTGTGGTTGCAGTACGGCTTGGACTCGCAGTCAGTCAAAGCGGCACCGGCCGTCGGAAAGGACTCCCACAGTTACGACCCGGACGCGGAGATCAACGGACGCAAGCGCCATCTCGTGGCCAGAGCCCAGCGGTGCTGATGGCCATGGTCACCTGGGCTGACCTGGTGACACGCCGCTTGATCCTTCCGGGCAAGAATCCACTGGCCTTGTCCACGAGAACGGCGGACAGCAGACGTTCACGAGATCGGGAGGCGTCTCGCCTGTGACGGAATCGAACTAGCAGGCGGTGGCCTGCCTGTCTTCCGTGGGGTGGAGCTGGCTTGTGCTGAGCTCTCCAGGTCTGGAGGCGGGGCCGGCCAGATACCTGGGCGGCCCCGCGGCGGCCCTACTCGTTGGGAGGTTGACCGTGCCTTCCGAGACAGGCAGGTGCGTGCTCGGAGACCTTTGCCGCCGTCAGCGCGCCCCACGGCAGGTCGCGCCGCTCAGCGCCGCTGACAGTGTTCCGTGCACTACTTAGGAGTGCCGTTGCTGAGGAGCCCTTTTACGATCCCGATGATCCCGTTGATGTTGAGAGTGTCGGCAGCGGACGAGGTCATCCTGCATCGAGGTCCAGGATGTCCGCGAACGTCTTGGTAATGCCGTACTGCCGCAGAATGCCTTCCGCGATCGAGACGAGATCGCTGAGCCCCGGGCTCACCGGGCCCTCGGCGGCGATCTTGTGAGTCGGCAGGGGGGCGGTTTCGGCGGCCTCGGCGGGAGTCGCCAGGAACAGGGGCATAGTCGTGAGGGCGAGGGCGCCCAGTACGGTGCGTGTCTTCATGCCGTGATCAACGGCCCAGCGGATCATGAGACACGCCTTCCGGAAGTTCCTGGCGCCCGCGCCTCGCCCTCCACCAGGCTGGTCCCCGCATGGAGCAAAGAGGCTGCGGCCGCCATACGCCAGCTGATGGCCGAAGGGCTGCTTGTGGGGCGCGGGCAGTACCTCAACCCCTACAGCCCGGAGCAGCATCGCCGGTGCGTGAAGCAGCTGCGCGAACGCGCCAGCGACCTGCGCCGCGACGTCCTCGAACTGATGAGGACAGCGGGGGAGATTGAGCAGGAGCTGCCCCACCGGTGGCGACGCGCAGGCGTCGTAGCAGCCAGCCGACTCGGGCCCGCGACCCGTGTCACGTCACCTCGAACCTGTGACAGCGTGTTTGTAATCCTCGATCGCCTACCTCTCACTCGTATGAGGGGGAAACGGCCGCCTCTTCTCCACAGACGTTCTAGGAATCCCCATGATCGGTGCGTCGTCTTGCACTCACTTGCCTGGAGGCACTGTGCGCATCCGTATTGCGGCTGTCCTTGTCACTTCCGCTTCCATCACCGCGCTCTCCCTCGCGGCGGGCGCGCCCGCTCTAGCTGCCGACCCTCCGGTAGTGGTCGCAGGCCCTGTCTCCTCAAACGGTGGAATCTCTCGCGCCACCTGCCCAGCGGGCACGACGCTCGTCGGCGGCGGTTACGACGCCCGCCACGACATCAACGGCGTCAACAACGTGATCGACGGCCTGGATCTTTTCGCCCCTGACTGGCAAAACGCAAACAGTTGGGTGGCAGCGATGCACACTGGGCAGGTCCGGGCCGTCGCCATGTGCGCCAAAGGCAGCGGACCGGCGCCCCGTGTCGTGGTTGGCCCCGCCGTCAAGGCCGACTACTCCAAGGCCACCTGTCCTGCAGGCACGCAGTTGCTCGCCGGTGGCTACACCTCCACCCCGGCCACGAACGGGCTGGGCCAGTACGTCGACGACGTCGACACCAACTCACCCAACACCGACAACAGCTGGCTGGCCAAGATGGCCATCGGAACTGCGCAAGCATTGGCCTTGTGCGGCTCCTGAACCGCCTGATTCCCGTTGTGATCGGACCAGGTATCTAGCCTGGGACCAGGTGAGCCTCGGACCAAGCTCACTGTGACTCTCCGGTGAACGCTGTTTCCCACGGCCTTCGTACTGGTCGAGTGCCTCTTTAGTCGGAGCAGAGGATCAGACGGAGGCCGTGTTCACCTCGCCGGTTTCCTTGAACGAGCGATTACGTGCGGGACGTCACTCAAGGGCCGGCCATAAAGAACAGGCTCAGGTGCACGCCACTACGGATCAGGGCTGAGGCTGGAGGTTGGTGACGACCCCGCCGCGGGACGTGCCAGGTGGCCTGGAGCTTCCCTGCCGTCTCATCCGGCCCTGTCGACACACCCTTGGCCCTTAGGTATTCCGCAAGTTTCAATAGCCGCACTTGCCAGTAACCTTCACACGGGCGTCCATGCGCAGGACTTCGGGCACGTCCTCCTCGGGCACGCCGTCGAGAGCCAGTACCCATTCCCAGCTCACGTCCTGATCGCACAGGCTCGCATAGAGCGTCAGCAGGTACGCGATTCGGTCCGGGCGCAGCCGCGTGGGCGTGACGACGGCGACTTCGGCATCAGGTGCGGAATGCACGGGTGATCTACCTTCCAGAGCCGCGACGGTTCGCGCGGCGTTAGGCAACTGGTCTTCCACAGCACCCGATTGAGTGGAACGGGGACCGATCAGGCGTGCCGTCACGTACATGTCCGCTACGTTCAATCCCAGGTCACTGGCCACGGAGCGCCTCCGTCGGCCGGAAAACGTCTTGGTACTGGTCCTCGCTCCAGCCTGCACACCAGCCGACCTGGGTCGATTCCAGGGTGTTCAGCCGGACGGACATGGCGTCGTCGGTGAACTCGTCATCGTCGTCCGCCCAGTTCGTATATCGGATTCGAACGTGCGCGCGGGCCAGATTCCGGGCGCAGGCGGCGCCGACCGGGCGGGGCAGAGCAAGCGTACGGACGCGGGGATCCTGTGCGAGCGGGGCAGGCAGACGATCGGGTGAGGCACCGTCGAGCGCGATTATGGCCTCCCAACCCACGGACTGCCGGGTGAGGCTGGCGTGCATGGCGGTCAGGTAGTCGAGCCGGTCTTCGCGCAGACGGCTGGCGATGACCACGGTGATCAGGGGGGTGGTGTGCGGGGGCAGCGAAGGCTCCAGGAAGACGAGGGAAACTAGCGGCGCGTGGCGGGGCGCGGAGCGCCGGCCTTCGCCGGGGATGCGGCGGGAGCGCTCTGGGGCGGCGTGCTGCGCGATGTCCGGATGGCCGGCGCGGGGTCGAGGGAGGACCAGGCTGCCGGGTGGTCGCTGAAGGCGGTGCGCGGGTCGGTGGCCCAGTCCACGACTGGTCCGATGTCCTCGTGGAGGAGGCTGATCACCTCGATTCCCTGCTGGTGCAGGACGTATCCCCACTGCATGTCCTGCGCGTCGGCGGTCTCGTCGGTGACCGTCATACGTACCGGCGGGGAGCCGTCGGGGGTGACCAGGTGGTCGAGCGTGCGGCTGGGCCACTGCTCGCCGCCGGTCAGCGCTGCGACGAGCGCAGGCGGGGCGCCGTCGAGAAGACCGGTGCCCAGCTCGTCCCAGCCAACGGCGATGTCGTCGATGAGGTGACGGGACATGGCCTCCACGTCGCGCCCGAACTTGTACTGGTAGGCGGCCAGGAGCAGGGGCAGGTGGTGGCTGGGCACGCCGTCGAGCTGGACGTGGATGCCGCTGTACCCCGTGCCGTCGGCGGGGCGGGCGATGAAGGAACGTGTGGACAGGGACTTCTCCGCATCGGGTAAGGGGCTGGGGCGTTCGGCGGCCATCAAGGTGGCGCGTGGGAGGGGAACGCGTTTACGCGCGGTCCGACCAGGAGGCGACCGGGGGGCCGGAGGCGTCGGTACGGGCGCAGGTGTAGCCGATCAGGCGCGACGGCGCGGCCTTCGTGGGGACGGTGGCGGCGTCGTTGCACACGAACGTGTATGTGATGGAGGTGCGGGGCACGTCGTGGAGCCAGGCCCGGTCATCCTTGCCGGGGTTGATCTGCAGGCCGGAGTGCGCGACGGCGTCGGTCTGGGTGTGCGTGTGGGAGAAGAGGATCAACGCGCCGCCGTCGGTGGTCTTGAGAGCGTAGGCGTCTTTGTAGCTGTTGACGGCGCCGGCGAAGACGGTGGTGCCCTGGTTCCCGTAGCGGGTGCCGGTCTTGTCATGGACCTCGATCTGCTGCTTGCTCGCCTTGGTCGGCGCGAACACCTTCGTCCCGCTGTTCGCGCCCCCGGTGGCGAAGTTGTCGATCACGCCTGTGCGCAGCAGGTCGGCGCCGGCTGCCAGCTGCTTGTTGCCGTTCGCGGCGACGGCCGTCGCGTATCCGTCCCGGTCGAGGGCGATGCCCGGCAGTTTCTGGCCGTCGAGGTCGACGACGGACACCAGTTCCCAGCGCTTGTGCTGGGGCCGTTCGGCGAACAAGCCCAGACGCGAGGGGGATTTGCCCTTCTGGTCCGAGAGCGCGGCGGCGAACCAGCGGTCCTGCCCGGCGGCCAGGCGCGGGATGTACAGCTTGGCGTTCGCGGAGTCGTAGGACCACGGCTTGTACGGCTTGCGGTCGGCCGCGGGAAGTCCTTCGGTCTCGGTGTAGTCCGAGACGGACATCGAGTACAGCGGGCCGTCCTCGACCGTGTCGAGCAGGCGCCGGTTACGGTCGGCGTTGGCCTCGTTGTTGATCTTCGAGTAGTGGGTGATGACGTCGCGGGCCTGGGCAGCGCTGAGACCCGGGGCGGGCTTCGGGGCGGTGCTGGCGCGGGGCGTCTGCTGGGCGTGGGCGGTGTCGCCTTCGTCAGCGCAGCCGGTGAGGGCCAGGGCGAGGCAGGCAGTGCCGACGACCAGCGGCAGGGTAGGGCGAGCGATGCGGATGGAGGCTCCAAGAATCTGCGGAAGGGGGGATCAGCGCGTGCGGCTGGTTGTTGGTGCGGCCTTCGGTGACGCCGGCGGAAGGGCGGCGCTGGTGGTGGGCGCCGAGTGGCGCAGGTTCACGCCGATGCCCTTGGCCGTGAGCTGCTGGACCACGCCGTGGATGCGGAGGGCGCGACCGCTGTCCCCGTACGCGGTGGGCAGGAGGAACGCTGCTTGGTGCGGGTGGTACTGGAATCCGTGGGCATACAGCGTCCTGCGGGCATCGACCGGCACGCTCTCGTACGGCGCGCCGAGGGCTCCGTCGCTGTACAGGGTCAGGGTGAGGACATGGTCGACCTGCGGCGGGCCGGGCCGGTGCGGGGGGTCGGGCTGGGCCGCCGCGTTGTCGAGGACCTCTTGCAGGGCCTGTTCGTAGTGGGGCAGCACCCGCCGGGCGACGTGTGCCGCGGCCCGTGCAGGGTCCTTGGGAACGGCGATGCCGTTGGGTTCCTCGACCGCGTCGAAGTGGTGGGGCTTGATGTGCGGGCCGTCGGGCGCGAGCGGGGCGACGACGAACTGGTGCGGGTAGAGGGGCCGGTCGGCCACGTACAACCGCTGGTCGGCCGGCCCGTGGAGCACGGCGTCGTGGGTGAGGACGTACTGGCTGACGATGTAGTCGACGTGGCCGGCGTCCCAGAGCTGCTCGGTGCGGGGGAACTGGTCCGCGTACTGCGCGTGGCGCTGGTACTCGCTGGCCCAGGTGCCGGGCAGACGGGCGGCCAGACCGGCAGCGAAGGCGGACAGGTCGGTACGGGGTGAGGTCATGTGTTCCTGGAAGGAGTCGGTGGTCCGGCGTCAGCGCGTGTGCCGCGGCTGTGCTGCCGGGAGGGCTCGCGGGGGGAGGGACGGCGGACGCGCCGGGGCGGACGTGAGCCGCGGGGCCGGCAGGAGCGGGGTCAGTGCCCGCATCCGGTCCTCGGCCACGTGCAGCACCTCTCCGAGGTTGCGGATCTCGGCGGCGGCGTCAGCGAGGTCGTAGGACAAGTCGAAGCCGTCGTCCTCCTCGGCTTCCTTGGCCTTCTCCCCGGCCGCTTCGAAGAACTCCCCGAGCTGCGCCAGCAGGCCGTCGCAGGGCTCCAGGATCTGGTGCAGGAAGGCAGCGGCCTCCGCATGCGACTCGGCTCCGTTGAGCCGGTCGGTCAGAGCGCGGAGCGCGTCGCCGTAGAGGTAGACGGAGGCGCGGCCGGCGGAGTCGGGGACGTCCGGGGCCTCCGGCGCGTGGAGTATCGGCGTAGCGGGGAGCGCCCGGTCTCCGGTCGATGTGGCGGGATTCGGCAGCAGTCCGAGCTGGGTGAGGCGATAGTCGATCGCCTCGACCAGAGGCTCGACGCTGCCGCCGTGGCGAGCCTCGGGCCGCTGGGGAGCATCAGGGTCGGCGGAGGGAGCCGAGTCGTAGACGACCTCGAACAGCGCCTGGTCGTCCGGGTGCTCACGCGTCGCGATCCAGCCCTCCGGATACCCCAATAGGCGGTCGGAGGAGGGCTCCTGCGGCGGACTGATGATCAAGTGGCTTTCGTCGGGGAGCGATACGCGCACGATGTACGCGCTGAGGCCGAACTCGATGTCGCACTCCAGCCCGCGCTGCCGCAGTGGCGTGGTGATGTGCGCGTGACGGCGCCACAGCTCCTGCCACCACGCGGTGGCCACATTGCGATGGTCGGGAAGCGGAGCGAGTGGAGCCGTGCGGTCGCCGGCACGGATGTTTTCGTCGTCAGCGCCCACGGCTCCTCCTGCGGGAGACGGGCGTGTGGTGCGGCGGTGGTGTCCGGTGGGCCGGGCAAGGCTCCGGAACCGGGGTGAAGTCGAATTCGTGCTCGTTGTAGGAGGCGATCAGGTCGTGTTCCATCTGGGCTTCGCGTTCGGCGACCTGCGCCATGAGGTCATCGTGCTCGGCCTGGCAGCGCTGGTACTCGGCCCAGTCGGCTTCGCTGAAATGAGCGGGGCGGTTCAGGGGACTCCTTGAGCTGGTGACGTTGGTTCTTCGAGGCGGGCTAGCGGTGGCGACCGCTCGGCTTGGGCGGCGGGGGCGCCGGGGTTTCCCGGGGCGTGAGCGTCGAGAGGAAGCGGTGGATGCCGAGGTGGTCGTCGAGTTCCTTGGCCGCGTCGCGGAGAGATTCCGACGTGCGCCGCAAGCACGCTCGCGCCGACGCGTGATCGATGACCATGCGGTTCTTGAGGTAGTGCCGGTCGGTCGTGTGGGAGGACCGTGGCAGGGACAGGGCGCTCTCCGCAGTCTCGGTGAAGTGCGGTGCTGCGTGGCTCGACATGGAGGCCGCCGTGGTGAGATGGGCCAGGACGGCACTGCCGGCGCGGGTCGTGCTGTGCGGGCTCCGGGCGAAGTCGGCAGTCAGCCGGAGGACGTCGCGGGAGAGGTCCTGCGCGTCGGCGGCGTGCTGGAGCAGCGCGGTGTAGGAGGGCGCGGCCGGGACGTGGCCGCTCTCGTCCAGCAGCTCCCACTGCTGGGCGGCATCGAGCAGTTTGTCCTTCATCGCGCTGAGCGCGCCGATAAGGTGGACAGCGTCGTCACGCGGTATCAGTTCGCGTTGGGTGTCGGGTTCCACGGGCCTCTTGCTGTTCAGTGCATGCGGGCGTCGGTGTCGAAGAGCGCCAGTTCGTGGCTGTGCAGGAGGTGCTGCACGATGAAAGATCGTCCGGCGACTTTCCACAGGCCACGCCCTCGGTTGAGGTGCGCGATGGCATCCATCTCGACGGAGGTCAGGCCGAGCAGGGAGGCCGCGGCGTGGAGTTGGTCGGTCTCCTGGCGGTAGATGATTCGGGTGCTGCAGTCGGCGAGGAGCCCCTCGGCCAGAGCGCGGCCCTGTGATCCGGCGTCGCCGGCGGTGAGCAAGTCGCTGAGCCGGTGGATCACCATGAGGTTCGCGATGCCGAGGCCGCGGGAGAGCTTCCACTGGGCCTGCATGCGCTGCAGCAGGCCGACGTGCCGCATCAAGCGCCACGCCTCGTCGTACACGATCCAGCGCCGGCCGCCGTTCGGATCGGAGAGTGCGGATTCCATCCAGGCGGAGGCGCAGGTCATCGCCAGGACGAGGGCGGTGTCGTCGCCGGAGCCGCCGAGCCGGGAGAGGTCGATGGTGAGCATTGGCGCGTTCGGGTCGAAGGCGACGGTGGAGGGGGCGTCGAACATGCCGGCCAGGTCACCGTGGACGAGGCGTCGCATGGCGTGGGCCAGGTCGCGTGCGGCGTCGCCGAGTTGGCCCGACATCATCCCGGCGGCCTCGTCGAGCGCACTCGCGTTGTTGAGTGTGGCGGCGACATCGCCGAGCAGCGGGGTGCGGCCCGTGTCGACGGCGCGGGTGACAACGGCGTCCAGGGCGACGTCCAGGGCGGTGTGCTCCATGGGCATCAGGTCCCGGCCCAGGACGGTCCGGGCCAGGGAACCGAGCAGGAGCAGGCGCCGTTTGCGGATCTCGCCGACCCAGTCGGCCTCGGAGACGCTCTCCGGGCGCGGGGCCGCGTCCAGGGGGTTCAGCCGTCCGGGCAATCCGGGACCGAGCGCGACGGACCGGCCGCCGAGGGCTTCCGCCACCGGCGTCCACTCGCCCTTCGGGTCGCACGGCACGTAGACGCGGTATCCGAAGGCCACCGAACGCAGGGCGAAGCTCTTGGCGAGCGCGCTCTTGCCCTGGCCGATCACCCCGGCGAGCAAGAGGTTCGGGTTGGTGAATCCCTCGACCTTGCCGTACAGGGCGAACGGGTCGAAGACGAAGGACGCTTCCGCGTGGACGTCGCGCCCGATGTAGATGCCCTCGGCGCCGAGTCCGCCTTCGGCCAGGAAGGGGTACGCGCCGGCGGCCACGGCCGTCGTCATGCGGTGGGCGGGCAGCTTCAGCCGGTTGTTACGCGCGGAGGCGGGTCCGGAACGTCCGCTCGGTGGGTAGAGCGCGGCGGGCATCTCGTGCTCGGCGGACGTGCCCTCTGGCTGGTGGGCGCTGGCTTCCGCGCGGGCCTTGGCGGTGGCCTCGGCGAGCTGGCGACGGGCGGCCTTGCGGCTGGCGCGGTCGGTGCCATGGGGGGTGAACAGCGGGCTGGCGGACGCGCGGCGTGCGCGACGGGCGGGCCGGTGGCTCATCGGTGGCCCTCGTTTCTGCGGGTGGTGCTCATCGCACGCAGGCCGTGGTGTGCGGGCGGAGGTCGGTGGGGGTGGTCTTGCGGCGGATGATGTGTCCGGCGGCGAGGTGGCGCTGGCAGATCGTGAGTACGGGCGGTCCCTCGGGCAACAGCTCTGGATGGCATGCGCTCGACTCGGCTTCTGCTGCTGTGTTGTTGGGCAGCAGGTGGTAGGCGGAGTGGACCTCGCTGGTGGCCTGCCAGAGGCGGGTGTGCGCGGTGGCGAGGTGGCGGCCGGCGGCGGGGTGCGGTGGCCGGGTGTTGTCGGCGAGCCGGTCCAGGAGCTGGTGCAGGGCGGTGAGGTGGGCGTGCAGCACGTCAAGGTGCAGCCGGTCCGCCGGCCGGGGCGGGTTCGCGGCTGACGGCGTTAGGGCCCGGGTGTGGTGGCGGACTCCGGCGCTCGCGGCGCGGAGGTAGGGGTGCGCGTCGTCCGGACGCGTGGGAGAGGTCAAAGGTGGTGGTCCTTCCTGCCGGGAAGCAGGGGTGGTGACGGATGGTCGAGGAGCAGCGGGCGCCACGGTGCTGACCGGCTGGGACGGGCCCGGCTCACAGGGCGGTCCGGGCAAGCGGGAGCGCGGTGAGGGCGAAGGCGTCTGGCTGCTGGTAGTTGAGCCGTCGCAGATCGACGCCGGAGGTGACGGCGTGGGTCTCGATCTGTGCGCAGGCGGCGTCCAGGAGGGCGTCGGTCTCGGCGGTGACGGTGACCAGGCCGGTGAGGGCCACGTCCGCGTGCCCGGCGATGAGCTGGCGCTCACGCTGCTTGACGTCGGCGTACTCGACGGAGTCTTCCTCGCTGTCGACCTGCCCCCGGCGGGCCCGTTCGTTGGCGTCGGCGATGATCGCCGCCTTCTTCCTCTGGACGTCCCGCAGCGCGGACTCGAGCCCCTGCGGCACGTATATAAGGGAGAGGCTGCGCCGCACTCCGGCCGTGAACATGATCCCGTGCAGGAACCCGGCTCCCATTTCTGTGCGCGGCCAGTTCTCCACCCAGTACGTCGCGTGCCGTGCGCTGTCGGTGGCGAGGCGGTCGTACTCCTCGAACTGGACGACGGGCCCGGCGGCTGCGGGGTCGGCCTCGGCGCGGCCGGTCTCGGACCACTGCTGGAGGGCCGCGAGGGCCTTGGGATCGTAGGCGGTGCGGATGACGGCGGCGATCTCTCGCGAGGTCAGCCACCCGGTGACTTGGAGTCCGGCGTTGCGGGCGGCCTGGGCGATGGAGGCGGTGGTCTGCTCCATGACGGTGAACGCCCCGGGCAAGCCTCCGCCGGCCTGGCTGATCAGGCGCCGGGCGGCTTTGAGGTCGAGGGAGATGGCGAGGTAGGTCTCGTGCGGGGCTGCGGCGGGGCCGGCCGAGGAGACCAGTTCGGAGTAGATCTGTCCGGCGACGGGGGTCTGGGGCTGCCCGTTCTGGGTCCAGTGGCGGGTGAGGGTGTCGCCGCTGTCGGGGACGGTGCGCTCCAGCACCTGCACGGTGGCGATATGACCGGTGCGGGCGATGCCTGCGAGCGCGCGTCCCCAGCTGCTCACGTTGTGGTTCTGGGTGGCGGGGTCGAGGAGGGCGAAGGCGCGGCTGCTGACGCGGGCGATGGCGGTCAGGGTCTGCTGGTGCGGGTCGTGGACTGCCGCGGCGCCGTTGGCGGAGTCGCCGGGGGTGACCACTTTGAGGGAGGCGGTGGTGCCGGGCAGGTGGAGGACGCCGTCCTGCCGGGGCCGGGTGACGGGCCGGGCGAGCCAGAGGGTCTGGCCGGTCCGGCGGCGGTGTGCGTAGCGGGTGACGATCGGTGCCCAGTCGATGAGGGAGCGGCCGTGTCGGCGGATCGTGACGAGGGCACCGGAAGCTGCCCACAGCGGGGTCAGGGCGATGGCGCCGAGCAGTCCCGTGGAGACCACCGTCATCAGTAGCACCGCCAACGTGCAGGAAACGAGCATGAGTTGGGGCAGGGAGAGGCCGAGGAGGATGCCGCGGCGGGTCCGGTGCGGGAACTTCACCGTGACCGGGGCGACGGAGAGAACAGTCAAGGGGCGGGTCCTGGAGGCGCGGGTGGAACCCGGGGGCGGGAGGTGCAGTGCACGTCCCGCCCCCGGTAGGCGGGCAGGGGATCAGAGGCCGGTCGGAGGCGGCGGAGGTGAGGCCGACCCGCTCGACGTGGCGTTCTGTGAGCCGGAGGACGGGGGTGCGCCCTGCGGCGGCGGAGTCGTGGTCGGTGGAGCGGACTGCCATCCGCCGCCCTGGCCGGACGCGGCATTCGCGCCGGATCCGCCCGGCCCCGGGCTGCCGCCCACCTGACTGCTGGTGTCGTCGGACACGCTCGTCGGCGCGGGCTGAACGGCCTTCTCCAGACCGGACTTGACGGCATCGGCACCGGGCGAGACGCCCGTTCCGCCGCTTTGTGAACCTTCGTTGCTCTCGCCACCGCCGGTCGGGTTGGCGGCGATGTCGCCGGGGAAGCCGCCCCCGCTGGCGTCGGGGCCTTGCGGCGCGGCGCCTGCTCCGGCGGCAGCGCCGCCGGTTCCAGCAGTGGCTGCAGCTGCGGCTGCCTTGCGGGCGGCCTTCTCGGCATGCGCCTTCGCGATCTGCGCTCCGGCGCCGCCGGCACGGTGGATGGACTCTCCGTCGGTGCCATCGGCTGCCCAGTGGACGAACTTGAAGACGGCGTACGGGCAGAGCAACACCAAGACCATGATCACGATGCCGGACATGACGTCGGCCAGAGCGGCGATGCCGTCCTTGGCCTCGGTTTTACCCATGGCGGCGATACCGAGCACGAAGATCACGGTCATCAGCAGCTTGGAGACCACGAGGGTGGCGGTGGCTTCGATCCAGCCCTTGCGCCAGCGCCGGGCGACCTCCCAGCCGCCGCCGGCGGACGCGAAGACGGCCAGTGTGACCATGACGAGGATGCCGACCTTGCGGACCATCATCACGCACCAGTAGAGGAAGGCGCCGATGGCTGCGCCGAGGCCGGCGACGACTGGCACGAGCCAGCCCAGGCCGGACAGGCCGCCGATCTGGTTGACCTTCACGATGCGGCGCACGGCCGACTCGATGTTCAGGTGCGCGGTCTTGAACAGGCCGTCGCTGACGGCGTCGACCACTTCGACGGCGACTGTGGTGAAGGCGATGGCACAGAAGGCGAACAGGACGCCACTCATGGTGCCGGTGAACGCTTGTGTCAGTGCTTGTCCGTCGCGTCGGACGGCGGCCCGGACCAGCTGTGCGCAGAATGTGGCGACCAGCAGGACCAAGCCCAGTGGCAGCAACATCTCGTAGTTGTCGACGAACCACGTCGCGTTGAGGTCCACTTTTGTGGTGGTGTTGACTGCCTCGGCGGCCAGATCGGCTGCGGCGGCTGCCAGTTCACCGGCGGACTGCGCCATCCAGTCACCGATGGCCTTGCCGGGGTCCGAGGCAAAGTCCACCGCGTCGCCGACGGCGCACAACTTGTCTGCCAGGGGAAAATCACAGAAACCCACGAGGAGTTGCTCCTCCTTTCTTGTCTCAGGCGCGGGTCACTGCGTGACGCTCGGTGCGATGGCAGCCAGGGTGCAGTCGTGGTTCGGGCGGCACTGGATGGCGAGGGTCACGGCCCGCTCCTCGGCTCCGCCGCCGCCCTTTTTCCAGCTGAGCGTTTGCTTGCCGTTGACGGTGACGACGTAGATGTACGCCTCGGTGATCGCGGACGGGTCGTCGGCCAGGGCCGCCTTGAACGCGGAGGGGTAGTGGCCCTCGGTGACGCTGGCGGTGGCGTGCTGGTCCTGGTCGGCCATCCGCGACCACAGCACCGGATCGGGCACCTGGCCGGACACCGAGGCCCAGTCGGCGTACGTGGTCTCGGTCGTCATCCAGGCGCGCATGCCGGCGAGCTGCTGGTCGCGGCTGGTGTCGCGGGTGTCGTAGGACCACAGCATCTGGGCCGCCACCTTGGCGTAGGCGACCGGTTCGGCGATCTGCGGAGGCTTGGGCACCGATCCGGATCCGGAGGAAGGCTTCGGGGCGGCCTCGGAGGAGGACGGGCTGCCAGTCGGGGCGGGCGCGGCGGTATCTGGAGTCTGGTGGCCGTTGCCGCCACCGGTCAGCAGGGCGACGATCCCGGCGATGGCGAGCAGGACGGCGACGACGGAGGCGACGATCGCGATGCGCCGGTTAGCCGACCAGCCCGCGCCGTACGAGGACAGCGAAAGGGAGGGGAATCGGTTGGGCATCAGTGGACCTGAGACCCGAGGGCCGAGAAGAACGCGACGATGCCGTTCGCGGCACCCAGACCGAGGGCGGCGCCCGCGGCCACGACCGCGCCCTTCTTACCGTTGGCCTCGGCCTGGTGACCACCGGTGTGGTGTCCCCAGGCCCATACGCCGAGCGAGACGGCGAGGGCGCCGACGACGGCGATGATCCCGAACATGTTGATCGAGTTGACGACGTTCTTCAGCACACTCAGCCCGGGCAATCCGCCGTCCTTGGGTGAGATTCCTGGGTCGTAGGCAAGCTGGATGACGCGGTCTGCGAGAGGGACGGACATAGGTGTGGCAAAGCTCCTTGCATACGCGGGCCAGGCGAGGACCGGCGGGAAAGGGGGAAAGCGGAGGGGGAGGTGCGCTCGGAGCGCGGAAGTGGCCGCGGCGGCGCCCCGCCCGGACCGACCTCGGGCAGAGGCGGGGAGAGGTCACTCCTCGGGCCGGGGCGCGGCTTCGAAGCCGCTTTTTCGGCTCGGGGCCAGGGAGGGCTGCCGGGGCGTTCTACTTCGGGATCGACGGCTTCGGCGCCGGGTTCGACTCGTACGGGTTGGCGCAGTCGTAGATCATGTATCCGCGGATCTTCTTGCCGTCGGACTTCCGGGTCACCGTGCCGCGGGTGTACCAGGTCTTCTCTGCGCGCTTGTACGCGAACTGGTCATAGGCGACCTTGTCGTGCCGGTAGGCGATGCCCACGACGGTGGACTTCTTCGAAGGATCCTTGCGGACCTTGACCGCCTTGCACGAGATCGTCGTGTGGCCGGTGTCGTACGCCTGGGCTGTGGAGGCGCTGGCGAGGCCGCCGGCCGCAACTGCGAGGCCGATCGAGCTGGCCGCGAGGGCGCGCCGGACGCGGGAGTGGATTGTCACGTGGATGCTCCGGGGTGTTGGTGGACAGGGAGTGGGCCGTCGGCTCGTCCTGCTGGGCGACCGTCGGGCGAAGCGATTGAGGGAGATGGGGAGTTGGCCACCGAGCCCAGCTATCGGGGAGACCACCGGCGAGGTTCCTGGTGACGGCGGCTCGCGGGCCTGCGGGCTGACCGGGATCAGATGACGCGGCGGGCGGCGAGGATCGTCCAGTCCTTGATCGGGGTGATCCGGACCGGCTTGGTGGTGCGCGGCGCCTCGATGACGAGGCCCTCGCCCATGTACATGCCGACGTGCTCTGGCCGTTTGGCGGTGCCACGGCTGAAGATCAGGTCACCGGGCTTGAGTTGGGCGGGCGAGACCGCCTTGCCCTCGTTGACCTGCGTGTACGTGCTGCGGGTGAGCGTGACGCCGACATGCGCGTACGCCTGTTTCATCAGGGAGCTGCAGTCGCAGCGGCCCATGGGGTCGGGGCCGTGCGAGTTCGTGCAAGAGCCGCCCCACTGGTAGAGCGTGCCGAGCTGGTGCATCGCCCACTCGATGGCCTTGCGCGCCTTCGGATCGGCGTTCTTGGGGATCGCGTAGCCCTTCGGGACGCTTCCCTCGGGGATGCGACCGAAGCCGGAGCCGTCCTGGCCCGGCGCGCAGCCGGTCGTACTGGTTGACGGTTGCTTGCCCTGGTCCGCGTCCTTGCCGTCCGTGTCGTTGCCGCCGCCTGGGAAGGTCTTGGCGATGGCGTCCTGCAGCGCGGTGGCCAGGTTCTCCCACTGCGCGTACGCGTCCGGCAGGCCGGACTTCTGCACTGCCTGGGCGGCCTGGGTGACGGTCATCTGCTGCCAGCCGCTCACCTTGAGCAAGTGCTTGTAGAACTGCTCGGAGGCGTAAACCGGGTCACGGATCTGCTGGGCGCTGCCCCATCCCTGAGAGGGACGCTGCTGGAACAGGCCGAGGGAATCCCGGTCGCCGTAGTTGAGGTTGCGCAGCCGGCTCTCCTGCATCGCCGTGGCGAGCGCGACGATCTGTCCCTTCTTGGGGACGTCGAGCGAGAGTCCGGCGGCCACGATCGTCTGGGCGTTGGGGACCTGCTCGGCGGGCAGATCAAGGCCCTTGATGTGGACGTTCTTGCCGGACGCCCCGTCGAGGATCTTGGTGACCTGCTCGGCGACCTTGTCCGTGTCGATGTTGGTCAGGCAGCTGCTGAACGAGCCGCTGCTCTGCACGGCGTCGGCGGAGGAGACCATCATCATGCCGGTGCCGGCGATCAGGATCGGGGAAAGAAAGACGACGCCGATGCCGGCGGCGAGCGCCTTCAACCGGAGGGGATCGCTCGCCGGTCAGCGTTTTCGGGCATGGGTGGGTAGCGAGACGTCATGAGCGTGTCCTTCGGAGTGCGGTGTCCGGCGTGCCGCGTGCGCGAGGCGTGATGGAAGGGCGCGGCGGCCGGGGTGGGCGATCGGGACGGACCGGCGCGGGCGAGTTGCCGCTCGCTCCGCGTGGCCGGGCTATGAGCTAGGTGTGCCGGGGCAGGGGGTATCTCCGTGGGATGTGGCAGGAAGTAGCCAGCGGCGGTGTCGCCGGGCGGTTCAAAAACAGTAGGCGCGGATCGGCGGTTGACCAAAAAGTCGGCGTGAGGTATCGGAATCCGGCACCTCAGCAACGCACTTCTTGGTCGTCGGCGGATTCGCCTCTACAGTTTTTGGACTCCCCCTCGCCCTCCTCGGTCTGCGGCCCTGGGCTTCTGCATGCCCACTTCCGGCCCGCGAGGACTCCTGCGCGAGGCGGCTACTTCCCTCCGCGATTCCGCACCCGAATAGGGGTCCCTCTTTGCCTTTTTCCCTGCACCAGGGCGACGCCCTCAGTGTTCTGGCTGGCCTTCCGGACAGCTGCGTCGACTCCGTCATCACCGATCCGCCGTACAACTCCGGCGGTAGGACCGCGAAGGAGCGCACGACCCGCTCCGCGAAGCAGAAGTACACCTCCGCCGATTCCAAGAACGACCTCGCCGACTTCACCGGCGAGAACATGGACCAGAGGTCCTACTCGTTCTGGCTGACGCAGATCATGACCGAAGCCCACCGTCTCACGAAGACCGGCGGGACCGCGCTGCTGTTCACCGACTGGCGCCAACTGCCCACCACGACGGACGCGATCCAGGCGGCTGGCTGGCTGTGGCGCGGTGTGCTGGCCTGGCACAAGCCGCAGGCCAGGCCGCAAAAGGGCCGGTTCACCCAGAACTGCGAATTCATCGTCTGGGCCAGCAAGGGGGCCATCGACGGCTCCCGGAACCCGGTCTATCTGCCCGGCTTGTACTCGGCCTCGCAGCCCTCGGGCGCGAAGCGCCAGCACATCACGCAGAAGCCCGTCGAGGTGATGCGCGAGCTGGTCAAGATCAGCCCCGAGGGCGGCACGGTGCTCGACTTCTGCGCCGGCTCCGGCTCCACGGGCGTCGCAGCTCTACTGGAAGGCCGGGACTTCATCGGCGTGGAGAAGACCGAGCACTACGCGTCGATCGCGGCCGACCGGCTCACCGAAACGATCCGCGAGACCCTCACGCAAGACGACGTGATTCTCACCGTCTGAGCCGCGAGCGCGCTTCCCGTCAAGGTGACCGGCGCCGTAGTCGGCAATCTGACGAAGCGGAGCTGTAACTCGCTGGCCGCTCCGCACGTCGCCGCTTTCGCCCTTCTCTCATTCCGCGTCTCGTAGGAGGTCCAACTCTTTCATGCCCGAATCCATAAAACCCCCTGACGACGGGGAGTTGGAGCCGATACGTATTTCCGATCCGCAGCTGGAGGGAATCGAGGCGAGCGTCCGACGGCTCATGGAGCAGTCGGCGCAACAGGCGCAGCAACTCGACCACCTCGCGTCCGCCCCGGAGCCGAACGGATCGCCGTTCGCCGCGTTCGGCATGCCGGGGCTCGGCGGGCCGCCCGCCGCCGCTCCGCCGGAGCCCCGCCCGATCCTGGAACTCGACGGGGAGGAAAGGGAGGACGAACTCGACGCCTTGTCGGACTGGGTCGACGACTTCTTCCTCCCGGTGTACGGGTCGGAGGTCACCACCGCGGCGCCCTGGTGCCTGCAGTGGCAGGAGCACGACGACGTCGTGGCCTGGCTCCACGCCCTGTGGCTCGCCTACCAGCAGCACAAGGACCCCGAAGCCGGATTGAGCGGCCTGTTCGTGTGGCACCGGGACTTCCTCACCCACGCCGTCGCGGCGATCCGCGCACCGGGTGGACCGCTGTCGGCCTGCATGACCTCCCCCGACCGGCCCGCGCACCGCCTTCTGCCCGGTCCGCCGCCGTCCGTACGCACGGAGACGGCGGCCACGGCGGAAGCCGCCGGGCCCACCGAGCCGGACGAGCCGACGTCATGACCGCGGGAGTGGGACAGCCCGCCTTCGGACTGAGCTTCGACCCCCGCGCCCTGGCCGACCTTCTCCAGGCCCCCAGCGATATCCGAGACCTCACCCTCGTCTACCTGCAAGAAGTCGTGAACGCGCAGCGCTTCGGGCTACGCCTCGACGGCGACCTGGAGGGCTATCGCAAGCTGTTCGTGGACTCGCGCAAGGACTGGCGCGTTGTCTACGGCGTCCGCCCGGCGCCCGCGGAGTTCGCACACCCGAAGGAGATCCACGTCGTCGCGGTCCGGCCGCGTGCGGGCAACGACGTCTATGACGAGGTCGGCCGCCGCCTGGGGATGACCCGCCGGCCGCTGAGCGCCCGCACCCACGCAGCACGCTCCCGCTCCCCGCAGCTGACCACCCGAGGCCCCGCACCCCGGCCCGGTCCACCTCCCACCGCACTGCCGGGTCTGCCCCGTCCCGCACACAACCCCGCGCACCATCACACCCGCTGAACGCACGGAGCCCCGCCCATGCCCCCTGAACCCACGCCGGCACCAGCCCGGCGTGTGGTCTCCCCGCTGGACCACCGCCTCGAAGCCGTCACCGGCCACGACATCGACACCCTGTGGGCCTACCGCGACCGCGGCGTCCTCGACGAGCCACATGCCCACTTGGTCGACCAGCACCGCGAGTTGGCCAAGACCCAGACCGGCGTCACCTTCTACCTCCGCCTCCTCAACCGCCTCTCCAGCGGCGAGTTCGACGTCGATGACGCCCTGCTCACGCGAATCGACCGCACCGTGGACCAGCTGGAGGAGGCCAGCGATGCACGGGACGCCGCTGCCCGGCAGGTGCTCGCCGCCCTGGAGCCCATCGAGGCCGCCGCGGCGGCCTCCGCGCCCGACGCGAAGCAGCTCTCGACGGACGACCAAGCGGCGCTGCTCGCCATCGCTGGCGGCGCCAAGCTCTACGAACACCTGCTGACCGGCCGGATGTCCGTCACAGCCGCCTCCGGCACCCGCATCCCTCACGCCAAGCTCCAGCGACTGGAGGACGCCGGCCTGGTCGTCCGGGATCCCGACCACCCGGTGCACGCCGGCCAGCCAGTCGCCCTCACCGGCGCCGGACGCGCCGCACTATTCGCCGCCCGACGGACGCCTACCACCCAGGCGCCGAAGGTCCCGGCCCGCCCCGGCACATCGCCGTCCACTCCGACGCAGCGGCGCTGAACCCCACCGAAAGGCCCTTGTTGTCACCCACCGAACCGGCGCCGGCCCGGAAGTCCATCCCCCAAGTCGACTTCGAGCTCGACGACTTCGACGCCGACGAGGAGAAGTACCTCGACTTCTACCGCCAGGTCGCCGTCCGCGAGGACATGCTCGTCCCCCTCGCCGAACACCACACCCCCAACGGCGCACACAGCTACTACGTCCTCTTCGACCGCACCGCCACCTACGGGCACCCGGGCATGCCGCAGTACGTCGCCGTTCACCTGAAGCGGGACCGGGAGAAGGACACGTTCGACTTCGAGCAGGCCCTGCTGCCGCTGCCCGCGATGGCGCAGTCCTGGCTCATCCACCGCGGCTGCCCGCACGACGCCATCGTCCTCGACTCCGAGCTGGGGCCACCGCCGGCGGACGAGGCCACGCGTGCGCTGGAGCGGCGTCTCGCGTACGACGGCGACCACTACGCCATGGGCTACTCCTATACCGCCGACGACCCGGACGACATGGTCACCGTCGTGGCGCTGCGCGCCCTGGACGAGCGAGCCCCCAGCCCGTTCCGCGTCGTGGTCGAGGAGGTCGACACCGACGCGTGGACGCACACTCTGCGCGAGGGCGGCTTCGACACGGTAGGCCAGGCCCTGCAGTGGTGCGACGACCGGCTTACCGGCGAGGCCGGTCCCCTCCCGCCGGTCCGCCCGGCAACCGCAGCCAGCCGCCCCTCTGGTGTGGCGAAGGCCCCTGCTCCGGGCCCGCCCGGCCGTTCGCGCTGAGCGCCAAAGCCGACGCGGGCAGCGAAACATAGCCGACGATCGCCGGTTAGCCAAACCGGCGATTCTCCGGACTCTTTATACAGCCGCCGGGACAACTCCCGCGGCGCCATTCCACACAATCCCTATGCCTTCACGGAGGTTCCTTCCGCATGCGCTCCACCCGAATTGCCATATCCGCAGCGATGCTTGGCGCACTCGCGCTGCCGGTGCTGTCCGTCACCGCCGCCAGCGCGGCCCCCGCCGCCGTAACTGCGGCATCCACGAGCGGCTGCTACGACCTGCCGCCGCTGCCGTACGCGGTGCACGCCAAGGCCGTCACCATCCGGTCCAAGGCCAGCTCGAAGTCCACCGCGGTCGGCGTGCTCTACAAGAGCCACAAGTTCAGCGTCTCCAAGAAGAGCGGCAACTGGCTCTACATCAAGGACAAGACGACCGGCGTTAAGGGCTGGGTGTCCGGCACTTACGTCTACCGCGACACCCGCATGTGCCTGGACTGACAGGAATTCAGCACATGCCCGTAAGAGGCTGAGCTGCCGGGTACGGCCGCCTCTCACATTTTCCCAGGCATCGGCCTTTCCAGAACAGGAGTTTCCCCTTTGTCCGACGGCATATCCGATGACGCTGAGGATGTCGTGGGCGTGCTCACCGAACGGATCGAAGCCCGCTTCGCCATGGACATGGACCAGTTGAAGGCCGCGGTCGCAGCCGCGCCGACCGCGAACCCTGACGCCACCGATGTCGTCAAGTGGCACGGCCTCCTCGTCCAGGCCCAGTCCGTGCTCGACCGCGCGGAGGACGACCTCCTCGCCGCGCTGGAAACGCAGCCCAGCGAGGTCGACGACCCGACGATGGGCCTCGCCCACCGCGTCAACGCCGCCGTCACCGCACGCGACGGCCGGGCCATGGTTGTGCGATGGCTTCTCGACCCGGACGCTCCGGGCAAGAAGGACCTCGCCGCCGAACGACTCGCCCGCCTTCGCCCCCGAATCGGGCCGGCGGTGCAGACCAGCGCTCCCCAACGACCCCTGGGGACACCTGCGCCGACGTCGGCATGGCGGGCGGGAAGGTCCGTCCGTTGAGCCGGGTCAAGACCAGCACCATGGACGGCGACCTGGAGCAGGTATTCGGGAACCCGGTCCCGGAGCTGTACGAGGCGGCCGTCGGCCACGATGGCTCGCCCGCCCTCGCCCGTGCCCTGGAACTGCACTCCTTCCTGGCTCTGACCGAGGAACAGGTCGCCCGCGTCCGCGACCGCGTGCACGCGGACATGGATCCGGACCGCGACATGGGCGAACTGTCGGCGGACAAGCTCCGCTTCGACGCGCAGTGGCTGGAAGCGGCGCTCGACGCCCGCGACGGCTACCGCGCAGCCCTCGGCGAGTTGCTGCGCACCATGCCTCCGCCCGACCAGCGGGCTCGCCCCGTCCGCACGGCACAACTCAGGGCCACCGCAACCCTGCCCCCGTCCGCCGCCCCGGCACCCCAGCGTGCCGGGGCGGCCCGGGCCCGCCGACCGTGAAAGCCCCCGCTTGCCCCACCTCACGTCCACCGAGATAGCCGGACGGATCGAGGACCTGTACGGCGCGCCGCTCGCCGACCTCGAAGCCCACGCCCAGGACCAGCCCGGCATGCTCTCCGCCCTGCTCTGCATGCACGACGCCCTCGCCCTCGCCGAGCGCAGCATCGACTTCCACCGCGACCACCTCGCCCCGCTCATCCACCCCGAGCGGCAGATCGGCCCACACGAAGTCTCCCATCTCCTCGACGGCTCCCGCCGGCTCGCTGAGGCGGTCGCAGTGCGCGACGTGCACGCCAAGTCGGTCGCCGCCGTTCTGCAGAGCCTGGCCCGCGTCCCGGCCCCAGCGTCGTCACCGCCGACACCCTCGCCGCCCGTTCCGGCTCCGCCTCTTCCGGCCCAGAGCACGGCGCCCAGCCGCTGATCCGCCGGCGATTTCCCTTATTCACACAGGAGTTCCTCCCTTGGCCATCACTGCTCTGCCTCCCGACACCGACGCCGACATCGCCCGGGTCACCGAGGCCCTCGCCATGATCACCCCGCGCTGGAACGTCCGGATCCTGTTGGCACTCTCCGGCCCGTCGCTGCGTTACAGCGAGCTGGCGGCCAAGGTGTCCTGGCTGCAGAACGGCCAGCTCCACCCCAAGCTCAAGGCGCTGTGCGACGCGGGCCTTGTTGAGCGCACCGAACACACCGCACGGCATGTGACCTACGGGCACACCGAGCGTGGTGTCGCCCTGCTGCTGGTGCTGCCGATGATCGTCACTTGGGCCGAGGATCATCTGGAGACCGCGGCCCGCCCGCTGCCCGCGATCGAGCAGATCGAGGACAGCCTCACCCTGCTCACCCGGCGGCACGCCGCCGCAATCCTGTGGGTGCTCAAGTCCCGTGGCGAGGTCAGCGGGCGGGCCCTGGCCCGGATCGTGATGCCCAGCAGCGACTGGACCAATGTGTACCCGCCGCTGCGGCAGCTCGTCGCCGACGGCCTGGTCGACACCGAGGGCATCGGCCGGCCCTACCGGCTGTCCGCGGCGGGCGACGGCCTGAGTCCCGTTCTCGGCGCTCTGTCCGCGTGGTCCGCCGGGCAGCCCCTCAGCCAGGCGGGCCAACATCCGGTCTGGGGGCACCCGCAGGCGAAGCCCGCGCCGAGGCCGTGGGTCAGCAGCCAGTCCCGGCCAGCCCCCACAACCCTCCCGCGTGGGACGGGGGAGTCCTCTCCGGCGTGGCACAACCGCGATCTCTTCTCGCACGCCATGACCGCCCGACCGAAGGCGGTCATCCCGGCGGGAGGTCCGCGCCGATGACCACCCTCTTCACCTCTGCCGAAGTACGCAACGCTGTCGAGCTGCTGGCCTCGCGCTCCTTGATCCGCTTGGTCACCGAGATCGACGACAACGGGGCGATACCGCCGCGACGGCTGGCCGGTACCCTCCCTGACCTCTCATCGCACCAGCTGCGCCGCGCTGCGGAAGCGGCCCGCGCCCACGGTCTCGTCCGGACCGCACCCGGCGCCGGCCTGGAACTCACAGCGTCGGGCTCTGACTTGGCCGACCTGTACGACGCGGCTGCGCGTTGGGCCCGACGCCACGCCTACCCGGCACCGATCTGCGAGTTCAGCAGCCGCATCCGCCACGTCCTCGACCTCCTGACGTCCTCGCTCGTGACCGAGCGCGCCGACGGCCTCTCGCGGCCGTCCGCCGCGCGCCTGCCCAACGCCGAGGCCGAGGCGGAGCTTGCCCGTCCCCGCGCTCTGCTGATCCAGTGGCTGGCTGGCAACCCCCTGGTCACCCGGGTGTCCGAACCCGAGCCGGTCGCGTGAGCGAAGCGGTCACACCCCGGCATGCACGCCACACCGCCGGGCTGATGCGCACCATCTACCTGCCGCGCACGGCGGACGCTCTCGCGTTCGCGATGTCCACCTACGGCATCCCGCTGCTGGTCCTGGCGACCACGCGCTCCGCCGCGCTGACGGGAGCGGCGTTCGCGCTGGAGTGGATCCCGCGTCTGGCGGCGTTCGGGTGGGCCGGATCGATCGTCGACCGGCGCGGGGCGGCCGTCGTCTTCCATCTCGCCTCCCTGGGACGCGCGCTGGCCCTCGCCGCCGGCGCGGTCCTGCTCCACCTCCACCCGTCCGGCACCGTCGCGAGCGCGACCGTGATGGTGCTCGCGGCGACGACCGGCGTGCTCACCGAGTTCAGCTACGTCGCGACCGAGACCGCAGGCGCCGCCGCCGGCCGCCGCGCGGGGGCGCGGGCCCACCGCGTCCAGGCCGTCCTGCTCGGCATCGACCAGACCGCGACGCTGGCCGGCCCGGCGCTCGCCGGGGTACTCCTGCTCGCAGGCCCGCCGCCGATGCTCGCGGTGATCACCGTGCTCTCGCTTCTCGCCGCGCTGCTCGCCCTGCGTACACCCCCCTCGCCCGTCGCCCCTGCCCGCGCGCCAAAGGGGAAGTCCGGGGCCGGATTGCTCACCGGGTGGCGCACCATCCGCTCGCTTCCCGCGCTCGGCTGGCTCGTGACCGGGCTGACCCTGTCCAACCTGGCCACCGGGCTTCTCCAAGCAGCCGGACCCGTGATCGTCGTCCAGCACTTCGGGCAGTCCACCACTGCGGTCGGCCTGGTCTGGTCCGCCGCCGCGGCGGCCACCCTCGTGGCCGTCACCGTCTGCCGGTTCTCGCTCGACCGTCTGGGCCTGTGGCCGGTCGGCGCCGCCTGCGCCGCCCTCGCTTCGCTCGCCTGTCTCGCCGCCGCCCAGGCCCCCGACTACCTGTCCTACCTGGTCCTGGTCGCGGTCCTCATGGCGGCCGATGGCGGCATGACCGTCGTCCTGCGCACCCTGCGCTCCCGCCTGATTCCCCCCGAGCAGTTCGGCAGCACCCTGTCGGCGACCATCCTCATCCTCCTGCTGCCTTTCCCCGTCGCCGGCGTGCTCACCGCGCTCACTCCGCCCGACGCCCTGGGCCACGTCATCACCGTGTGCGCAGCCCTGCAGGCCCTTGGCCTCTTCTGCGCGTTTGCCCGCTTGCGCACCGACCCCGCCCTGCGTGCCTGACCCTGCTGCATCCCCAGCCTGTGGAGACCCTCATGCCCACCGCCGTCCTCGAGACGAACCGCGCGAGCGGTCGCACCACCACCGAACAGTTCCACGCCTTCGACGCGCACAACTCGCACGTCTACCGCGCTCTGGAACGCATGGTCGCCCGCCGCCTGGCCGCCGGTGCCACACGGGTCAGCCTCAAGGACCTCTTTGAAGACCTGCGCCGCCACCTCCCGTACGGAGTCGCCGGGCTGAACAACAACTTCACCGCCCTCTACGCCCGCCGCTTGATCGAAGACCACCCTCACTGGGCTGGGGCGTTCGAGCTGCGCCGTCGCCGCGCCGCCTGAGACACCCCTTCTCTCTTCTCTCGTAATGCCGTCCATCGATACGGAGATCCCCTTCTTGTCCGCTCGTCCCCTCGTGCTCGTCGTTTCTCCCGGCGACGAGACGTATCGCGGCTACTGTCTTGAGCAGGTGGCCGCTGAGTACGACGTCGTCCTGCTCACCGGCGCCGAGCCGTCGTGGGAGAAGCCGTTCATCGTCGACCACGCCGTCGCCGACCTGAGCGACTACGCGGCACTTCTCGCCGCCGGCCGGGCCCTGTCCGAGCGCCACGACCTCGACGGTGTTGTCACCTGGGACGAGTGGCATCTCGTTCCCACCGCCCGCCTCGCTCGCGCGCTCGGTCTGTCCTCGACGTCCGTCGAGGTGATGCGTGCTTGCCGCAACAAGGCCACCGCCCGCACCTTGTTCGCCCGCCATGGGGTGCCGTCGGCCGCCTCGATGAAGGCGCGGACCCTACTGGAGGCCGGCCTTGCGACGATGACGTTGGGCTACCCCGCCGTCATCAAGCCCGCCGCGTTCGCCGGCAGCATCGGCGTGATCCGCGTCGACCATCCCGAAGAACTACCCGCCGCGTTCGCGTTCGCCTCGGCCAGCGCGAGTCGCAGCCGCGAGGACACCGGCGTCTTGGTCGAGGAGTACCTGGACGGGCCAGAATTCTCGGTCGAATGCGTCACCTACCGCGGCGCGACCACCGCAGTCGCCGTGACCCGCAAGCACCTGGGCCCCGCACCGTACTTCGACGAGACTGGCCACACTGTCGATGCCACCGACCCGCTCCTGGCCCAGGTCGCCCCGGCCGCCGCTGCTGCGGTCAAGGCCCTGGGGATCACCGACGGCGTGCAGCATGTCGAGCTGCGCCTGGTGGACGGCCGGCCCCGGCTGATCGAGGTCAACGCACGCGTCGGCGGCGACATGATCGGCCATCTCGTCCGCCTCGCCACCGGCATCGACCTGCCCAAGGCCGCCGCCGCCCTCGCCTGCGTCCGAGCGCCGGACCTCACCCCGACCCGCAGCGGGGCCGCAGGCATCCGCATGCTCTACCCAGACGCCTCCGGCATCCTCACCGCACGGCACATCAACCAGCCGTTCGCCGCCCACACCCCCTGGCTGCGGCAGATCCAGTGGATCCGCGAGATCGGCGATCCGCTCCTCCTGCCGCCCGACGGCGACCTGTTCACCGCCCGGGCCGGGTTCTACATCGTCACCGGCCGCACCACCGCCGAGGTCACCGAACGCCTCGACACCGCCGCCGACGAGATCACTGTCGCCACGAGGGCGGACCGATGAGCCACCAGCCCGATCCGCGCCGCGACATCGACGGCGACGTCCATGTTTCCCCGCGCCATCTCGCGTCCACCACCGGGATGGTGACCCCGCCCTCGCCCCGTTGCTCGACCTCGGCTGGGACCTCCAGTGCGACGAGGACTCCAACGTGTACGTGAGCGCTCCCGACCGGCGCGTGCGCCTTGGCTACTTGCCCGAAGGTGAGGACGACGGGCTCTGGCGCATCAACGCTTACAAGGACTCGTTCGGGCCGCCGGCGTGGGGCGTCTGTTTCAACGATCGCGTCCCCACCGAGTTCGTGCAGGCATTCACCACGGTCCTCGCCACGGCGTACGAGCAGGGGCCGGACGCCTACCTGGCGCGGCCGGTCCCCGGCATCGACGAGCACGATCCCTTTCTCGCCGTCGTCCCGCTCCTGAAACAGGGCTGGGAGATCGACCGCCCGCGCTGGGGCGTGTTCGCGGTCCAGGCCCCGGACGGACTCGCCGGCATGGAGCTCACCACCGGCGACCTCGATCCGGAAGCGGAGCTGACGACGCGGGACGCCCGCTGGCAGCTGTGGGCGGGCAAGTCCATCGAACGGCCCATCTGGTACGCCACGGCCAGCACCGACACCCCGGTCGCCCTGCTCACCGCCGTCACCGAGTGCGTCGCCGATCCGGCTCCGCTGCCCCGGTGGCGCGAGGAGAGCTTCAGTTACATCAAGGGGATGGCCGAGCTCACCCCGATCCTTCCGCCAGGACCGCCGGCCCCCACCCCGCTCGACGTGCAGCGGGCCGTCGCATCCCGCCGCCCGGCCGCGCTCCCCGCTCCCAGCGTCCCGCGCTGGAGCACCACCAGCCGACCGGCCCTGCCCGGCCCACGCCGGTAAGACCAGCCCAACCCCCGACCGGAGACCCTTCTTGTCCCTGCAAGCCCCCGAGTTTTTCGCCGAGCTGTGCCTCCCCTTCCACGACCACACCGTCGTGGGCAACACCTACTTCGCCGCCCCCGTCCCCGGCGCACCGCTGCGGCTGCGAATCGATTTCACCGGCACCATCCACGCGGACACCTACGGCGGGCTGCGTGTGGCGGTCGTCCACCCGGACCGCGGCGAGATCGACGCGGTGGCGCTCAGCTTCGTAGACCACGGGACCTTCCACCGCCGGGACGAGGCCACCCGGCCGAACACCAAGCAGTACGGCACCTTCGACACGTACCGCCGCCCCGGCCGACCCCCGTGGGACGGGGCCGTCACCACCGGGCTGCGCGACTCTATCGAGCAGTACACCGCCGTCTGGTTCCCCGGCGCCTGGGCCGCGTCTGCGCCCAGGCGCACGGCTGGCCGTACACCGCGCAGCACTCCCGTCCCGCCGGCCACCCCCGTCGGGGCCCGCACCCGCTGAGCTATCCGACGTCCGCTCTGCCGCCAGCGACGCACACCGTCGGCCGCACTGGCTGACCTTCCCCTACTGATCAAGGAGTCCACTACCTCGTGCACGCACGTTTCGTCCGATCCGCCGTCGTCGCCGTCGCGGCGGCCGGCACCCTCACCTGGGCGCCAGCCGCGAGCGCCCAGCCCTCCGAAGCGACCCCCTTGGCCTCTGCCGCCCCCGCCGAGACACCGGCCCCGGACGCGGGCAGCGTCGAGATCACCGCGAAGGACACGGCCGGGGACGTGCTCCCCGGCGCTGCGTTCCTGCTGCTCGACTCCGCCGGCCAGGAAGCCGGACGCGGGAAGACCGACGCACAGGGAAAGCTGGCCTTCCCCGACCTTGAGCCGGGCGTCTACCGGCTCAAGGAGACGGCTTCCGGCAGCCCGCTCCACAAGGTCGTCGCCGACCAGGACGTCATCGTCACCCCGGGCGCGACCACACGGCTGACGATCACCGACCCGTTCAAGGCCGCCAAGGTTTTCCTGCAGGCCAAGGACGATAAGACCGGCAAGCTCCTGCCCGGCGCGACCGTGAACATCGGCACCGGTGACTCGACGCTGCTCACCCTGACCACCAGTTCCAAGGGCACGGCCTCCGGAGAACTACCGGTGTCGAGCCGGAAGACGCAGTTCTGGGTCAAGGAGATCAAGGCGCCCGCCGGCTACGACCTCTACAAGCCGTCCAAGACGTTCAGCGCAGGTCCCGGCGCCCCGGTGACCGTGACCGTCACCAACGCCAAGACCGCGACCGACCCGAAGCCCGACCCGTCGGACAAGCCCACCAGCACCCCGTCTACCCCTGCGGCCAAGCCGAGCAGCGGGACCGGCGGGGCCAGGCCGTCCGCGCCGGGCACTAGCACACCGGATGCCGACTCCTCGTCCACCGCAGCTGCGGCCCCGGCCGACGACTCCACGCCGAAGACGCCGGCGGGCTCTCTCGCCCACACCGGTGCCGACGCCACACCGTGGATCGCTGCAGGCGCGGGCCTCCTCGTCGCTGGCGGCGTCGTCACCCTGGTCGTCGCCCGCCGTCGTACGGCGGACGGATCCGAGCCCGACGACAGCGGCACGGCTAGCTAACCGAAGAGCAACCACCGCCATCAGGCCCCCGAGACGCACTCCCGGGGGCCTGTTCACGTCTTTCTACGCCGATCCGCTGGTCATACTTCGGCGTCAGCGGCGGCCCGCCGCTATCCGTGCCCCTGGCCGAGTTCGAGCGCTGGGACGAGCACGGCCGCCGCGTCGCAGTCGGTGCAGGCACGCGCCCCGTCCCGCATCAGCGCGTCCACGGCCTCCAGCGTGCCCAGTTCCGTCCCGCCGCCCGCAGCGTGACGGCACGTGGCGTCGTGCACAACGGTCCGGCCCCGGCGCTCGGGCGCGGGATGGACCACCCAACCAGGGGCCGCCCGTGGCAGGGGGCCGGGCAGACGCTGGGTAGGCACGCCGGAGAGATCCGCCTCTTCGATGGGCGTCAGCTGCCGATCGGTCACCCAGACCGTGTACTCGGCCGCCTCGACCCCGTCCGGGCGCGCGACCCAGGACGGGACGCCCACGAGGTAACGCCACGGGTGCGGACCGGGTACCTCCCGCCGCTCGTGGAGCCGGACCTGCACGGTCTGCCCGTCAGGAAGCGTCAGCGCTATCTCGGCCGGAAAGGATCTGGCTGTCCGGCGGCCACCGTGCGGGCTGGTCACCTACCTGGCCCCGGGTTCCAGCTCCCGCGCCGAGGAGCGCAGCGCTGCCCGCTGCCCGGTCCCGGCCTGCCGCCAGTAGGGGTGCCACCAGACCTGAATCGACAGCTCCAGCAGACGCCGCCGCAGGACGGTGGTCCGCTGCCGGTTGGCTGGGTCGGCAAGGCTCCAGTACGTCCGCTCCCATGCGCACTGCGCGGCAACCAGATCCTCGGGAAAAGCAGAGCAACGCATACCCACTATTGCATCATGTGTTCGATTTGTGGCGCATCCCTGCAGCTAGAGGGCGACTGCAGGAGCGGTGGGCTCCCCTCTGGCCGCGTCCTCGGCGCGGGCCGGCGGTTCCGAACAGGGCGACTAGGGGCGCGCTGGGGGCAGGTCGTAGCGGCTGACAGCCAGGTACGTCTCCGGCGTCGCCGCTTCGAGAAGCCCCTCGTCGCCCTCCAGGTCAAGTTCCGGCTCCTGGGGACGGCGCAGCAGGTCACTCCAGTCGCTCGTCGCCCCCCGCTCGTAGGCATCGCGGAGCAGGGGGCGAAGCCGTGGACGGGCTTCCTCCTGCTGCTCGCGGAAGATGCGGCGCTGGGTAAGTCGTTGTTCTTCCTGAGCTGCTTCGCTGAGATCTTGGGCGGCGGCCGGCTGGTCCTCGGCGCGCAGCCCTGGGGTACGCCGAGCGATGGCGAGATCTTCCTCGTGGAGTCGCTCGCAAGCGGCGAACAGCTTCCGGGACATGCCGAGGTGGACCTCGGTTCCGGGGATCCGGCAGGTGAGGAAGTCATCGAGGCCCATGGAGCGGATCCCGGCGCGCAGGGAGTGCTGGTCGGGGTGAGGCGCTGCTCCGCGGGCGTCGGCCCGCATGGCGAGAGTGAGGTCGGCGTCTTCCAGGGGCGTGGTCAGTCCGGAGCGCCGGTGGCGGGAAGCGCGGTCGGCGGGGACGGGCACTGTGCGCAACTGCGAGGCGGGAGCCGAGCGCAGCGCCAGGTAGGCGAGCATCTGGGCGCGGGCCGCGCCGATGAGCGCGTCGTCGCTGTCGCCTAGATGGTCTTCGAGATTGCCCGGGCCCAACGTGTCCTCGTCGTCGGCGTCGGCCCCGTCTGGAGTGAGCGGCGGCTGGCCGGGGTGCAGGTTGTGGTCGATGGTGAGGAAGAGGTCGTCTCCGGGCCGCACGGCCGCTCCGACCAGGACGGTGCGGTGCGCGTACGAGCCGAGGACCGTGCTGCCGGCTGCCAGTTGTGCCCACCCCTTGCGGAGCGTGTCGACGCCGACGTTGCCGCCCTTGGCCTCGATCAGCCAGTACCGGTCCTCCGTCTCGTGGCGCCCCCACAGGTCGGGCAGCGATTTCTTCGGGTCCTTGAAAGTTTCTCTCAGGGCGGGGATGGGGCCGCCGAGTTCGAGGTGCTTGGTCTGCCCCAGACCCAGCAGCGACCGGCAGGCCCACTCGGTCATCGTCATGCCCAGCCGGTAAGCGGCGGCGTTCTGGGCGCTGCGCTCGGTGCCGTACTCGTACACCGGGTTCAGGGTCAGGCGCCGGCCCTTGCTACCCGGTACGGGGTGTCGGGGCTCGACGGGGTGTGCGCCGAGGTAGGCGTACAGCGGAGAGACCCGGGCGACGAGTTCTCCGTGCGCGTAGCGCGGCTGGTTCTGCAGGTGCGGGGTGACGTCGCGGCCGACCTCGGTGGCTGCCTTGATGATCTCCCGCCACGTGGTGGTCGGTGCGTACCAGCCGTTAGTCGCTGGGAACCCGCCCGATCCGGCCCACGTCTCGTGCTTGGCCGTCCGCCACTGCCTCCTGGGCTTATCCGCAGGCCCGTCACGGAACAGAACCGGCACGTCGAAGCTGTCGGCATAGGTGAGCGGCGGCTCGTCGGGGACGTGTGCAGGGATCATGCGGATCACTCTGGCACGGGCCCGGATCGCTCCCAGCGCTGGGTACAGGGCGTTCAACTGATATGCGAGGGGGCGATCCGGCAGCCTGCGATGCCGCTTTCCCGGCGCTAGGGAGGCGAGAACTCGGCAGTTGTCCTTTGACAGCAAAGTTAGTCGTGTGCAGCCTGTTGACCTGGGCTGACTAGGTTCGATGTCAGCCAGTGGTGGCGTATCTGGGAGCTGACATCACTTCTCGCCTCTGCCGCCCTCTACCGCGCCATGGTCCGCCCACCCGCCCGAGCCCCGGCAGTCACTGATGCTGACCGACGCGCGGCTGTCGGGCTGACGTCAGAGTCGAGCCCGCGCTTCAACTGCTGAGTGAGTGATCCGCGACGTTGGGCCTTTGGGGGTCAGCCTGCTGCCGAGGAAAGGCCCCGTGTTTGGGAGGGGCGTTTCACGCGTCGGCTTCTGCTTCTTCGTCCGCACTGGTTTCGTCCTCGATCAGCCCGTACGGCGGACGGTCCTCGTTGCGGCTGTAGCGCACCACCACGCTGCTTTCCACCAGCGGCGGCGGGCTGTTGTCGGCGACGATGAGCTGCGCTCGGCTACCGCGCTCTGCGAGCCAGAGGGAGAGGTGGTGGTAGAAGTCGTCGATGGCGACGGCGTCCGCGATCACGGCATCAAGGGTGCCGCCGTGGCCGAGGTTTTTCTGAGGGCTGTCGATCATGAGGAATCCCGGGTGTGCGGCCCCTGCTTCGACGGCGATCTCGAAGACGGCCAGCTGCCAGGCCAGGGTCAGCAGAGTGCGGGCGCCGGAGGAGGCTTCCTGGTACGGCTCACCGCGTACGAAGGGGGTGAGGTCGGTCTTGATGAAGGGCGTACTGACCTTGGGGTAGCGCCAGGCTCGTAGGAGCTCGCCGTACCGGCCGCTGATCTTGGCAATGACCCGATCGCGGTCGTGGGAGGCGTCTCCGAGTCGTGCGAGTTCCTCGCGGAGACGGGCGATCTGGGCTTCGTGACGTTCCACGGCGTCTGCCCGTTTGGCAAGTCCTTCGCGGAGTTTGACCGCGCTCTCGGCCTGTTCGAGTTGGCGCAGGACCTGTTCGCGCCTTCGGTGGAGGTCGTCGCGGGCGGCGAGGAACGGTGAGACGGAGGGCGACGTCGCGGCGTCCAGCGCGGCGGCGGCTTCCTCTTCCCGGACGGCCGCCTCTTCCGCCCGGAGTTTGAGTGCGGCGAGCGAGGCGCCGAGCTCATCGATGTAGGTGGTGATCTCCTTGAGGCGGGCCTTGGTGGACCGGGTCTCAGCCGCGACGTCCACCCGGTTGTCCCCGGCCTGGCTGCTGGTGTCGACAGCGCCCAGGACCAACGTCCCATCCGCCGCTTGCAGTTCGTGGCGGCAGAGGCTGCAGCGTCCGTTGTCGGCGGTGGGGGGAGCCGGCAGCCGGTTCAGGCAGGCGGGGCAGGTGGTGACGCTCAGGGGGTCGAAGATCTGCTGTGCCTCGCCGAGCATGCCGAGCTTGAGGAGATCGTCGGCGTACTGTGCGCGGAGAGGCATCAGGCGTTGGAGCTGTGTTTCGCAGTCCCGCAGGACCGCTGCCGCCCGTTGCGAAGTCTGGGCCGCGTCCTTGTGCTGTTGGCGCAGCTGGGCCGCGAATTCCGTTCCCGCCTGCGCGCGGCGGTCCAACTCCGTGAGCTGGCCCGTGATGTCAGCCAGCTCCTGTTCGTGGACGGCAGGTGTGGGTTCACCGTCCAGTGCGGTGGGAGCCTGCTCCACGACAAAGGTACGGGCTGCTGCGAGTTCGGCTTTGGCGCGGTTGAGCCGGCCGCCGAGTTCCTGGATGCGCTGGCCGAGTTCGACGGCGCGGTCGTCGTGGACTCCGAAGGCGACGTCGACGACCTGCCGCAGTTTGTGCTTGCGCATGTAGTCGTTCTCGAACAGGAAGTTCTTGTCCGCGACGCGTTCGTTGGGCAGGAAGGCGAGCCACATCAAGTCGCGGAAGCTGAGCGGGTCCGTGCGGGATTCGCTGTTGGTGGGCGCTTCGCGTAGCTGGACGCCTTCCAGCTTGCAGTGACTCAGAAGAAGGGAGGACAGGCTCTCCGGTGCCCCGGGCGGGTCGATGGGCCTGCTCTCGGCCCTAGACGCGGGCCTGCTGTCGAGCGTTCCGCGGCGAACGAAGGCGACTTTCGAAGGCTCTCCGACCGACCGCTCGATCACGTGCGGCTCGCCGGAGAGCTCGACCTCCAAGAGGCATGAACGGACCCTTCGCAGCACCTCCTGGTGGCGGGGGTGCCGTTTCGCGCCGAGCCCATAGGCGATGAACTCCAGCACCGCTGTTTTGCCGGAGCTGAACGCCCCGGCGATGACGGAGAGGTTCCGTACCCGCTGTTCGGCGGTGAAATCGACATCGTAGGACCGCTCCATGCCGACCAGGCGCAGACGGCGGATCCGGATGCCGGGAAGCGGCTCCATGGTGATCATCCCTCCCAGGACGTTTCCAGCAACGGGCCTGGCCCCAGGACGCTCATGAGGGCAGCCGCAGGTCCGCCGGGTCCGTCCGGCCTGAGCCACCGTGCGGTCTGCTCGCGCAGCCTTCTGTCGCTGAGTTTGCGGAGCTGGCGGACGACGATGTCGGCAGCGGTAGCAAAGGAGGTGGCGTAGGTGGCGGTGAACTGCCCGCCGAGGTGCTGACCGACCTCTGTGATCGAGTAGGTGAGGGAGCCGTTGCGATTTCGGACCCGGCAGCACCCATAAGCCATCAGGAGCGCCAAGTCGTGCTGGATCCGTTCTCGCCGGCTCGTGAATCGCTGTGAAGAGGACGCGTAGGCAAGGACCTGCGGGTCGAATCCGGCCAGCCGGAGAAGGCTCGCGTCCCGGCCTTCGGAGGGAATCACGAGGAAGGGGTTCGCGGACAGGAAGTCGTAGTACCCGATGCGTTCCAGGGTCGCCCCGTTTGCGTCCTGCGCGGCGACGGCGTCAAGGAGCAGCAGCAGTTGAGCGAGACGGAAGGGTACCTCGTCCTCGGGCATCACAACCGGCCGGTCTGCTTGCACGGCATGCTCCTCATCTGTGGTCGAGCGGTACGGACGGATGCGAACCCTCAGTCGTCGGCATGGCCGCTCGCGATCTGCCGCCAGTGCGTGACCCACCCTGCCCGACGGTTGTCGACCAGCCGGTGGACCAGACCCCAGCTGTGCGTCACCTCCAGACGCAGCACTTTGGGCAGTTTGTCGTGCTCGCCGCGCACCTCGCGCCATACCCGGCCGTGCAGAGCGGCGAGGGTGCCCTCGGCCGAGCACTCGTTGAACTGCATCTCCCACACCCCGTGAAGGGTGGCGTCGGCAGAGCTCAGTGCGGCAACCTCAGCCGGTACGCCCTTGTGCGCGACTTCGCGCGCCACCAGGTCGGCGTTGAAGAACTGCCGTTTCGCCGAGTCCAGTTCGACGTGGCCGGCCTCGGTCATCTGGCGCACGAACAGAGCCGAGTCGAGCGCTGCCGCCTTGCCCTCCTCCACGTCCAGCACGAGGCGTATCTGCTCCTGGGAGGGGACGGCGGGCGCCGTGAAGGGTTCGTAATAGGCGCGGCGTACCTGGTCACCTTCGGGGCTCAGCAGCTTTCTCACGAGTTTGGTCTCGTCCCACAGCTCGATGACGAGGCCATGAGCCCTCTCCTGCCGCTTCTTCCAGCCGTCCCACCATTGGGCTGCCGGCCCGTCCATGCTGGAGGGGATGCACAGGATCCAGAGCGTGATGGTGTGACCGTTGGCCGCCGCGGCTTTCAGCCCGTTCGCGAGGGACTCGCGAATCTGCTGCGACTGGCTGGTTGTGGTTTTCGGCATGAAGTACTTGGACTGCCAGACAGTGATAGCGCCCCCGAGGTCACCGGCGAAAGCGTCGATTCCCCAGTCGCCTGGATTCGCGGCGATCATCCGGACGTTCGGATTGGTCGCACTGGCGAGCTGCGCGAGCATCTTCTCGAAGTCGGCCCGTGCCCCGTCCGCGCTTCCGGTCCGCAGTTCGTGCACTCCGAAATGGATGGGCGGAACACCAGCTGCCACCGGCATGGAGTTGTCCAAGCTGCACCCCCGCATCCCGCAGGCAAGCCGAACGAACCGCGTTCAGCGGGCTGTTCACCCTGCGCCACACACAGTAACGGCCGTCAGCGTACGTGTTACGGAATCATTCGATCAAGGTGCTTGCGGTCGGCAGTATCCCGGCAGTGGCACGGCGGATGGGGCCGGTATACAGAGACAGCGGCAGTCCACTCGCCCCGTTGGCGTGGGCGATGAACTCCGAGGTGACGGACACGGCCGTCACCTCGGGTGTACGTGTTCCCAGGTCGAGACCGATGGGGGAACGCAATGCGGCTAGTTGCTGTGCCTCGACATCGGTCTCCCGCAAGAGGCGCAGGCGCTCCTCATGGGTGCGGCGGGGCCGTACCGGAACCACGTCCTCGAACCTCGCCATCGCACAGTCCAACAGGGGTGGCCGCCGACGCCTGCCTGCGGCATCCACGCACGACAACTCGACGTATGGCACGGCCTCGTCCGTCCCAGCCGCTACGGCCATAAACGCCTCCAGCGTGCTCACCCCGCACGACTAGGTTCGCTGTCAAGGAAGCCGAAGCGGCTGGGTTCGCTGTCACACGACTCGATTGGATGACGAGGGACAGCAGTTCGCCGGGGGCAGACAGGAAAGATCGCGGAAAGACTGGCCAACGCGGGCGAGGGCATGTCAACGTAGACGACCTTGCAAGAAACCCCAGGTCAGAGAGGTGATTGCCCGTGACCGTAGCGCCCGGCGGCCCTGGTTTCTCCACCAACATCGAAGCCCTGCGGCTGCGCGAATGGCAGCTCGGCCCCGGCCAGCCCACGCTCGTCATGGACCAGTTCTCCGCGGAGGACTTCCACCTGATCGTGGACGACCGCGCGGACGTGCACGTCAGCTCGAAGGACGGCCGCTTCTACCTCGGCTGGTTCCCGCTCGGTCGCCCCGGCACCGACGGCGAGGGATGGACGATCGCCGTCACCGGCACGGCCAAGGTGCCCGGCTACCACCTGTCGTTCGACACCGAGACGCCGGCCGACATCGTCGCCGCCGCCGTGGCACGCGTGCTGGAGACGTCGCGTCGCGTATGACCGTGCAGAGCCCACCAGAAGCCCTCACTCGGAGGGCTGGCTTACTGCCGGCCGCGGGCCCGTTCCTTCTTTCCCGTTTCCCCTCACCCCAGGAGGCTGTTAGTGACGTCCCCGGAGATGACCGTCGGTGATCTCATCGACCTGTTGTCCGCCTGCGACCGGAGTGCTCCGGTCCGCCAGGCCATGAACCCCTTCTTTCCGATGGCACACCGCCTGGCGCAGGTCGTGCAGTCCGTGGACGAGACCGGCCGGACCGTCGTCTACCTCGCCGAAGGGCGGGACGAGGACGCACAACTCGGCCATCTGCCGCCCGAGGTCGCCGTCGACCTGACCTGGCAGGGCCCCGTCCAGGCACCCCCGCGCCGCCCCCGCCGCCGTGCCGGCGGCAACTAGACCCGCACCGAGCCCTTGGAGGCGCCCCTGTACCCCGACTTCCCGCTCGACCCGTCCACCCCGTGTGGCGGCCAGCCCGCGTTCTGGGTCGGTCCCCGGCATCTGGCCGGTGACGATGGGCGCCTCTACGACGCCATCGCCGACACGCTCTCCGGCCTCGGCTGGACGAGCCTGACGATCGTCCGCGGACGGCACGAGCCGGACGAGGCACCGGAGGACCGCCAGGTCCTGCGCAGCACCGTCCTGCACATCAGCCCCGACGCCCTCCGCTGGGCGCAGTGGAGTCTGGCGGACGAGCCGTTCCACCTGGGAGAACCGCCGATCGCCTGGCAGATCTCCGCCCGCGCGGACACGAGCAGCCCGCTCGCTCAGTGGTCGGCCTACTTCACCACCGACGTCCCCGGCGAGGCTGTGACCGACTTCCTCGTCGCGCTCGACGCCCGCGACCAGCCCGCCGTGCCGCTCGCCGGCCCCGAGCTGGTCCTCGACGCTGTCGCCGCCCACGGCTGGCTCCGCGACATCGACCAGCCCCAGGCGGCAGCAATGGACCCGACGTTCACCTCGCACATCAGCCTCGGGGAGGTGCCGCCCCTCATCCAGGACGCCGACCCGCTCGCGCTGACGACCGAGGCCGACGAGGCGGGACCGGCCGGATGGCAGGCATGGGCCGAGCCTGCGCTCGGCGCACCCTGCCTGTGGGCAGCCTCCTTCGGGGCCAGCGTCCCCCACGACCTCGTGGCAGCTTTCGCCGCCTCCCTCAGCTCGACCGCACCGGTCCTGCGTCGGGTGCTGCCCGAGGCCACCCAGGAGCGCCTCCTGCGCGCGCCAGCGATCTAACATCCCGCGCTCGGTTCCCGACGCACGCAGCCCGGCCCCTCCCAGTTGGAGGGCGCCGGGCTTTTTGCTTCCAGGGCCGTAAACGCCGGTGTGTACAACAGGCTGCGGCTCCCTGCCACTGCAGTCGGACAGTAGGCAGCGGCATGTCGGAACAGGTGGGCCGGCCCGGGGCGAGGCGTTGTCGCCGGGGGCCGGTCTTCGAGTTGCCACCCTTTGACGCGGCACGATGCAGGATGCGGCAATGCACCCCAGCCCCGGCGTCCTTGTTGCCGTCGCTCTCGTCGTCGCCGTGACGGTCGCGCTGAAGGTCGTTCACGCCGCAAGCGCACGGCTGCCCTCGCGGCCCAGTGGCAGGCATTCCAGCAGCACCGTAGTTCCGGGCAAGGACAACTTCTCCAGGTCATGCGGGTCTATCAGCACGGACGCCGTGGCTCGAAGGCCGTCGTGACCTGGTGCAACACCGGTCGGCAACAGGACGCCTGGTTCTTCCCGCAGGCGCGTACCTACTCGTCAATGCCTCCAGCGGCTATGGGCCTCACAGCCGCAACCCGGACGTGCTCTACGTGCAGCCCGGCCAGGTTCGAGCCTGGGTGCCCGGCCAAGCTCGCGCCGCTCAGCGCGTCGGTCAGTAACGCGCTGTTGCCCCCGACCACGGTGGTCGGAGGCAGCAGCATGGCGGGCGGGCAGGTCAGCTCGTTGCCGTGGCCTTGGCGAGGGCCTTGTCGAGGTGGCGGTCGACGAGGGCCGGGGAGCCGGAGACGATCAGCAGCAGGCTGCCGTCACGGATCGCGGTCTGCTTGACCACGGTGCTCCGTCCTCCGGTGGAGAACGTCAGGAGCTGGCTCCACTGCTCATCACCGAGGTCGTGGGGTGCGGGCAGCTTCTGCGAGGCCATGTCGATCGGGGTGCCGCCCGCGACGACCTGATAGGTCGGGCAGCCGGTCATGGCGTCGAAGATCCGGTCGATGCCGCCGGACAGCTTCTCCACGCTGTCGCTGTACAGCTCCTCGGAGACCTCCGAGGAGCTGCCGCCATAGGTGAAGGACGCCTTCGCCTTGTGCGGGAAGGTGAGGGTGCCGCCGGTCGCCGCGTCGCCGCCCAGCTCGCTCAGGGCCGGGCAACCGATGACGGTGACGTCGTCGTTCTGGGTGGGGCGCTCGGGCTTGCGCAGGTAGCCGCTACCGAGGTCGCTCTGGTCGAGCAGGCGCGTCTCCAGCGTGGCCGATGTGAGCGGAGCAGCCTGTTGGGTGGCGTCGGTCGGCTTCCCGGTTCGGGTGGAGGGTGCGGTGTCGGGCTTGGTGCTGGCGGCGTTGGTGGAGCAGGCGGGCACGGCGAGGAGAGCTGCGGTGATGCCGAGGGCGGTGGTGGCGACGCGAACGCGCATGACTGAACTGACCCCTTGGTGCTAGGCGACGGGTGGTCAGTGCGGGCCCGCGGGCCCGGTGGGGTCGTAGGAGTGGGGGTCAGTGCCCGAGGTGGCGCAGGCAGTCCTCGAACGTGGCGTGCGTCGCGTCCGCCGGCCCGAAGTTCCGGTTGAACCAGGCGGTGTCGAGGCGGGTCTCCTGCTGCTGGTGGCCGACCCGGCAGCGCAACCAGATCTGGTCGCGCGTGGAAAGGATGAGCCAGTCCCGGTACGCGCCACACTCGGCGCAGGCGACCATCTCACCGTCGAGGACGAGCGGCTGCTTCCACGGCATCATCTTGCCGTCGACCTGGTCGTGGCTGGGCACCCGCAGCTCCGGCGGAAGGAAGTCGTCCACCACGGTGGCCGGCTCGGTGTGCTCCGGCTCGGTCGGCGTCACCCCCAACCCGGGCGGAACCTGGTTCTGCAGCCGCGCCGACAGCTCGGCGAACTGTCGCTGCGCCTCACTGGGCTCCTTGGCGCGGCGGCGTATTCGGTGAAACACCCTGGCGTCCTCCTTCGCCTCGTCCTGCTCACTTCATGATCGTGCCCTCCACCCCTGGCGGTTTCAATTCACAAAGTCCACAGTCTCCTTCGGGCAGGTCATCAGGCAGTTCCTCGCCTCCCGAGGCCGGAGGATGGCGAGTCGGCCACGGCGCGTGTCTCCGGGCGGAAGAGTGACGTTGCCACGGTGTGCCCGAGCACATCTCGTCCTCTCCCACCGCCCAACTGTGCGGCGCCTAACGGCTCGACTCGCCGCACCTGCGCCATTCCCTTCCCTCCTGCGCGTGCTCCGGCGCTCGCACCCCACAGCGCGGGCCTGCACTCCGTCGGGGGCCGGTGTGGCGTATGGCCATGCTGTGGGTCGCGTGCGGGGCGGTGGTGGTGTCCCTGGTCTCGGTGGTGCGCTGATACCGCCCCGGCACTCGGCAGGGCTCACCGGGTCTTGCTCGATGTCTCCTCTCCGCTGTGGCGACGTCCGGGTGCGGAGGGTCTGGTCGTCGTCCTGTGTGTTGCGGACTGGACCCCAACGGAGCTGGTCTCGGGCAGGCTTGAGGCGTCGGCGGGCAGATCGGCCGTCCGCCGCATCCGCCACACCAGTACGTCGCTCACCGAGTCCGCGGTGTCGAGTTCACGACGCTCTACCGCGTCGGACAGAAGAGCGGCCGGATCGTGGCCGGCGGCTTCGGCTTCCGCGATGGTCGCCGCCAGTGCGTACCAGCCGGGCTCGGCAAGGATCTGCTCGGCCAGCCCCGGCAGCGCCTCGCGCAGCAGCACCGTCTGCCGCTGGAGTACCGGTCGGCTCAAACGTCGGCCTCGCTGGTAGAGCAGGCCGAGGGGCTGGACGGCGGCGGCCTGGTAGGCGGTGCGCAGGTGCTCGGCGGCCCGCGCGGCGGCCTCGGCCTGCTGGGCGTGCCCCTTCTTCGCGTGCCAGTGCGCGGCGGCGGTGATCAGGAAGAACAGCATGTCGATGGCCATCGCGGTGGTGGCACCGTCCTCGCCGCGGCCGAGGGCGGGACCGCCGTGGACGAGGTCGCGTGCGGCCTGCCGCAGCGCGCGATCGTGCCCGCGTACGGCGCGGACGTGGGAGCGTGAGGCCCGCTCGAAGGCCGTTGCTGCGTCGCGCAGTTCGCGGCGGGTGTGGGCGGCGGACGTCTTCGCGAGCGCGTCCAGGACCTCGCCGGCTGCGGCGATGTGGGCGGCGGCGACGGCGTCCTCGCCGTGCTGGACGACGAGCACGGCCTGCCACGCTGCCGACGCCGTCCCGCGACGGGCGGAGGCCGGAGCGCCTGGCCCCGTACGGATCGCTTCCTCCTGCCGGGCCGCCGGATCGTTCTGGGCGGCGCCGGACCAGCGCTCTCGGATGCGGGGTAGCGAGAGGTCGGGGGCGAGGCGTGCGCCGGGGTAGAACACTGGCTCGCCGTCCTTGTTCAGGTCGTCGGGCAGAGCGACCTTGTATCCGAGGAGATCTCCGGAGGGCGCGGCGCGCTTGCGGATCAGAAGGCCGGCGGCGGCAAGCCGGTCGAAGAACTCCTCGTCGTTCCTCGCACCGCTCACCGCGCGCCTTACGGTTTCGCGCAGTTCCTCGCGGGCGGTCCGCTCGCGGCCCTGGCGGTCGGCCTTGTGACGTTCGGCGCTGGTGGGCCGTTGGGCCGCTGTGCCGTCGCCGGGCGCGACCTTGCGGAGGCCGAGCTCCTTCTCGATGAGGCGGGCTTCAGCCTGGGCGCGGGCGCCGGAGCGATAGTCGTCGGGGCGGTGGCCGTCCTCGGTTACGAGGGTGGCGACGATGTGGATGTGGTCGTCCGCGTGTCGTACGGCCGCCCAGCGGCAGCCGGGCTGTCCCTCGCCGGGGTCGATGCCGGTGGCGGCGACGATACGGCGGGCTATGTCGGCCCACTCCTCGTCGGACAGGATCCGGTCTCCTGGATCGGCGCGGACAGAGGTGTGCCACACGTGCTTGGCCGGTCGGGCGTGCTCGGCGAGGGCCATCACGGGTTGGTCCAGGATCTGCTGGAGATCCTTGAGAGTGGCGTTGGGGTCGCGGCCGGGGTCGGGGGACATGCCGTCGAAGGAGGCGACGAGGTGGGGGTCGGTGTGATCCTCGTACTTGCCGGTCTCGTAGAGGTATTTAAGGAGGCCGATGGTCCGTGATCCCGACTCGTTCACGCTGGGGATCATGAGCCGTGGTGCTCGATCAGCCGGGCTGCGGCTTCGTGCGCGGTGTCGGCCGCACGCCGGACAGCGGAGATCGCCGCTTCGAGCTGGGGAGCGTCAGCACCGGAGTTGAGCGCCTTGACTGCCTGATTGAGGTTGCTGCCGGCCCAGCCGAGGCGGCGGCGGCTGTCGAACAGGGCTGTGATCACTTCGCGTTCGTCGGCGATCTCGGTGCTGGTGCGGTCGAGATCGCGGGCGGCGGCGAGCGCGGAGCGGGCGAGGAAGCCGGCGACGGACAGATTGCATCGGGCGGCGGCGGACTTGATCAGGGCGAGCTCGTCTTCGTTGAAACGTGTGGCGGGCTGGTGCAGGCGCTTCTTCTCGGGCGGTTGACGCGGGCGCTGACGGGCGCGAGGTGCGCGCTGTCGGCGTGCACGCGGTTCGGGCTGCTTCTCCTCCTGCCCCGGCTTCGATCCGCCCTCGGTCGAAGCCTCCAGGACCTGCGCCCCCCGGTGCAGGTCCTCTCCCGCCGCCTCGGGGGCGGGTTTGGCGGAAGCTATGCTTCCGCCCCAACTTGCTCGCCCCGAGATCGAGTTGGAGTTGCGAGCAGGTTCCGGGGTGGTGCCGTTTTGGGTGGGGTTCGTCATCGGATTTCGGGCCTCATGGTGCGGGTGTGGTGCTGGATGGTCGCGGCCAGCGCGACGACGTCGGCCGATCCCATGAGGACGCGGACGGGGCCGTCGGGCCGGTCCTGGACGAGCCACTGGCCGGTCGGTGCGAGGACGGCGGCGTGCAGGAGTCGCCGGCGGACCAGGACGTCCGCCCAGGCGCTGGCCTCGGCGGCAGTGGGCTCGGAAGAGCGAGGGGGACGCGAAATCACTTACGTGTCTCCTGAGCGGGGCGGTGGCCCGGCACGGAGCCGGGCCACCCGTTGCGGATAGGGGTGCTGAGCTGGGTCTTTGCCGGTTCAGCCGCACTCGGGGCAGCGCCCGACGTGGCTGTTGAGCGCCCGGGCCATCCGCTGCTTCATTGAGGCAGCCTGCTTTGCGCTGGACTTCGCCGCCGGCCTGCCTTCGTGCCGCTTGGAGTGGGCGAGCATGAAGCCGATCTCCCGCTCGTACTCCGCACGGACGGTGTCGAACTGGTGGCAGGTCTTCATCGGGCGGTGCTCCTTGTCTTCGTGGTGTCGTCGCTCCGCAGTTCCTGGAGGACGAGGCTCAGCCGGTCGTTCCGGCCGCCCTTCAGGCCCTCGCGGCGGAGGATCTCCCGCAGCTGGACCCGGGTGACGGACTCGTTGCCGTCCCGTTCGAGCAGGGCGGGGACGTGGGGGCGGACCTGCTGGACGAGCTGGTCTACCGACTGCTCCAGCTCGTGTGGCGGGCGCTGTGTCTGCGGGGTGCGGGACCGGCCGCGCTTGCCCTTGTTCTTCGTCCTGGTCTTCGTGGTCGTCTTCCGTCGGAGAGGGACCTTGTGTCCCCGGTCCCCGGTGGGTTCGGTCCCCGATTGGGTGGCGGTCGGTCCCCGGTCCCCGGTGGGTTCGGTCCCCGACTCGGTGGCGGTCGGTCCCCGATGCGAATCAGGGCCCTGAGCAGGTACTTCTCGCGCAGGAAGGTCGGTCCCCACGCTTCCGGCGTCTCCCGACGGGGCTTCCGAATCGGCGGGACCGGTCCCCGGGACCGCGTCCCTTTCTGGGGCCTCGATCCCCACGCCGGTCCCCGCGTCGTCGCCTTCGGTCCCCGCGCTTGACGACTCCGTCGAGTCCGCGATTTCGGGGACCGGTCCCCTCGGGTTGCACGGTCCCCGGTCCCCGCCCGACTCGTCGGGACCGGCTACGGGGACCGGCGCTTTCGAGGCCGGGTGCGAGGGGACCGTGGCTGCCGTGGCGGTGCTGTGCACCGGGGACCAGGGGGAGGGCAGCGGGACCGTAGCGAGCGCGAGGGCGTGCCGGCGGGCGGCGAGCTGGTCGAGCAGCTGCGCGCGCTGGCGGGCGTCGGTCCCGACCGAGGCCCTGCCGACCGCCTTCGACAGGCGCCGGGTGAGTCGACGGCCGCTCCGACTCCGCTGCTGCTCGGGTGTGCGCTCGGCGAGGCGGGCGGCGAGGGTGACCGCGCGGGCGGTGGCCCGGTCCCGGGTGATCTGCGCGGCGTCGCGGTCTCGCGCGGCGATGCCGAGTCGGGACAGGAGACGCTCGCGTGCCTCCCGGCCCAGGACGGCGATCAGTCCGTGGGAGGCGGCGCCCGGGGTGCGCAGGCGCAGCTCGATCCCCATCGCGAGGTGCCACAGCATTGCCGCCATGACCGGCCCGACGAAGGCCCGGACTGTGCCGCCGATAGGACCGCTCTCGGCGTAGGCAGGGATCACCTGCACTCCGGTGATCACCCAGACCAGGGTGCCCGGCAGACCAGGAGCACCCTGAGCGGCCAGGTTCTGACGTGCCATCAGCGCGGTCGCGAAGAGCGCGAGCTCGGCCGCGGCGAACATCCCGGCTCGTTCAGCGGTGCCGGCCATGTCGAGGTAGTCGGCGGCGAAGCGCCAGCTCGTGTCTGCGCTGTAGGCGGTGCAGCCGAGAGCGGCAAGGGCGGCGACCTTGACCGCCGGGCCGCCGAGACGTTTCTGCGGGCGGGTTCCGCGGCGCCGGAACGCCCAGGCGGTCAGCACCAGCACGAGAGCGGCGGGCAGGCCGGCGGCGAGGAGGAGAGGGAGGTCCGGAGCGGCGCTGAGGGCCAGGACGGGGTGGGTCATGCGGCCTTTCCGAGAGGGGCGGGCGCCGGAGTCGACGCTGCCGGGCGGGCCACCGGCTGCTGTGTGGCGGGTGCGGCGGGCGCGGGGCTGCCTGCTGCCGGAGTGGGCTTCTTCCGCTTCTTCTTGGGCCTCGGCACGCCGTAGGTGCGGTCGCGGTCGAACACCTTGTTGGCCGCCTGCCGGAGCAGGTCTCGGGCGTGCTTGTGGCTGATCTGCAGGGCGGCGGCGAGCCGGTCGGGCCGCCAGCCGCGCACGTAGGCGTGGTCGATGACGACCTGCCGCTCGGCCTCGGTCAGGTGCACGTCGCGTCCCCGGAAGAAGGCCGTCACGCGCCGGTAGTCGAGGCGCTGGGGCAGTCCGTCGTGCCAGGGACGCCGTTCGGCCTCGGTGAGGCCGCCCCAGATGCCCTCCTTGAGGACGTTCTCCAGGGCGTAGTCGAGGCAGTCGCGGCGTACCGGGCACCAGCCGCACAGCTCCTTCGCCTCAGCGATGGCCTCGTGGTCCCGGGGGAGGGGGAAGAAGACGGCGTCCGCGTCCTCGACATCCATGCCGTGGCACGCCCCGCGGGTGTGCCAACTGGTGTCTCCGATGCCGCGCAGGCCGGTGGCCGGCGCGTCGTGGGTGGTGATGTGGCGCAAGGCGATCTCCGGTGTGCTGCCGCGTCGGCCGGCAGGGGCGGTGCTGGGCGGATGCGGCGTCGGGTGCCAGCTGCGGCGCGGGGGCGTGCGCCGCAGCCGGGGCGGGACGGTGGTGTTGGGTGGCTGTGCACCGGATGGGATGCACGGGCCGGATGTGCCGGTCAGGCCATGGCGGGCTGCTGGACCTGCTCGGTCTGCTCGGTCTGCTGGGCGGCGGCGAGGTCGAGGCGGCCGGGATGCGGGGTGGCGCGCGGGGCAGTCCCGCGCGCTCCGCCGTCGGGGCCGATCCGGCGGCGACGACACGGCTCGCCGGGCTGGGCCAGGCACCACTCGCACCGGAAGCTCAGAGCGTCGGGCAGCCCTTGCGCGACGGCGGCCTCACGCGCTGCTCGGGCCGGCCGGTAGGGCGCGAGGGCGGCACGGGCTGCGGGCGGTATGCAGGAGCCGATCTCCCTCAGCCGGGACTCCAGCTTCGGGTCGATCCCGTCGCGACCGGTGGTGATCGCCCGAGCCTGTGCGGGCTGCGCAGTGCCGGCGGCGACGGCGCGGCGGGTGCCGACCAGCTCGGCGGTCCAGGCGGCCTGGTCGTCGGGGTCGACGGACGGTGTGGGGTCGGAGTGCCGGGCCAGGCGGTCGCGCCGGTAGCTCTCCCAGGGGCGGGCGACGTCCGCGGGCAGGATCTGGTACGGCGAGGTGCGGATGTGCTGGCGGGCGGCGACGCGGGCGTCCCAGCCGTGCGCGGTGGCCATCGGCACGTCGCCGAGCAGCTCGTGCCACTGGGCGAGCTGGTCGCGGGCCTCGCCCTGGTCGGTGCGGATGGTGCGGGGGTCGAGTCGGCCGATGTAGGCCAGCAGGGCGGCGATTTCGCGGCGGTCCACGGTGTGGCTACTCCGTTCCGGTCGGCTCGTCGAGGGCGGCGAGGAGGGCGGCGGTGTGGGCCTCGGCCCGCGTCATGCCGCCCGGCGCGGCGGGGCCCTTGCCGGGCACGGCGTAGAGGTTCGGGCGACCCGGGGCGTGCTCTCGGGTGACCCAGGAGCGCCAGTCGGCAGCCCAGGCATCCGCCGGCCTCGGCTTGAAGTCGGCACGGTGCGCACGCCACTTCGCGTCGGCTGCCTCCAGGCCCTGCTTGCCGAGGCGATCGAGGTGTCCCTGCTGGCGGGTCCAGGCGTGGGTGGCAGGGTCGACCTGCCACTCGGCAGCCGAGAGGACGGCAGCACCACCACTGCTGTACCTACGGTTCAAATCCGGTTCACTACGGTTCTGTGTGCCGGTTTCCGGTACATCGCTGTGCCGGTTTCCGGTACGTCGAGGTGCCGGTTTCCGTCGGGACCTGCCGGTTTCCGGTACTGCCGGTTTCCGGACCTGCGCGGGGGATTCCGGCACCTCACGCGGGCGGATTCCAAACCGGCGCAGAGCTGAGAGCCGGAGTTTCAGAGGGGCAGCGGGCTCGTCTGACGCCGTGTCGCTGTCCCCCTCGTCACCCTGCTGCTGCGCTCGCAGAGCCTGTGCGACCGCTACGGCGGCGAGAGGCAGGCGGTAGACCTTGCTGCGTTGAGGGCCGACGAGGTCGTCGAGCTGCTCCAGCTCACCGGCGTCGACCAGGCGGTCGATGGCCTCGCGCACCGTGGACACGGAAGCGCGCGTGCGCTTCGCCAGGCTGGACAGCGAGGCCCAGGAGACGCACTGGTCGTCGGCCACCCGGTCGGCGATCGACAGCAGGACCAGGCGCGCGGTTCCCCGGCTGGAGCTGTGCTCCCACACCCACTCGCGGGCTTCGCCGCTCATCGGCCGCTCCCGATGAGCGGGTGGGGCCGGCGGTGCGCCGGGGCCGGGATGGTGTGGTCCGGCTCGGGGCGCTGAAGTGCCGAGACTGAGGTGGCTGCCGCGCAGGCCAGGCGGAAGGGCCTTTTGTGCAGGGCAGGAGACATGCGATACTCCCCTTTGCAGTGTTGCCACGCTGGTGCGCCCCTGGAAGGACTCAGCGTGGTGATGGTGGGCAATCTCCGCCCTTGCCGGGGCGGACGTGCCACTTAGCGTTCGGCGTCCGGGAGTTACCGCTCTCGGGCGCCGTCGCTGTTTTACGGGACCTACTCGGTCCGGTCCGTGCTCGCGGGCTCCTCACGTCCGTCGTTGCGGGCGCGCTGCCCGGGGACGACGAACATACGCACGGAGCGGTGTCAAGATCCAGACTTGGTTCTTAAACTCTGTACTGATTGCAGAGAGTCACGGCGCGATCTACCGCCGGAGCCGCCTGTGGGGCTCCATGCGGGTCGCCCTCCGGCGTCGAGGAGCACCGTTGCCGCGGTTGCCCCGAACGCCGAGATGACGTCATTGTGTCCGGATTTAAGTGGGTGTCTGGTATTCCCTGCGACGGAAATGCGATGTGGACGAGGAGTTTCCACTGCCGCCTCCACGCTTTCCGGTCGAAGATCAAAATGCCTGTGCGCCAGACGTGGCGCATGCCGCTGGGCGAATGTGGCTCACGCCACGTCGCCCGGCGTGCTCCTGCCGATAAAACGGACAGGCCGACCTGAAACAGACGGGGCACGCCACGCAGAGACGTGCTGGCGAGGAAGAACTTTCCATACCCGGGATCGGCTCGTCAACTGGTGTTTATCGCGAGGTAGAGTGGCTGAAGTGACTACGGAGCCCGCCCAGGAAAGGATCATGAAAGAGCCGACCGAAGGCCAGGTGAACCCCAAGGGGCTCATGGACCGCCTAAACCGCCTGTTCGATACGGTGCACCCGCCCGATCGTGGCCCCTTCAGTAACGCTGAAGTGGCCGAACTGATGGAGAAGCGGGGCCTGGGCAAGCTGTCGGCCCAGTACCTGTGGCTGCTTCGGACGGGGCAGCGCGATAACCCGACGAAGCGTCACCTCGAAGCGCTCGCAGGGTTTTTCGGGGTGGATCCCGCTTATTGGTTCGACGATGCCGTCGCTGAAAAGACCGTGCAGGAGCTTGAGTTGCTCGCATTGCTTCGCGACGCGAAGATCAAGAACGTTCTTCTTCGCCTATCTGACGTCTCCGCGGACGGAAAAGATGCCGTCCTGGGGATCGTCGAGAGCGTCCGAAAATCCGAGGGGTTGCCGCCCTCAACTGGCGCGTAAAACGGCCTTAGTTCAGTAAGTGATCAAGGAAAAGTAATGTGGTCCGCACGTAGGCTGCGCCGGCCTGACCTTCTGGCCGAGCTGCAGCTCCCGCACGTCACCAATATCCGCGATCTCAGCGACGAGGTCTCCCGCCGTACCAGACGGAAGGTGGTCCTAGAGCCCCGCGAGCAGGCGCCCTCGGTGTGCGGGGCATGCGCCGTCACGGAGAGTGCCGTCCACGTGTTCTACGACCCGCGGACCAGCTCCCTGCACCAAGACCACATCATCGCCCACGAGTTCAGCCACCTCCTGCTCGGCCACCACGAGAACCGCCCGGCGTCCGCGCTGGCCCCGACCTTCATCACCAGCGTGGACCCGGCCACCGTGCAGATGATGCTGGGGCGCACCAAGTACGAGGAGGACGAGGAGCGGGACACCGAACTCCTCGCTTCGCTGCTCCAGCGCCGGATCATCGACCGGTGGCTGCGCAGCGACGAGTCCTCTGGAGACGAGGTGCAGGACCGGGTGACGCACACGCTGCTGCGCCGACGGGAGGCCCGGCCGTGAAGGACCTGCTCCATCCGATCAGCCTCGTCGTCGCCACGCTCGGCTTCCTCTGCCTCCTGCGGGACGTGCCGACCCGCCGCCGAGACCCCGCCTCCACCGCGCTGGCCGCCGTCTTCATGCTGTCAGGACTGTCGTTCCTGTTCTCCATCACACCGATGTGGAACTACCTCGACCGAGTCCTCGGCACCGTCAACCTCTCCGTGCCCCTCGCGCAAGGCTGCGTGGTCGCGCTCCTGGCCTGCCAGCAGGTGGTCCTCACGTACTGGGGCTCCCCGCCCGAAGTCGCCCGCCGGTGGAGTCGCCGGTGGATCGGAGCCGGCTTCGCGGTGATCGCCGGGCTGCTGGTGCTGTTCGCCCTGCTGACGCCCAGCGCGCCTCATCCGATCGACTTCACGCTCTACTACGCGCACGACGACTGGTACGCCGCGTACCTCACCCTGTACGTCTCGGCCTACACCATCGGGGAGCTGTTCCTGGCCCGCGCCTGTTGGCGCCTGGCCCGCCGCAGCACCCGCGGGTCTGTCCGTGTCGGCCTGCGCATCGTCGCCCTCGGGGCCACCGTCACCCTCGGATACAGCGCGGTCCGCATCGGCAACGTGATCGCCGGCGCCTTCGACACCTCCCTAGCAGACTGGGAGGGCTTCGCCTGGACCTGCGGCGATGTCGGCGCCATGCTCACGCTCATCGGCTGGCTCGTGCCCACCATCAGCGACCAGGCCCAGAGCGTCCAGTACCGGATCAAGCAGTACCGCAGCTACTACGGCCTGCGCCCCCTGTGGCTGGCCTTCTACAGCGAGGCACCCGAGATCGAGCTGCCGATCGACAGGGTCGACCCGGCCCAGAGGCGCCGCTTCCGCCGCATCTCGATCCGGCTCTACCGCCGAGCAGTCGAGATCCGGGACGGCCGGTTCGTGATCCGCCAGTACCTCGACGCCTCCGTCCGCGAGGCCAGCGAAGCCCGTCACCGGGCCCGAGGGCTTCACGGAAAGGATCTGTCCGCGGCTGTCACGGCGGACCAGATCCTCGCCGGAATCGCCGCCAGGGCCGCAGGCACCCGCCCGGAGCCCGACCAGCTCACCGAGTTCGCCGACTCCGGACGCCAAACCAGCCGGCCCATGGACGACATCGACGCTCTCCTCGACGTCGCTCGCCACCTGCCCCGCCAGCCCGCACGAGCCCCCCACCTTGAGCGAGTCTCCGCATGACGACCGACCTCACCCACCAGCCCGCCCACGTCCAGCTCCAGGCCCTGGACCGCCGCGAGATCTCCAGCCGCGAGCTGCTCGACCTCCACCTCGCCCGGATCGACGCCAGCCACGTCAACGCCGTTGTCACCCGCGACGACGACGCGGCCAGGAACGCCGCGCGAGCAGCAGACGAACGCCGCGCCCGCAACGAGAGCAGCGGGACCCTCGATGGCCTTCCCCTCACGATCAAGGACAGCTTCGAGACGGCCGGCCTGCGCACCACCAGCGGCGCCGAGGATCTGGCGGATCACGTCCCCGCACGCGACGCCGATGCGGTCGCCCGGCTTCGCCACCAAGGTGCCGTGATCATGGGCAAGACGAATACCCCGAAGTACTGCCAGGACCTGCACACCGACAACAGCCTGTTCGGTCGCACGCTCAACCCCCACGATCCTGAGCGCACCGTCGGCGGCTCCTCCGGCGGCCCCGCCGCCGCAGTCGCTGCCCACCTGACCCCCGCCGACCTTGGCAGCGACCTCGCCGGGTCACTGAGGCTTCCAGCTCACTACTGCGGCGTCTACGGCCTGCGCCCCACGCAAGGACTCGTCCCGGCTCGCGGCCACATCCCCCGCCCACCGGGATGGATCACGAGCAGCGACATGGTCACCCCGGGCCCCCTGGCACGCCACCCCCGCGACCTCGACCTGTTCCTCGACGCGCTGACGACACCGTCACCCGCCGAGAACAGCCCCTGGCTCGTGAGGCTGCCCACGGCGCGCTGCGCAGTCGGCCAGCTCCGCGTAGCGGTGTGGGCCGAGGACGCGAGCTGCCCCGTAGACCGTGAAACTGCCGATGCTCTCGCCGCCGTCGAGCAGGCACTGGCCTCCTCGGGCACGAACGTCCGCCGCACCACGGGACCGGTTGGCTTCGCTGGCTCTCTCCGCCTTTTCGAGCAGCTCCTCCATGCCACCGCGACGGCCGCCACCGACGACGAAGCTGGAGCGGCCGAACTCGCGGCGGCGCGTGACCTGCACGAGGATGACGCGAGCCCACGGGCCACCTTCCTCCGCCACCGAACGCAGACACACCGTGCCTGGCTCCGCGCCAGCGAGGAGCGCCTCCGGCTTCGGGAGACGTGGCACCGGTTCTTCGCCGACGCCGAACACGATGTCCTCATCACCCCCGCCGCGCCCACCGCGGCGATCCCGGCCGGCACCCGCGCTCTCAGGGTCGACGGCGTCGAGCGGAGCTTCTTCGACCAGACCGGCTGGGCCAACCTCACCAGCCACGTTGGTCTGCCCAGCCTGGTCATGCCTGTTGCGCGAAACGCGAGCGGTCTCCCGATCGGCGTGCAGCTCGTCGGTCCGGCGCACTCGGACCGGACCCTGCTCGCAATGGCCGAAGACCTGGGTTCGCTTCTCAGAGCGACTGCCGGGGGACTCGGCTTGTGATGATGCTGGCAGTCAAGGGTTTCCCTGTCACGTTGAAGTGTCTGGAATCTTTGAGTCGTGACAGCGGTACCTGGGAGGACGGGCAGCGAGTGCAGTGGGGCCTTCTGAACCGCGAACGCCGCGGCACCTGGTCCTGGTGCTCCATCATTACGACGGTCTGAACAAGGTGCGCGCGATTCTGCAGTCGTCGGTCGGAGCACTGGCGGCCCAGGCCCTCGACCGGGTGTAGCGGCACGGCACCACGGCTTCAGCCGTCATCTACCGCCGTACGCAGAGAAGGGCCGGCCCATCGAGGCGCCGGTCCCTCTTTGTGGCCACTCAGCCGAGGTAGTCGGCCAGTCACGCTCCAGCGCGGCCTTCGGCTTGGCGCCGACGATCGTCTGCACAACCTCGCCGCCCTTGTAGACGTTCATCGTCGGGATCGACATCACGCCGTACTTCACGGCGGTGTCCGGGTTCTCGTCGATGTTGAGCTTGACGATCTCGATGGCGTCGCCGTGCTCGGCCGCGATCGCCTCCAGGGAAGGGGTGAGCTGGCGGCACGGGCCGCACCAAGCCGCCCAGAAGTCGACGAGCACGGGCTTGTCGCTGCCCAGGACGTCCTGCTCGAAGGATTCGTCGGTGACGTTCTTGAGGGCCATGCGGGTCTCCTCGTAGGGGTGGGGCGGGTGCCGTCAGACGGCGGCGACGGCCGCAGCCGACTCGGGTGCGTCGGCGAGGGCGGCGAGGTACCGCTCAGCGTCCAGCGCCGCAGCGCAGCCGGAGCCGGCCGCGGTGATGGCCTGCCGGTAGGTGTGGTCGACGACGTCTCCCGCACCGAAGACGCCGGGGATGCTCGTGCGCGTCGACGGCGAGGCGACCTTCAGGTAGCCCTCGGAGTCGAGCTCCAGCTGGCCCTTGAAGAGCTCGGTGCGCGGGTCGTGGCCGATCGCGATGAACAGGCCGGTCACGTCCAGGTCGCGGGTCTTGCCGGTGAAGGCGTCGCGCAGCACGACGCCGGCGAGCTTGCCGCCCTTCTCCTTGATCTCGGCGATCTCGCTGTCGAAGGCGAAGGATATCTTGTCGTCGGCGAAGGCGCGGTTCTGCATGACCTGGGAGGCACGCAGGGTGGAGCGGCGATGGACGACGGTGACCGAGCGGGCAAAGCGGGTAAGGAAGGTGGCTTCCTCCATGGCGGTGTCGCCACCGCCGACGACCACGATGTCGCGGTCGCGGAAGAAGAAGCCGTCGCAGGTGGCGCACCAGGACACGCCCCGCCCGGACAGCTCGTCCTCCTTGGGCAGGCCGAGCTTGCGGTAGCCGGACCCGGTCGCGACGATCACGGCCTTCGCGCGGTGGACCGTGCCCGCGGTGTCCGTGACGGCCTTGATGTCCCCGGTCAGGTCGACCTCGACGATGTCGTCGTCGACCATCTCGGCGCCGAAGCGTTCGGCCTGGGCCCGCATGTTCTCCATGAGGACCGGGCCGTCGACGCCCTCGGGGAAACCGGGGAAGTTCTCGACCTCGGTGGTCGTGGTAAGGGCCCGCCGACGAAGATCGCGCCGCCGAAGACGAGCGGCTTGAGTTCGGCGCGGGCGGTGTAGAGGGCGGCGGTGTATCCGGCGGGGCCGGAGCCTATGACGATGACCTCGCGGACGTCCGTGCTCGTGCTCATGAAGTCGGCTCCGGCGCGATCTCCTTGATCAAGCCCTCGATGAGCACCTTGATCTCGTCCCGGATCGGACGCACGGCCTCGACACCCTGGCCCGCCGGGTCCTCCAGCTGCCAGTCCAGGTACCGCTTGCCCGGGAAGACCGGGCAGGTGTCGCCGCAGCCCATGGTGATGCAGACGTCAGACTCCTTCACCGCGTCCACGGTGAGCATCTTCGGCACCTCTGCGGAGATGTCGATGCCGACCTCGGCCATGGCCTCGACCGCGGCCGGGTTGACGCCGGCGCCCGGGTTAGAGCCGGCGGAACGGACCTCGACGCGGTCCCCGGCCAGGTGGGTCAGCCACGCGGCGGCCATCTGGGAACGGCCGGCGTTGTGGACACAGACGAAGAGCACGGAGGGCTTGTCGGACATCAGGAGGTCTCTCTTGTCTCACGACGGCATCAGGCGCAGATGACTTCAGCACCCGGTGGTGTCAGCCACCACTGATGTGAGAGTATCAGTCCATGATGACGTCAGTCGACACTGATCTGATGCGAGTCCTCGCCGACCCGCTCCGCCTCCAGATCGTCACCCTCCTCGCCAAGGAGACGCTCTGCTCCACGCACCTGATCGAAGAGACCGGTGCCAAGCAGACCAACGTCTCCAACCACCTGAGAGTGCTGCGCGAGGCCGGGGTGGTCGAGACAGAGCCGTGCGGCCGGTACACGTACTACCGGCTGCGCCCGGACGTCATCGCCCAGCTCGCAGGTCAGTTCGCCGACCTGGCCGAATCCGCTCGCAATGCCGCCGAGAACAAGAGGGCCTGCCCGTGACCCCCACCGAAACAGCCGCGACGACCGAGGAGTCCTCGGTCGTCGCGAAGCTGTCGACGCTCGACCGCTTTCTCGCCGTATGGATCCTGCTCGCCATGGCCCTCGGCCTCGGCCTGGGCAGGCTCATCCCCGGCTTGAACGACGCCCTCGCCAAGGTCGAGATCGGAGGCATCTCCCTGCCGATCGCCGTCGGGCTGCTGATCATGATGTATCCGGTCCTGGCCAAGGTCCGTTACGACAAGCTCGACGCCGTCACCGGCGACCGCAAGCTCATGGTCTCGTCGCTGGTCATCAACTGGATCGTCGGCCCGGCGGTGATGTTCGCACTGGCCTGGATCTTCCTGCCGGACCTGCCCGAGTACCGCACCGGCCTGATCATTGTCGGCCTCGCCCGCTGCATCGCCATGGTCATCATCTGGAATGACCTCGCCTGCGGCGACCGCGAGGCCGCGGCCGTCCTGGTCGCGCTGAACTCGGTCTTCCAGGTTCTGGCGTTCGGCCTGCTCGGCTGGTTCTACCTCGACATCCTGCCCGGCTGGCTCAACCTGGGCGACGGCGAGCACCTCGACATCTCCATGTGGAAGATCGCCCTGAACGTCGTCATCTTCCTTGGCATCCCGCTGCTGGCCGGGTTCCTCACCCGCCGCATCGGCGAGAAGAAGCTCGGCCAGGAGAAGTACGAGTCCAACTTCCTTCCGAAGATCGGCCCCTGGGCCCTGTACGGACTGCTCTTCACGATCGTCATCCTCTTCGCCCTGCAGGGGAAGACGATCACCTCGCAGCCCCTCGACGTGGCCCGCATCGCGCTGCCGCTGCTCGTGTACTTCGCGATCATGTGGTTCGGCACCTTCGCCCTCGGCAAGGTCATCGGCCTCGCCTACGACCGCACCGCCACCCTCGCCTTCACCGCGGCCGGCAACAACTTCGAGCTGGCCATCGCGGTCGCCATCGCCACCTTCGGCGTCACCTCCGGCCAGGCTCTGTCCGGCGTCGTCGGCCCGCTCGCCGAGGTCCCGGTCCTGGTAGCGCTGGTGTACGTCTCCCTGGCCTGGCGGCGGAAGTTCAGCGCCGCCCAGCAGCTCACACCGGCACGGCAGGAGGACTGATGCACTGCCTGGACTGCTACAGCGGTGGACGGCAGACGCCGGCGATAGGCGTCTGCCGCCAGTGTGGGGCAGCTGCCTGCGCCCAGCACGTCCAGATGGGGCAGCAGTCCCTGACCGGTACCAAGCCGATCAATCGCGCGGTTACCGTCGACCCGCCCGTACGACGGCTGTTGTGCCGGGCCTGTTCCGCGGCCCATCAGGCGTACGCCGATTGCTGCCCGCAGTCCGCCAACACCGCCCGGACCTCGTGACCGGCGGCGGCCGGACGCAGGTGGTGGTGATCGGCGGCGGCCAGGCCGGGCTCGCCGCCGGCTACCACCTGCGCCGCCTCGGTGTGGACTTCGTCATCCTCGACGCCCAGTCCACGCCGGGCGGTGCCTGGCGGCACGCCTGGGACTCCCTGCACCTGTTCTCCCCGGCCGCGTACTCCTCCCTGCCGGGTCGCCCGATGCCGCTACAGGCGGGGCAGACGTATCCGGACGCAGGCCACGTGGTCGACTACCTGACCGAGTACGAGCGGCGGTACGACCTTCCGGTGCACCGCCCCGTACGCGTCACCGGGGTCCACCGCGACGGCGCGTTCCTGCGGGTCGAGACGGACGTGGGCCTCTGGCGAGCCCGGGCCGTCATCAGCGCCACCGGCACCTGGTGGCGCCCCTTCCTCCCCGCCGTCCCCGGCCGGGCGGACTTCCGCGGGCGCCAGCTGCACACCGTCGACTACCGCAGCCCGCACGACTTCGCGGGACAGCGGATCGTCGTGGTCGGCGGCGGCAACTCCGGCGCGCAGATCGCCGCCGACCTGGCCTACGAGACGGAGTTGACCTGGGTGACCCAGCGTCCGCCCCGCTTCCTCGCCGACGACATCGACGGCCGAGCCCTCTTCGACGCGGCCACCGCCCGCCGCCGCGCTCTCGAAGAAGGCCGAACCGACACGGGAGGCGTTGCGTCACTGGGCGACATCGTCGCCGTGCCGCCTGTCCGGGAGGCTCGCGACGCCGGACGGCTGAAGGCGGCACCCATGTTCGTACGCCTCGACCGCGACGGAGTCGTCTGGGCCGACGGCACGCGCGCGCCGGCCGATGCGGTCATCTGGTGCACCGGCTTCCGCCCGGCACTCTCCCACCTGGCACCGCTGGGACTGCGCGGGATTCGCGGCCACATCGCCACCGAGGGGACGCGGGCCGTGGACGAGCCGCGGGTGCAGCTGCTCGGCTACGGCGACTGGACCGGCCCAGCCTCCGCCACCCTCATCGGCGTCGGGCGTCCTGCCCGCGAGGCCGCCCGCAACATCGCCGGGCTGCTCGCGTAGGACCCGACCGGCCCGAGGCCCCCCGGACCCAGCGGCAGCGGCTCGTGTGTCGGGCCGTCTGCAGGAACGGCCCCGCGTCGTCAGCGGAAGCGGACAATCACGTCGCTGGCGCTACGGGGGGCGCGGGCGTTCACGGTTCAGACCGCGGCCGGGGCGATGGTCAGCAGCTTGCCCATCGCGGCCAGCACCGACGGCTCGACCCGGTAGTAGACCCACGTGCCGCGCCGCTCGGAGGTGAGCAGCCCGGCCTCCTTGAGCTTCTTCAGGTGATGGGAAACGGTCGGCTGCGAGACGCCGACGTCGGAGATGTCGCACACGCACGCCTCACCGCCCTCGTGCGAGGCCACGGCGGAGAACAGTCGCAGTCGTACCGGGTCGCCGAGCGCCTTGAACATTCGCGCGGCAGTCTCGGCCTCCTCCGCCGTGAACGGGCGCTCGGTGAGCGGCGGGCAGCACGGCGCCGCAGCCTCGCTGGGGCCGGGGTCCAGCAGCGGCAGCAAGTTCGTATTCGACATGCATCTATGTTGACACATGTCGAACCAGTGGGGCGAGGGGCGGACGGCCTCAGGCGCGGGTCAGGTAGGCGGCGATGCGCTGCGCAGCCCGGGCGGCATCCCTGCCGACCCCGCGCAGGGAGTTCGACGACAGGCTGCGCTGCCACTCCAGCCCGACGTACGCCAACCCTGCGTGCGTCAGTGACATCCCCTCCCGGTGGCGAGGGTGCCCTGTGACATCGAGGGCGCCTAGCGGGGTGAGGTAGTTCAGGTCGGGTCGGTAGCCGGTGGCCAGCGCGATGGCGTCCACCTCCTCCGCGCTTCCGTCGGCCCAGGTGACCTTGGTGCCGTCGATCCCGGTGAACACCGGGCGCCGGTCCGGTCGTCCGGAGGTGACGGCGGCCCGGTAGCGGCCGTCGTCGATGACCAGCTGGGTCGGCGGCGCGGAAAGGAACCGGCCGGCCGGCAGAGTGTCGAGCCCGCTGTGGGCCAGCCACCAGTGCAGGTCCCGGCCCAAGATGCGCTGCCGGGCGAACCGCACCGGATGCCGCGCCGCGAGCGTCACCCGAGCTCGCTCGGCGAGCTCGGCGGCGATCTGCACCGCGGAGTTCCCGGCGCCGACGACCAAGACCCGTTGCCCGTCGAACGGCTCGGGCGCGCGGTAGTCGGCGGCGTGCAGCAAGGTTCCGGTGTAGGTATCTAGCCCCGGAAGGTCCGGCTGGTGGGGGTGGCCGAAGGTGCCGGTCGCCGCGATCACGGCGCGTGCCGCCAGCTGCCCGCCGCCCTCCAGGTCCAATGTGAACGCGCCGCCTTCGAGGCGGACTTCACGTACCCGGGTCCGGGTACGGATGTCGGCGTCCAGCTTGTCGGCGCAGCGCAGTAGATAGGCGACGACCTCGTCGCGGTGCGGGTAGCGGTCCGGGTCGCCGCCGAACGGCAGCCCGGGCAGGGAGCTGTACCGGGCCGGCGAGAAGAGGGTGAGGCTGTTGTAGTAGCGCGGCCACGAACCTGCCGCCCGCTCCGACGCCTCCAGTACCACCGGCTGAAGCCCCTGCCCGCGAAGGGCGTGCGCGGCGGCCAGCCCGGACTGGCCACCACCGATCACTGCGACATCGACCTGTTCCACGATCTCTACCCCCTGGATTTGATGAATGTCTATGTTGACGCTCATCAATACAGGTGCCATGCTGGGTCGCGCAAGCCATCGACGAATGTCGAAGCAAAGGGGAATCTTGTGAACGCGCCCACCACCGACCAGCTGCCCGTCGTGGTCGTCGGAGCCGGCCCGATCGGCCTGGCCGCCGCCGCCCGCCTCATCGAGCGCGGCCTCGAACCGCTCGTCCTGGAAGCCGGGCCGTCAGCCGGCACCTCCGTACGGGCCTGGTCGCACGTGCGGTTGTTCTCCCCCTGGGCTGAGGTCAGCGACCCGGCCGCGGAGAAGCTCCTTGCCCCGACTGGCTGGGTCCGTCCCGACGGCACCGCCTACCCCACCGGCGGCGACTGGGCCGAGCACTACTTGCAGCCGCTCGCCGACGTCCTCGGCGACAAGGTCCGCTACGGCGCCACAGTCACCGGGATCGCACGCGCGGGCCGTGACCGCATCGTCGACTCCGGCCGCGACGAGCAGCCCTTCACCGTCCACATCCAGCTCGCCGACGGCCGCGAGGAGCTTCTTGCCGCCCGCGCCGTCATCGACGCCTCCGGCACCTGGTCCACCCCCAGCCCGATGGGCGCCGACGGCCTGCCCGCCCTCGGCGAGAAGGCAGCCGCCGACCGCATCTCCTACCAGGTCCCCGACCTGGGCGACATGGCCGTACGCGCCCGGTACGCGGGCAAGCGCACCGCCGTGATCGGCTCCGGTGCCTCCGCCTTCACCGCCCTCGCCTACCTCGCCGACCTGGCCAAGGAGGAGGATGGGACCCACGCCGCGTGGATCCTGCGCCGCGGCATCGGCGCGAGCACCTACGGCGGTGGCGAGGCGGACGAGCTGCCCGCGCGCGGCGCGCTGGGCCTGCGCGCCAAGGCGGCCGTCGAGGCTGGCCACGCGAGCGCGGTTACCGGCTTCCGTACACAGGCTGTGGAACGTGACGGCGACCGGCTCGTCCTCGTCGCCGAGGACGGCCGCCGCCTTGACCCGGTCGACGAGGTCATCGTCCTGACCGGCTTCCGACCCGACCTGTCCTTCCTCTCCGAGCTCCGCCTCGGCCTCGACGAGCGTCTCCAGGCCCCCACCGCGCTGGCCCCGCTGATCGACCCGAACGTGCATTCCTGTGGCACGGTCTACCCGCACGGCGTGAACGAGCTCTCCCACCCGGAGAAGGGCGTCTACCTGGTGGGCATGAAGTCCTACGGCCGCGCGCCCACGTTCCTCGCAATGACCGGCTACGAACAGGTCCGCTCCATCACGGCGGCGATCGCCGGCGACCAGGAGGCCGCCGAGCGCGTCGAGCTGACCCTGCCGGAGACCGGTGTATGCGGCGGCGCGGGCCTGTTCGACGACCCCGACGCCGCCCAGAGCAGCGACGGCGGCGGATGCTGCGCCGCGCCCGCCACCCTCCAGATCGGCATCGGCGCCCCGGCAACCACCTCCGGCGGCTGCTGAACTCCCCACCCACCCCAGGAGGTTCGCCATGTCCCGCGTACAGCTCGCCCTCCGCGTCCCGGATCTCAACGCGTCCATCGCCTTCTACAGCAAGCTGTTCGGCACCGAACCCGCCAAACTCCGCGACGGCTACGCCAACTTCGCCATCACTGAACCCCCGCTCAAGCTCGTCCTCATCGAGGGCACCGCGGGTGAGGCGACCCGCATGGATCACCTCGGGGTGGAGGTCGAGACGACCGAGGCGGTCCACGCCGCCACCGCGCGCCTGGGCGACGCGGGCCTGGTCACCGACGTCGAGAACGACACCACCTGCTGCTACGCCCTCCAGGACAAGGTCTGGGTCCACGGCCCCGGCCAGGAGCCCTGGGAGGTGTACGTCGTCAAGGCCGACGCCGACTCCCTGGCCAAGCAGCAGGACAGCACCTGCTGCACCGGCCCGGCCGAGGCCGACACCGGCTCCAAGGAACCGGTCGCTGCGGGCGGCTGCTGCTGATCCGCCGATGACCAACCTCCACACCAGCGAGGCCGTGACCGGCGCGGGGGACCGGTCACGGCCTCGTGCCGCCCTGCCTACCCTCTGCGTCACCCAGATCACCAGCTGGGGAATCGTCTACTACGCGTTCCCCGTCCTGAACCCCGAGATCACGCAGGCGACAAACTGGCCGGCAGGAGCGACCACCGCGGCGTTCTCGCTCGGCCTGGTCATCTCCGCGCTCGCCGGTATCCGGGTGGGGAGGATGCTCGACCGGCGCGGTCCGCGAACCGTCATGACGGCAGGCTCAGCCCTTGGCGCCGCCAGCCTGCTTGTGGTGGCTACGGCCCCCAACCTGCCTATGTTCTTTGCCGGTTGGGCGCTGGCCGGAGTCGCGATGGCCGCCACGTTCTACCAGCCCGCGTTCGCCGCCCTCACTCGCTGGTGGGCCCCGGACCACGTCCGGGCCCTGACGATCGTCACCCTCGCCGGCGGTCTGGCCTCCACTGTCTTCGCACCCCTGACGGCCCTGCTCGCCGACCACCTGTCCTGGCGGCACACCTACCTCGTGCTGGCCGGGATCCTCACGGCAGTCACCATCCCCGCCCACGCCCTCGCGCTGCGAGCGCCCTGGCCGGACGCCCCGTCCAGTCCTGCGCACGCCGCCGCAGGCGCGGCCCCGGTGGTGCGCAGCCGACCGTTCCTGCTGCTTGCAGGCGTCTTCGCCCTGTCGTCCTTCGCGATGTACGCCGTCGTCGTCGCCCTCGTACCGCTCCTGCTGGAACGCGGGTACACCACCAGCCAGGCAGCATGGGCGCTCGGACTCGGTGGCGCCGGACAAACCCTCGGCCGCACCCTGTACGCCACTCTCGCCCGACGCACCGCCGTGGCCACGCGCACGACGACCCTGATCGCCGCCGGCGGCATCACCACCGTCGCCTTCGCCGCCGTACCCGGGCCATACGCCCTGCTCATTGTCGTGTCGCTCGCGGCGGGCATGGTCCGCGGCAACCTCACCCTGCTCCAAGCCACCGCCATCACCGACCGCTGGGGGGCCACTCACTACGGACGCCTCTCCGGTCTCCTCGCAGCGCCGGCAACCACCGCCGCAGCCCTGGCTCCCTTTGCCGGTGCCGTGCTCGCCGCGCCACTCGGCGGATACAGCCGCCTCTTCGTGCTCCTCGCCGTCACCTCCATGGCCACCGCAGTCACCGCGCCCTGGACTGCTCCTGCCAAAGACAACCCGTCCGGAGCGCCGCACCGCTGACAGACCCGCGCGGTGCCCGCCTGAGCCTTGCTCGTAACCCCAGGTGCCGCACCGTCCGGGCGCAGCGGGATGACGTTTCCCGGGGCGGGTTGGTCTTGGCAAGTGGAGTCCCGAAGGGTGTCCTGCGTGTGCGGCCGTCAGTTCATGCGGCGGAAGGAAGTCGTTCTCACCTCAAGGGCCGCCAGGCCGCCCCGTCGTGCCAGCGGTTAGGCATGCGTACTGGGCGAGGAGGCTCTCGGCTCGCGCTAGATCCTCAGGGGTGTCCACCGCTACGCCGTCGTCCAGGACAGGGACCATCTGCGCGGCGTGGCCGTGTTCGACGAAGCGCAGCATCTCCACTCCCTCGGCGCGCTCCAGGGGCCCTTGCGGGAGCTGTCGAAAGCGTTGGAGAGCTGGGCCGGTGAAGCCGTAGAGGCCCAGTTGGCGGAGGTACTTCGGTCGGTCGCCCTTCGGATAGGGAATGGGCTGGCGCGAGAACATCAGGGCCTCGCCTTGGGCCGAGACAACGACCTTGACGACGTTGTGGTCCAGGACGGCGCCGACGTCGACCAGTTCGGTGTACGCGTTCACGGCGAACGCGCCCGGCGGCAGGCACTCCAGGGCCTCGGAGGTGGCGTCGATGGCGGCCGGCGAGATGAACGGCTCGTCGCCCTGGACGTTGATGTACGCCTCGGCCGGCAGGCGCTCGGCGACCTCCGCGACGCGGTCGGTGCCGGTGAGGTGCTCTCCGGTACGGATGTACTCGATGCCCAGCTGGCGGCACGCCGCTTCGATGCGTTCGTCGTCGGTCGCCACGATGGCGCCGTCGAGACGTTTGGCCTCCAGGCAGCGCTGGTGGACGTGCCAGAGCAGCGGCTTGTCGCCGAGGCGAGCCAACGGTTTACCGGGAAAGCGCGAAGCGCCCCAGCGGCAGGGTATGACGGCGACGTGCCGGCGCGGTGTGGCGCCGGGATTTAGAGCTGTGGTGGCGGCCACGGCGTCCTCCTGGTGGTCGGGTAGGGGCGGGCCTTCAGGGCAGCAGGGCGAGCTTGGAGCGGACGGTGGGCGAGGCGGCGCTCGTGAACGGCCGCCATTCGTAGCCGTCGACCTCCTCTTCCTGGAGGGTCACCGCGTGCCCTGCGCCGAGAAGGAAGACCCAGCGGAAGTCCACGTGGTGGTGGGCCGGCTCGTCCTTCGAGGGGTTCGCGTCGATGGTGTGCACGTCGATGTCGAGGGGAACGTCCTCGAAGCCGGAGAGGGGAACGACGGCGCTGGGCGGGATGCCTGCCTCCTCGTGCAGTTCGCGCAGGGCGGCGTCGCGCAGGTGCCGGTCATCCGGTTCGTTGTGGCCGCCGGGCGCCAGCAGTTTCCCGGACGCCTTGTGCACGATGTGCAGCACGTGCCGGGCGCCGTTGATGACGATGGCGCTGCATGTCACGTGGGAGGGGAACGTCTTGCGGTTCGTGGGGTCATCTGCGGCGGCGAGCGCGGCGAACAGCAGGGTGAGGGAGTCGCGTTCGTCCGAGTGGCGGGCGAGGTACGCCTCGGCGACGGAGCGGATGTGGTCGACGGAGGGAGGCACTCGGGTCACCTTTCGAAGTGGTGGAGCCAGGTTCTGGCGATGGCGTCGCGGTCGGCCGCCGGCATCTCGTGCAGTCCGGGCTGGAAGCGGGTGTGGCTGAGCGCGGCAGTGGCGGCGAGTATCTCGGCCTGGACGAGATGGATGTACGCGCCGACGGCAGCGCCGTGCACGAAGTTGACGGCACCGCCGTCGGCGAGAACGTAGAAGTAGTGGCCGGTGACCTCGTATCGCGTCAGCTGAGCGCTGACTGGGGCGCGCTGGTAGAGCTCGTCGAGGCTGCCGAGTTCGAGCTCGTCCTCGGACGAGGTCACCGATCCGAGGTAGGCGCCATTGCGCAGGGCTGCGAAGTCGCCCTGCCGCAGGGCGAGGTTGCCGGTGGCGCACAGGACGAGTTCCGCGTCGCTTACGGCCTTGGCGGTGGAGGTGCTGGTGCGGAAGCCGAGGGAGTGCGCCTGAACTCGCTTGACCGGATCGCTGTCATACACGGTGACGCGCAGGTCCTGGGCGCGCAGGGTCTGGGCGATGGCGCGGCCGATCTTGCCGAAGCCGATGACGCAGGCGTTGCGGCTGGTGAGGATGTCCCCGCGGGCGCGGACGAGGGCTTCGGTGGAGAACACGATCGAGCGGCCGACGAGGTGGTCTTCGCAGTCCTTGAGCGGGGAGCGGGCCACCGAGACGACCGGGCACGGCAGTTTGTCGAGAGCGGCGTACCGCTGGTGTCCGTTCTCGGTGTCCTCGACGATGCCGAGGATGCGGCCGGAGAACTTGCCCACGAGTGTGTCGAGGCTTACCGCGAAGTAGCCGCCGATGTCCACCAGGACGACGTCCCGGCCGCCCGCTGTGTCCTCCAGGTAGTCCAGGGCCTGGGTGTTGTCGGTGAACCGTTCTCGGGTCAGGTCGTGGACGGGGAAGGTACGGCGGACGGCGTCGAGGGTCGGCTGGTGGATCGATCGGGGTTTCGGCAGCACGGAGCCGACCGTGGACACCGCGGTCATGGCCCGCAGGAACGCCGGCCGTTCGGGGAGCAGATGCGTGATGACGAGCGTCGTGATCGCGTCGCCGGCGGGGAACTGCGTCGTGATCTGCCGGAAAAAGGCGTCCAGCCGCGCTCGCTCGGGACTCTCCATTGCGTTTCCTCTCGGGCTCCGGGCTCCGGGCCGCGGGGTTACGCGGCTCGGCTGTAGTTGGGGACCTGGGCGGCCAGGGCCTGCATGTGGGCGCGCAGGCCGTTGTGGAGGTCGACTCGCGGCTGCCACCCGAGGACTTCTCGGGCACGGCTGGGGTCGGCGCGGGTTAGGAAGACGTCACCGCTGCGCGCGTGGTCCTGCTGGAGCTGGATGTCGCGGCCGGTGAGGCTGGTGGCAATGTTGATCACTTCCAGCAGCGATGCGTTCGACCCGCCGCCCACGTTGATCGCGCCCTGCGCTGTCGGCACGGTCGCGGCGGCGATCGTGGCGGCGACCACGTCATCGATGTAGGTGAAGTCGCGTCGCTGGTGACCGTCTCCGTACAGGCGAAGCGGCTGTCCGGTCAGAGCGGCCTGCAGGGCGCGGTGGGTGAACATGTCGGCGCGCTGGCGGGGGCCGTAGACGGTGAAGTACCGCAGGGCGACGACGCTGGGACCGGCGGGGCGCTCGGCGTAGGCGAGGCAGAGCTGTTCCTCGGCCAGTTTGGTCACGGCGTACGGGGAGGCCGGCTTCGGACGGTCGGCCTCGACACTCGCGCCGCCGTCGGTCGGCCCGTAGACGCTGGAGGAGGACGCAACGACCAGTCGCGGGACGCCGATGCGGGTGCAGGCTTCCAGGACCCGGTGGGTGGCCAGCACGTTAGACGCGAGGTAGTCGCTGAACTGCGGCCCCCAGGAGGGCCGTACGCCGGGAATGCCGGCGAGGTGGAAGACCGCGTCCGCGTCGATCAAGAGTGGGTCGATCGCGCAGTTGAGGAGGTCGGCGGTGATGTGGTGGTACCCCGGGATACCGCGCAGGGAGGCGAGGTTGGCGATGGCCGTGGCGTCGGCGGAGGGGTCGCGGCGGTCAACGCCGATGACGGTGGTGCCGGCTTGTACGAGGGCGTGTGCGAGGTGGGAGCCGATGAATCCGGCGGAGCCGGTCACCACAGCCCGGCGCGGGGCGGCGGTGGTCGGGTGCTGCTCGTGCTGCGGCACGGGAATCTCCAGGAAGGTGATCGAAGGGAGGAAGTCAGATGAGGCGGGACAGGACGGTTCGGCCGTGCGCGCTCAGGGCGAGGTCGTTCTCCTTGTGGCCCTTGACCAGGGCGGTGGTCGCCTCGATGGCGCCGAAGGACTCCAGAAGGCGCCACTCGGTGTCGGTCAGCGGGCGGCCGTACCCGTCGAGGAAGGCGGTTCGCAGGTGGGGCGCGGCCTGCCAGCGGCGGAATTCGAGCCGGGCGAAGTCGCGGACGCGGGCGTCGCGTCGCATGTGCTCGAAATCGCAGATGCCGAAGGCATCGCCGATCAGCCAGTTGCGCGGCTGGTAGTCGAGGTGGCAGATCGCGCTGTCCATGAGGCTGTTGCCCAGGATGGCCGCGTGGTGCTTCAGCAGGTTCCGCTCGGCCGTGTCGATGAGGCCGACGTGAGCGGCCCGGTCGATCCAGCTCTGGAGGCGTTCGGCGAGCGCGGCGCCGACGGCGTCGCCCTGGGGCATGGCGGTTGCCCGGTGGAGCTTGCCGAGGACGTGGCCGGCCTCGTGATGGGCCAGTTCCTCCTCGGGTGAGCCCGGGGCCGCGGTGTCCGCCCGATCGCCTGCGAGCGCGGTCAGCAGAAGGGTGCGGGTGGCGTCGTCACGGCCGACCAGCTTCGGCGCGTGGCCGGTCAGGTGGGTGCCCCATGTCCGGTAGGCGTGGAGTTCCCTCGCGTATCGGTCGGGCTCGGCGTGCTGTTTGGCGACGAAGTGCTGCCCGTCGTCGGCCACCACGCGCACGACCCGGGGAGGGAGCAGGGGGTCCGGTGCGATCTCGACGGCGCCGAGGAGATCGTGAGCCAGTTGGATCCGGGGGTCGTCCGATGTGGCGATCACGGGGTCGGCTCCGGTGTGAGGAGACTGAGGTGCTCGGTGTCGTTGTGCCGATCGAGCATCCAGCGGGTCTGGCCCAGGCGGTTGCGGTGGTGCTGCCAGCGAGTGATTGAGGCGTGGTTGTGCGTGAAGCCCGCCGGCGAGCCGATCGGGATGTCGAGGAGCAGGGTGTGCGCGGTGATCACCGTCTCTCCGTGGGCGGCGAACACAATGCGCTTCCCCTCGTTCTCCTCGATGAGCTGACTCAGGTTCTTGCTGGCGCGCTTCAGGTACCCGTTCCAGGTGTCGGAGCCAGCGGCCCAGGGAGTGTCGGGGTGCGCATGCGGGCCGCCGTTGGCGGCTGTCTTCACCGCATCCCAAGGTTTGCCGTCGGCATCGCCGTGCACGGGGCCGTCGAGCCGGTCGTCGAAGTGCAGCGGAATCTGGAGCGTCTGGGCGATGATCTCGCCGGTCTGGACGAGGCGAATCCGCGGGCCCGCGTAGACCATGTCGAAGGGCCTCTTCAGATGCTCGGTGGCCAAGCGGCGCGCGGCCTGTTCGGCCTGGGCGTACCCGAGGTTGGTCAGTCCGGTGCAGGTGCGCGGGCCCCCGACGAGGCCGTCGGCGTTGCACTGGGCCTGGCCGTGCCGTACGAATACGAGTTCTGTAGTGATCATGAGGTTCCTCGGAGGTGGGAGCGGAGAGGCCAGCGGTAGCCGTTGCGCCCGACGTACGGGGCGGTCAGGACGGCGTGCAGGGCCAGGAAGTCGTCGAGGCGTCCGCGGTTCGTTGCGTCGAGCCGGGAGCCGTAGCATCCGGCCGCCGTGTTGTACGCGAACAGCGCGGCGTTGACGGCTTGGCCCGTGAGTGGCCCGTACGACAGGTGGAGTGTCGCGATGAGCTTCGCGAGGTCGTATCCCATCGGGGCTAGGGACAGGTCGTCGGTGTCGACGGTGACGATGTCCCCGGCCGCGGTGATGATGAAGTTCCGGGGGTTGCTGTCCTTGTAGAAGGCGAGCGGTCCCTGCGCGGTCTCCTCCAGCAGGCCGAGCATCGCGTACAGGGCCGCCTTGTTCGGCAGGAAGCCCTGCTCGTGGCGTCGCCGGAGCGCGATCTCCCGCGGGCCGAGGTAGTCGTCGAACGGCGTTCCGTCGTTGAAGTGGTGCGGAGTGCCCAGCGATGCCGACTTCAGGTCGCTGCGCCATGCGGCACCGTGCGCGCGGCCCAGCAGTTCCGCCATGCGCGGCAGGTCGTCGGGGCGTACGGAGCGGCCCTCGACCCGCTCGAACGCCAGACTGGCCGGTCCGATCTCGTGAAGGGCCGGCTGCCGCAGCGGCTTCGCGTGCTCTTTGATCCATCGGTAGTGGCGGACAGCTCCCGCCGCGCGCTCCGGTGTCTCGTAGTGCTTGGTGAACGGTGGGAGGGTCATGCCGGCTCCTCCTTCGCCTGCGCGACGACGAAGGTGATGAGGGACCGAGTGGTCAGCGGCTGGTCCGGAAGGAATTCGTGCAAGGTCGCTGCCAGGGCCCCGGGGTTCCCGTACAGGCCGGGCGCAAGGTCGTACTTGGGGTTGGTGGCGAGGTACTGCGCGAGGTGGTCGTGGCCGTCGAAGGTGAAGGCGTGCTCCTCGTCCAGGGTGGCGATCACCTCGAGCGAGGAGGTGGCCAGGGCGGCGAGGTTGCCGCTGTGCGCGGCGGTGTAGAGGCTCTCGTGCTTCTCGGCCCGCGCATCGAGGCCGGCCGCAGCGACCAGCTGGTCCATCTCCCGGTAGCTGTCGAGTCCCTTTGTGACGAGTACGGCCAGGCCCCCGGGGGCCAGAACTTTCGCGATCTGCGCGATGACGTCGTTGGGCCGCGGCGAGTGGTAGAGGCAGAACGCGGCGACGGCGACATCGCACGACCCGGCGGGCAGCGGGAGGTCGTGGAAGTCCCCTTCGACGAATTCCGCCACGGTGTCGGGCAGTTCCTCGGAGCGTGCGCGGGCCTGGACGAGCAGGGCGGGGGCGGCATCCAGTCCGATGACGCGCCGGGGCCTCAGCTGCTCGACGATGGCCAGGGTGCTCGTGCCGCGACCGCAACCGATGTCGAGCACCATGCCGAGGCGGTCCGGATGCGCGTGGTGGGCCTGCACCAAGCTGACGATCGTCTCGGGCACGGGGCGGCCGGACGTCTTCGCGCGCATCAGGGCGCTGGTCCGTCCGGCCAGCCGGGAGGCGTGCCCGTACAGCTCCTGCCGGCGGGCGGGGTCCAGGAACGGGTTGGGCTCGTTCATGCCGCACCCCCGCTCCGGGGGCGCGGGCCGTTCAGGACTGCTCGGCGGCCACCTTCCGCAGCCAGCGGCGCGTCTGGCGCCGGTTGGCCAGCAGGACCACGTCGGCTCGGCCGGCGGCGTACTCCTCGATCTTCGCCATGACCCGGGGTCGCATCTTGCGGCGGTACGTGGCGATGTACTTGATCACGCCCCAGTGGATGCGGTTGTGTACGCCGTTGCCCTTGTGCCCTGCCCCGTGCCGGATCTGCCGGGAGAAGATCCCATACAGGGCCGCCACGGTCGACACGTCCATCAGGATCACCGTGTCGCAGGCTTCGAGCCGCACCGGCAGCGTCGAGTTGTAGTTGCCGTCGATCACCCACCGCGGCTTCGCGACCAGCTCGCGCTGCACCTCGGTGAACTTGTCCATGGGCAGCGCGTTCCACTCGTCGTCGTAGAACGCGGCGTCCAGGTGCGTCACCGGGGCGTCGAGGATCCTGCCCAGTTCGCGGGCCACGTGGGATTTGCCGCTGCCTCCGCAGCCGACGATGGCGACCTTCTTCATGGTGCTCCAGCGTAGAGAGGTTCGAGTGTGCGGCGGAGCCATCCCCCCGGACACGTTCGGATGATCCAGGCGTCAGGGCCTGTCGAGCGGACTCCATCAAGCAGCTCCCCGCTCGGTCGCCGTGGTCTGGACGAGCCCGTGCAGTGCGGATTCGAGGTTGTCGACCTGCTTGTTCAGGCCGAACAGGCGCAGGCGGTCCACGCACGCCGCGATCAAGTCGGCGTGCTGCTGGGTGCCGGCGATCTCGCGGAGGTATGACAGCCGCTCGATGACGTCTCGGCCGGAGCGCACGATCAGCTCCTCCGGTACGAACCGGTCCGCGAAGCGGACGTCCGCCGGGACTAAGGGCAGGCACCCGGCTAGCACGGCCTCGAAGATGCGCTGCGTCATCTGCCCGACGGCGGCGTACCGCTCGGGCAGCATGAGGACCGTAGCCAGAGACCGGCCATAGACGTCGGCGGCGGCTTCGAAGGGGATTCGGCCGACGAAGTGGACGTCCGGCCAGCGGTCGGTCTTCGTCCACTTCCCGGCGACCAGGTGCTCGACCCGGGCGGCGGCCGGGGCGAAGAAGCGGTCGAAGGGCTCGTCGCGGTCGTACTGGTTGCCCACGTAACCGAGCGCGAGGTCCCGCGGTCGCGCGGCGAGGGTGGCGGGGTCTGCCTGGGCGATGAAGTGGTCGGCGACGGGAAAGAGGAGGGAGCGCGCGCCCAGGGTCGGCGCGAGGGCAGCCTCGCAGACGAGGGTGTGGGCGGTACGCCGCCACACGCTCTCGGCCCGCAGGGTGCGGTCCTTGTCCCAGATCACGGTGGGCGTCCGGTGCCGCACGGTGTAGTGGTTGATGAGTTGGGCCTGGCGGTGCAGGTCGCAGGTGTGCCCCTCGGTCCCGCAGACCGTGGTGTTGCGGCCGGTGATCGCCCAGCGCCATTCCAGGAACAGGACGTCGATGCCCGGGGTGCCGTCGTCGAAGGTGTACGCGCCGCCGAGGTCGTCGCCGGCTTCGAGGCGGTCGCGGTCGGCCTGCAGGAAGACGATGTCGTGGCCGCGGGCGATGAGGGCGTCGATGAAAGGACGCCGGTGGCTGCGTCCCCCGTCCGGGGTATCGGTGACGCCGTTGCCGAGGAAGCCCCAAAGGCTGTATCCGATCCTCACTTGGTGATCCACCGCCCTTCGAGGAGCAGGGCGTCGAGTCCGGAGTTGGCCAGGCAGTCCAACGCCATCTCGGGCGTCCCGCAGATCGGCTTGCCCTTGACGTTGAGGGAGGTGTTGATCAGCACGGGCACGCCGGTACGGCGGCCGAAGGCGGTCAGGACCGCGTGCATGAACGGGTTCTGCGACCTGGTGACGGTCTGCAGACGGGAGGTGCCGTTGGCGTGCACGATGGCCGGCACGCGCTCGCGCGCCTTGTCCGTCACGCCGGAGGCCATGGACATGTACGGCGCCTGCTGGCCGAGCGTGAAGAACTCGCCGGCGCGCTCGGCCAGGACCATGGGAGCGAAGGGCCGGAAGGGTTCGCGGAATTTCACGGTGGCGTTCAGGCGTTCGACGACGCCGGGCTCCAGTGGGGAAGCGAGGATCGACCGATTGCCAAGGGCGCGCGGCCCGGCTTCGACGGCCCCCTGGAACAGGCCGACGATCGTGCCGTGGGCCAGCTGGTCGGCGAGGAACTCGGCAGTTTCGATGCCCAGGGTCTTCTGGCGAAGGCCGGGCCAGGGCGTGAGGTCGAGGGGCTGGTCCTCGTAGGAGGGGCCGAGGTAGCAACTGCGGGCGACGCCGGCCAGAGGGCGGGGGTTGCGTCCGCCGACATGTACGGCGAGGGCGGCGCCGATCGCGGTACCGGCGTCACCGGGCGCGGGTGGCACGAAGACCTCGTCGAAGATGCCGGCCTCGATGATCTTCCCGATGCTCACGCAGTTCGTGGCGACACCGCCTCCCACGCACAGGCGTCGGGAGCCGGTGAGCACGCGAGCGCGGCGGGCCAGGTGCACCATCACTTGCTCGGTCCGCTCCTGGAGGGCAGCCGCCAGGTCCCGGTGGAGGTCCGTGAGCGGCTCGCTCGGGTGCCGTTCGGGGCAGGTCTCGGCAACGAACTGCCGGGATGTCCTCGGGTATCCCGACGTGAGGGTGCGCGTGGGGAAGTAGCCGGGATTGATGCGGAAGCCCGTAGCCGTCGTGCGGACCGCCTGGGCGAACAGGTGGCGGAAGCGGGCAGGCTCCCCAAGGGCGGCCAGCGCCATGACGGTGCCTTCCTCGTCGCCCCGGCGCCAGCCCAAGTGCTCGGTGACGGCGCCGTAGACGTACCCCAGGGAGGCCGGGTCGTTGATCGCTTCCAGGGTCTGTGTGCGGGGGCGATGTGTGCCGTGGCCGCGGGCGATAGTGGTGGTCTGCCGCTCGCCGAGACTGTCGACCACCAGTACGGCGGCTTCGTCCCAGCCCGAGGCTGCGAAGGCGGTGAGCTGGTGGGCGCGGTGGTGCAGGATCGGCGCGACGCTGGCAGAGGGGAACTGCCGGCCGAGGATGCGCAGGCGCCGTTGGGTGCGCACGGCCACCTTGGCGAACCCGTGCGCTCGGGCCAGGCTTCGCTCGCGTATCGCTGGGGAGAGCGCCAGGCGCAGGGCGGCGGGCGCCTCGGCGAGGTAGCGGGCCGGCTGGAAGTTGTAGGCGACGGCGTTCACGTCGGCGGCGGTGAGTTTGGCCTGGCCGAGCAGCCACTCGATGGCCCGGGACGGGTAAAGCTTGGTGTGCTTCTGCTCGGAGAGGCGCTCCTCCTCCACGAAGCCGACCAGTTCGCCGTCCACGAGGAGGGCGGCCGACGAGTCGTGGGTGTACGAGCACAGGCCGAGGACGACCGAAGGCGTGCGCTTCATGGCGGCGGTCACCTCGCCCCGGCAGTCGCGGCGGGCTGGGTCGAGCGCCGCTTCAGTTCTCCGTACCAGGCGGTGACGGCCTGGCCGAGGGGACCGTCGATCTTGTCGGCCACCCGCCATGCCTGCTCGCGCTCACCGTCCTTCCACAGCCGGTAGCTGCGCAGCGTCTCGGCCATCGTGTCCCAGCCGGGGTGGCCGGTCACGTCGCGGGCCTCGACTTGGTCGAGTAGGGCGTCGAAGCCCGTCCACGGAGTTCGCAGCTCGGGCATGAGCGGGCTCGCCGTGAGTGAGGTCAGCAGCTCGGCCTGCTCGACGTGCTCGTCGTAGATGTGCAGCGAGCCGACATGCAGGTGGAATTGGCCCAGCTCCGCGTCGAGCCACCCGGCGACCAGCTCGTGCAGCACGGTGTAGAAGAACACGTCGTACGGCATGCCGATCCACACGTCCTGGCCGCGCATCATGGTCGCCATGTGCAGGCGGCCGTCGCGCAGGTGGAAGCGGAAGCCGAGGGTGCAGGGCACGTCCTTGTGCCCAGCGGCGTCCTGGGCCGGGTCGTAGAGCTGGATCAGGGCCCGCCGGGAGTCGGGGTCCTCCTTGAGGATCTCCACGACACGGGCCAGCTGGTCCACCTTGCCGCCCCAGTTCCGCATCCTGGGCCCGTACGCGCCGAGCAGTACGCCGTCGTCGGCGTACTGCCGCAGCCGCGCGTTGTAGTCGAAGATCCACGGGTCGTCGGAGCCGGAGAGGTGCCAGACGGTCTCGGCGACCGCGAAGGCCGGGTTCACGATCCGGGCCGGGGGAGCGTAGAGCAGGCGGGCGCGCGGCTGGGTGAGCAGCAGGTGGACGTCACGGACTTCCCGCGTGGCCATGCCCCGGGGGCTGACCTTCTCGCCGGACTTGGCCAGGGTGATGGCGCCGGAGAACAGCTCGGCCATGCTGTCGGCGGTGAGGTGTGTCATCGGGCAGAAACTCCTTCGCCCTGGGGCGACGCAGAGGTCGCGCCGAAGGCATCGTGGTGGACGTGGTCGGATGATCTGGCGCTGGCTTCGGCGCGCTGGGTGATGAGGCGAGCGACTTTGGCCGCGCTGTCGCCGCGCCACCGGCACACCGCGTCCATAGCCGTCTTCGGAACGGGCGTGCCCGGTTCACGCAGTGCGGAGAGCGCTTCGGCGACGTCAACGGCGTTGTGGCACCGGGTCGCCAGGCCGTGGCCGGATAGGTTCAGCGTGCGTTCGCCCGGCTTGCCGATTTCGAGGACCGGGACGTCGAGCAGCGCGGCCTCGATCCCGCACGTCGAGTACGCACTCGCCAGAGCGTCGGCCCCGGCAAGGCAGCCCCGCGCGCCGACCTGCGGGTCGGCCACGGCCACCAGCGGCCCTCCGTCCTGCTTCAGCAACGTGGCGAAGGCATCGGCGCCCTGCGCCGGGTGGGGAGCGATGACGAGACCCCAGTCGCCGTCCGCCGCACTCAAGCCGTCCAGGAGGAGGTCCGCCTGGGTCTTGAGGTGACCGGGGCTGAACGGCTGGCAGGCCCACACCGCGATCCGGGCAGGGGCGCGGCGGTTGCCCGGAGCCAGCACCTTCTCCAGGTACCGCCGCTGTGCCTCACGGCCGAGGGCGGCCAGCGCGTCGAAGCGAGGCTGTCCCAACACGTGCACCTCGCCCGCGGGGTGGCGGACCCACGCTCGGGCCAGGGGGAGGTCCCGTTCGCCCATGACGACGATGTCGCGGCTGTGAAGTGCCGGCCAGGCGACCGCCTCTGCCGTCCACGCTCCGTGCTGGACATGGACCGTGTTCGCGCCGTGACGCTCGGCCGCGTGCGCGGCCAATGCGCCCAGTGGGCTGGTGTCGTTGCTCAGGAGGACGGTGTGCGGCCGGGTCGCGGACAGGACACCGTCGAGCCAGCTCTCTGCCCGGAGGAGTGTCCGCCATGACGGCTGAGTGCACCCGCCGCTGGTTTCGAGGAGTACGGACAAGAGCCGTACGAGACGCGCGAGTTGGAGGCTAAAGCCCTTGACGCGGACGATGTGCTCGTCGTCGGGTAGATGCAGGCCCTCGGCAGTGCCGGAGAGGGTGAAGAGGTCGCTCGGCGCCGAGCGCAGGTCGATGCCCGACGGCGCCGGTGCGGAGCACCGCTCCGCAGGATCGGTGGCGAGATCGAGCAGCAGGTTCGTCCGTCCATCGCGCTCCAGCTCGACGAGAACCGGCATCAGGGTGGCTGCATGCCGAGATGTCCACGACAGCGCCACGACGTCTCGCTGCTGCAGGTCCACAGGGAGCGGGCTCGGTTCCGTGTTCGCCGTGCTGGAACGGGAGCGGTTGCGTAACTGGGCGGAGCGGGTCGGGTTGTGCGGAGCCGCTGCCCCGAGCAAATAGGCGATGCCAGACCACGTGACGGTGTACGCGAGGTACTCCCGCGAGCTGCTGGTACGAAGCCCGACGAGCCCCTCGTACGGGGCGAGGGCCAGGGGCCCCGGAGCCGACGCGAACGGCTCCCAGGCATCCAGGGCCAGCAGCTTGCGCAGGATCTCGGCCACGAAGCGCCGAACGGGAACGTGCTGGACGTGGAGCCAGCCAACGCCGCCCGGTGTGAAGGCGCGCGAGGATCCGTAAGGTTCCAAGGCGTCCATGACGTCCTCGACGAGGGCGCGCAGTTCCTGCCGGTCGACAGGGATGGTCTCTAGTTCCCGGGTGCGGATGTGGTCGGCCTTCGCGTGGTCCAGGGCGCCGCTGCCGACGAGAGCCCATCGGGGCTGGCCGACGAAGTCGGAGCGGGCCAAGCCCAGACCGCCGGTCGCACGGGTGCTCACACCAAACTCCCCTCGACGAACGGCGAGGCGGAAGTGAGCAGTTGCAGCAGTTCCTTCGGGGAGGCGACGATCTTGGGTGCGGGCGAGGTGGGCTGCCCGTATCCCCACCCGGCATGGACGTAGGCGACACGGGCGCGGGCCGCCGATTCCTGGTCGACCGCCATGTCCCCCACGTAGACAGCCGCGGCGGGGTCGACTCCGAGGTCGACCAACGCCAGGAGGATCGGGTCGGGGGCCGGCTTCGCCCGGCCCGGCCCAGCGGAGGTGCGGACGGTGGCGAAGGGGCATCCGAGGTGCGCGAGGAGCGGGGCGGCACGGTTGATGTGCTTCGACGTCACCACGCCCAGCCACCAGCCTGCGGCGACGAAGGCATGGAGCACGTCGACAACGCCGGTGAATTCGTGTGCGAGGTGTGCGACGGCGACGGATTCCGTCTCGTACGTCCGGCGGACTGCGTCGACGTCGGCGACGCCCAGCCGATGCATGATGTCGCCGAACTCGCGTCCCAGGTGACGCTCGTAGTCGGTGAACGGAAGGGTGATGCCGTGGGCCTCCTGCACCTTCCGCCATGCCTTCTGCATCACCGGACGGGTGTCGAGCAGGACGCCGTCGAGGTCGAGAAGAAGCGCACGCTGCGCGCGGCCAGCGTGCTGTCTCTCGCCAGCTGTGATCTCGGATGCGGCCGGAGCCGGTGTAGTAATCGGGGCGGGAACGGTCATGCTCGTTCTCCTCATCAGGGCGGCTATTGGCAGCAGGGCGGCGCGCGACTCAGAGGGCCGAGACCGGATCGAGTTCACACTCGGAGTACTGGCTGGGCCCGCCGGCCTTCTCGAACGGCGCATTGAGGCTCGTGGGTGGGTGGTGACGCGGGGCGACTCGCACTCCTCTGCCAGACCGTGTGGGCGACGGCTGCGGGCGAGGCGGGCGAGCACACGTCGGATACCGACTGGATCGAGGAAACCGCTGTTAGGCACCGTGACGGGACGATGAAATCGGTTCACTCACGGTTCACTCATCCACTCAACCGCAGCGGCTTTTCTCCCTCACTGGCTCGCCTTGAGGTAAGGAAATGCTGGGCCGACGAGTGGACGCCGGTGCCGACGAACGGTCACAAGGTCCGGTGGCGCGGGTTGGACAGGAACAGCGCGGTGTGTCTGCCGAGCCAGCAGCGGTTCTGTTCAGCCCAGCCGTTCTGGAGGTCCTGCACTTGTTCCTCGGTGAAACCGCGCTGCCAGGGCCTCTCGGCCGGTTCGCCCCCGCGCTCGGACCAGACACGAACAAGGACGTACAACTGCCCGCCAGAGCGCAACCAACGGCGAGCGTCGACCATGAAACGGGGGTGGTCGATGAACGGCAGGATGTTGCGGCAAACGATGAGGTCGAGCGAGCCGGGCTGCAGTCGAGGAGGGATTGCCCCCGCGTCGAAATCGTGCACACCGTAGTGCAGCCGACCGTTGACGCCTTGCCGATGCGCGGTCCGGATCGCGATCGGCGAGAAGTCCAGGCCCAGCACGTCGTAGCCCCAACGGGAGAGCTGTCGGCTGAAGCTGCCGATGCCGCAGCCGACGTCGAGTACGGATGCCCCGGCGTGCGGGTTGACGTGCTGGAGAAAGCGGTCGACCTCGGCGTCGGTCACGAGGCGGTCTACGGCCCGACCCTCGCTGTACCAGGCATCCCACTGGTCGGGACTGAGGCGATGCAACAGCGACTTCATGCTGCGTCCTGCGGGTCATCAGTCGAAGTCGCGGCCGCCCCGTTCCCCGAAGTCGGCAGGCGGGAGAGCCGGTGAAAGCGGGAGAGGTCGAAGCCGCCACCCTGCACCTCGCCGGCGGGGACGGCGAAGAGATCGATCCCGCCCTCGCTAGGCAGTTCCGGGGCGGCCTCCTGGATGGCGAGGAGGGCCTCGCCCTGCTCGCGGTGCGGCAGGAGCCGCGGCGCCCGGTCGGTGTGTCCTTCGAATGTCATGGTGGCCCCCTGATCAGGTGAAGTCGTAGGTGATGGCGAGCACGGCGAAGACGGCGGCGATGAGGAGGACCTGAGCGCTGATCTGTCTCCAGCCCCAGCCCTTCTCGTCCATCCAGCGCAGCGGACGCCTTCAAGTCGGCGTAGTGGGCTCCTCGGGGATCACGAGGTGTACGAACGCCTTGTACCGCTCGCCCAGATGCTTGATCACGGCGTGGTACTCGTCGTCATCGGAGCTGATGTTGTGCCGGTCGAGGACGATCACACCCTCTGCGAATCCGCCTCGGATCTGTCGCTCGACTTCCCTCCATCCAGGGCGCTGCCAGGGGGGCGTGTAGACGCTCCGGCCCGTGCGCGAGCCGGGGAAGTACGTCGTGGGCACGGGTACGGCAACATCGTGGAGCCGTGCTCCTATCGCGTAGCCGTGCTGCTCCGCCTCGGCATGGAGGGTGTTCCAGTCCTCGTCAGGGCTGGCCCCCGGACTCGGCACCAAGCTGTACGCCAGGACGCGAAGCTGTCGGTCGCTGCTTTGACGGTCGCGTTTTCCGACAGCCTCTCGATGGAAGTGCTGGCGGAGCTTACGGAGCTGCCCATTGCGCGACTGGCGCTCCAACGGGTCGGGACCACTGTGCCGCCCCCGGATCCGGCCAGCATTCGGCCAGCTGCCGGATGACTGCACCTCCAGACCCAGACCACGGTCGGCCACGGGGCTCAACACGTCGGATCCAAGGTTGGTTGCGCCGTGCGGCGACATGGGGGTGCCTCCGTAAGAGTGGGAATGACCGCATATGTAGTCCGGCCGCTGTCGGCCACGCCCCACCGATGTGACAGGTGTGCGACTAGAAGCAGCCCTCGCCCGCCCAGGTCGTTGGCACCTGCGCGTCGTCGCTTGGCAGGGGTGGTGCTTCCGTCCGTGACCTCGATCCGGAGCTGGTGGTTGCCGTACAGCACCCGCAGACCCACAGCCCCAGAGCCGTGACTGATCGCGTTGGTCACCAACTCTGAGACGACAAGCTGGGCGTCTTCTGCCGGGGCGTCCGGCAGGGCCCACTGCCTCAGCACGGCCGCCGTGGTGCCTCGTGCTTGAGCGACGTGAATACTCGCCGGCGCCATGACCATCTCGAAGGCACGGGATGCCAGTGGAGACACGGCCGGCGCGCTGCTGGCGGCGGTGGGGCCGCCGTCAGTCATCCCAGGTTGGGGAAGCGTTGCTGCCCGGTGCGTGGTCATGTGCCCATCGCACCGTGGTGTCGTGATCCGGAACAGGGGAAACCGGAGGGGGAAAACTTTGTCAAGGGGGGAAAACGAGGGGGGAGTTGGGGTCAGGATTGGATTCCCCACCGATAGAGGTCACACTCATGGCAGCAGATCCGTTCGCCGAACTACTCCGTCAGCTGCGCCGTAACGCGGACCGATCGCAGGATGAGCAGGCGGATGCGATCAACGCGGCCTCGGGCCGGGCGACGGTGACCCGCCGAGAGGTCAGTCGGTACGAGAACGGTGAGAACGTCCCTACGAACCACACACTTGGGCACATTGCTGTGGCCTGCGGCGTCCCGTTGGAGCCGCTCCTGCGGGAGGCCAAGGCCGCCCGAGCCAGGCGGAGGAAGAAGGACGACGCTGAAGGGGAGGACCTGGACGACGTGAAGCGCCGAACGCTGCTGGGAGGCGCCGTCGTCGGCGCTGCTGCCGCTGCCGAGCCTTGGGGCCGACTCGCCTACGCGCTCAGCAAGGGAGCCAGGATCGACTCCGAGTCCGCGTCTGTGCTCATCGATCACGCGGCCGAGTTGCATGTAGACGAGCTGAGTGAAAGCGCACGCAGTTTGCAGAACCGGGTCGAGTCTCACCTGGACGCGATCACCGCGGCCCTTCCCCGTGCTGGCGGCCACGAGCGAGCGCTGACTATCGCGGCAGGGGAAACCGCGGCCCTTGCCGGATGGGTCGCTTGGGACCTGGGGGAACACGACAAGGCTGCTGCCTATTACCGGGTGACCTCGGAGTGTGCGAAGGAGGCTGGGCACCCGCCCTTGCGCGCCCTGGCGCTTGGCTACGCGAGCTATGGTGCCGCTACCCCGGGTAAGGCGCTGGAGATGCTGTCACAGGCGGCTCAGGATGTGCGGGGGCATGGCAACGCGACCGCTGCGGCGTGGGCTTTGGGACGGTACGCGGAGGAAGCGGCTCAATCAGCTGACGAAGCCGGTGCTCTCCGGGCCTTGGAGCAGGCGAGATTCGCGTATGACTTCGCGGATCACACGAACGAGCAGGCGTGGGTCCGCTTCGTGACGCCGTACCGGATGGACTCACTGGCGCTTTCGGTATACGGCGAACTCAAGCGCCAAGAACTGACGGTCACAGCCGACTCCGCGGTCGAGCGCCTCGGTGAGGAACTGCCTGACTCTGGAGTGGTGGTCCTCGGTGACCTGGCGTCGGCACTTCTGCACGGCGGCGACGTAGACCGTGGGGTCTACGTCGCGCGCCAGTTCGCCGCAGCAGCGGAGTCAAAGCCGAACACCATGGGACGTCAGCGAGCGCAGAGCATCGCTGCCTGGCTCCCCGACACGGAGCGCGACCTGGCCGGCCATTTGCTGGCGTTCGCGTCGTGAGCCATCCGGCGAGCAGGCTCGGTGACGGTGAGACGCCGGGTGGCGTGCCCTACTGCGGGTGAGTCTCCTCGACCACCCAGGACAGGTACGCCTCCGATCCTCCGGTCACGGGCAGCGTGACCCACTGGGGGACGTCATACGGATGCTTCTCGTGCAGCCACGCCTCCAGTGCCGGGAGACGGTCCGTTGAAGTCATGTACGAGATCCGCCACTCCTGCGCCGTCTCGACCTTCCCCTTCCACCAGTAGAAGGCGGTGATAGGCGCATCGATGTGAACGCCCGCTGCCAGCTTGCTCTCGACCGCACCCCGAGCCAGCGCCTTCGCCTGATCCTCGTTGTCACTGGTCGTCTGCGCGATCACAATCTCGTGGGCCATGCATCTACCTCTCCAGCTCGGGTACCGCGACCCTACCCAGCCGTCCAGCGCATGCCGACGGGCGGTCGCTGCCGGGTGAGGGTGTGTGGGACTCACCCACCGACCTGGATCGCTCAGGCGGCAAGCGGCAGCCCGTCATCCCGGGCGGCGCGTCGCTTCGACACCACGGTGAAGGTCCTCTCGTCAACAGCGTCGCCGTCGGCGTAGGGGTGGTTCCAGTGAGTGCCCGGGGCACGGCAGCACGCAGCGAGTCCCCGGACGTTTCGGACGCGCCGTCGGTGTCCGCGACCGTCGGCAGCGATGTCGGATTTGAGCTGTGGGTGCAGCGTGGTTGGGAAGCCAGTGTTGGTGGCGGGGTGGCCACCGGTTGCCTTGTTGCTGTCGGTGGAACTGCTCGCGCACCGTCCCGGCCCTCGAGACGAGGGTGAGAGTGTTCGCGGTTCATCTACGCCGCCCAGCCAACGGAAGCGAGACGGTGGCGTGGCAAGGGGCCGAAACGAGATGGAGCAAGCTCGTCGAGAGAGTCGAGAGAAGGACGAGACACCGTCGGAGCGAGAGGCGGACGAGGACGGTCGAGAATCGGCAGGAGATGGCGAGGTCTTGCTGTCGGAGAGCAATCGGTCTCGGTCTGTTGGAACGACGGCGGAGGAAGTGATGTGGGAGCACTTCCAACGGCAGTTGGCCGCCGGGCGCGCTCCTACTGGTGCGGAGTTGGATCGGGTGGCGGGCACAAACAACTACGGCCGTGCGGTGCTGGCCCGCTGGCGGCGTACTGGCCGGATCCCGGGCACTGCGGACCGGACACATGTGAACGGAAGTCGCGGGCACTCGTGAGCGCGATCGCCGTTCAAGTCACCACGCTGAGCAGCCGACGGGTGGTGGGGCAACTGGGTGAGCGAAAATCCCGGTCCGTGCTTGCCATTCGGCCGCTGCGGCGCCCCCGCTGGTGGGCGGCGACGCGCGAGCTGCCCATGTCGGCGGGCGTGGGTGACCGCGCGGCCGTAATGGACACGTTCGACCAACAGCGATCCGTGGTGAACGGTCAGCCGGGTGCTACGAGGGATATGAAGACCTCCGTGTGGTGAAGGCCTGACGCCTCCACCACACGGAGGTCTCCGCTGTGATCACGTCCGGTAAGCGTTGACGACACTCGTGATCAAACACCTAGCGCGTGCGAAGGAAGGGTTCCGGAGGGATGGTGGGGAGAGGGGGAGATAGGAGACCGTCATGGGCCCTTCCTTCGACCCGGCGGAACTGACTGCCGCCGCCGAACCCGACAGGTTCGGCGGGTACCTGGCCGAGCTGCCCAAGCCACATATGCACCACGGACACGGTCCAGTGAAGAGTGTCCGGGAGACCGAGTACGAAGGGCATCGGATCGTGGTCACCACCACGTACGAGGTGACAGTTGACGGGAAACCGTTGAATGCTCAACTCGCAGTGGAGGACGACGGCACACTGTCCTGCCACGGGCTGCCCAACTATCAATTCACCTCCGCGTTGGACACCATTCGGGCGTTGATCGCGAACTACCCCGGACAGTTCGAGGGAGGTGCCTGAGATGGCCGTTGTCCGCAAGAACATCCTCAGCGACCAGGTATCGCGCGACGACTTCATCCGTGGCGTCGGTCTGTTGAAGCGGGAGGCGAGTTCTTTCAGCACCGGGCAATTCGGCATTCCCGGTCCCAGTGTCCCTGTCAGCACGTATGACCTGTTCGTGGTCTGGCACGGTCTGACGATGATGACGCCCATTCCGCCGGGCGGGGATCCACTGCGGCGGAACGCAGCCCACCGTGGGCCGATCTTCCTGCCGTGGCACCGGGTGATGCTTGCCGTCCTGGAGGCGAACCTCCAGCGGGTGCTGGGCAATCCCGGCTTCGCGCTGCCGTACTGGGATTGGGCGGCCGACGGGGACCTCGGCTCCCCGGTCAACGCGCAGATCTGGACGTACCTCGGCACGACCGGTACTCCGGTCCCCAATGGCCCGTTCCATCACGACCCGGCGGATCCGGGGAGCTTCACGGTGCGCATCGAAAGCGACCCCAGTGGGATGCTCGTCCAGACCGAGCGGGGCCTGAAGCGGGACTTCGGGCGGCCCTCCCCTGTCGGTTGGCCGATGCTGCCGACCAGCGCGGAGGTGAAGGACGCCCTCGACTTCGCGGCGGCCGGTCCCCACCCTGAGGACCGGTACGACACCGTCCCCTTCAATGTCACCTCGGAGGGCTTCCGTAACCGTGTCGAAGGCTTTCGACCGTCGGGCCAGCCCCATCTGCACAACCAGGTCCACCTGTGGGTCGGCGGCGACATGACGCCCGCCACCTCCCCCAATGACCCGGTGTTCTTCCTGAACCACTGCAACGAGGACCGCATCTGGGAGGGCTGGATGAACCGGTACGGCCGCGTCTACGCTCCCGACATGTCCTTCCCCGCGTCCATATACGAGGGCGAACGGATCGACGACCCGATCGTCTCCCCGCTCGGCTCCGGCGCTACGCCCAGGACGGTCATGGACATCTCCGCGGCGTACACGTACGACGTGTTGCCCTAGGGTCTCTCCGGCATAAGCTGCCGCGCCGACCGGAGGGACAGCCTCGACGCCGCCCTTAATCGAAGTCACGGCACGGCGTGACACGAGCGCGGTCTCCATCCTGGGGTGGACGAGGCTTGTCCACCCCAGGGCCGATCCGCCGTGTGCCACCGAACTGTTGGAATAGCCAGCGTGTCTGCTGTGACTGCGACGCTGCCCCGCATCTGGCCCAGCCCGGGTGGCAAACCCCTTCCGCCGACTGGCATGGCCGAGGTGTTCCGCGCGTTCGCCCATGATCTGGCGGCAGGCCGCCGCTCCTGGGACGTCGAGACCGCCCGCTTCATCGCCGGGCAGTTCGACGAACTGGCTTCGGAGTGGGACGCCACCCGTGCCACTGGGCGGGACGATCCGCTGCGCGACGCCCTGGACCGCGGCGGCCCCTTCCCGGGCGGCACCTGCCTCGAACTCGGCTCGGGAACAGGCCTGTTCACCCCGTTGCTCGGCACAGTCTTTCCGCGGGTGATCAGCGTGGATCTGGCGGAGCAGATGTTGCACCGGGCTGCCGGCCGTTCGCCGGTGCGGGTGCGTGCCGACGCAAGTGCGCTCCCTGCGGCCGATGCCCGGGTTGCGGTCATTGCCGCGATCGACATGCTCCTGTTCCCCGCTGAGGTCGTGCGTGTCCTCGCCCCGGACGGCGTGCTGTTGTGGATCAACCAGCTGGGCGAGGACGGGCCGCTGTATCTGCCTGCCGACGATGTCGCCGCCGCGCTACCCGGGCAGTGGCAGGCCGTCGAGGCTGACGCCGGCTGGGGCACTTGGGCCGTCCTGCGACGTCGGACGTTGTAACCGTCCGACGGCGTATACCCGCATCCCGGCCTGACATGGGTGCTGCGAACGCGCCTGGGGCGCGCACCCACATCGAAGACGACCTGACCGCCCGCCTGATCGTCGGCGGTGCGGACATGGTCCTGGGGTACCACGCCCCGCGAGACGCGCCAGGCGCCCGGATCTGAGAGCGACGGGCTGGAACTCGTTCCATAGGCAGGCGGGAGCCGTGGCTTGCGCCACTCGACTCCTGAAAACGGCCGACGGGCGATCACCGTGTCAAGGCGCGAGTGCCTCCAAGACGGGTCCACCTGCCAGGCCGAGTCCGAGTGAGATCGTCGTAGCGGCGTACGCGATGACGCGCGCCGCCCGGTCCCCGTCGACCGGCGGCGACGAGCCGCCGCGGGAGACCGCGGGCACGATCCAGCGCAGGTAGTAGAAGAGGGATGCGACAGTGTTGGCGGCGGCCAGCACGACGAGCCAGGCGTAGCCGCCGTCGAAAGCGGCGCTGAACGCTTCGAGTTTGCCGAGGAAGACGGCGGTGGGCGGGGTGCCGACCAGCCCCAGCAGGCAGATGACGAGGCTCGCGGCCAGCAGCGGGCGCTCTCTGGCGAGTCCCCGGTAGTCGTTCAGCGCGCGGGCGTGGGGGAGGGCGCAGACGATGGCGAAGGCGCCGAGGTTCGTGACGGCATACGCCGCGAGGTAGTACAGCAGCGCCTGTTGGGCAAGGTCGGATCGGCCCGCGACGGCGACCGGCATGAGCAGGTAGCCCACCTGGCTGATCGTCGAGTAGGCCAGCAGCCGCTTGACGTCCTGCTGGAAGAATGCGGCCAGATTGCCGAGCGTCATGGACGCGGCGGCGAGGACGGCGACAAGAGCCGCCCAGGGCAGTGTGCTGTCGGCGAGCACCGCGTCGCCGAGCCGGAACAGCGCGGCCAGCGCACCGATCTTCGGAATGGTGGTGAGGAGCGCGGCCACCGGTGGGCTGCTGCCCTGCACGGCGTCGGGGACCCAGAAGTGCGCGGGTACGCCGCCTGCTTTGAACAGCACACCGGCCAGCAGCCCGACTGACCCTGCTGCCACCAGTGCCTTGGGTGCGTCGCGGAACGCTTCGCCGAGCATGGGATATCCGGTGGCACGGCCGGTCGCGTACAGGACGGTGATCCCGGTCAGCATGAGTACGCCGAGCAGGGCGCCGATCACGTAGTACTTCAGGGCGGCTTCGGTGCCCGGGCCGTCCTTGCGGAAGCCCGCCAGGGTGTAGGAGGGGATGCTCGCCAGCAGGTATGCGGCGGCGAGCAGCAGCAGGTCCTGTGCCCCGGCCATCATCAGGGCGCCGACGGCGGCCAGTTGCACCAGCACGTAGAACTCGCTCTCCCGCGCGTCCCCTCGCAAGGGACGGAAGGAGACCCCGAGGACGAGGAGCGTGCCGGTGAGGACCACGATCCGGGATGTGCTCGTCACCGTGTCGACGGCGAAGGCGTCGCCGAAGACGGTCGCGGCGGGCTCGGTGGCGGCGACCGAAGCCGCGGCGATCCCGGCTACGCACGCGACGGCGGCCAGCAGCCCCACAGCCCACTGTCGGGCCCGCGGCAGCCAGGAACCGAGCAGCAGCCCGAGTACCGCGGAGGCGGCGAGCAGGACCTCGGGCAGGAGGTCGAGCGGGTTCTCGTTCATCTCGGTCATCGGGCGAGCAACTCCAGCACGGAGCGGGAGGCCGGCTCGATGACGTCGAGCAGGAAACGCGGGGCCACACCAAGGACGACGGCCAGGACGAGGAGCGGAACGACGGCCAGGCCCTCGTGCGTACGGATGTCGGGGAACACGCGTGGTGTGCCCGGGGCGTCCGGCAGTCGGAGCGGCCCCATGAGGACTTGCCTCAGCGCGCGCAGGAACAGCCCAGCGGTGAGCAGGATGCCCAGCACCGAGAGAGCCGTGGCCACCGGCCGTGGTCCGAGGCTTCCGGTGAAGATCTGGAACTCGGCGATGAAGCCGGAGAAGCCGGGCAGGCCGAGCGAGGCGAAGGCCGCGACGCCCGTCAGGGCCGCGAAGACCGGGGCCACGGCGGCGACTCCGGAGTAGGAGTCCATGTCGTAGGTCCGCCCGCGCTCGTACAGCACTCCGGCGAGGAGGAACAGCGCGCCGGTGAGCAGCCCGTGGCTGACCATCTGCGTGACCGCTCCGGTGACGGCGAGGGAGCGGGCCTGTTCGGAGGTGTCCGCCGTCGCGGCTGCGGCACCCACCGCGAGCACGATGTAGCCCATGTGGTTCACGGAGGTGTAGGCGACCATCCGCTTGAAGTCGGTCTGCGCGAGGGCGACCAGGGCACCGTGGAGGACCGAGACGACGCCGATGACCACGAGGACGAGGGCATAACGGCGCCAGGCCTCGGGGAGCATCGGCATGGCGATGCGGACGAAGCCGTACGTGCCCATCTTCAGCAGCACCCCGGCGAGGATGGCCGATCCGGCTGCGGGCGCCTCGACGTGGGCCGGTGGGAGCCACGTGTGGAACGGCACCGTCGGGGTCTTCACCGCCAGGCCGACCACCACGGCGAGCAGTACCAGACCGCCGTAGACGGAGCGTCCGGCGAGCGGGTTCTGTTCGGTCAGTTCGACCATGTCGAAGGTGTGGGGCGACGCGGCGAGGTAGAGGCCGATGAAGCCGAGCAGCAGGGCGAGTGAACCGATGAAGGTGTAGAGGAAGAACTTCAGGGCGGCGCGGGCGGCCTGCCGGTGGCCCCAGCCGGCGATGACGAAGTACATCGCCACGATGGACAGGTCGAAGAAGACGAAGAACAGGATCAGGTCCAGGGCTGCGAACAGGCCCAGGCAGGTGGTCTCCAGGAAGAGGAACAGCGCGGCGAACTCGCGGATACGGCGGTTCTCGCGCAGGGAGTACAGCGCGCAGGCGAGGAACAGCAGGCAGGTGAGGGCGAGCAGCGGCAGCGACAGCCCGTCCACGCCGACGTGGTAGCCGACACCCGCGCTGGGGATCCAACGGGCTCGCTCTTCGTACTGCATGCCGCCGTCGGTCTCGTATCCGGCCCACAGGGCGACGACGAGCACGAGTTCGGCGGCCGACACCGCCACCCAGACGGCGCGGAACACCGCCGGGGTCGTACGGCGGGGGAGGGCGAACAGCAGCAGCGCGACGGCCGTTGGCGCGAAGATGAGGGCGGTCAGCATGCGGGTCACCTCACGAGGACGAGCACGACGGCGAGGACGGTGAAGGCCGCGACGGCCTGGGCGAGATACTGGTGCAGCTGGCCGGTCTGCGGGCGGCGCGCCCAGCGGCCGAGCGCGCGGGTCCCGGCGGCGACCGACGCCACCGTGCCGTCGACGGCACGCTCCACGACGCCGTCCGTCCAGCGGGCGAACCGTACGGCGGCCGCGGCCGAACCGTCGACAGCCCGGTCCAGGACACGGTCGTCGAACGCGGCCGCAGCGCGCGCGAGCTCCATCACGGGGGTGACGAGGAGCAGATGGGCGGCGCGTTCCAGGCCCAGCCAGTCGGCGGTCATACGTTTCGTCAGAGGGCGCGTTCCCCAGGTCCAGGCGGCTGCGGCCGCGAGCAGCGCCAGAGCACCGGAGAGTGCCAACTCCCAGGTATGAGGGGTGGGCTGGCCGGGCACCGCGAGAACGCGCTCAACGCTGTCGAGCAGGGGAGGGAAGGCCAACGGGGTCAGGGCGAGACACGCCAGGGCCAGCAGAGCCAGAGGCGGTACGGCGCCGCCCGGGATGCGGCGGGCATCGGGGCGCGGCACGGCGGGCTGCCACACGTACCACAGGGCTTTGGCGCTGTAGACCGCCGACAAGACAGCAGCGGCCAGCCCTATGGCGTAGAGCCAAGGACTGGTCTCCAGGGCTCCCGCGAGCAGGACATCCTTGGCGGCCCACAGCGAGAGCGGCGGGATCCCGGCCAGGGAGAGCGCGGCCATGGTGAAGGCCACGCCGACCGGCCGACTGTGGCGGGCTGCACCGAGCAGCCCGGGAAGCTGCTGTGTACCCAGTGTCGTCAACCAGGCGCCCGCGCCGAGGAAGAGCAGACTCTTGGCCGCCGCGTGGGCGATGAGCTGCAGCGTGCCGCCAGAAGTCGCTCCGACCCCGGCGGCCAGGACCATGAAGCCGATCTGGGCGCAACTCGACGCGGCCAGCAGCTGCTTGAGGTCGGTCTGAGCCGAGGCTACGAGCCCGAGGCAGAGCGCGGTGGCGGCACCGGTCCACGCGACCAGGTCGTCGCCCCAGCCGGAGGCGTCCAGCAGCGGGCCGGTCCGCAGCAGCAGGTACGCCCCGGCGACGACCATCGTGGCCGAGTGCAGCAGCGCGGAGACCGGACTGGGGCCCTGCATGGCCTTCGACAGCCAGAAGCTGAAGGGCAGTTGGGCGGACTTGCCGAGGGCGGCGGCGATGATGCCCGCGGCGACGTACGACAGCCACGGCTCCTCCGCCTGCGCGAGGCCGTCCAGCGAGAGCGACGCGTCCTGGCCGCCCGCGAGGGCCGCGCCCGCCGCCAGATAGAGGCCGAGGTCCGCGGTACGGGTGGTGAGGAACGCGGTGTCGGCCGCGCTCGTACGGTCCGGATCCTGCCACCAGTAGCCGATCAGCGCCCACGAGGTGGCGCCCATGACCTCCCAGCCCATCAGCAGGACCGGAAGGGTCGCGGCCGTGACCGTGACGAGCATGCTCCCGGCGAACAGCAGCATCAGCCCGAAGAAGCGGGCCCGCGCCTCGCCCGCGCCGAACTCCGCGGCGCTGAAGAGGAGCACGGCGAGGGTGACAGCCGTGACCGTGACCACCAGCATCCCGGACAGGCCGTCCACGGCGAGCCGCATGGGCAGGCCGTCGAGGAGCGGAGCCTGCACGGCAGGGTGCCGAAATGCCGCCGCGACGGCGAGTCCCATAGCGGCGACAGCCACGGTGAGCGCGATACCGGGCGCCACGCGGTCGGCCTTGCGCCCGGCCGTCAGAAGCAGAAGCCCGGAGCCGAGCGGCAGGACGACCAGCGCCCACAGCAGGGCGCTCACTCCTTCAACTCCGCCGCCATGTCGGTCATGTCGACTTCCCGCGACCGGAACAGTGCGGTGACCACGGCGAACCCGATCGCCATCTCCAGGGCCATCGCCGTGACCGCGAGGACGATCAGCACCTGCCCGTCGGACGCCGCCGGCGCGATGTAGTGCCAGACCGCCGCGGCGGCCAGGATGACTCCGCCCATCATCAGTTCGAGGCCCATCATCAGCATCACGATCGACTGCTGGGTGAGCGCCCCGAACAGCCCCACGCTGAACAGGGCGGCGGCCAGCAGCAGAAACAGTTCCAGACTCACCGGCCGACACCGCCCCGTACGGGATCGTCCGCCCGCCGCGCCCGCAGGTCGTCGCCGAGCCGGTCGTACCGGCCTCGCCGGGTGGCCAGCACCACCGTGGCGACGATCGTCGCGAACAGCGCCAGGCCCAGGGTCATCATGGTCAGCATCTGCGGGCCCATGAGGGACATGCCGAGTTCCATGGTCGGATCCGCCGGCGCCTTGCCGCGCCGGTCGGACCAGGGCGCGAGCAGGATCCCGGCGGCCAGGAGCAGGAAGACGAGGCCGCAGACGGCGGCCGCGCCCTTCTTGTTGTGGATCATCGTCATCGGCATGAGCCCAGCCGGATTCATCATGTACATCACCATGAAAACGGCCATGATGGCCATCTCGATCGTCATCATCAGCACGATGACGATGCCCAGGTAGTCGAGCCCCAGCAGGACGACGAGCCCGCCCACACACAGCAGCGAGGTCAGCAGCGAGAACGTCGCCCGGGCCATGGAGTCGAAGCGGAAAACCATCACGCCGCTGACCACTGCGAGGATGGCCAGCACCCAGAACACCGCGACATCCATTTACGTACGACACCTCGCTCTCGTCATCGGATTCACCGGTTCAGGACTACGACGGCCACGACCAGCGCCTGCACGATGGCCAGCGGGGTCAACACAACCCAGGCCAGCTCCAGGTAGCGGTCCATGCGCAGAGTCGGCACCCTGCGCCGGGCCCACACCAGAAAGGCCAGGACGGCGGTCGTCTTGAGGACGGTCCACGCCCAACCCGGCAGCCACGGCCCATGCCCGCCGCCCAGGAAGAGCGGCACGCTGAACGCCGCCGCCACGACCAGCAGCAGCCACCGGCCGCCGAGGAAGAGCACGCGGTCGGCACCGGACAGTTCGGAAGCCGCGCCACCGGCGACATCGTGTCCGGCAGGCTGGTCGAACGGACCCCAGAACGCCATCGCCATCGCGCTGAGCAGATAGATCCCGAACGCCGCTGGCATCCACACCGCGAACCACAACCCGGCCTGGGCGTCGACGACTTCGCCCACGCGCAGCGACTCCGCGCCCAGCGCGGCTGTGGTGATCGCGAGCATGTGCGGCAGCTCGTACGCCAGCCCCTGCGCCAGGAACCGATACCCGCCAATGAGGGACAGCGTCGAGTTCGGTCCCCAGCCCGCCAGCCACACCGCTGCCCAGGCCAGCGCCTCCATCGCGTTGAACCAGACGATTCCGTCAGGCAGATCCGACACCGACCGGAACCCGAGCGGCAGGACTACGGCGGCCAGGACGGCTGCGACAGGAAGGAGAGCCGCTCCGATCCGGGCCAACGGCAAGTCGGACGCCCGTGTCCGCCGCGGCTGTTGCACGAGGTGACGCAGCACCTCGCGGCCAGGGCCCGTCGCGCGGACGGCCAGCTCACGCACGGATCCCGGTCGTCCGTTCCGCGCGCCGACCGAGAGCACGGCGTCGAGTCCGGCAGCGATCACGGCCACTGCCACCAGGAGAGCGGGCAGAACGAAGACCGCCCACAGGGGGGTGCGTTCAGCCATGCGCTGCCCCCGCCGCCGGAACGTGTGCGAGCTCGTCGAGGTCCGGGTCCAGGCTCGCGACGATGATCCGCGCGCACGCGAACTCGGCGCCCTCCAGCAGGCCGGGCAGAGCATCCAGCAACGCCTGCGACGGAGGCGCCGGGCCGTCGATCTGCCCGCGAGACCCGACGGCTTCCGCCCCATGCAGAAGGCCACTGTCGTCGCAGGCGGCCGCACTCCGTCCGACCGCGTCCAGCCACACGAGCATCCGGCTGTGCGCGTCCCCATCGGCGCGCAGGGCAGGGCCGGTGACCCCGAGATGCCGTGCGTGCTCGGCGGGTAGCGGTCCCAGCCCGGTGGTCATCCATCGCAGGGTGCGGGACCGTTCGGCCTTGCGGATCAAGGGACGTACAAGAGTGGACAGTTCAGTGGCGTCCGCTCTGGCCAGCGCGCGGTCCCGTACATGCCGGGCGCGGGCGGCCATGTCGGCCCACCCCGCCACCGCGAAGAACCTGCCCAAGCTGTCCAGGTGCGCCGCACACAGCCGTCGTGCCGCATCGCCGCGTGTCACGCGCTCGCCCGCGGCGGCGCGGAGCCACGGCTCGTTCCAGAAGGGCGGATGCGGTGAGGTGGGGACCAGCGGCTCGACGCCCGCCTGCTGGACGATGTCGCCCTGGAGGGTCAGCCGCAGGATCAGCCCGGCGGGCCAGTCGACGAGGCCAGGGCCGAGCGGTACGTGCAACTGGTCGAGCCTCAGCCCGTCCCTGTCATCGGCACGATCGGCCATGGGTAACCCGTGCACGACGCCGCCCATGTCGTGTCCGGCGTGACCGTGATGACCGCCGTCCATCTCGTGCCCGTTGTGTGACTCGTGGTCACCGTGGTCTGCGTGCCTTTCCGGGTTGTGGTGGTCACCATCGGCGCCATGTTGTGAGTGCCCGTGGGGCTGTTGGTGATGGTGGTGCTCACCGGTCTGAGCCGTCTTTGGTCCTCCGGCGGGTTCGCCCCTTCCCTGACCGCCGACCGGGGCGGCGACTGGACGCGGAGGTTCTCCGTGCCGGAGTTCGGCGAGCCCTCGATCGAGGGTCTCGGTGACCTGCTCGGTGGTGGTGAGCGGCACCCAGGACTTGGGGGCCGGCATGGCTTGCCACAGATTCGCGACCCAGTCGCTCTCCTCGGCGTCGCGATCGCCCACGATCACCAGCAGATCCGCTTCCGCGGGAACGGCCACGCAACGCCACCCACGCCGCGCCAACTCCGCCTCGACAGCGAGCCGTTCCCTCGTGGCACCGGGACACACCGTCAGCAGAACCGCCGGCCGGGTCATGGCCGTCCGTCTGAGCCTGCGCCTCAGCTCCATCGGAAGGCCCCCTCTCGCCAGGCGTATCCGACGCCCGCCAGCAGGATGCCCAGGAACAGGAACATCTCGACGACCGCGCTTGTGCCGACGGTCGAGACGACCTTCGTCCACGGATACATGAAGAGCATCTCCATGTCGAAGGCGAGGAAGACCATCGTGACGGGATACCAGCGCACGTGGAACCTGGAGAGGGGATGCTCCTGCGGTTCGAGCCCGCCGCTGAACGGTCCGGTGTGCAGCGGCTCGCGGACCGCCCTTACCGCGATGGCCAGGGCATGGAGCAGGGCGATGGCTGCGACGACCAGCACGAGGAGGGCCAGGACCGGTCGCCAGTCTGATGTCTGCATGCGGTCCCCTTCTTGACGCTCGCCGTCACACGGTTGCCACGCGAGGCAGCATGTCAGTCGGCCGCGCGGTTCGGAACGTACGACACCGGGGCTATTAGAGGGGGCGAGGTGAACGCGGTCTGGGCGCCCTGCTTCTTACAGGGTGCCCAGACCGCGCTCGGGTCGGGTCGGCTGTCAGTGGTACGCGTGGACGACGGCGTGGCCCTTGCCCCGGCCGATCATCCACTTGTTCACCGGCGTGGTGATCAGGAAGGCGACCGCGAACCCGCCCAGGAGGGCCGACCAGAACAATCCGTCGGAAAGGTGAGCATCCATCGCGCCCGGGGTGAGCGCGATGATGCCGTTGTCGACCAGCTCCATCACGGCGATCGAAACGGTGTCGGCGGCCAGCGCCACCTTGATCGCGGCCTTGAGGTCCAGGCCGGCCCGGCGGACCGCGAACAGCGTGAACGAGTAGCCGAACACGAACGCGAGCGTGATCGCGAGGACCATGGTCGGCGCGTTGCCCCAGCCCAGGGCGGTACCGATGACCATGCCGAGGATCTCGCCGATGGCGCACCCGGTCAGGCAGTGCAGCGTCGCCTTCGCCGCCATCACCCAGGACGCTCCCCCCTGACCGCCGTGGGACATCGCTTGGCCGGCGTGACCGTGGTGGCCCTCGTGGGTGGTGTGGTCGTGAGCGGTGCTGGTGTGGTGCGCGCTGTGGTCCATGAGTCTTCCTCCCCATACCTGTCCCTCGTGGCCATCCCCGAGCCACAGTCAGGAATGCTATACCCCCAGGGGGTATGGCGCCAGGGGTTTTTCGCCCCTACGGGTGACTGGTGGGCCGCGGTGCAGAGTGTGTCGGGCGATGGGCGGCGCAGCGGTCTGTGCTGCCGCCAGGGTCATGGGGCTGTCGGGCTCGGGCTCAGCTCCGAGCCCGGTGGTCCGCGTCGTTTTGCGCGGCGTGCGGTTCGGCGAACTCCCGGCGCAGCTCGTCCAGTCGTAGTTGGTACGCGACGGAATCGTTTCGGCGCATCGTGTGCGAGTCTCCACGCACCATGAACCACATCATCAGGCCCATGCCGAAAGGGCAGGCCAGGAGGAGCAGTGGATACAGGGGCAGAGGCACAGTGACCTTCTGGGGGTGATGGGTGGATGCGAGGCCGCGAGGGTTGAAGCCTACTAAGTAGATTAGATGGTAGAGCGTCCCGAGGGGCGCTCGTGGTGCGGGCGGTGAGCGGTGGTGTCCCCTGCCACCGTGAACGCTAGAGTCCGCCCTCCGCTCGGCCTCACCAGGTAATACCCTTGAAGGGTATGGACGAACTGGAGCAAGTCGAGGCCGAGCAGGCGGCGCCCGGGTACCACGACAACAAGGACGCCGTCCTCAAGCGGCTTCGCCGTGTCGAGGGCCAAGTGCGTGGCCTGCAGCGGCTGGTGCAGGAGGACGAGTACTGCATCGACGTACTCACCCAGGTCGCGGCCACGACCAAGGCCCTCCAGGCCGTAGCGATGCAGCTGCTTGAGGACCACCTGGCGCACTGCGTGCACGAGGCCATGGTTGCAGGAGGGGACGAGGCTCAGGACAAGGTTGCCGAGGCGATGCAGGCCATCGCCCGTTTGATGCGCACCTGACCCTGAACTGGCACAACACGGAAGGCGCCCGGCCTTCCGGCCGGGCGCCTCGTTCAACAGCGTTGTTCACGCACTCACTTGAAGGACCGCAGTCGCAGGCTGTTGGTCACCACGAACACCGACGAGAACGCCATCGCCGCGCCCGCGATCATCGGGTTGAGCATGCCGAAGGCGGCCAGCGGCAAGGCTGCGACGTTGTAGCCGAAGGCCCAGAAGAGGTTGCCCTTGATGGTGGCCAGGGTCCTGCGGGACAGGCGGATCGCGTCGGCGGCCACGCGGAGGTCGCCGCGTACGAGGGTCAGGTCGCCCGCCTCGATCGCCGCGTCCGTGCCGGTGCCCATGGCCAGGCCGAGGTCGGCGGTGGCGAGGGCGGCGGCGTCGTTGACACCGTCGCCGACCATCGCGACCGTACGGCCCTCGCCCTGGAGGCGCTTGACGACGTCGACCTTGTCCTGAGGCAGGACTTCGGCGATGACCTCGTCGATGCCGACGGCCTTCGCGACCGACTCGGCGACGAGCTGGTTGTCGCCGGTCAGCAGGACGGGCGTCAGGCCCAGCCTGCGCAGTTCGGCCACCGCTTCGGCGCTGGTCTCCTTGATGGCGTCGGCGACGGTGAGGACACCGCGCGCCTCGCCGTCCCAGGCGACGGCGACCGCCGTACGCCCCTCAGCCTCCGCGGCGGCCTTGGCCTCGGCCAGCTCCTGGGGGAGTTCGATGACCCACTCCTTGAGGAGCTTCTCCCGCCCGACGAGCACCGCGTGGCCGTCGACAACGCCCTGGACGCCGAGGCCGGCGACGTTCTCGAAGTTCTCCGGGACGGGAAGGCTTCCGGCCCGCGCGGTCGCGCCGACCGCGATGGCCTGGGCTATGGGGTGTTCGGAGGCGTGCTCCAACGCACCTGCCAGCCGCAGCAGTTCGTCCTTGTCCACGCCAGGGGCGACGTGTACGTCCTGGAGGGTCATGCGGCCGGTGGTGACCGTGCCGGTCTTGTCGAGGACGACGGTGTCGACGCGGCGGGTGGACTCCAGGACCTCGGGGCCCTTGATGAGGATGCCGAGCTGCGCCCCGCGCCCGGTGCCGACCATCAGCGCGGTCGGCGTGGCCAGGCCCAGCGCGCAGGGGCAGGCGATGATCAGGACGGCGATGGCGGCGGTGAAGGCGGACACCGTGTCGCCGGTGGCGCCGAGCCAGACTCCGAAGGTGGCCACCGCGATGAAGATGACGACCGGTACGAAGATCCCGGAGATCCGGTCGGCGAGGCGCTGCACCTCGGCCTTGCCGTTCTGTGCGTCCTCGACCAGCTTCGCCATCCGCGCGAGCTGGGTGTCCGTGCCGATGCGGGTCGCCTCGACGACGAGACGGCCGCCGGCGTTCACGGTTGCCCCTGTGACGGCGTCCCCGACGGTCACGTCCACCGGCACCGACTCGCCGGTCAGCATGGACGCGTCCACCGCCGACGCACCCTCGACGACGGTGCCGTCGGTCGCGATCTTCTCCCCGGGTCGTACGACGAAGCGGTCACCGACGGCCAACTGACCGACCGGGACGCGCACTTCCTTGCCACCGCGCAGCACCGCGACGTCCTTCGCGCCCAGTTCCATGAGTGCCCGCAGCGCCGCTCCCGACTTCCTCTTGGCGCGAGCCTCCAGATACCGGCCCGCGAGGATGAACGTCGTCACCCCGGCCGCGGCCTCCAGGTAGATGGAGGAGGAACCGTCCCCACGGGAGACGGTGAACTCGAAGCCGTGGCGCATGCCCGGCATCCCGGCGTGCCCCCAGAACAGCGCCCACACCGACCAGCCGAGCGCGGCGAGCGTGCCGATCGACACCAGCGTGTCCATGGTCGCGGCGCCGTGCCGCAGGTTCGTCCAGGCCGCCTTGTGGAACGGGAAGGCGCCCCAGACCACGACGGGAGCCGCAAGGGTCAGCGACAGCCACTGCCAGTTGTCGAACTGCAGCGCCGGAACCATCGCCATCAGTACGACGGGCACGGTGAGCACCAGCGAGATGTACAGGCGCTCGCGCAGGGACAACAGCTCGCCGTCTGCCGCCGGAGCGGCCTGCGCCTCGCCCTCCTCGGCCGCAGCGGAGGCGGGCGGGGGCGGCTCCTCGGCGGTATAGCCGGTCTTCTCGACGGTGGCGATGAGGTCGGCGACCTCGACACCTGCCGGGAACGAGACCTTCGCCTTCTCGGTGGCGTAGTTGACGGTCGCGGTGACGCCGTCCAAACGGTTGAGCTTCTTCTCGATGCGGGCGGCGCACGAGGCGCAGGTCATGCCGCCGATGGAGAGCTCGACCTCGGAGGCGGGCGCGGCCGCGGGTGCCGTGCCGGGTAGGGCCTTTTCGGGAGCCGTGCTGGTCATTGCGTATCTCCAGGGGGAGGCCGGGACGTACGGCGTCCGTATCAGCGGAGCGATACGTCCCGGCGCGGGAGGAATTCGCGTGTCCGGGCCCTGGTGGGCCCGGAGAGATCGTCAGGCGCGGCCGACGAGCTCGTAGCCGGCCTCGTCGACGGCGGCGCGGACGGCCGCCTCGTCGAGCGGGGCGGCGGAGGTGACGGTGACCTCGCCGGACGCGGCGACCGCCTTGACCGCGGTGACGCCGTCCAGCTTGGAGATCTCCTGGGAGACCGCGCCCTCGCAGTGGCCGCAGGTCATGCCGGAGACCTTGTAGACGGTGGTTACGCCGACGCCCTGGACGTCGACCGTGGCGTTGGAGCCGCAGGAACCGGAGCCGCAGCAGGAGCTGGCGTTCGTCTCTGTGGTCATGGCAACTTCCTCAGGGTGTGGATGCGTGGGTCGTTCCCCGGGAGGTGCGTGGTTCCCTGGCCCTCCCGAATACGTCAACACTATACCCCCTAGGGGTATTCCCGCCACCTGTGGTGCCGCTCACACGGCACTGCCCAGCCGGTCCAATGATCCGCTAACTTGCTTAGTAGCGTCCGACCTGCGGCGACAACTTCACATCGAGGCGACGGTGCGCAGGAACTCCGGTGAGAGTCCGGGACGGTGCCGCCACTGTGACCGAGGCTGCCCCGGGAGTCAGACACAGACCCGTCGTCCTCCTCGGGATGCGGGCGGCCCGCGCCCGGACGACGGCGAGCGTGCCCGCCGCAGCCGTGCCCGTCGACTGACGCATCGGCGGCGTGGCCTCGGCCGGTGCCCGTGCGCCGGCCGAGGTCCTCGGTGACTCAACGGACGATCAGCGTGCCCGTCATGTTCGGGTGGAGGGTGCAGTCGAAGGCGTAGCGGCCTGCCTCGGAGGGGGCGGTGAACGTCCCGGACTCTCCGCCGGCGATGTTCCCCGTGTCGAAGGCATCGCCATCGGTAGCTGTGACCGTGTGTGCGTCGGAGTCCTTGTTGACCACGGTGATCTTCTCGCCAGGTCCGACCTCGGGATTGGCCGGGCTGAACGCGAAGTTCTCCATCGTGATACGGAGCGCGCCCGCGGATTCGGGCGAGGAGGCCGGGGCGGACGAGGAAGTGGCGCTGGGAGAGGCCGGGGAAGGTTCGCTGTCCCCGTTGGAACAGGCGGTCGCGAGCAGCAGGGCGGCGACTGCTCCGAGGGCGAGGGGGACGGAACGCCGGCGGCGATGTGAAGGCGACATCGGATCGGGCCCTTCGTCCGGCGCCCGAGGGCGGCCTGGGTCGGGGACTACGAGTCCGAGCCCGCCCGGGCGCATGAATCGCTTGTGTCCATTCTCCGCCTCGGGCGTCGAGTGCCAAATGGCTTCCTGGAGGGCAGTGGCACCCTGTGCCGATCAGCGCCGGTCAGCCCTCACACGGCCATCATCAGCAGCATCGCGGACATGGTCCCGCCCATGCCGATGTGGGCCGCCAGCGCAGCCTCCGGCGCGGCCCCGAGTTTGCGGCGCCGTCCGTGGCCTGTCCGCTGTGCCGTACGGGCCCTGTCCCACACCGAGGTCGTCAGGGACGCCAGGAAGACCAAGACGGTGTCCGGCATGGCGAGCAGCCAGCGGCCCCAGCTGAACCGGGCCCCAGCGCCTCGGCCGATCTTGCGGGGGCTTCGAGCCCTGGCCCACACGGACGCCCCGATCGACAGTACGAAGTACACGGCGAGCGCCACGATCAGGAGCCGCCACATGGAGGAGGACCCGGAGGAGGCGCCGGTGTCGGCCGCGGCTTGCGTCATGCCGTGCATGTCCATCCCGTGCGCGGAGCTCATCCCCTCCATGGACTCCATGCCAGCCATTTCGTGGCTGTGCGCGGTGTTCGCCGTGCTCTCCATGCCCGGCATGTGCGCCATGGAGGAATGCCCCAGGGCGAGTACCGGGCCGGACGACGTACTCGTCATGGCGAGCGTCATGATCACCATGCCGGCGCTGCCGATGATGAGGTGCACCCAGTGACGGCCGTGCTTCCATCCGCTCTCGCGCGTGTGCTTGACCGCCATCGCCACGCCTACGAGAGAGAGGAGAGCGAACGCTCCCGACCACCACATGCCGTAGCCCGCGTACCAGGCGACCGTCGCTGGCAAGGCCATGGCGGCCATGCACATGCCCATGAGCAGGTCGCCGCCGGCCGCGAGCCGGACTGCGCCGCTGGTGGTCACCACGCGGACCGCGCTGACGGCGGCCACCAGGGCGGCGACCGCCGCGATGGCCCAACTGAGCGCCATGGTCCCCATATTCACCTTCCCGATCGTCTGAGCGCGGCCGGACTGCGATGCCGACGCAGCCTCGTTGCACAGAGCACTCGTGGGCGTCTCTTGTATTGTCAACTGCTAGTGCTCTTAGTACGTCCTGAGGTCGGGGAGCGTTCAGGAGCCGGTAAGAGTTCACGGCAGGCGATACGGACGTGCGGCGCTGTCGTTTGTCAGATCGCTGGAGCCGCCGAGACGACCTGCGGCGGAGACACACACGCCGACGCCACTGATCACGGCGGGCGACGAACCGGGGGATCACCGTCATGCGTCTGCCGTGCCCACGCCTGAGTGCCATCCGCAGGCCGCGCCTGCTGCCTCCCACCCGTGCGGGGCAGCGGCGGCTCGTGCAGACGCTGATGCTGCTGTGTGTGCTGGCGCTGCTGCCCGCGACGTGGAGGTACACGGCGTCGGACGACCGGCTGCACATGACGGCCGACGCTCCGCGCACCGAGGTCGCCGTGGTCTTCGGCGCGGGACGGATGTGAAACGCCATCGATGTTCCTGGCCAGCCGTCTCGACGCGGCGGCGAAGCTGTATCGCGAGGGTCGCGTCGAGGTGGTTCTGGTCACCGCGACAACAGCAGCCCTCGCAACGAGCCGCACGCCACTACCTCACCCATCAAGGCGCGCATCGTCAGCGACTACGCCAGCTTCGACACCTGCCTGTGTACGCGCCAACGGAACTGCACGCGGCGGCCGAGGCCGGCGCGAGCGGCTGCGCGATCCGGCGGGTGAGCCGTGGTGGGCGCTGTCCCATGAGCTCGTCTCCGTTACCTACAGTCTAAGTGTGTTCGTAGACGTCTCGTAGGCGGCCCGGGCTCCTCCCTCAAGTGATGGCTCGGACAGGGGAGGTTTCTTGTGTCAGGCTTATACGTGGCTACTAGCAAATTTCGTAGTCACGTGTCCCGGTTCGTCGCCGCCTTCTTGGCGGCGGGTGCGCTCCGGTCGTGCGCTCATGTGCGACCGGGCAAGGGGCGTGGCCGTGGGCGGTGCAACAGGAAGCAGCACGTGGTGCTGGCACCGCCCGCGGCCGCGTCTCCGGAACAGCCGCAAGATCCTCCCGGGGGTGACCTGGGCGGGTGGCATCGACCGAGGTATCGGGTACCCCTAGGGGGTAGGATGGCGACTCCGGTGATCGGTGAGGACGAGTGGAGCTCATGACGGCGCGAACGGCTCGTGGCGGCGGCATAGTCGTCCGCTGGGCATACGGGGTGTTCCTCACCCTGTGCGTCGCGCTGGCCGTGCTCGTCCACCACGAGACGTCCGCAATGGGCGTCTCATCCATGGCGAGCGCAACCCATGCCGTCAAGCCGGGCATGGCCCATGCCGCTCACGTGATGCCGGATGAGACGGCACCGTCAGTCTCGGACGGCTCCTCCCGCAGCGCCGACGACAACGGCGCGTGTGCCGCGCCCGGCATGCAGCACTGCGCCACGGCGAGCATCGACTCCGTACAGCTCGGCGTTCCCGCCCAGGTCGCGTTCGACCCGTTGGCGAACCTGAGTCAGGCCATGGCCGGACGTACACCCGGCGCCACGGTCGGCCGAGCCCCGCCAGATTTGTCCGTCCTCTCGCAACTGCGCATATAGGCCTCGCCGGACGGCGCGCGATGTGCCGTCCCTCCGCGACCACATCGGCAGTTTCGAAACATTCGAAGCAGAGGACACAAATCCATGAACAGCATCAACCGACGCTCTGTCCTGCTCGCCGGACTGGGAGTCGCCGGCGCGGGCGCGCTCGCCGCGTGCAGCGGCGGCTCCGGCTCCGGTGGCGGCAACGCACTCGTGAATCCTTCTGGCTCGGCGGTCGCCGCCGCCGAGAAGAAGCGCAAGGGCACCGGACGCCAGCAGAAGCTCACGCTGACCGCGGCGCCCGCCGTGATCGACCTGGGTGGCGGCGTCATGCCCAAGACCTGGGCGTTCGACGGCCGCACCCCCGGCAAGGAGGTCCGCCTCTCCGTCGGCGACACCCTGGTCGCCGAGCTGTCCAACCAGCTCCCGAACAAGACGACCACGTCGATCCACTGGCACGGCATCGCGCTGCGCAACGACATGGACGGCGTGCCGCCTGCCACTCAGACCGCCGTCCGGGCCGGCTCCACCTTCACCTACCGGTTCGTCGCCGACGCCCCGGGCACGTACTTCTTCCACCCGCACGTCGGCGTCCAGCTCGACCGCGGCCTGTACGCGCCGCTGATCGTCGAGGACCCGAAGGAGACCCTCGTTTACGACGACGAGTGGGTCGTCCTCCTCGACGACTGGGTCGACGGCGTCACCGGCACTCCCGACGAGGTCTTCGCCGAGCTCAAGCAGGGCATGGGCGGCATGGACATGGGGGAGAGCGCCAGCCCTAGCTCCAGCGGTATGGAGGGCCACGACATGGGGGACATGGGCGGGATGGACATGGGTGACTCCGCGTCCCCCTCGGCCTCCAGCTCGTCCGGCGGCATGTCCATGAAGTTCATGCTCATGGGCGCCGAGAGCGACCTGCTCGGCGGCGACGCCGGCGACGTGAAGTACCCGCACCACCTGATCAACGGCAGGGTGGCGGCCGACCCGGACGTCTACACCGGCAAGCCCGGCAAGAAGGTACGGCTGCGGATCATCAACGCGGGCGGGGACACCGCCTACCGAGTCGCCCTCGGCGACCACAAGCTCACCGTCACGCACGCCGACGGCTTCCCGGTCCGGCACCAGGAGGTGGACGCCCTGCTGGTCGGCATGGGTGAGCGGTACGACGTCCTCGTCACCTTGGGCGACGGGGTCTTCCCGCTCGTCGCGCTGGCCGAGGGCAAGAATGCGAACGGCCTCGCCCTTGTCCGCACGGGTTCGGGGAGCGCACCGAAGGCGACCGTCAGCCCGAAGGAACTCGACGGCATGATCATGAGTGCGTCCCAGCTGCGTGCCGCCGACGACGTACGCCTGAAGTCCGCCAAGACCGACGTCACACACCAGATCAAGCTGACCGGCGGCATGGACAAGTACAACTGGGCCATCAATGGCACGCCGTTCGACATGAACGACCCCGACGCGTACCCGATCCTCATCGAGGAGGGCCAGCGCGTCCGGCTCGACTTCGTCAACGACACCGACATGTGGCACCCGATGCACCTGCACGGGCACACGTACCAACTGGGCGACTCCGGGCCGCGCAAGGACACATCGATCGTGCTGCCCAAGAAGAAACTGTCCGTCTTCTTCGACGCCGACAACCCGGGCCAGTGGATGCTGCACTGCCACAACGCCTACCACGGCGAGGCCGGGATGATGGCGAACGTGGCCTACCGGGCCTGACGTCCGCGCGCCGTCCCCGGGCCTGTCCGGGGACGGCACGCGAGCGGTTACGGCGAGATGTCCCCCTCGCGGGAAGCGGGTTCGAAGGCTGATGCCGTCGGCTCTTCCCGCCTGCGCCGCCGTCTCTCCCGCCATGCCAGCTCCAATATCAGAGCCACGGCGAAGGCGATGGCCAGCACCGTCGCGATGAAACCGAAGGTGGAGACCCCCGACAGGAATCCGCTCTGGTCCTCCTTGGTGTCGGAGGCGACCTGAATGGCGCCGAGGGCGCTGCTCGGGGCGTAGGCGTCGGTGAATCCGGTCATATCCCCTCCGGTTCGCCCCCGTTGAAGGGGGTGCGACGCCTACGTTACCCGGCTAAAGCTAAGCTCCTTAGTAGATGGATGGTTCCGGTGTCGTTGACGGTCAGTGGCTGTGGCCGTCCTCCGCGTGACCGGATTCCTCCTCGGGGGGCACACTGGATTCCGGCGCCGAGGGCTCGGTGGCGGGTGCGGTGGACTCCTCCTCGGTGCTGTGCTCGTCCGCTTCCTCCTCCGTGCCGCCGCCGTGGCTGTGCCCGCTCTCGCCGGAGGTTTCGCCCAGTCCGTCCGCCACCGCCCGCAGGCCGAAGAAGCTGACGGCGGCCGTGAGGAGCACCGCCAGGCCCAGGGGGCCGAAGATGCGGCGCCAGGAGGACTCCGCGTCCTTGAGCACGAAGGCGATGAAGGAGACCGTTATCCCCAGGGGGACCAGCACGGCACCCCGGTCCGGGAAGTCCTCGAAGTGCTGTAGGCCGCCGCTGAGCATGCCGATGCCGAACGAGAGCATCAGCGAAGCCGCGATGATGAGGACCGCGCGTCGTAGGGCGGGGCGGTCGGTGGCGAGGAGGAACTCGTTGACCACCGTCGCGGCCAGGAAGACCAGCACCCCGACGACAGCGATCTTCGTGTACCGAGCCGGGTCCAGCGGGTGGTGCACCACGGCGCCGCTGATGAGGCCCGCGCCGACGAAGTACAGCACGTATCCGATGTAGCGGCCCGCGAGCGGTGCGGGCTTGCGGGCGCGGCGACGGCGGCCCCGACGGGTGGCCGCTCGACCGCCGCCGGGGTGCGGCTGCTGGGGTGCGGAGGAGGCGAGGTGGTCGGTGACGAGGGACAAGACAGGGCCTTTCAACGGCTCGGAGTCGAGGGAGGCGGAGCGGCAGCCGGGGCCGGGCAGGGATGCGCAACGCCGCGCGTTCGGCGTAGGCCGGAGGTGCGGTACGTGGCCGGCTTGCCGGTTCAGGGCGTACGAAGCCCTACGGGCCTGAAACAGGCACGGGCAGGCAGAGGCCCGGCAGCGAGATGAGCTCGCTCCGCCTAGATGCGCAATACGGAGGGTGCGCCGGGTGGCCTCGTGCCCGGGTCCGCCTCGACGGCGTGCATGCCGGAGCGGGGCAACAGGTGGCAGGGGTCGGTCACTTCGAGCGGCGACGTGCTGGGCGGAGGCACGTCGGGTGCCTCGCTCGGCTGGCTCGGCGCGCAATTGTGTGCCGACGTCGCGGATTCGCCGTCCTCCTGCGGGCCGTGATCGTGCCCGGCGGAAGACTCCGATTCGGCGGCGGGCAGCGACGCCGTGACGCCCGCATCGAGGTGCCCGGCGGCGCTTTCTCCGTGCAGGCCGTGGGAGAACAGCAGGCCGAACAGCAGCGCAGCGAGCCATAGAACACGGCTCACCCGTGAAGCCCGCGTGGGGGCTCCCGTCGGGGCTGCGGCCGTCCGTTCCGTGAGCACGGCGCGATCATAGTCAGTCCGGAAGAGGCGTGCGGCGCCGCCCGCTCGTGGGGTCCCGGGCCCGACGCACCCTGGCTTCGTAGTCATCGATGGATACGTGGCGCCGATATAGAGACACCATGCATTGACATAGACGGAGTGTCTCGATAAAGCTGGTGGCTGTCACGAGGATCCGGGCAACGCCCCGGACGCCAGACGCGACGGGAAGGACACCGGCATGGCCGGCTCACTCCGTTACCCCCACCCGCACCCAGGTTCCGCCGAGCCTCCAGAGCCCGACGACCTCTACGCCAGTCCACCGCCCTGGGACATAGGCCGACCGCAACGGGCGTTCCTCGCTCTCGCCTATGCGGGCGTGTTGCAGGGCCGGGTGCTGGACGTCGGCTGCGGGACCGGCGAGCACGTGCTCATGTGTGCCGGCCTAGGTCTGGACGCCACGGGCGTCGACCTCGCCTCCCGAGCCCTGCGCGCCGCCGAGGAGAAGGCGCGCGAGCGCGGCCGCTCGGCGAGGTTCCTCCGCTGGGACGCCCTGAAGCTGGCCGACCTCGAGGAGTCCTTCGACACCGTGCTCGACTGCGGGCTCTTCCACATCTTCGGTGGCGACGACCGCGCCGCCTACGTCGACAGTCTGCGGGCCGCGACGCGTCCGGGCGGCCGCTACCTCATGCTGTGCTTCAGTGACCGGCAGCCCGGCGAGTGGGGTCGTGTGCACAAGCTCACGCGGGACGAGATCGAGGTCTCGTTCGCCGACGGATGGCGTATCGACTCCATCGAACCCAGCACGATCGACATCACCACCGACCCGGACGGCATCCGGGCCTGGCTCGTCGCTCTCACCCGGATCTGACCCGGTGAGCAGCCCGAAGGGAATGCCATGCTGACCGCCGAGGCCCGCGTCGAGACCGACCGCGCGAGCCGCTACCTCGACCAACTCTGCCGCCACGCCCAGCAGATGGGGCAACGCCCCCACTATCGGCCACGCGCTCACGGCGGCGACACGCACAGGCCCCCCGAGGTGCACGATGTCGAATGGTCCGAAACCCAGGGGACCGTCCGCCTGAGCTTGGGCCAGTGGGCTCTGCGGGCCACGCCCGAGGCGCTGGTACTGCGCGTCGAGGCCGCCAACCAGGGCTACCTGCAACGGATGCAGGACCTCATCGCCGCACGCCTCGAAAAGATCGGCAGACGCGACCACCTCAGCGTGTCCTGGCAGCGATCTGAGGCAGGCGGAGTTCAGCCCGGCGAAGCCGACGAGACCGACGGATCACATCCGCAGCAGGCGCCACGGCGCGCCCGGCGCTGGCCCCTCAAGGCAGTCGGCGGCATCGTGGCACTGCTTGTAGTCGGGCATCTCGCACTGGGTGGATCCGTGCTGGCAGTCGCGCGGTGGTGGGGCTGGGGAGCCGGGGCCATCGTCCTGCTGGTCGTCGTCGTGAAGCTTTTCGGGCTGGGTGGCCTCGCCGCCCGGCACGGCCATCGGCGCAGGCGTAGGGAAAGGGTGTGAAGCGTAGGCGAGTGTGGCCGAAATTCAACATCGCGGATTACGCCGACATCCACTAATTTTCTTAGGAGTCGTGCGCGTTCTGCTGCGCGTCGCTGATGGCCATGTCGATGAACGCGAGTGCTTGGGAGCGGCGCTCGAAGGGGGTGCGGTACAGGGACTTCTCCGCGGCGCCGCACCTGACGCGCAGGCACTCCTCCACGATGCGGTGCCATTGGTCGTCGAACCGTGTGAGCGCGTACTCTCCGGCCCCTCGCTTGGACGTGATCCGGCCCGTGGTCAGGGTGTAGTGCAGGCGACTGACGCCGAGGACGCCCCAGGCAGGTCCCCAGCTGCCCAGGCATGCAAGGCCCAGCGGAGAAGGGAGCCGTGAGGCGCGTCGCCACCACGGCCGCCAGTAGTCGGCCAGGTTCCCGTGTGTCCACGTGGTGAGGTTGGAGCGGTCCGTGTGAACGGTCATGTCGCCCGGGAGCGGCCCGCGCAGGGCGAAGCCGTGGTCGGCCAGGGTGTGCCAGGTCACCGGGTGGCGGCCGCCGCGGGACGCGCGGCTGAACTTGCGCTTGTGGACGTGCGGGCCTGGCGCGGCCTGCAACGGGTCTGCGGCGAGCTGGTCCCAGGTGACGTACGAACCGTCGAAGTACGGGCGCGGATACGCGTCGGCCACGTGCGCGTGAACCCGTTCCAGGATCCTGAGCTCCCGGTCGTCCGGGGGAGCTGACGACACGGCCACGAAGTCGATGTCGCTGGCCCCGGGATGGAAGTCGTGCAATGCCACGGAGCCCACGAGATAGAGGCCTTGGATCAGCCCCGGCAGCTCTGTGTCGACGGCGTTCACATATGTCTGGACGGCCACGTAAACAGAAAGATCCAGGATCATAGGGGCAAATCCTGCACCCAAGTCGCGGTCTGCGCTACGGCGCTGAAACGATCAGTCTTCCGCGACTCGTGGCGCGAGTGCCCACTTCTGCTCGATGCGGCCGTATCGCCAGACGAGCAGCGCGGCGACCCATGTCACGACGAAGAGTCCTACGACGGCGTATCCGACGCTGTTGAGGTCGATGCCGCCGATCCAGTCCCAGAAGACGCCATGCAGGGAGAGCTTCTCCGCGGCGATCGACAGGAGTTCGACCGTGCCGATGAGGAGGGCGGCGGCAACCGAGAGACCGGTGATCGTGATGTTGTAGAAGACCTTGCGGACCGGGTTGGAGAAGGCCCAGGAGTACGCGAAGTTCATGAACGAGCCGTCGATCGTGTCGAGCAGGCTCATGCCGGCCGCGAACAGCACTGGCAGGCACAGGATCGCGTACCAGGGGATGCCGGACCCGGCCGCGCCCGCCGCGAGGAAAAGCAGCGAGACCTCGGTGGCGGTGTCGAAACCGAGGCCGAAGAGGAAGCCCAGCGGGTACATGTGCCAGGGCTTGCCCACGGCCCGGGTGGCGCGGCCCAGAACGCGGCTCATTAGCCCGCCGCCGGCGGTGAGCTGGGCCTCCAGGTCCGCCTCGGTGCGACGGCCGGAGCGCATCCGCCGGAACACCTTGAGGATGCCGATGAGAGCTACGAGGTTGAAGGCGGCGATGACGTAGAGGAAGACGCCGGAGACGGACGTGCCGACGAGGCCGAGCGTCTGATGCAGGCCTGATCCATCGTCCTGGACCGGCCCGGCGAGAGAGCGCACGCCGAGCGCGAAGAGCAGGGCGAGCAGGAAGACGACCGTCGAGTGGCCGAGGGAGAAGGAGAAGCCGACGGAGAGCGGGCGCTGCCCGTCGGAGATCAGCTTGCGGGTCGTGTTGTCGATCGCCGCGATGTGGTCCGCGTCGAAGGCGTGCCGCATACCCAGTACGTACGCCGTTACGCCGAGCCCGATGCCGAAGGCTCCCTGGCCGCCGCCGAGGTCGAAGTGCTGGGGGACGACGACGAGCAGCAGAGTGCCCCAGCCGATCACGTGCAGGGCGAGGATCGCGGCGGCCAGTCCGCCGGCCCGGGCCCATTCGCGAGGGGTGAGTGCTCCTCGTATGCGCCGGACGAGGCCGGGCTCGGGCTGGGTCGCAGCGGTCATGGTGAGGTCCTTGATTCAGGTGGTGCTTGAAGTCAGCTTCCATCCTCCATGGCATTCGATGCTCAGGTGCAAAAGGATTGCAATAACTCCAAACAGGCTGCGGCCGCGCAGGTGCTGAGCTGTGACAAGAGCCGCCGGACTCAGTGACCAGAGTGCCGTGCGCGATGGTCGTGGTGCACGTGATGACCCGTCGGCTTCCGGTCGTCCTGCGCGACGTGCGCGTCGCGCAGCCCGGACAGCGTGACCGTGACGAGGCGGTCGGCCGCCGCTTCGGACGGCAGGGCGGCAGCCGCTGTGAGGGAGTGGAGGCAGTACGTCGCGAGTTCGTCGGGTGTCACGTCGCTACGGAAGTCGCCGTTCTCCACGCCCTCGGCCAGCAGGTCCTGGACCATCCCGTGGAGCTGCTGCTGCGCTCGTACGACCCGCTCGTCCCGATGTAGGAACACCCCGAGTTCGGTGCCGTGATGCCCGCTGGACTCGCGCGAGATATGGGCGAACGCCCTCAGGACCGCCTCGAGTTGTGCGGCGGCTCCCTCGGTCTGGTCCCGGACCTCCGAGAGCAGGCCGAGGTGCTCGGTGATCTGACGGTCGTGCCAGGCGAGCAGGATCGCCTCGACGTCCGGGAAGTACTTGTACAGCGTGGCCCGCCCGATGCCGGCCTGCTCGGCGATCTGCGACATCGTCACGGACCGCACCCCGTGCTCGGCGGCCAGCTCCGCGGTGGTGTTCAGAATCGCGTCGCGCACCGCACGGCGATGCGCCTCGATCGTCTCGTTCCACAGCTTCGGCACTGGATCAGTGTACGTGGCGGCGATGTCGATACACCCTGCTTGACGTCGTAGACATCATGTCTCGTAAAATGCATGTCGCGAACAGTATGCCGACCGCTTCCAGTGAGGGACACGTACATGGCCGACTCGTCTTCTGCCGCCGACGCCGCCGATCACCGGCCCGATCCCGCGGCGCATCCCGGCATGCCGCGCTGGGCCAAGACGCTCGTGATCGGGGCCGGTGCCGCCCTCCTCGTGGCGCTCGTGCTCATGCACGCCCTCGGCGGCGGCATGGGTAACCACTGATCGCGATGGCCATGAACCCTCGTCTCCGCAAGATCGCGCTCACCGCGCACGTCACCTCGTCGGTCGGCTGGCTCGGTGCTGTCGCCGTCTTCCTCGCCCTCGCCGTCGCGGGTCTGACCAGCGAGAGTGCCCAGACCGTGCGCGGCGCCTATCTCGCGATGGAGCTGACCGGCTGGCTCGTCCTGGTCCCGTTGAGTCTCGCCTCGCTGCTCACCGGGCTCGTCCAGGCGCTGGGGACCTCGTGGGGGCTGTTCCGGCACTACTGGGTCCTGTTCAAGCTGCTGATCAACATCGTCGCCACCGTCCTGCTGCTCGTGCACATGCAGGTGATCGCCCAGGTCGCCGACGCCGCGGCCGCGTCCGACCTGTCCAGCGGTGATCACTTCGGGATGAGGGTCCAGCTGCTGGCCGATGCCGCCGCGGCTCTCCTGGTGCTGCTCGTGGCCGTGGCGCTCTCGGTGTTCAAGCCGAGGGGACTGACCCGCTACGGGTGGCGCAAGCAGCAGGAGTCGCGAGCGGGGGAGCGTTCGGAGGGACGGGACGACCAGGTGGCGAGGGGCGCGAGCTCGGTGAAGGTCCTTCCGCCGTCGACGGATTCGTACACGCCGTCCTGCGTCGCGGCGAGAACGTGCTCGGCGTCAACCGCGGTCAATGCCTGGGGCTGTCCGCCGGGCACGGTCGTGAGCTGCTTCCACGTCTTGCCGCCGTCCGCGCTGCCGCTCAGCTTCCCGGACGGGTCGATGCCGAACAGGGACTTCTCCGCGGGCCAGGACAGGAAGGCCTGAACCGGCTCGGCCCCCTTGCCGAAGGTGCGCCCGCCATCGGCGCTGGCCACAACACCGTCGGCCGTGGTGGCCAGCAGCCTGTCCCCGGCCGGGCTCACCGCGAGGTCGAGCGCCTCCAGCGTCGCCCGGTCCTCCCAGCTCTTCAGATCGCTGCTCACCCGGATGCGTCCGCCCTCGTATCCGTAGACGGTCCCCTTGGCCGAGTCCAGTGAATGGAAGTCGGCCTCCCCGGACAGCGAACGGGACGTCCATGTGCGACCCGCGTCCTTGGTCTCGATGAGGCCGACGTTCCCGGGCCGGTCGCTGCCCTCGGCGCCGTGCCCGCTGGCGACGAAGGTGTTCTCGCCGGTCACCGTGAACCCCATGAAGTCGTCTCGGCTGTCGCCGACCAGCTTCGGCTTCCCGCCCTTGGCCACGGTGTAGACGCCGGTGTGGGTGGCGACGTACACGCGTCCGTCGGCGGGATCGACGCCCAGACCGTGCACATGGGAGAGCGTCCCCGAAGAGTCCGAAGTGTCCGCCGCCGTGTCCGTGCCCGCGGAGCCGCCGCAGGCGGTGAGGGCCAGGGAAGCGAGCGAGGCGCCCACGACGGCGAGCAGCTTACGGACGGCCGGGCGTGCGGTCACTGAAGTTCCTTGAGTGATATGGGTGTTGGTGCTCAGGGCCGGGACGCGGCGAAGAACGGCATGGAGTCCAGCGGGACGATCTCGATGTTCTTGCCGGTGCGCGGCGCGTGGATGGCTTTGCCGTCGCCTACGTACATGCCGTTGTGCTGGTTGTCGTTGTACCAGTAGATGATGTCGCCCGGCTGCAGGTCCGACTTGGACACCTTGCGGCCCGCGTCGTACATCTGCTTGACGGTGCGCGGCAGGGACACGCCCGCCGAGCGCCAGGCGGCTCCCACGAGTCCTGAGCAGTCGTAGGAGTTGGGGCCGGTCGAACCCCACTCGTAGGGCTTGCCGAGCTGGGCGTACGCGAACTCGATGGCGGTCTTCGCCCGACCACTGGCCGGGCCGTTGTAGGAGGTCGGGGAGTTGCTGGCGCCCGAGGAGGCGTCGTCCTGCTCCTGGGCGGCCTCCATCCTGGCGCGTTGCTCGGCGGTCAGGCTGTTGAGGAGCTTGCGGGCCTTGGTGAGCTTGCCCTGGACCTCGTCCTTCTTCGCGGCGGCCTTGGCGCGCGTCTCCTCCAGGGACTTCAGACGCTTCTGGGCGTCCTCCCGCTCCTGGGTGAGCTCGCGCTGCTTGGCCTGCATCGCGCGCAGGGCGTCGGCCTGCCGGCTGCTTGTGCGGTCGAGCATCTCGGCATGGTCGAGGTAGTCGTCCGGGTCGCCGGACAGGAAGAGCTCCACGCTCGGGTCGATGCCGCCGCTGCGGTACTGCGCGGCCGCCAAGGGGCCTATCTTCTCCCGTAGTTCGTTGACCTCCTGCTGCTTGCGCGCCAGCCGGTCCCGCGCGGCGTCGACCTCGCCCTGCAGCTTCTTCTGCTTCTCGCTGATGGCGTTGTACTCCTCGGTGGGAGCCTCGGCCTCCTCGTAGAGCTTCTCGACCTGCTTGCGTACGTCGTCCACCGTGGGCTTGGGGGCTGCCTGGCTCTGCGTCGGCAGGAGGCTGACGGCGCCGGCGGCCATGCCGAGGGTGGCTATTCGGGCTCGGCTGGGTGGCTTCGGCCGACGGTGGGTTCCCATCGTGGGGTGAACTCCTCTGCGCGGTCTGTGTACCAGGCGACGGGCTCTGGCGGCCGTCGTACCGGCGCCAGGGCGCCGACCGGTCAAGCGCGTTAGAACTTAGTAGCTTCGTAGTTCGTATCGCAAGCGAGTCCGTGTCACAGGCGTCTCACACGAATCTGTCAGCCGAGCCCGGGCGGGCAGGCGACCAGCAGCGGCAGCAGCGGAACCGCCACGGCCAGGGCGGCGACGGAACCCCACAGGGCGGGGTGGGGTGCCTTGCGCGGGCCCAGGACTCGCTGCAGCCGGATGAGGACGGTGTGGCCACCCGCGGCGAACGCGCCCTTCGGGGTGCGGGCCGCGGCCATCTCGTACATGGCGGTGGCCAGCACCTCGTCGGAGTGACGGCGCAGGGCGCGGTCGTCCGCGATCATCTCCAGCAGCAGTGCCGTCTGCTCCCGGGCGTGGCGGGCCAGCGGGAGCCTGCGGAACACCGAGTGGAAGGCCTCCACGGCAGCCAGGACCAGGTGGTGGCGGCCCGCAATGTGAGCCTGCTCATGGTCCAATACGGCACCGAGCTGCTCCGGCGTCAGCTCGCGCACGGCCGCGTCGCTGACCACGACCCTGGGTCGGCGGCCGGGCAGGCAGTACGCGGCGGGGATGCCGTACGGCAGGACGGTGGCGCTCAGCCGGGCCGAGTGGCGGCCCACCAGGTCGAGCGTCTCCCGGTGTTCCGTTCGCGCCCGGCGGGCGCGCGTCACATGGAAGGCGAAACTGGCGGCCAGGGCGATCGCGATGGCGGCGGCCACACCGACGGCCAGCCGGTCCGCCACGCCGGGGTCGGGCCTGTCCGCACCCACATCGAGCCCGCAGGAGTGCAGCAGGCCCACCAGGCCCGCGTGCAGGTGTTCGGTCGGCATGGCGAGGTTGTACGCGGTCAGCGCGACCCCGATCGAGAACGAGACCGCGAGGGCGTGCCAGACGGCGACGGCCAGGGCGGGCGCCCGGTGCGGCCATCCCGCCCGCAGCATCACTCGCGGGGCGACGACACCCACCATGGCCGTGTAGACGACCAGGGCGGGGGCCGCGTTCACGGCTTCGCCTGTCGTCCGGCGTTCCGCAGGGCCTTGCGCAAGGCTGCCACCTCTTCCTCGGACATGTTCTCGACGAAGTGGACCAGCGCGGCCGGCCGGTCCTTGCTCTCTCCCAGGCCGTCCTCCATGAGCGCGGCGGCGTATGCCTCGCGGCTGCGGACCGGCGTGTAGAGCCAGGCGCGCTTCTGCTTGCCGCGCAGCAGCCAGCCCTTGGTGTACAGGATGTTGGTGACGGTCATCACCGTCGTGTACGCGACCGGGCGGGTCTTGTTTATGTCGTCGACGACCTCACGCACTGTGGCCGGACGGTTCCACGTCCAAAGGCGGTCCATGATCTCCGCCTCGAGATCCCCCAGCCGTCGCATGGGCCTGACTCCTTTTCCGCCACCGAATGCGCAAGCGAATACGCAAGGCCATAGTAGACGGCTGGTCTGCTCGGACTTCCTTGGCTGCGGACGCTCACCCGCCCGCCCTGCCGGCTTTGCGGCCATCTCGCGTACGCCCGAGATGCAAGAGATCAACGGCCTGTGCCTACGATGGCGCTGTGACACGCCCTGTACAGCTCGCCCCTCGACCGCAGTCGGTACTGCGGTCCTGTGGGCTGCTCGTGGGCGCACTGCTGCTGGGCCTGCTCGCCATGCACGGTCTCGGACCGGTGCCACAGGCCGCGACCGTTCACGGACACGACCGGACGGTCGCGGCCGCGGCCATGGGCATGGGCGCCACGGCGGCCAAGCCCACGACGTGCGATCACGGCGATGGCGACTGCCAGGGGCACGCGAAGCACGCGGATCCGACCTGCGCATCCGCATCGGTGACCGGGAGTCCCGGCGTGGTGCCCGCGCTGCTGCCCGACGTCGTGGCCTGCGCGGGAGCGCCGCTCACGCGCACCTCTCCGGACGGCAGCGGACCCGACGGCGGCAGGGCACCACCCTCACTCTCCGAACTCCAGCTCCTGCGGATCTAGAGCGACCCGCGTGACGCCGCATGCCCATCAGGGCGCGGCGCCGCGCATCGGCATGCCCTTCGCAGATCCGATCCCAGGAGTTCAACCATGACCGCACCCCGCAAGCTCATCCGCCGTACCGCCCTCGCCGCCACCGCGGGAGTGGCCGCCCTCGTGCTCGCCGCCTGTGGAGGCAGCGACGGCGGCCACGACATGGGCTCGATGGAGTCCGACTCCAGCCCGTCCGCATCGGCCTCGGCCAAGGCCGGCGCCCACAACGACGCCGACGTCGACTTCGCCACGGAGATGATCCAGCACCACCGTTAGGCCGTCGACATGGCCGAGCTGGCCGCCGACCGCGCCTCCTCGCAGGAAGTCAAGGACCTCGCCACGAAGATCAAGGGAGCGCAGGACCCGGAGATCAAGACGATGTCCGGCTGGCTCACCTCGTGGGGCGAGGAGGTCCCTGCCGACATGTCCGGCATGGAGGGCCACGACATGTCCTCCGGGATGCCCGGCATGATGAGCAGCGAGGACATGGACACGCTGGAGAAGGCCTCCGGCGCCGAGTTCGACAAAATGTTCCTCGAGATGATGGTCGAGCACCACGAGGGCGCCATCGAGATGGCCAAGAGCGAGAAGGCCGACGGCAAGTACGGCCCAGCGACGAAGCTCGCGGACGACGTCATCACGGCCCAGACCGCCGAGATCGAGCAGATGAACAAGATGCTCGGCAAGAGCTGACGCAGCGCCAAGAAACGGTGGGCCGTCGGGGCGAGACCCTGCCGGCCCACCGTCGTCGTGGCACCACGAGGCGCCGAGCCGACCGTTTGCAGTCGACGACAGTGCCCGTCCCTCCGGTTCGATTGGTTCCCCTGGGTGGCGGGCTCACCCGCAGATGGCTTGTTCACGCAGTGTTCCCGTCACTCGATACGCAAGGGGCTCCTGGGGCGGGTTAGGATCACGGCGTGATTACGGCCTGGTCGCTTTCCGGTGTGCAGCGGAGCCGCTCGACAGCGGCTCTGTGGCGCGTGCTGGGCCTGGGCCTGTTCCTCTTCGGTCTGCTGTATACGCACGCCGTCAGCCCCGACGCCACGGTGCGTCACCTTGCTTCCGGCGAAGGCGCCGCGGTGTCCGACGTTCATTTCGAGCCTGTCGCGGACCGCGAGAAGGTTGCGACTGCCACGTTGGCGGTGCGCGCGAGCGAGAGGCCCGACACTCCGTTGGGCGACCACCACGACGGTCACGGGCAGCACCACGCTGGTGGGGAGTGCGCCCTGGGGCAGCCTCCGCAGGGGCCCGACGTCGCCGTGCCCTGTCTGTCCGCGCTGGGCCCGGAGAGTGTTGACAACGGCGTGCCCCAGTCGGTGTGCGCCGGTCACGCCGCGGCCCGGGACATCGTGGCCCCGATAGCGCACGCGGCGGACTCCGCGGTTCTGCGTATCTAGGTCAGCGCCGTTCTGGCGTCTGACCTCCTCTGCCTGGCGTTCTTCTGTGCGGTGCGGGGATGGTCGACAACCCTTTCCACCACCCCCCCCACTGATCTCTGTCCCTGCCGTGATCCCTCCGGCCAGGGCAGCGCCGCGCGGAGGACCTGTGCCCCCCACCCCTGCAACCGTCACCATCCATGCCCCAAGGGCGCGTTCGCACCGGAAGAACCGTTTCATCCGGACCATGCTGTACGTCCTGCTGTTCGCGCTGCTGACGTGCCTCAGCGAGCAGCTCCATGCGGCGGAGCCGCCGTACGGTCACCTGGCCGCCGAGTCGAGTGACCCGTTGCCCCCGGACAGCTCCGAGGGCGAGATCCTCGACGTATCGGACACTCCCGATCGTTGCCATGACACCGGTTCCGGGCCGGTCGTGTTCTCGCAGTCCTCGGCTGGCGTCTCCTCGCCTGCGACCGCCGCTACGTCGCTGAACGACGCGGCGGACCGCGTCTCGCACGATCCCCGTGGTGCCGCGCGAAGACTCCCGCCGAGCGGGGGCCGGTCCGCTCTCACCTCCCTCTGCCAGTGGCGCATATAGGCGTCGCCCCGGCAGGTCGGCCCCGGCCGGACCGCCGCGCGCCGCGTATCCGCAGGCGCGCGAGATGAGCATCCGCACGCGTCCGCATCGAACGAGAGCGAAACTGATGCACTCTCTGACCACGAGTGGCTTCACCCCCGCCGGCTCCACCCTCCCTGGGCTGGTCGGCAACACCCCTGTTCTGCGCGTATCCCAGCCCTTCTCTTCACCCGACTGCGGCTTCTGGGCCAAGCTGGAGGGCTTCAACCCCGGCGGCATCAAGGACCGGCCCGCACTGCACATGGTTGAACGGGCCAGCGCCCGCGGTGACTTGAGCCCGGGGTGCCCGATCATCGAGTCGACCAGCGGCACCCTCGGCCTCGGGCTCGCCCTGGCCGGAATGGTCTACGGCCATCCCGTCACGCTGGTCACCGACCCGGGCCTCGAACCCTCCATGACCCGGCTGCTCACGGCCTACGGCGCCACCGTCGACGTGGTGCCCGAGCCACATCCCACGGGCGGATGGCAGCAGGCCCGCCGCGACCGAGTGGCCGAACTGCTGACGCGAACCCCCGGAGCCTGGTGCCCCGACCAGTACAGCAACCCGGACAACGTCTCCGCCTACACCCCGCTGGCCCTCGAACTCGCCTCGCAGCTGGGCCACATCGACGTCCTGGTCTGCAGCGTCGGGACAGGCGGCCACTCGGCCGGCATCTCGCGTGTCCTGCACCAGCTGTACCCCGGGATGCGACTGGTGGGCGTGGACACCGTCGGCTCGACCATCTTCGGCCAGCCCGCCCGACCCCGTCTCATGCGCGGCCTCGGCTCCAGCATCTACCCACGCAACGTCGCCTACGAGAACTTCAGCGAGGTGCACTGGGTGGCACCGGGCGAATCGGTCTGGGCCTGCAGGCGGTTGGCCGCCTCGCACTACGCCACGGGCGGCTGGAGCGTCGGTGCGGTCGCGCTCGTGGCCGGCTGGCTCGCCCGCACGACACCTGCGAGCACCCGCATCGTGGCGATCTTTCCCGACGGGCCCCAGCGGTATCTGGAGACGGTCTACGACGACGAATACTGCGCTAAGCAAGGGCTGTCGGGCGTCATTCCCGCGCCCGAACCCGAGATCGTCGGCCGTCCCGACGAGAAGGAGGTCATCCGCTGGACCCGCTGCACGAGGGTCGGTGATCCGCTCTCCCCGAGGGCCGAGGCGGCCGGTGCCGAAGGCGGGGCGGCGCGGTGAAGGCGACGCTCAGGCAGGTCCGCTCCTACGAGCGGAGCGTCCAGCTGCTCATGGTGAACCAGTTCACCATCAACCTCGGCTTCTACATGCTGATGCCGTATCTGGCCGCCCATCTGTCAGGCTCCCTCGGTCTGGCCAGCTGGCTGGTCGGACTCATCCTGGGTGTACGGAACTTCAGCCAGCAGGGCATGTTCCTCATCGGCGGCACGCTGGCGGATCGTTTCGGCTACAAGCCGCTGATCGTCGCGGGGTGCGTGCTGCGGACGGTGGGTTTCGCCACGCTCGGTCTGGTCGACTCGGTTCCCGCGCTGCTCGCCGCCTCGGCGGCCACGGGCTTCGCGGGGGCGTTGTTCAACCCGGCGGTGCGTGCCTATCTTGCGGCCGACGCGGGGGAGCGCAGGGTCGAGGCGTTCGCCCTCTTCAATGTCTTCTACCAGGCGGGCATCCTGCTTGGCCCGCTGGTGGGGATGTTGCTGACCGGCTTCGACTTCCGGATCACCTGCCTCGTCTCGGCAGCGGTCTTCGCGGTGCTGAGCGTCGTACAGATCCGCTCGTTGCCCGCTCGACGGGCGGACGACGCGTCGAACGCGAAGTCCGGCGGGCGGGAGCGTGTGCTGTCCCAGTGGGGCGGGATCCTGCGCAACCGCGCGTTCCTGCTCTTCTCGACGGCCATGATCGGCTCGTACGTCCTGTCCTTCCAGGTCTATCTGGCGCTGCCGCTGGAGGTACGACGCCTGGGCGGCGACGGCGAGTTCGGGACCGCGGCCGTCGCAGTACTGTTCGCGGCCTCGGGACTGGCCACGATCTTCGGCCAGACCCGGGTGACCGCATGGTGCAAGGAGCGGTTGGAGCCCGGACAGGCCCTGGTCTGGGGGCTGTTGAGCATGGGTGTGGCGTTCGTGCCACTGCTCGCGGCGACGGCCGTGCCCGTGCCCGACGAGGGGTTGGGGCGTCGGCTGCTCGCCGCCGTCCCGCCGACGCTGGCCGCGCTGCTGCTGGCCCTGGGCACGATGATCGCGTACCCCTTCGAGATGGACACGATCGTCCGACTGTCGGGCGACCGCCTCGTCGCCACGCACTACGGCCTCTACAACACCATCTGCGGCGTCGGCATCACCTTGGGCAACCTGCTCACTGGGGCGGCCCTCGACGCCGCGCGGTCGGCGGGCATGTCCGCGCTGCCCTGGCTGGCGCTGCTTGTGCTGGGGTTGGCATGTGCCGGATCCCTTTGCGGACTGCACCGGGCCGGCCGCCTGACGCAGGTGGCTCCTGAGCCGCAGTCGGCGACCGTCTGACCCGGAATCCGTGCTCGGGGCGAGGCGAGGGGCCTAACGCCGCTCGCCTCGCCCGCGACTGCTTTTGCGGTGCGGGCCCCTCTCGGCTCACCAGTCGTACTGCGGCGGGGCCACGATCGTCGGGTCCTTCGCCGTCTGGCGGTCGGAGGTCCGACGGATTCTCCCCGGTGGACCAGGGGCGGACATTGCCGTCGGCACCGCCGGCCCAGGGCTGGAGCGTGGCGCTCACGGTCGAGGCCGGGGCGTAGTCGTGAATGCTGTGGATGCTCGATGCCGACCACGCACAGGCCAGGCTGCCTCGGATCAGGGTCTCGCGGGGGTCAGCGCAATGACTGCACGGCGTAGAGCATGCCGAGGGCGGCGGCCAGGACGCCGAGCAGCAGGCGCAGGGCGGTCTCCGGGAGGCGGGGTTGGAGGTGTGCGCCGAGGTAGCCGCCAATGAGTCCGCCGAGCCCGCAGGACAGGCCGAGGTACTAGTCAGGGGCGATGTCGCCGGAGCCGGTGAGGGACAGCAGTGCGAAGGCTGCGGCGCCGACTACCGAGGTGGCGAAGGTGGAGGCGAGGGCGGCCGGGGCGACCTGGGCGACGGGCATGCCCCGGCCGACGAGGAGCGGGCCGAGGATCGAGCCGCCGCCGATCCCGTAGATCCCGCCGACGATCCCGACCACGAGGCTCAGCCCGGTGATGGTCCGGGCGGAGGGTTCCGCGGCCGGGGTGCGCCGGGATGGCCGGAGCGTGCGGGCGACAACCCACAGGCCCAGCGGCATCAGCAGACCGGCGACCAGGAGGCGGAAGACTGTGGCTCCGAGAACGGCGAAGACCCGCACCACGGCGCCGATGACCACGCCGGGCAGGGTGCCGGCCACCAGACGGCGGGTCAGCGGGCTGAGAAGCAGGCCCTCGCGGCGGTAGCGCAGCAGGGCGCCGGGACCGGCCACCACGTTGAACAGCAGGTTGGTGGGAGTGATCGCCGGGCTGGGCACGACGAGCACGCTCAGCTGCACGGGGAGTAGGAACACCGCACCCGAGACCCCCACGGGCGCGGTCACCACCGCTATCAGCAGGCCGACAGCCAGACCGGCCAGCCCTGTCGACCATGTCACGGTGCCATCCCCCAGATTTCGAACGTCCGCCCAGTATCGCCACCGCGCACGTGTGGCGGTCGCCACGGGTCCGGTGCCGGGCGAGGGCACGGTGTGTTGCGAGGCCGAGCGATGTGGCTTGACCTTGGAGCACGGCCTGACCGAACATGCCTGCCGGACAGCCGTCGGTGACGGTGTGTCAGTCCGCCAGACGTGCCTGGTAGTCGCCCGCCTCCTGTACTGCCTTGATCAGCAAGGCCGGGTCAACGGTCGACGCCTCCTCCAGCCGTACAACGCTGCGCCCCTTTCGTACGTCGGTGCTGGCCGAGCGCACGCCCGGGACTTCCTCCAACTCGTCGTCGATGAGCAGGCCGCAGCTGGCGCAGTGCATGCCCTCGATCAGGAGGACTATCTGCGGGCCGGTCTCCTTCTGCCGGCCCTTCTTCTCGCCGCCGAACAGCTTCATGTCACCCCTTCACGAAGTCGATGGTGCCCGTCTGCATGCCCATGGCACAGGAGAAGCGGAGTGTGCCGGGCTTGCGGGTGCCGAGGTCGATCTCGGTGTCGCCGTTGCGCTTGGCGATCTCCTGGACTCCAAGTTCGGGGATGGTGAAGGCACGGGCGCAGCCGCCGGAGTCCTTGCCGCGCAGCACGAGCGTGGTGGGTACGTCGGCCAGCGCAGTGAACTCGGTGGGGATATAGAAATCGGTGACCGTCAGAGTGACGATTTGCGTGCCGGACGCGTCCATGCGCACCGGGCCGCTGGTGACCGGCTTCTTCTTCCTGCTGTCCGGCGTCGTCTCGGCGGGATCTGTCGGCGAGCCTGCGGCGGCCGCATCCGGCGAGCGGTTCAGGTTGAAGGCCGCCCATCCACCGGCTTGGACTCCCGAGACCACCGTCCACGCGGCGACGGCGAGCACGACCACTCCGGTGAGCATCGCGAGCCGCCCGGATAGCGCCCGGCTGGTGCGGCGGAACAGGTAGCCGAGAGCGGCGAACAGCGGGGCGGTGCCGAGGACGAACCCGGCCATGACGGCGGCGCCCGCCAGCGGCGATCCGGAGGTGACCGCGATCAGTTCGACCGACAGCGTCACGCCGCACGGCACCAGCATCGTGGCCAGCCCGATGAGCGCCGGTGTGGCGGCCGACTCTGTTTTGGCGCTGCGCCGCAGCAGCCGCCCGAAGGAGGCCGGTGGGCGCGGTACCAGTCGGGCGACGGCCTTGATGCCGAACAAGTCGAGGGCGAAGAGCACCATCAGGATCCCGGCCGCGATGAGCATCACGGCCCGGGCACGGGGGCTGGGCTGAAGCGCATCGCCGAAGATGCCCAGCAGCGCGCCGAGCAGGGTGTGGGAGACGAGCTTGCCCGTGAGGAAGGCGCCGACCGGCACCAGTGCCTTCGGTTCCGCAGGCGGCTCAGTGGCCGGGGAAGGGCGACGGTCCTTGACGGCAACCCCGGAACCACGATGGGCCGTGGCTGGGGCGGGGGCCGACGCTGAGGACGGGCTGCGGCGGGTGACCGCGCCGGCCAGCAGACCGCCCTGCACGGCGGCGCAGGAGGCGCCCCCGGCGAGCAGACCGGTGCCGACGCTGGTGGCGAACAGAGCGAGAGTCGAGGCCATGCGTGAAGAACTCCGTGGTCGCGAGAGACGGCACGCGCGCATGGCGGCATGCCGAACGGAACGGGCGCGGAACCCGCCGAGCCGAGCCGAACGGTCCGGCGGTGCGCACGATCAGGTCCGGCTCACACACAGCCTGTGGAGATCGGGTCCCACACGGGATGCCGGAGAGGGCGGTGCCCGCTGGACGTCGGACAGTCCGGTGCGGTCCTGCCCGGCCGGAGATGGGGCATGCGCCGCGAACGCGGGCGGGGCACTCGACGGCCTGTGCTGGGCGGAGGGCTGGCAGTCCATGGTCATGGCGTCCATGGGGCATGAACAGTCGGCCCTCTCCTCGACGGCCGCTGTGTCGGACCGCGTCGGGGACGGCGGCGTCATCGGGGCCGTGGCGGTCATGTCCATCGGATCCATCGGAGCCGCCGTCGCGGGCTGGGCGAGCCCGGTGGTGCACAGGGCCAGGGCAAGCACGGTCAGCAGCCCGGCGAACCGCCGGGCCACGGACGGTCGCACAGGTGTCCTGGCCATGGCACGGGATGCTAGCCCGCACCGCTGCTCCGGCCCCGGCATTCCGCGGATCACAGGGCCGGCTGATACCCGGCGACCCAGGCGCGCAGCAACCCGTTCAGGCACGTGGCTCATGATGCGCCCCAAGCGCTGCGCGCAGAGTGCCCCCACCGCGGACCGCCAGGAACTGCTGCGCCTGCGCAAGGAGATCGACGCCCTGCGCAGCGAGCAGCGGCCCCAGGACTCCGCGCCGCAGGACCGTCCGTCATGACCGGCGTCTGGCTCCCGCTCGCCGCGACCGTGCTCGCCGCGGCCCTGACCTGGTGGTGCTGCGTACGCCCCATGGTCAACAACCGTGCCTGCCACGGCACCCGGGCAGACAAGAGTGACCCCGAGCTCCAGGAAGAGCTGCGGAGCGCCCGCAAGGAGCGCCAGCAGCTGCGCGAACAGACCACCCCGCCTGCCACCCCCACCAAGGCACCAGAGATCCTCGACAGGTGACCACCTCCGCACCAACGGTCCGGCGTTCCGCCGCCGCGATCGGCTCGCTCGTCGCGCTCGTCCTGGCCCTGCTGCTGGGCACCGCCGCCCCGGCCTCCGCGCACGCCACCCTGCTGTTCACCAGCCCGGCCGCGGACGCGACCGTCGCCGACTCCCCGAAAACGCTCGTCCTGGTCTTCGACCAGCCGGTCAGCCTGCGCGGAAGTTCTGTACGCCTGGAGCCCTCGGCTGACCTCGGCACTGCGGTGCTCAGCCGGGCCAACCAAGCGGTCACCGTTCCCCTCCGCACCACCCTGGCCGAGGGCGTGCACATGGTGGACTGGCAGGTCACCGCCCGTGACGGCGACATCATGACCGGCAGCTACCGCTTTGCCGTCGGTCCCCGCACCGTGGCTCTCGCCTCCGGCCAGACCACCGCGGCCAAGGAGGCCACCCCGACGACGATCCTGCGCTGGTTGCTGTTCGCGGCTCTCGCGGTCATGCTGGGCGAGCTCGCGGGCCGCCGCCTCGCCGCCCGCGCCCCCGCCCGGCGTCCTCGCTCCTGGGCCCTGCCCGTCGCACTCATCGGCACCGCCGCCGCGCTCGCCCTGGCTGCCCTGCAGCTCGGCGACGGATCGCTCTCCTCCCTCACCGGCACACGGCCCGGCGTCCTGTCCCTGATCGAGGTCGCGGGCTTCGCGCTCGCCGCGGTATCCGTGCTGGCCCGCCGCCGGGCCTGGGTGCCGCTCCCGCTCGCCGCCGTCCTGGTGGCCGAGGCGCTGCGTGCGCACCCGCAGGCGGAGCAGTCCCTGGCCGGTCCGCTGCTGACCTTCGTGCATCTCACGGCCGCCGCGCTGTGGGCCGGGACACTGCTGCACGTTCTGCGCACACTGGCAGCCTGGCGCGGCGAACACGCTCCCGTCCGTGCCCTGCTCCTCGTCTACGCCCGCCTCGCCGCCTGGCTGTTCGCCGCCGTCGCCGTCACCGGGCTGATCTCCACGCTGGTCCTCGTCCCGCTCGACGACCTCGCCACCACGACGTACGGGCAGGTCCTGCTCGTCAAGATCGCCCTGGTCGTGGTCGTCGCGGGTCTCGCCCTCGCCGCCCGCCGTCGCCTGGGCCGTGCTGGAACGGGATCGCCGCAGCGCCCGGCCCGCGCAGAGAACGGCCTACTTGCCGTTGTTCTCGCGTTCTCCGCCACGCTCACCGTGCTGTCCGTTCCGGCTGACGCCAACCGCTCCCTCCCGTTCGCGCCGCCGCTCGACGGCCCGGTGGTGCCCGCCGGCACCCGCGCCGGGGAGATCGGCATCAGTGCTCGGGCCGCGAGTGGCCGGCTCGTCATCGACCTGACCGCACCGCAGATCGGTGACGCCGAGCAGCAGTCGTACGGCCTGAAAGCCACCCTCGCCGACCCCCTCGGCAACCGCCGGGCACTGAGGCTCCGAGGCTGCGGTACCGGCTGCTTCTACACCCCGGTCTCCTGGCGCAAGGGCACCAGCCGCCTCACCCTGACCGCCTCCGCGGGCGAGGAATGGGCCGGCGGCCGGGCCGGCCTCGCCATCACCTGGCCGCCCCGCTCGGACCCCGGCCTGCTGCGCGACACCGTCGCCGCAATGGAGAAGACCCCCAGCTTCACGCTCCACGAACTGGTCACCAGCAACACCGCACTCGGCCTGGGCAACCTCAGGAAACTCCCGCTGACCGGCAAGGAGTTCCTCGCCTCGGAGCCGTACGGCAGCGGCACCGCACCCGTGATCACCCGCCTCCCGGACGAGAACGGCCACCGCCGACTCGCCCTCGCCTACCCCGCCGAGCACACTCAGCTCAACCTCACCCTCGACGAGGACGGCCGCATCCTCCACGAGGCCCTGACGGCTCCCAATCACTTGGTCACCCGCACCTTCGTCTACCCCAAGACAGGTGAGGACGGCCATGACCACTGAGGCGCCGAGCGGGGCTGGCAGCCTGACCACAGGCACCGCCTAAAATCACTGGTGATGGGGAGCCGGACACAGAACACGACCCGCGAAGCGTGGCAGACCACGCGGACCGCGGCGCTCTGGCCTGCTCTGGTGGTCCTGCTCGCCGCGCTGGTGGCGTGTCTGGGCTTCGCCGCGCACGCCGACAGCTCGCAGGCCGCCGCCTCGATGACGATGGTTTCGGCCCCAGCGATCCCGGCGGCCGCTCCGGCCGATCACCACGCGGCATCGGTCGCGCACCCAGCCGACTGCCCCGCCGGCGACGTGTGCTGCGTTCCAGCAGGCGACCGCGTACGGGCCGTGCTTGTCGCTCCGGCCCAGCCCCTGCACGCGATCCTGCCTCGCACGCCGGACCTCCCCAGCCAACCGGACACCACTGCGCGCTCCACCGAGCCGGTACTGACCGGTCGCGCTCCCGACCTGCACGTCCTCCAGGTGCAACGGACCTAGACGGATCTCACGGCGTCGCGCGCTCACCCGTACGGCCGACGACATCCGTCCATCCGCCCCTGCACCCACCGCCGCCGGACGACACCGTGCGGCGGGGACGAGGAACACACAGCCATGAGCAAGTCCAGCAAGAAGGCGGCCGCCGCATCCCGCCAGGCCCGTATCGAGGAGATGCGCCGCGCCGAGCGGGCCCGCGAGCGCCGCAACCGGATCATCACCATCACCCTCAGCACGGTCATCGTCGTCGGCCTCGTGGGCTGGGGCGCGTACTACATCAACAGCGCCAACGAGAAGGAGGAGCAGCAGGCCGCCGAGGCGAAGAAGCCCGTGAGCGGCGAGAAGACCTGGGACGCCAAGAAACTCGGCCGCAACCACGTCACCGGCACGGTCAAGTACCCGGTGAACCCGCCCGTCGGCGGCGACCACAACCAGGCCTGGATGACCTGCGACGGCACCGTCTACATCAAGGCCATAGCGAACGAGAACGCCGTTCACTCCCTGGAGCACGGCGCGGTCTGGGTCACGTACAACGACAAGGCCACCGACGCCGACATCAAGACCCTCGGCGACAAGGTGTCCAAGACGCCGTACACCTTGATGAGCCCGGACCAGGATCAGTCGGGGACGATCACGCTGTCGGCCTGGGGTCACCAGCTCAGCGTCAACAAGGCGTCCGACCCCAGGGTCGAGCAGTTCCTCACCAAGTACGTCCAGGGCGCGCAGACACCCGAGCCGGGCGCCGCCTGCACGGGCGGTCTGACCGCCTGATGACGGACACGACTGAGATGACACCGGACGTGACGGATCCCGAGAACGTGTCCACCCGCAGGCCCTTCCCGGGCGGGTGGGCCGCCATAGCCGCGGTGGCGGCCCTCGTCGCCCTCGGCCTCGTCCTGTGGTTCGTGGCCGCTCCTGGCGACGGGGACTCGTCCGATGTGCCCACCGCCGACTCCGCCGACGCCGGCTTCGCCCGCGACATGGCCGTTCACCACCAGCAGGCCGTCGAGATGTCCTTCGTCATCCGCGACAGCACCGACGACGAGGATGTACGCCGCCTTGCGTACGACATCGCGCAGACCCAGGCCAACCAGCGCGGCATGCTGCTGGGCTGGCTTGATCTGTGGGGCCTGCCCAAGACCTCTGCCGACGGCTACATGACCTGGGTGAAAGGCGGCCACAGCGGCCACTTGGGGCACCAGGCCGAGGACGGCTCCCTGATGCCGGGCATGTCCACCGACACCGAGATCGACCGACTCGGCAAGGCTGACGGCAAGGACGCCGAGATTCTCTACCTCCAACTGCTGACCGACCACCACATGGGTGGGGTCGACATGGCGCGTGCCTGCGCCCAGCAGTGCGAGGTGCCTCAGGCGCGCCAACTGGCCCAGGGCATGGTCGACGCCCAGCAGTCGGAGATGCAGCTCATGGCCGACATGCTCAAGGAGCGTAGCTCGGCACCCAGGTGACGGCACGGCCCACGAGCCTCCTTGCGCGCCGTCAGGTCCCGGTCGCCTGGTGAGGAGCGTACGGATCTGGTCCACGGACGGGACGGCGAGCCTGCAGGACAGACTCGCCGCCTCTCCAGGTCGGGCCTGTGGATCGACTCCGTTCACCAGGAGAGTGGGGGAGCCGTAAATTCCGAGACGTTCGGCGTCGTCGGCGTCGTCGGCCTCGTTCCAGGTCACCGGGGTCTCGGGGAGTTGCTTCAGGGTGCGGTCCAGCCGTCCGGGAGATGGCAGCGAGGACTGGTCGCCGCCGTGCGAGCCGCCCGCTGCCTTCCCAGTCCTCCAGTTTTGGGCCCTCCGATTCTGGACTCTGCTGGTTCTGATCACCGCTCTGGCGTGGCTGCGCCCTACCGCCCAGTCCCGTGACATGGGGATCGAGCCTGGCACGATGGGCTTGGCGCTCCCGCTGTTTCTGGCGCTGTGGGTGGTCATGCTGGCGGTGATGATGCTGCCGTCGCTCGCGCCCGTCGCCCTGACCTGGGTGCAGGCGATCAACCGCAGCACCGCGGGCCGCGTCCGCGCGCTGCGTATCACCGAGTTCGTCGGTGTCTACCTGCTTGCCTCGTCCGGGTTCGGGCTGCTCGCTTACGGGGCACTGGCCGTGACCGGACGCCTGGTCGACAGCCACCCGGGCGCGGGGCGCTGGAGCGGCGCGGGTGCGTTCCTGCTCGCGGGACTCCAGCAGTTCGGGCCCCTGAAACGGGTCTGCCTGCGACACTGCCGCAACCCGATGTTCCAGCTGCTGCGGTACGCGCGTTTCCGGCCCTGGGCGAAGGACCTACGGGTAGGCGCGCACCACGGGCTCTACTGCGTCGGCTGCTGCTGGGGCCTCGTGATCACCCTGATCCCGCTCGGCTTCGAACGTGGCCGCCAGGGCCGCGCTGGCGACGGTGATCTTCCTTGAGAAGCTGTGACGCGAGGGTTCCTGGCTCACTTGGGCGGTCGGTGTCGCTTTCATTATTCTGGCCGCACTCGCCCCGTTCCAGGACTGGCTGCTGCCCGGCCTGGAGTTGTCCGATCCGTCGGAACTCCAGATGCGGGGCCACGTGTGGTGAGCGAGGGCTGCTCGCCCAGCCACGTGGCCTCGGCAACTGAAGAATCCCGCGCTCGACACACAGGACGGCACCACGTAGTTCACCGCCACGCACGCGGCCGTGGCCCCGTCGACGTCACCCGAGACAATGAAGGAACCCTGATTGACCAGGGACAAGACCGTGCCGACGAGTAGTGCTGCTCACTCGGACACCGCCCAGCACGAGCTTCTGGCCTTCACCGCGTTTCCGAGTGAGATCTGGCGGCAGACGGTGCAACCCGCAAGAGCGGCCGAACAAGGAAATCCGCCGGCGCACCGACGTGGTCGGTATCTTCCCCGACCGCACCGCCCTGATCCGCCTGGTCGGCGCGGTGCTGGCCGAGCAGACCGACGAACGGACCGAGGCCCGCCGCTACATGGAACTCGACCTGCTGGCCAAGGCCTGCCTCCACCCGATCGAGTCAGAAACCGACGAGACCGACCTCCTGTCCACCGAACTCACCGCATAGCCTCAAGACGAGATCACCGAGTGGCCGTCAGTACACCACTCCAGCGGACGTGACCCTTGTAACACGGGATCGCCGGTTGGCCAAACCGGCGCTTCTCCTGATCATTGTCTGCGTTCGTTTAGGGATGCCCCGATCTCCTTGTCTGCGGCAGGGGCATCTTCAGCGCTTCGCTGTTGAGGTCACGTTTGCGTCATGCGGGTGCCTGGCCTGCGCGCGCAGAGGTGCGGGAGACGGTGCGGCGTCGGTCTGGGGACCAGGGTTGGGGACCAGTGCACGGTGCAGGCAGTCGTCTCGCAGCGTCGGTGGTGATGAAGCGCATGCAAGTGTGGCGGCTACCCCATACGTAGACTCAGCGATTCCCAGCTGTCCTACCACCGTGCGGCTCACCGAGTGCACGACATCAAATGGCGACTCGACAGCGAGAGCGGAATTCCTGACACCGAGACCTCCAGGGTGATCGCTCGCCTGGACGAAATGGCGACCTGGCAGCCTGCCGATCAGGAAGAGTGGTGTGCAGCAGTGATTCCTAGCAATGGCAGGAGATCATCCGCGAGCTCAGGCGGAGGTTCGCGAGATCTCACGCCGTGACCGGCTCTGTCGAACTGGCCACCTGACCCGGCGGCGGCCCTTGGACGTGCGTCACGGACGCCTCGCCGACGATGACGCGAGCCTCTCCTCTCCAACAAGGGAGAGGGTTTCGCGACGTTGACTTGGGGACCAGCTCTGGGGACCAGTGTTCGGTGCACGGATCTGCCTCGCAGCGTCGGCCGTGGTGAAGGTCAGCGAAAGAGGGGATGCACCCCAAGGTCGAAATCAGAGGGGGCGGTCAGTACCTGGTGCTGCGCGAGACAGACCCGGACTTTGTGCTGCTCGACGGGACCCTCGCCGAGCGCCTCCGGGTCGGCCACAGCAGCGCTGGCTACTCGGGCTAGGCAGTGTCCTGGCGATCACGAGCGGAGCCAGACGACGAGCGCGGCTGCGGTAACGGTTCCGAGGTAGACGTGGCCGCGCTTGTCGAACCTGGTTGCAACCGCGCGGAAGGTCTTCAGTTTGTTGATCGCCCGTTCGACGGTGTTGCGCTTCTTGTAGCGGTCCTTGTCGAAACCGGGCGGTCGGCCCCCGGAGCTGCCGTGTCGGATCCGGTTGGCTGCCTGGTCGGCTTTCTCCGGGATGACGTGCCGGATTCCGCGTCTGCGTAGGTAGCGGCGGGTTCGGCGGTTGCTGTAGCCCTTGTCGGCACTGACGCTGTCCGGCTTCGTACGTGGCCTGCCGCAGGCCAGCCGTGGCACGCAGATTCGGTCCATGACGGCCTCGAACTGGGTGCAGTCGGCGCACTGCCCAGGCGTGATGACCAGCGAGAGCACCCGGCAGCGGCCGTCCGCGCTCAGGTGGATCTTGGTGGTGAACCCGCCGCGCGACCGGCCGAGAGCCTCGCCTCCCTTACCACCTCCGCCGGCCGGTCGATCAGTTCCGCCCAAATCCGAGCGGCTCTGACCGCCTGGGCGGAGCCCCCTTTGATGGCGGGCGGCGGAGCGTGCCGGGCGCCGGCGGCGTGGTGGTGTGCACGCACGGACGTCGAGTCGACCGAGACGTCCCAGTCGATCTCGCCGGCCGCATCCGCCTCGGCCTGGATCCGCCGCAGGAGCATCTCCCACGTTCCGTCCGCCGACCAGCGGCGATGCCGCTCGTGCACCGTCTTCCAGGGCCCGTATCGCTCCGGCAGATCGCGCCAGTGCACGCCCGTGCGGATCCGGTACAGCACCCCGTTCACGACCTGGCGGTGGTCCCGCCACCTGCCACAACGCCCATTGCTGACCGGTAGGAGCGGCTCCAGCCGCTCCCATTGAGCATCCGTCAAGTCACCTCTGTCTCCCACGGTCCTATCAACGACTGGACTGATCGTCGGGACGTTTTTCAACCTCGGGCGATGCTCGGCATTGACGGCTGAATACGGTGGAGGGGCCCGGTTGAATGAGAGGACGCTAAGACGTGGATGTGTATGAGGCCGTGGACAGTCGCCGGGCCGTGCGGGCGTTCAGCGATGAGCCCGTGCCCAAGGAGGTACTCGAACGAGTGCTGACCGCAGCGACGCGGGCTCCGTCCAGCGGGAACCTCCAGCCGTGGCATCTGTACGTCGTGACCGGTGAACCCTTGGCGGAACTCAAGCGGACCGCGACAGCCAGGGCACGGGCGGGGGACCCCGGCGACGAGCGTGAGTACCCGATGTACCCGGACGGGCTGGCCTCGCCGTATCTGGACCGCTTTGCTGCTGCCGCCGCCCAGCGGTACGAATCGCTGGGGATCGAGCGCGACGACCCAGACCGGCCCAGAAAGATCGCCACCTTGAACTCGGAGGCGTTCGGGGCGCCGGCCGTCCTGTTCTGCTACCTCGACCGGACGATGGGGCCCGGACAGTGGGCTGACGCGGGGATGTACCTGCAGACGGTCATGCTGTTGTTGAGAGCCGAGGGGCTGCACAGCTGCCCCCAGGTGATGTGGACCGTGTACCGGGAGACTGTCAGCCGGGCAGTCGGAGCCGATGACGGACTCGTGCTGTTCTGCGGCGTCTCAGTGGGGTTCGAGAAGGAGGGCGTGCCGCAACTGCGCACCGGGCGGGCGGACATGACGGAAACGGTGAGCTTCATCGGAGTGTGACCGTTGGACGGCCGAGATCGACAGGACAGTTCCTAGTACCGTCGCCTCAGAGTGAACGTGCAGACCGGCTGGCACACTGCTGTGGATCTCACCTGCGCTGCCGGGACGCACTCACGTCCTGGGCCGGGCCCGTACCGATCGGGTCATCCGGATCTGCGAGCGACACAGTGCACCCGTCCCGGCCGGCGGCGCTTACCAGGGTGCCGACCAGCCCCGGGTCACCGTCGGCTTCAAACGACCTACCTGACGGCGAAGTGACTGCGCCTCAGGGCACCATCAACCGGGCAGGGAGGGCCTTTGTCAAGGGCTTGGGCAGTTTTTGGGGAAGAACGCCAGAGCGGGCTTTTCTGACATGACCCGGTGGGTGACTATCTGGGGCGTCGCCGTCCCGAAGGGGATGCCGCTTGCAGAGTCGTAGCCGATGAGTGTGCCCCAGAGCGAAGATGTTGGCCTAGGGGTAACGGTACCTGTGCGGCAGTGTCCGCGGCTGTCCAGCCGGTGGATTCTGGTCGTGGTGTCGGCACGTCTCACGGAGCGTCCGGCGGCAGAGTTATGACCGCGAGTGGGGACCAGTTGGGGACCACACGGCGTGCGCGATGGTGCACGAGGGAGCCTTCTACACACTTCCTGCGTCCTGGTTAAGTCTGCTATTTCCAGAAAATGCCGTCGACGCTCACTCCTGGGGGTCAAGGGGTCGCAGGTTCAAATCCTGTCGTCCCGACGGTGTGGACCAGCGGGTCTGTCGGAAACGGCAGGCCCGCTGGTCGTTTTGCGCCCCCGGACTCCCGGACTCCCGCCCGCCGCCCCCCTCTCGCTACCCCCTCCGATAGCGCCCCGCCACCTCCCCCAGGTACCCCCGCAGCATCACCTTCGCCTCGTCCAGCAGTGCCGCGTCCCCCGCTCGGTTCCGTCGGAATGCCTCCTGGGCCAGGGCGTCCGCGGCGAGCATCGCGGCGTGGCAGGTGCGGTCCAGGTCGTCGTCGTCCTCGGCGAGGTCGAGGGTGAGGAGGATGCGGCGGATGCCGTCGGCCATGCGGCGCTTGTGCTCGCGGTCGGCGGCGCGGGTCTGCTCGGTCAGGCCGCTGCCGAACCACAGGGCGCGGAAGCCGTGCTCGGTGCGGTAGATCGCAGCGAACGCGTCGATGAGGACGGCCACCGGGTCCGGCCAGCGCTCGGCGGCCGCCGCCCGGACCAGGTCGTCCATCGCCGCTTCCAGCTTGGCGAAGTACCCGGCCGCGAGGGCCTCGATGATGGCACCCCGGTCGGGCAGGTACTGGTACAGCGAGCCGACCGACACCCGCGCCTCGGCGGCGATCCGGGTCGTGGTGAGGGCCTCGACGCCCTCCTCGACCAGCACCCGCTCGGCGGACTCGAGGACCCGGGCGAGCCGGGCCTTGCTGCGGGCCTGCTGGGGAGTGCGGCGCAGGGAGGCGACCCCCGCCGCCCAGCCGGCGTCCGCGGTGGGCTCACCCACGTGACAACCTCCGAACGTGAACGTGACTTTGTTTCAGGTTTAGGTTACCGTCGCGCGCATGACCGACTCAAGCGCGGGCATGACCGACGCCCCTTCGGCGTGGCGCGAGGAACGGGCCGCGGTCGCCGACGCCTGCCGCCGGCTGGGCGCCGAGGGACTGCTCATCGGCACGGCCGGGAACGTGAGCGTACGCGTGGACGACCGGGTCGCGATCACCGCCACCGGCGCGGTCCTCGCCGAGCTCACCCCGGACCAGGTGACTGTCGTCGACCTCGACGGAGAGATCGTCTCCGGCACCCTGCGACCGACCTCGGAACTGGACCTGCACCTCGGTGTCTACCACCGCTACGGCACCGGCGCCGTCGTGCACACCCACGCGCCCATGGCCACCGCCCTCTCCCTCGTCCTCGACGAACTGCCCTGCATCCACTATCAGTTGCTGGCCCTCGGCGGCACCGTACGGGTAGCCCGGTACGCCACCTTCGGCACCCCCGAACTCGCCGAGTCGGTCCTGACCGCCCTGGAGGGCCGGGGCGGGGCGCTGATGGCCAACCACGGGGCCGTGACCCACGCGCCCACGCTCGACAAGGCGGTCGAACACGCCCTGCTGCTGGAGTGGGCCTGCGGGGTGTACCAGCACGCGGCGGCCCTCGGCACGCCCCGTGTCCTCGACGAGCAGCAGCAACTCGCGGTCATCGAGGCCGCCCTGGCCCGCGACTACGGCACCACGCAGTCCGTACCACCCGTTCAGGAGGGAAACAGATGAAGGTCGTCACGATGGGCGTGCACGTACTGGACGTGCTGGTGCGGCCGGTCGAGGCCATACCCGAGGGCCAGGGCGCCACCCTGGTCGAGGACATCCGCATGACCGCCGCCGGCACGGCCGCCGGCACCGCCCTCACCCTCGCCAAGCTCGGCGCGCGGGTGCGCACCGCCGGTGCGATCGGCACCGACCCGACCGGCGACCTGCTCCTGGGGTTGCTGGAGAAGGCCGGGATCGACACCGGGCTGATCGTCCGCCGCGTCGACACCTCCACCTCCGCGACCGTCCTGCCCATCCGCCCCAACGGCGACCGCCCCACCCTGCACCTCCTCGGCGCCAACATCACCTACGGCCTCGACGACGTCCCCTGGGACGCGGTCGCCGAGGCGACCCATCTCCACCTGGGCGGACCGGAGTTGATCGGTGCCGAGGTCGCCGCGCGGATCCTCGCGCACGCCAAGGAGCACGACGTCGTCACCTCCGTGGACCTCCTGGCCCCCGGCGAACTCGGCACCTTCGACCAGATCGAACCGCTGCTCCCGTACGTCGACCACCTGCTGCCCAACGACGACCAGGTCCTCGGGTTCAGCGGCGAGGCGGACCTCGTGGCCGGCGCGCAGAAGCTCGTCGCCGCCGGCGCCGGACTCGTGGCGGTCACCCGCGGCGCCGAGGGCGCGCTGCTCGTGACCGCCGAGGGCACCGAGTCGGTCCCCGCCTTCGACGTCGACGTCGTCGACACGACCGGCTGCGGCGACGCCTTCTCGGCCGGCTTCCTGCGCGGGATCAGCCTGAACCGTACGCCCCGTGAGGCGGCCGTCCTGGGGTGCGCGTCGGCGGCCCTGGTGGCGCAGGGGCTCGGCAGCGACCACGGGGACTTCGACCTCGCCGAGGCCGACGAGTTCTCCATGACCGGCAAGGTCCGCGGATGAGGTGACGGCGGTCGGGGTGATAGACAGCGGGCATGACCCACTCGCACTTCCGTCCGGCCGGCGACCGATGACCGCCGGCATCGACACCCCCGACCGCCGTGGCCGCACCGGCCTCGACCGCACCGGTCTCGACCTGACCGGCAACCCGCGCGTGAAGGTCCGCGAGGTGAGACTGCTCTCCAGCCACTGGTACGTCGAGCGCGCCACGACCTTCGACCTCCAGCGCGCCGACGGGACGTGGAGCACCCAGCAGCGCGAGACCCACGACCGCGGCAACGGCGCCACCATGCTGCTCTACGACACGGCACGCGAAACCGTCCTGCTCACCCGGCAGTTCCGCTTCCCGGTCTACGTCAACGGGCATCCCGACGGCATGCTGGTCGAGACCCCGGGCGGGCTGCTCGACGACGATGACGAGCACCCGGAGATCGCGGTGCGCCGCGAGGTGGTGGAGGAGACCGGGCACACCATCGGCGAGGTCCGGCACGTCTTCGACGTCTACATGAGCCCGGGGTCCGTGACCGAGCGGGTCAGTTTCTACGCCGCCGAGTACGGACCCTCGACCCGCACCCACGCGGGCGGCGGCCTCCACGAGGAGGGCGAGGACATCGAGATCCTCGAACTGCCCTTCCGCCGGGCCCTGGAGATGATCCGTGCCGGGGAGATCGCCGACGCCAAGACCATCATGCTGCTGCAATGGGCCGCGCTGGAGGGTCCGTTCGCGCCGCCGGGGTCAAGTCCCTTGCGTTGAAGCGCACTTCAAGAGGCAGACTCCCGTTCACGTGCCCCGAGCGTGGGCGCGTGAACGGGAGGGGACCACCATGAGGTACCGCACCATCGGCACCGATCCGGCCACCCGCCGAGAGGTCAGCGTGCTCGCCCTCGGCACGATGCTGTTCGGCTCGCGCACCGACGAGGAGACCGCCTTCGCCGTGCTCGACCGCTACGTCGAGGCGGGCGGCACCTTCCTCGACACCTCCGACAACTACGCCTTCTGGACCGACGGCGGCCAGGGCGGCCAGAGCGAGGAACTCCTCGGCCGCTGGCGGCGCAGCCGTGGCATCGGCGACGAGATCGTCATCGCCACCAAGCTCGGCGCCCGCCCGCTCGCCCCCGGGACGAGCTATGTCGACAACGCCGAGGGCCTGTCGGCGAAGGTGATCCGCGAGGCCGCCGGGCGCAGCCGGGAACGGCTCGGCGTGGAGAAGCTGGACCTGCTGTACGCGCACATCGAGGACCACGCCGTACCCCTGCGGGAGACCGTCGAGGGCTTCGCCGAACTCGTCGCCGAGGGCACGGTCGGACTGCTCGGCGTCAGCAACCACGCCGTGTGGCGCGTCGAGCGCGCCCGCGCGATCGCCGCCGCGGCCGGACTGCCGGGCTACGAGGTCCTCCAGTACGCCCACAGTCATCTGCGGCCCCGCTACGACGTCCCCGAGGACCTCTTCCCCGACGGCAGCCTCGGCCACGCCGGACCCGACCTGCTCGGCTATCTGCGCGAGGAGCCCGGCCTGACCCTGGTCGCCTACTCGCCCCTGCTCAAAGGTGCCTACACCCACCCCGACCGGCTCCCCGCCGACTTCGACCACCCGGGCACACCGGCCCGGCTGCGCGTCCTGCGCGAGGTGGCCCGGGAGACCGGCGCGACCGTCAACCAGGTGGTCCTGGCCTGGCAGATCGGTGGAGCGCTGCCGATCCTGCCGCTGGCCGGGGTGTCCTCGGTGGCGCAGCTGGAGGAGAACCTGGCCGCGGTCGACCTGGAGCTGACCGAGGAGCAGCGGGCCCGGCTGGACGCGGCGCACTGAACGCTCCCGCGGCAGAGGGGCGATGACCGATCCGTGGGCCTAGGCTCGTGAGAGAGCCGAAGGAGCCCGGCCATGACCTCACATCCGTGCGCACGCACCCTCCGTACCACCCCCGAAGGCCTCCTCTGGGAGCCCGGGGAGCGCTGGGTGCGCGGCTACAAGGGTGATGTCGCCGTCGTCGACAGCCGCCACCCCGTTCTCGTCTGGGAACCCGACGTCCCCGTGCCGGTGTACGCGTTTCCCCGGGACGAGGTCCGCACCGACCTGCTGCGCCCGGCCGGGAACCCGCGCACCGGCGCCCACACCGGCTCGCGGCTCTTCTACGACCTCGAGGTCGGCGGCGTGCTCGTGGAGAACGCGGCGTGGACCTTCCCCGCCGACGACCTCGCCGGGCACATCGCCTTCGAGTGGTTCCGGCGCTGGGACAGCGGCCTCGACCACTGGTACGAGGAGGAGGAAGAGATCTTCGTACACCCCCGTGACCCGCACAAACGGGTGGACGCCCTGCCCAGCAGCCGTCATGTGGTCGTCGAGGTCGCCGGGCGGGTCGTCGCCGACACCCGGCGTCCGGTGCTGCTCTTCGAGACCTCGCTGCCGACCCGGTACTACCTGCCCCGCGAGGACGTCCGCCTCGACCTGTTCGCGGCGACCGACCACCGCACCGGCTGCCCGTACAAGGGCACCGCCGAGTACTGGACCTGGCGCGGCGACGAGGACGTGCCCCGCGACGTGCTGTGGAGCTACCCGGAACCGCTGCCCGCGGTGGCCCCGATCCGGGGGCTCCTCGCCTTCTACAACGAGGCCGTCGACCTCACCGTGGACGGTGAGCGCCGCCCGCGGCCGGTGACGCCGTTCACCGCGGGCCTCAGGACCTGACCAGCAACTGGAAGTCGAACGCGTACCGGGACGCGCGGTAGATGTGCGTCCCGTACTCGACCGGCCGGCCGGTGTCGTCGTACGCCGTGCGTTGCATCGTCAGCAGGGCCGCGCCCGGCGGCTCGTCCAGACGCCTGGCCTCCTCGGTGGTGGCGCACCGGGCGCCTATGGTCTGGCGGGCGCTGTGCAGGGTGATGCCCGCCGAGCGCATCAGCCGGTACAGGCCCGTGGACTCCAGCCGGGCGGAGTCGAGTTCGAGCAGGGTAGCGGGCAGGTAGTTGCGGAGGATCGCCACGGGCTGGCCGTGCGTGGCGCGCAGCCGTTCCAGGACGATCACGTCGCCGCCCTCGGCGAGATGGAGGGCCGCGGCCACGTCGGCCGCGGCGGGGACGTGCTCGTGGCGCACCACCTGCGTGGTCGGCCCCTGTCCGGCCGCCTCCAGGTCGTCGTAGAGACTGCTCAGTTCCAGGCCGCGCTTGACCTGGCTGTGCACGACCTGCGTGCCGACGCCGCGCCGCCGGACGAGCAGGCCCTTGTCGACCAGGGACTGGATCGCCTGGCGGACGGTCGGCCGGGACAGGCCGAGGCGTACGGAGAGGTCGATCTCGTTGCCCAGGAGGTTTCCCGGGGCGAGCACCCCGTGCTCGATGGCCGCCTCCAGCTGCTGCGCCAGCTGGTAGTAGAGCGGCACCGGACTGCCCCGGTCCAGGGCGAAGTCCAGGGCGTCGAGCGCGGGGGCGGTTGCGGCACGTGAGGAGCCGCCGGTCTTCGCCATGGGACGTCCCTCCCTCGGATGCGGGTTCACAGGTGGCGGCGGTCGGTCACCTGACGGGTGGCGCGGGCCCTTGCGGGACCGGGGCGTGCTGGTCTCGGTCGGGCGCGGTGGCGGGGTGGCCGGGCCGGGCGGTCGCGGCCGAGACCTGGCCTGCCGAACCCTCGGGAAACTTTCCGAACTTCTGCACATCGCCCAGTGGCACGCCCGACCGGAGTGCGTAAAGATCGACTTCAATACGGCCGATCGTGAACAAGTCGAAGGGCTGGGATGAATCGGTCATAGGGACGCTCCTCGAGTCCCAGGGGGCCTGTCGCCTCCCAGGTGTAGGACCCGAGGGGTGACCCTGTCAATACTTTGTACTTACATTCGGACCTGATTGTGAAATGATGTCTTAACAAAGTATTGACACCAGGCTCGGGAAGGGATGGAATCCCGTCCCAGTACAACCGCCGTATTTGCGGCACGCGACTCGGACATGCCAAGATCCCGGGCCTCGGAATCCCCCGAGATCTCTTCTCCCTTTCCCCCGTAAGCACAGTGAGGTGCAGGAAAGATGGACCGCTCTTCTCACTCCCGTTCCCGTCGATTCGCCCCCGTGGTGGCGATCGCGGCGGCGGCAGCCCTGACCCTCGCCGGCTGTTCCAGCAGTTCCGGGGGCAAGAAGTCCGACGAGAGCGCGGACGGCGCCTCCGCGGGCAAGGCGAACACCCCGCGCATGACGGTCGCCCTGGTCACGCACCAGTCGCAGGGCGACACCTTCTGGGACATCGTCCGCAAGGGCGCCGAGGCCGCCGCCGCCAAGGACAACATCAAGCTCATCTACTCCAACGACCCGAGCGCGGGCGCCCAGGCCAACCTGGTGCAGAACGCCATCGACCAGAAGGTCGACGGCATCGCCGTCACCCTGGCCAAGCCGGACGCCATGAAGGACGTCATCGCCAAGGCGAAGGGGCAGAACATACCCGTCGTCGGCCTGAACTCCGGCGTCAGCGAGTGGCAGAAGCTCGGCCTGATGGAGTTCTTCGGGCAGGACGAGACCGTCGCCGGTGAGGCGCTCGGCAAGCGCCTGAACGAGGCCGGCGCCAAGAACGCCGTCTGTGTCATCCAGGAGCAGGGCAACATCGGCCTGACCCAGCGCTGCGACGGCGTCGACAAGACCTTCGACGGCAAGCTCCAGACCCTGAACGTCAACGGCACCGACATGCCGTCCGTGAAGTCGACGATCACCGCCAAGCTCAGCCAGGACAAGTCCATCGACTACGTCGTCACCCTCGGCGCGCCCTTCGCGCTGACCTCGGTGCAGTCGGTGGCCGACGCGGGCAGCAAGGCCAAGATCGCCACCTTCGACCTCAACAAGGACCTGACGGGTGCCATCAGCAAGGGCACCATCGAGTTCGCGGTCGACCAGCAGCCGTACCTCCAGGGCTACCTGGCGATCGACTCGCTGTGGCTGTACAAGAACAACGGCAACTACATGGGCGGCGGTGAGCAGCCGGTGCTGACCGGCCCGGCCTTCGTCGACAAGTCCAACGTCGACAAGGTGGCCGAGTTCGCCTCGAAGGGCACCCGGTGATGGGTATGACCCAGCACGCCGAGCCGGCGGTGACCACACCGCCGGCCCCCGGCCGGAAGGAGACCGACGGCCGGACCGCCCGACGCCCCCTGGCCCTGCGGCTGTTGGCCCGCCCGGAGATCGGTGTCTTCCTCGGTGCCGTGGCGGTGTGGGTGTTCTTCCTGATCTCCGCCCCGCCGGTGCGCGAGGGCAGCGCGATGGCGAACATCCTCTACCAGTCGTCCACCATCGGGATCATGGCCCTGCCGGTCGCGCTGCTGATGATCGGCGGCGAGTTCGACCTGTCGTCCGGCGTCGCGGTCATCACCTCGGCGCTCACCGCGAGCATGCTCGCCTACCAGCTCACGCTGAACGTGTGGGCGGGTGTCGTCGCCGCCCTCGTGGTGTCGCTCGCGATCGGGTTCCTCAACGGCTGGCTGGTGGTCAGGACCGGGCTGCCCAGCTTCCTGATCACCCTGGGCACCTTCCTGATCCTTCAGGGCGTGAACCTCGCGGTCACCAAGCTGGTCACCGGCAACGTCGCCACCGACGACATCAGCGACATGGACGGCTTCTCCGGCGCGAAGAAGGTCTTCGCCTCCTCCTTCGAGGTCGGCGGCGTCCAGATCAAGATCACCATCGTGTACTGGCTGGTCTTCGCGGCCCTGGCCACCTGGATGCTGCTGCGCACCAGGTACGGCAACTGGATCTTCGCCGTCGGCGGCAACAAGGACTCCGCCCGAGCCGTCGGTGTGCCCGTGACGTTCACGAAGATCTCGCTGTTCATGCTGGTCGGCCTCGGCGCCTGGTTCGTCGGCATGCACAACCTGTTCTCCTTCAACACCGTGCAGTCCGGCGAGGGCGTGGGCCAGGAGCTCATCTACATCTCCGCGGCCGTCATCGGCGGCTGCCTGCTGACCGGCGGCGCCGGCTCGGCGATCGGCCCGGTCTTCGGGGCGTTCATGTTCGGCATGGTCCAGCAGGGCATCGTCTACGCCGGCTGGAACCCGGACTGGTTCAAGGCCTTCCTCGGCGTGATGCTCCTCGGCGCCGTCATGATCAATCTGTGGGTCAGCCGCACGGCGACCCGGAGGTGACCGCAATGACTCCCACCAACGAAGCCGGCACCCACGGCGCCGTCCTCGCCGACGACGCCCCCGCCACCGACGGGGCCGTCGTCGAACTCCGCAACGCGGGCAAGGCGTACGGCAACATCCGTGCCCTGCACGGCGTGGACCTGAAGGTCTTCCCCAGCCAGGTCACCTGTGTCCTCGGCGACAACGGCGCCGGCAAGTCCACGCTGATCAAAATCATCTCCGGGCTGCACCAGCACACCGAGGGCGAGTTCCTCGTCGACGGCGCCCCGGTCCGCTTCAGCACCCCCCGCGAGGCTCTGGACAAGGGCATCGCCACCGTCTACCAGGACCTCGCCGTGGTCCCCCTGATGCCGGTCTGGCGCAACTTCTTCCTCGGCTCCGAGCTGACCAAGGGCCCCTGGCCCGTCCGCCGTCTGGACATCGAGCGGATGAAGAGGACGGCCGACGAGGAACTGCGCAACATGGGCATCGTCCTGGACGACATGGAACAGCCCATCGGCACCCTCTCCGGCGGCCAGCGCCAGTGCGTGGCCATCGCCCGTGCCGTCCACTTCGGCGCCCGTGTCCTCATCCTGGACGAACCCACCGCCGCCCTCGGCGTCAAGCAGTCCGGTGTGGTGCTCAAGTACATCGCCGCCGCCCGCGACCGCGGCCTCGGCGTCATCTTCATCACCCACAACCCGCACCACGCCTACATGGTCGGCGACCACTTCAGCGTGCTGCGCCTGGGCACCATGGAACTCAACGCCTCCCGCGAGGAGGTGAGCCTGGAGGAACTCACCAACCACATGGCCGGCGGCTCCGAACTCGCCGCCCTCAAGAACGAGTTGTCCCAGGTGCGCGGTGTCGACGTCGAGGGGCTCCCCGAGGCGCAGGACCTCAGGGCACCGGTCGCCACCACCAAGGACGACGCGTCGTGACCGCCCTGGACCGCATCCGGGTCGGCTCCGCCCCCGACTCCTGGGGCGTCTGGTTCCCCGACGACCCCCAGCAGGTCCCCTGGGAACGCTTCCTGGACGAGGTCGCCGAAGCGGGCTACTCCTGGATCGAGTTGGGCCCCTACGGCTACCTGCCCACCGACCCGGCCCGCCTCACGGACGAGGTGGACCGGCGCGGCCTGAAGGTGTCGGCCGGCACCGTCTTCACCGGGCTGCACCGCGGCCCCGCCGTGTGGGAGTCGACCTGGGAGCACGTCAGCCAGGTCGCCGCCCTCACCCAGGCCATGGGCGCCCGGCACCTCGTCGTCATCCCCTCCTTCTGGCGCGACGACAAGACCGCCGAACTCCTCGAACCGCCGGAGCTGACCCACGAGCAGTGGGCGTACCTGACCAAGGGCATGGAGCGGCTCGGCCACGAGGTGAAGGAGGCGTACGGGCTCGACATCGTCGTCCACCCGCACGCCGACACCCACATCGACACCGAGGACCACGTCGAGCGCTTCCTCGACTCGACCGACTCCGAGCTGGTCAACCTCTGCCTGGACACCGGGCACTACGCCTACTGCGGCGGCGACAGCGTCAAGCTGATCGAGACCTACGGCGAGCGCATCGGCTACCTCCACCTCAAGCAGGTCGACCCGGCGGTCCTCGCCGACGTCGTGGCGAACGAGGTGCCGTTCGGCCCGGCGGTGCAGCGCGGAGTGATGTGCGAACCGCCCTCCGGCGTACCGGAGTTGGAGCCGGTGCTGGTGGCGGCGCAGAAGCTCGGCGTGGAGCTGTTCGCCATCGTCGAGCAGGACATGTACCCGTGCGAGCCGGACAAGCCGCTGCCGATCGCCGTACGCACCCGCAGGTTCCTGAGGTCCTGCGGAGCCTGAGAGGACGGACATGGCCCAGCGTGCACCGCTCCGCGTCGCGGTCATCGGTACGGGGAAGATGGGCGCCGACCATGTGCGCCGCATCCAGGAGGTCGTCAGCGGGGCCCGGGTGAGCGCCGTCGTGGACGTCGACGCGGAGCGGGTCAAGGCCGTCGCGGCCCGCGTCGACGGCTGCACCGCGTACACCGACCCGGCGACGGCGCTGGCGGCGCGGGACGTCGACGCCGTACTCATCGCGTCGTCCGGTCCGGCCCACGAGGCGGCACTCCTCGCCGCCCTGGAGCGCGACCTGCCGGTGCTGTGCGAGAAGCCGCTCACCCCGGACCCGGCGTCGGCGCTGCGGGTCCTGGAAGCCGAGCGGGCGTTGGGGCACCGCCGTGTCCAGGTCGGCTTCATGCGGCGCTACGACGCCGAGTACAGGAAGCTCAAGTCCCTCCTGGAGACGGGCCAGTTGGGCCGCCCGCTGATGCTGCACAACCGGCATCGCAACGCGGCCAGCCCGCCCTTCTTCACCAGCGAGATGCTCGTCAGCGACTCGGTGGCGCACGAGACGGACGTGACCCGCTGGCTGCTCGGCCAGGAGATCACCGCCGTCACCGTGCTGCGGCCCCGGCCGACCGCGAGCGCGCCGGAGGGCCTCCAGGACCCGCAGTTCGTGGTGTTCGAGACGGACGGCGGCGCGGTCGTCGACGTCGAGATCTTCGTCAACTGCGGCTTCGGCTACCAGGTCCAGGCCGAGGTGGTCTGCGAACGCGGCACCGCGCGCGTCGGTGACGGCCACGCCCTGGTCACCAACATGGCGGGACGCTGGGGCGGCACCATCGCCCAGGACTTCCTCGACCGCTTCGCCGACGCCTACGACCGCGAGGTCCAGGCCTGGGTGGACGCCACCCGCCGGGGCGAGGTCACCGGGCCCAGCAGCTGGGACGGGTACGCGGCGGCCGCCGTGTGCGAGGCGGGGGTGCGGGCGCTGAACGACGGCGGTCGCGTGGAGGTGGAGCTGGTGGAACGGCCGCCGCTGTACTGACCCCGCCCCTCCGGCCGGACCGGGACCGGCGCGGACGAGCCGCGAGGGGCCGCGTGCCGGCACGCTCACGGGCTTGCGGGGAGAGCCCGGGTGAAGACGACCATCGGCTGACCCGGCCCGTGGTACGCGTCCTCGACGCGTGCGTCGAATCCGAGGCTGCGGTGGAAGGCGACCGAACCCTCGTTGGTGACCGACGTGATCGCCTTCAGACGGACCGCCCCCTGTCCGCGGGCGGCGTCGGTGAACGCGGCGTACAGATCGCGGCCGACACCGGTGCCGCGGGCGTCGGAGCGGGTGGCGATCAGATGGACGTACCCCGTGCCGTCCGGGGTGACGAAGCCGATGAGGTAGCCGCGGATGCCGTCCTCGGCACGGGCGACGGGACACGTCGAGCCGAACTCCTGGACCAGGGCGAGGAGATGGAGCGAGCGGAGGTCACGGTCGCCCCAGTAGAGCGAGTGGTCCGCCAGTACCTGGTGCAGATCGGTGACGTGGGCGGGAACGATGTGGACGGCCATGCGCCCGATCATGGCAGGCGGACGACCGGGGCGCGGCGCCGGACGTGGTGGCGGGCGGGCGACGGCACCCCCGGCCACCGCCCTGCCCTCTCTCCTCCTACCGGTTCACGACCGACCGCGGGCGGGGTTCGAACCCCGCCGCGCGGTAACTCGCGTCGATCAGCTCCATCGTCGCCACCGCGTCGTCCGCGTCCAGCGGGACCGGCGTGCCCTCACGCACCCGCGCCGCGAAGGCCTCCAGCTGGTAGGTGTACGACGACCGTGTGCCGAGCCGTTCGGTCCGCTCGCCGCCGGCCGTGCGCACCACGACCCGGTCGTCCAGGTGCGGCAGCACGAAGTTCGGCGCGCTCACCTCGCCGCGGCTGCCGGTGATCCGGATGCTCATCTCCAGGCCGTCGTACGCCATGTGACAGCGCGCGGCCCCCGTGGCACCGCCGGGAAACTCCAGCTCGGCGTCCAGCCACTCGTCGACGCCCGGCGCGCCCGCCCGCTCCCCGCCGCGCGCGGAGACCAGCCTCGGGGCGCCGCCCGCGAACGGGGCGAGCATGCGCAGCGCGTGCAGGCTGTAGCAGCCCAGGTCCATCACCGCGCCGCCGGCCAGCGGCAGCGACCAGCGCGGGTCGGTGTCCGGCGGGGCGGCGATCGCCACCAGGGCCTCCACCCGCCGCAGGTCACCGATCTCGCCGCTGCCGAGGATCTCGTGCAGGCGCCGGGTGACCGGGTGGAAGAGGTAGTGGAACGCCTCCATGAACACGGTCCCGGACTTCTCCGCCGCCGCCCGCACCTCGGCGGCCTCCTCGGCGTTGCTCGCCGACGGCTTCTCGCTCAGCACGTGCTTGCCCGCCGCGAGGGCGGCGAGGTTCCACGGCCCGTGCAGGCCGTTGGCGAGAGGGTTGTAGACGACGTCGACCTCGGGGTCGGCGAGCAGGTCCGCGTAGGAGCCCACGACCCGCTCCACGCCGTGCTCGGCCGCGAACGCCTCGGCACGGGACCTCTCGCGGGCGGCCACCGCGACCAGGCGGTGGCCGGTGGTCCGGGCCGGGGCGACGAGGGAGCTCGCGGTGATGCGCGCGGCTCCCAGTACTCCGATACGCAACTGTTCCCGGCCCGGCTCGCTCATGCCTGCCGTACCTCCTCGATGGTGACGGGGCGGTGCTCGTTGAGGGACAGTGTGCACGCCTCGGCGATCCAGCCCGCCTCCAGGGCGTCCTGGACCGTGCACGGCGAGGGCCGCCGACCCGCGACGACCTCGGTGAACGCGGTGAGTTCGGCGCGGTAGGCCTCGGTGAAGCGGTCCATGAAGAAGTCGTGCGGGGTGCCCGCGGGGAAGGTCACACCGGGCTCCACCGAGCGCAGCGGCAGCTTGTCCTCCAGACCCACCGCGATGGAGTCGGTGAAGCCGTGGATCTCCATCCGGACGTCGTAACCCCGGGCGTTGTGGCGGGAGTTGGAGATCACCGCGATGGTGCCGTCGTCCAGGGTGAGGAGCGCGCCGGTGGTGTCGGCGTCACCCGCGGCCCTGATGTAGTCGGCACCCCGGTTGCCGCCGACGGCGTACACCTCGACGACCTCGCGGCCGGTCACCCAGCGGATGATGTCGAAGTCGTGCACCGAGCAGTCCCGGAAGATGCCTCCGGAGGCGGCGACGTACGCGGCCGGCGGCGGCGCCGGGTCCAGGGTGGTGGACCGTACGGTGTGCAGCGTGCCCAGCTCCCCCGACTGCACGGCGGCCCGCGCGGCGACGAAACCGGCGTCGAAGCGGCGGTTGTAGCCGATCTGGATCGGCACGTCCTTGCCCTGGATCGCCCTGAGCACCTCGACGCCCTCGCTCATGTGCTTGGCGACGGGCTTCTCGCAGAAGACGGGGACGCCGGCCTCGACGCCGGCCAGGATCAGCGCGGGGTGCGCGTCGGTCGCGGCCGCGACGACGATGCCGTCCACGCCGGCGGCCAGCAGCGCCTCGGGCGAGTCCACGACCTCGCCCCCGAACTTCTCCGCGGCGGCCTTGGCGGCGTCCGCGAACGGGTCGGTGAGCACGAGCGACTCGACCGCGTCGAGTCCGGACAGGGTCTCGGCGTGGAAGGCGCCGATGCGGCCGAGGCCGAGGATTCCGATGCGCATGGGGGTGACTCCTTGAGACGGGGTTGCGCCCCGAAGGGGCGCGGGGAACTGCGCGACCAGCCACGGACAACCCGCAGCCGACCACCGACGAACCGTGGCAAATCCTTAGTCGAGACCCCCCAGCACGTTCTGGTCCCAGTCGATCACGGACCCCGTGACCACGCCCGACCGCTCCGACAGCAGCAGCACCACGAAGTCGGCGATCTCGTCCGGCTGGCCGAGCTTGCCCATCGGCAGCTTCGCCGCGGCCTGCTCCCGCCAGTCGTCCCCGGCGCCGTGGAACGCCTTCTGCGTGGCGTCCTCACCCTCGGTCGCCGTCCAGCCGATGTTCAGGCCGTTGATCCGCACCCGGTCCCACCGGTGGGCGTGCGCGGCGTTGCGGGTCAGGCCGATCAGACCGGCCTTCGCGGCGACATAAGGGGCGAGGAAGGGCTGCCCGCCGTGCGCCGAGGACGTGATGATGTTGACGATGGTGCCGGGCGCCTTGCGGCCCACCATGTCGGCGACCGCGGCCTGCATGGCGAAGAACGGCGCCTTGAGGTTGATCGCGATGTGCTGGTCGAACAGCTCGGGCGTGGTGTCCAGGAGCGTGCCCCGCGAGGTCAGCCCCGCCGAGTTCACCAGGCAGTCGATCCGGCCGTACGCGGCGACCACCTCGGCCACGGACGCCCTGGCCTGTCCGGCGTCCGCGAGGTCGGCGCGGACGAACATCGCCTTGCCGCCGGCGGCCGTCAGCTCGGCGACCAGCGCCTCGCCCGGTTCCGGCCGCCGCCCGGACACGGCCACCACCGCGCCCTCGCGCACCGCCGCCCGCGCGATCGCGGCGCCCACGCCCTGGCTGCCGCCATTGACGAGGACGATCCTGTCGTCGAGAAGTCCCATGGAACACAAGTCCTTTCGGCTAGCTCGTGCGCCGCTCGGCGCGCGCCCGCAGCTCGTCCCGCAGTGTCCGCGGTGTCCATCGCTCGCGCAGCGCCCTGCGGACCAGGTCCGCCTGCGAGGGCGGGGCGAGCCCGTCCACCGGCGGGTCGCTGTCGAGGTTGGTGGGGAAGGGGTAGCCCTCGGCACTGGCGGCGATCACGTTCTCCAGCCACTGCTCGTCGGCCCCCTCCGAGGCGCGCCGCAGCAGCACGGGGTAGACCGCGTTCGTCACCGTCTCCCGGTCCACGGTCTCCATCGCGCGCCCGAACGCCGAGGACACCTGGAGCAGGTTGGCCACCCGCCGTACGTCCGTGGTCCGGTTGGTCCCGGCGGCGTGCAGCACCGCCGGGTTGAAGAACGCGGCGTCGCCCTTGGCGAGCGGCAGCTGGACGTGGTTGTCCTTGAAGTACGCCGTGAACTCGGGCCGCCGCCACGCCAGATAGCCCGCCTCGAAGGTCTGCGAGTACGGCAGGTACAGCGTCGGCCCGGACTCCACCGGCATGTCGCAGTGGGCGACCGCGCCCTGGAGTGTGAGGACGGGGGAGAGGCGGTGGACGTGCGCGGGGTAGGCCGCGGCGGCGGCGTCGGAGAGGAACCCGAGGTGGTAGTCACGGTGCGCGCTCTGCGCGAGGCCGCCCGGGTTGACCACGTTGACCTGGGAGGTGACCTGGTAGCCGGGGCCGAGCCAGGCCTCGCTGACCAGGGCCAGGACCGGGTTCGCGTAGTAGTCGGCGAAGGCCGGGGGGTCGTAGAGGGCCGCCTTCTCCAGGGCGTTCCACAGGCGTTCGTTGTCGCCGGGCCGGGCGAAGTGGTCGCCGGCGGTGGCCCCCGCCGCCTTCTGCTCGCGGATCAGGGCCTCGAACACCTCGCTCGCCCGGTCCACGACACCCGGGTCGGGGAAGGCGCCCCGGAAGACCACGACCCCGGGTCCGTCGCTGAGGGCCCGTACGAGCTCCTCCTGGACCTCCCGGCGGTTCCCGGCGGCAGCGACGCGCGCGCTGTCGTACACCAGGACGTTCCGTTCCGCGGAGTCGGCGTAGGGGTAGTCGGCGGGGTCGGTGGTCCGCTCGACGAGGGTGCGCAGGACCCCGAGGTCGCAGTCCTGGTCGGACAGCCACGCACGGCGGTGTACGGAGGTGAAGGACATCGACGTCCTCTCGGTGACAGGGGCGACGCAGCGCTGTCATTCTTGTCAGTACAAACCCGTCGAACAACCGGCACGGGTCCATCAAAAACCCCTCAAGGAGCCGAGGCATGGGCCACCCCTTCCCGATCCGGGAGATCGCACGTCAGGCGGGTCTGAGCGAGGCCACCGTCGACCGCGTCCTGAACGGCAGGGGAGGGGTCCGCGAGAGCACCGCGCGAGAGGTCCGGCAGGCCATCGCCGACCTGGACCGCCAGCGCACCCAGGTCCGGCTCGTCGGCCGCACCTTCATGATCGACATCGTGATGCAGACCCCGGAGCGCTTCTCCACCGCCGTCCGAGCCGCCCTGGAGGCCGAACTGCCCGCCCTCCACCCGGCGGTCGTCCGCTCCCGCTTCCACTTCCGCGAGACCGGACCGGTCCAGGAACTGGTGAGAACCCTGGACCGGATAGCGCGGCGCGGCTCCCAGGGCGTCATCCTCAAGGCGCCGGACGTCCCCGAGGTCGCCGCCGCCGTCGGCCGTCTCGCCCAGGCCGGCATCCCCGTGGTCACCCTGGTCACCGACCTGCCCAGCACCCCGCGGCTCGCCTATGTCGGCATCGACAACCGGGCCGCCGGCGCGACCGCCGCCTACCTCATGGGCCAGTGGCTCGGCGACCGCCCCGGCAATGTGCTGACCAGCCTCAGCAGCGGCTTCTTCCGCAACGAGGAGGAGCGCGAGATGGGATTCCGCAGCGCCATGCGCGCCCGCCACCCGCACCGCGCCCTGGTGGAGATCGCGGAGGGGCAGGGCCTGGACGCCACCCAGTACGACCTCGTCCGGGCTGCCCTGGAACGCGATCCGCAGATCCGCGCGGTCTACTCGATCGGCGGCGGCAACATCGCCACCCTGCGGGCCTTCGCGGACCTCGGCCGCTCGTGCGCGGTGTTCATCGCGCACGACCTCGACCACGACAACGACCGGCTGCTGCGCGAGCGGCGGCTGTCCGCCGTCCTCCACCACGACCTGCGCCAGGACCTGCGCGAGGCCTGCCATCTCGTGATGCGCGAACACGGCGCGCTGCCGCCCGCGGGACCGACCCTGCCGTCCGCGATCCAGGTGGTCACGCCCTACAACATGCCGACGACGCTCACAGGTTGACCCAGGTGCCGCTCCGCGCCGACCGCGCCATCGCGTCGAGCACGACGGCACTGTGCACGGCGTCCGCGAGCGTCGCCCCGTACGAGGTGCCCTCCGCGATCGAGCGCAGGAAGCGATGGCACTCGATCACCTTCAGGTCGTCGTAGCCCATGGCGTTCGCGGCGCCCGGCTGGAACGCCCCGAACTCGCCGTCACCGGGGCCGACATGGACGGTGCTGACGGGCTGGTCCTGGTAGCTGGTGCCGAGGCTGACGCCCAACTCGTTCATCCTGCGGAAGTCCCAGAACACCGCGCCCTTCGTGCCGTGCACCTCGAAGCCGTAGTTGTTCTGCTCGCCGACCGAGACCCGGCATGCCTCCAGCACGCCGCGGGCGCCGGAGGCGAAGCGCAGCAGGCAGTTGACGTAGTCCTCGTTCTCGACCGGGCCCAACTCGCCGCCGGTGGCCCGGGAATGACCCGCGGTGGCCCCGGTCGGCCGGGCCCGCTCCGGCACGAAGATCGCGGAGTCTGCGGTGAGGGAGGCGATGTCGCCGAGCAGGTACCGGGCGAGGTCCGCGCCGTGCGAGGCGAGGTCGCCCAGCACTCCGCTGCCGCCCCGCTCCCTCTCGTACCGCCAGGTCAAGGCGCCCTCGGGGTGGGCCGCGTAGTCGCTGAAGAGCCGGACGCGGACATGCGTGACCGTGCCGATGGCGCCGGAGGCGATCAGCTCCCGGGCCTTCTCCACCGCGGGCGCGTTGCGGTAGTTGAAGCCGACCGCGCTGTGGACACCCGCCTTGCCCGCGGCGTCGGCGACCTCCCGCGCGTCCTCGGCGCCCAGGCCCACCGGCTTCTCGATCCAGATGTGCTTGCCGGCCTCCGCCATCGCGACACCGATCTCCCGGTGCAGGAAGTTGGGCGCGGTGATGCTGACGGCCTGGACGCGCGGATCGGCGGCCACCTCCCGCCAGTCGCGGCTCGTCGAGGCGAACCCGAACTGCGCGGCGGCCGCCTCGGCCCGGCCCGGCACCTCCTCGGCGACGGACACCAGCACGGGACGCAGGCCGAGTTGCGGATAGTGGTGCAGGACACGGGCGTACGCCTGGGTGTGCACCCGGCCCATCCAGCCGAACCCGACGACGGCCACCCCGAGCGAATCCACCATCACAGCCCCTTTTCGGACCGGTCCACGATCTGTCCAGGCCACCTTGGGCGGGGTTCCGACGGGTGTCAACCCTTTGACAGGACATACGGCCATGGAGGTCAGCGGCACCACGGCGCCTCCGGGCACGCCGGAGATCCACGGCCCTCGGCGCCTACAGGTTGATCGCGTACACCTTCCGCAGCGTCTCGTGCACCGTCCATGTCGTACGGTCGCCCTCGCGCAGGACGGCCATGTCGCCGGGCCCGACCTCCAGCGTCGGCCCGCCCTCGACCTCGACGGTCGCCGAGCCGCTGAGCACCACGAACAGCTCGTCCGCCTCGGTGTCGGTGACCACCCCGGGCGTGATCTGCCAGATCCCCCGGATCTGCTTGCCGTCCGCCGACTCCCAGACCACCTTCCCCCGCACCTCGGGTGTGCCGGAGACGATCTGCTCCGGGGCGAGGGGCTCGGGTTCGAGCTCGGCGTCGGGGACGTGGACAACGAAACTGTGGGTCATGAAAGGACCCTAACCACCGGGCGCCGGTCCTGGCCGTGGACAGGATGTGGGGTATCGGCCCAGGTGGGGGGACACTTCGTCGCGGACTGGCGAGGGGCCGGGACCCGGGTGATCGTGGAGGGCATGGCGGAGACCAGGGCTGCGGCGCCTGAGCGGCGCGGGCACGACACGCGCGAGAGTCTGGTGTTCGGCGGCGTCTACGGCGCGGTCCTGGCCTGCTCCATGGTCGCCGCGCTCACCCAGTACGGCCACACCGACCAGGAGAGCCGTCGCTACGACGCCGCGTGGCTGCTGGTCACGGCCTGCGCCTCCGCCCTCGCCCACGGCTACGCCCACTACATCGCGGAGCGCACCCCGCACCGCCGCGGCGACGCCCTGCGCACCCTCGCCGACGAGTGGCCCCTGGTCACGGCCGTCCTGCCCACGGTGTTCGTCCTGGCCGGCGCGGGGTGGGGCTGGTGGCCGGCGAAGGGCGTGGAGTACCCGGCGTTCGCCCTGAACATCACCCTGCTGTTCGCCCTGGGCGTCGGCACGGCCCGCTGGTCCCACCGCTCCTGGCCCTACGCGCTGCTGATCGGTGTCGTCGACGCGCTGCTCGGCGTGGGCGTGGTGGTGGCGAACGCGGTCATCAAGTGAGATTGGGTGGGGCCGGCGCTGCTCGGCGTGGGCGTGGTGTGGCGAACGCGGTCATCAAGTGAGACCGGGGCGGGGCCGGTGCTGCGGGCCCCTGGGCCGGAAGGTGTGCCCGGGCGTCCGGTTCGGGTGGCCGGTGGACCGGGGAAGGAGCGGACATGACCGACGTCACCGACGAGGCGATCCACAGCCTGCGCACCACCGCCGACCCCCGCCTCCGCGACCTGCTCACCTCCCTCGTCCGCCATCTGCACGCCTTCGCGCACGAGACCCGGCTGACCCGGGCCGAGTGGGAGGCCGCGGTCGACTTCCTCACCGCGACCGGGCAGACCTGCACGGACACCCGGCAGGAGTTCATCCTGCTGTCGGACGTCCTCGGACTGTCGATGCTGCTGGAGACGATCCACGGCGGGCACACGCCCGGAACCACCGAGTCGACGGTACGCGGCCCCTTCCATCTGACCGCCTCCCCGGCCCGTGCCCTCGGCGACACGATCGACCTCGTGGGCGGCGGCGAGCCGTGCGTGGTCAGCGGGCGGGTGCTGTCGGCCGACGGCACCCCGCTGCCGGGCGCGCACCTCGACGTCTGGCAGGCCGACGGCCACGGCTTCTACGACGTCCAGTGCCCGGACGTCCAGCCGCCGGGCAACGGGCGCGGTCTGTTCACGGCGGACACCGAGGGCGGATTCCGGTTCCGGACCTGTGTGCCGAGCTCGTACCCCATCCCCACGGACGGTCCCGTGGGCGACCTCCTGCGGGCCACCGGACGGCACCCCTACCGCCCCGCGCACATCCACTTCATCGCCTCGGCCGACGGACACCGGCCCGTCACCACGCACGTCTTCGTGGCCGGTGACCCCTACCTGGACTCCGACGCGGTGTTCGCCGTCAAGCAGAGCCTGGTGCGCGACTTCACCCCCGTAGACGACCCCCCGCTGGCCGAGGAGTTGGGTGTCCCGAACCCTTTCCGGCACGCGCGGATCGACCTCGTGCTGGAGCGGTCATGAAGGAGTTCGTCCACGAGTTCCCGGCCACGAGGGTCGTCCTGCGCCCCGGCGCCGCGACCACGGCGACCCCCGAGGAGGCCCGACGCCTCGGTCTGCGGCGGGTGGTGGTGGTCTGCGGCGCCCGTGGCGCGGCCACCGCGCGGACGGTCGCCGACGCCCTCGGACCGGCGTGCGCGGGACTGCACGCCGGAGCCCGGACGCACGTGCCCGTGGAGGTCGCCGAGCAGGCCGTCGCGGTGGCGCAGGACACCGGTGCCGACGGGTGCGTCGCGGTCGGCGGTGGGTCGGCCATCGGCCTCGGCAAGGCGATCGCCCTGCGCACCGGCCTGCCGCTGATCGCCGTACCCACCACGTACTCCGGCTCCGAGGCGACACCCGTCTGGGGCCTGACCGAGCAGGGCGCCAAACGCACCGGGCGCGACCCTGCGGTCCTGCCCCGCGCCGTCGTCTACGACCCCGAACTCACCCTCGCCCTGCCCGTACCGCTCTCCGTGACCAGCGGCGTCAACGCGATCGCGCACGGCGTCGAGGCGCTGTACGCCCCGGACGCCTCGCCGCTGATCGCGCTGATGGCCGAGGAGGGGGTACGGACGATGGCCCGCGCCCTGACCGACGTGGCCGCCGACCCGGCCTCCCCGGACGCCCGGGGCCGGGCGCTGTACGGCGCCTGGCTGTGCGGCTCCTGCCTCGGGGCCACCAGCATGGGCCTGCACCACAAGCTGTGCCACGTCCTCGGCGGCACCTTCGGGCTGCCCCACGCCGAGACCCACACCGTGGTGCTGCCCCACGTCCTCGCGTACAACGCGTCCGCGGCCCCGGACGCGGCGGCCACCGTGGCGCGCGCCCTGGACACGGACGACGCCCCGCGCGCCCTGTGGCGACTGGCCGCCGACCTCGGAGCGCCCCGCTCGCTCGCCGAACTCGGCCTGAAGGAGGCCGACTTGGCGGTGGCGGCCGCCGGTGCCACGGCCCAGCCCTACGCCAACCCGCGACCGGTCACGGCGGACGGAGTGCTCGCGCTGCTGCGGGCGGCGTACGAGGGCACGGCGCCTTCGCCGTCGTAGCCGGGCGGGCCGGACACGGACTGGGGCGGGCGGCCGAGTGTCTCGTCGCACCCGCAATATGGCGGACAAAATTGTTGACAATGTTGTCTGGCTAGATTTAGGTTCGACAGGCACTCACTCAGGGAGGGCGCGATGCCGAAAGAAGCCCGTCCGAGCACCGGGGAGCAGGCCAAGCAGCATGCGCTCGCGCAGCTGCGGCAGGCGATCCTGCACGGCGAGATGGCACCGGCGCAGCGGCTGGTGGAGAACGAGCTCGCCGAGCAGTTCGGTGTGACACGGGCCAGCATCCGGGCGGCACTCATCGATCTGGAGTCCCAGGGACTCGTGGAGCGGATCCGCAACCGTGGCTCACGGGTGCGGGTGGTGACCGTGGACGAAGCGGTCGCCATCACCGAGTGCCGCATGGTCCTCGAAGGGCTGTGCGCGGCGAAGGCGGCGGTCGCGGCGAGCGACGAGCAGCTGGTCCAGCTCACCGACCTCGGTACGGCCATGTCCAAGGCCGTCGCCGACGGTGAGCCGGTCACCTACTCCGAGCTCAACCACGACCTGCACGTCCGGATCCGGGAGTTCTCCGGCCAGGAGACCGCGCAGCAGCTGCTGGAGCGGCTCAACGCCCAACTGGTGCGGCACCGTTTCCAGTTGGCACTGCGACCGGGGCGCCCGCAGCAATCCCTGAACGAGCATCTGACCATGATCGAGGCGATCAGGGCCAGGGACCCGCAGGCGGCCGAGGCGGCCGTCCGTGCCCACCTCACCAGCGTGATCGAGGCGTTGCGCGACTGATCGAGACGTTGCGCGACTGATCGCGGTGGCGCGGGGCGGGCGCACACCTGTCACCGAGGAGATTTCTGCAATGACTGAGGCCAACGCGCCCGCCCGCCCACGATCGACACTCGTCGTCACCGCGCACGCCGGTGACTTCGTCTGGCGTGCGGGTGGTGCCATCGCCCTGGCCGCCTCCCGCGGCGAGAAGGTCACCATCGCCTGTCTGACCTTCGGCGAGCGCGGCGAGTCCGCCAAGGCCTGGCGCGAGGGCAGGAAACTGGAGGAGATCAAGGCGATGCGCCGGGACGAGGCCGAGCGGGCCGCCGCGACCCTCGGCGCCGACGTCCGCTTCTTCGACGCCGGCGACTACCCGCTGCTGGTCACCCCCGAACTGACGGACCGGCTCGTGGAGGTCTACCGCGACACCCAGCCCGACGTCGTGCTCACCCACCCCGCCGAGGACCCCTACAACGGCGACCATCCGGCCGCCCACCGCATGGCCCTGGAGGCCCGCGTCCTCGCGCAGGCCATCGGCTACCCCGCCCCCGGCGAGATCATCGGCGCCCCGCCGGTCTTCTACTTCGAGCCGCACCAGCCCGAGATGAGCGGCTTCAGGCCCGAGGTGCTCCTCGACATCACCGAGGTGTGGGACACCAAGCGCAAGGCCATGGAGTGCCTCGGCGCCCAGCAGCACCTGTGGGACTACTACACCGACCTCGCCGTCCGCCGTGGCGTCCAGCTCAAGCGCAACGCCGGCCCGAACCTGGGCCTCGCCCACCGGACCATGGCCGAGGCGTACATGCGCCCCTACCCACAGATCGCGAAGGAGCTGGCGTGAGCGAGACGAGGCGCAGGGGAGGCCGGGGGCCCGCGGAGCGAGACGGACGGGGCACCCGGCCGCGGCGGAGCCGCAGCGGAGCCCCGCAGAAGGAGGACGTATGAGCGGCGTGATCGTCACCGACCCGCCGAAGGCGGAGCTGAAGGACGTCGACGCGCTGGCCGGCCACGGTGTGGCGACGGTGAGCGAGGCCATGGGCCGCACCGGCTTGCTGGGGCCGGAGATCCGGCCCGTCCAGCAGGGCGTACGGGTCGCCGGCACCGCCGTCACCGTGCTCGGCTGGCCCGGCGACAACCTCATGATCCACGCCGCCGTCGAGCAGTGCGGCGAGGGCGACATCCTGGTCGTCACCACCACCTCCCCGTGCACGGACGGTCTGTTCGGCGAACTGTTCGCCACCGCGCTGAAACGGCGCGGGGTGCGCGGGGTCGTCATGAACACCGGCATCCGCGACACCCAGGAGCTGCGCGACATGGGCTTCGCCGCCTGGTCCCGCGCGGTCTCCTCACAGGGCACGGTCAAGGCCACCGGCGGCTCGGTCAACGTGCCGATCGCCATCGACGGCCAGGTGATCCGCCCCGGCGACGCGATCCTCGCCGACGACGACGGGGTCGTAATCGTCCCGCGTGAACGCGTCGCCGAGACGGTGCGCAGGTCCGAGGCGCGCGAGGCCAAGGAAGCCGCCACCCGCGCCGCCTTCCTTGACGGCCAACTCGGCCTGGACCGCTACGGGTTGCGGGACAGGCTCAAGGAACTCGGCGTCGAGTACCGGACGTTCGAGGAGTACACGGCGCACGAGGGAGAGCGGTCGTGACCGAGGAGGTGCCCTGTCTGCTGATGCGGGGCGGCACCTCCAAGGGCGCCTACTTCCTCGCCACTGATCTGCCCGCCGAACCGGCCCTGCGCGACGACCTGTTGCTGCGGATCATGGGCAGCCCGGACGAACGGCAGATCGACGGACTCGGTGGCGCGCACCCGCTCACCAGCAAGGTCGCCGTGGTGTCCCCGTCCGCCGACCCGCGGGCCGACGTCGACTACCTCTTCCTCCAAGTCGCCGTCGACAGGCCAGAGGTGAGTGACCGTCAGAACTGTGGGAACATCCTCGCCGGCGTCGGTCCGTTCGCCGTCGAGCGGGGACTGGTGCCGGCGGGGGAGGGGACGACCTCGGTGCGCATCCGCATGGTCAACACCGGCGACCACGCCACGGCGACCTTCCCCACCCCGGGCGGCCGGGTCGACTACACCGGCCACGCCGAGATCTCCGGGGTGCCGGGGACGGCCGCGCCCGTGGTGCTCGAGTTCCCGCCGGGCGCGGGGAACCTGCTGCCCACGGGGAGCGTGCGGGACGAGATCGACGGCGTGCCGGTGACCTGCGTGGACAACGGCATGCCGACCGTGCTGATCGCCGCCACCTCCCTGAAGGTCACCGGGTACGAGTCGCCCGGGGAGCTGGAGGAGGACCCGGCGCTGGCCGACCGGCTGCACCGGATCCGCCTCAGGGCCGGCCGGCTCATGGGCCTGGGCGACGTCTCCGGCACCACCGTGCCCAAGCTCACGCTCCTCGCCCCGCCCCGCGAGGGCGGCGCGGTCACCACGCGCACCTTCATCCCGGTGCGGTGCCACCCCTCGATCGGGGTGCTCGGTGCGGCCGGCGTGGCCGCCGTCCTGCGGATCGAAGGCGGCGTGGGGGCGGATCTGGCGGTGCTCACCCCTGGCAGCGACCGCGTCCGCCTGGAACATCCCACCGGTTTCCTGGACATCGAAAGCAGCCTCGGTACCACCCCCGACGGCCTCCCCCGCGCCCGCCGCACCGCCGTGGTGCGGACGGCCCGCAAGATCTTCGACGGCACCGTCTTCCCCAGGGCCGCCGCACTACCCCAAGGAGGTCACCGATGACTCCGCCGCTCGGCGACATCGCGCACATCGGTCACACCCAGCTGTTCACCCCTGACCTGGACGCCAGCGTCGCCTTCTTCACCGACTACCTGGGCCTGACGGTCAACGGCGAGGACGGCGACACCGTCTACCTGCGGACCTTCGACGACTACGAGCACCACAGCCTGGTCCTGACCGCCCGCGACCGGCCCGGCCCGGGCCGCCTCGCCCTGCGCACCTCCAGCGAGGAGGCCCTCCAACGCCGCGTCCGGGCCAACGAGGAGGCGGGCGGCACCGGGACGTGGGTCGAGGACGAACCGGGCCTGGGCAGGCTCTACGTGACCACCGACCCGGACGGCCATGAGCACGCCCTGTACTGGGAGAGCGCGCACTACCAGGCCCCCGAGGAGCTGAGACCCGCGCTGAAGAACCAGCCGCAGGCCAAGCCCAACAGGGGTGTCGGCGTACGGCGGTTGGACCACGTCAACTTCCTCGCCGCCGACGTGCTCGCCAACGCCGAGTTCCAGCAGACAGTGCTCGGCGCCCGGCCCACCGAGCAGATCCGGCTGGACGGCGGGAAGATCGCGGCGCGCTGGCTGACGTACACGAACAAGTCGTACGACGTCGTCTACACCTCCGACTGGACCGGCAGCGAAGGGCGGCTGCACCACATCGCGTTCGCGACCGACACCCGCGAGGACATCCTGCGGGCGGCCGATCTCGCCATCGACACCGGTGTGTTCATCGAGACGGGACCGCACAAGCACGCCATCCAGCAGACGTTCTTCCTGTACGTCTACGAGCCGGGCGGCAACCGGATCGAGCTGTGCAACCCGCTCACCCGGCTGGTGCTGGCGCCGGACTGGCCCCTGATCACCTGGACCGAGGAGGAGCGCCGGAAGGGGCAGGCCTGGGGCCTGAAGACCATCGAGTCGTTCCACACCCACGGGACGCCCCCGGTGGCCTGAGCCCCCTGAGCCGTGCGGGGAGCCATCCGCTGAGCCGCGGGGAGCCATCCGCCCCGCATTGTCGATGAGATTGTTGACAAAAACGTTGACTCTTGGCGGATGGCTCCTTAGCGTCTGGCGCACCACGCACGAGAGGTAACCCAACGATGTCTTCCTCCCCCTCCCCGGCCGCGTCCGCCCGCGGCAGCAGCCTGGCCCTCCTGGTCGTCGGTCTGTGCTGGCTGGCCGTCCTCTTCGACGGCCTCGACATGTTCATCTACGGCTCGGTGCTGCCGCACCTGCTGGAGACGAAGACCTTCGGCCTCACCGCCGACCAGGCCGGTGACCTCGGCTCCTACGCCACCTTCGGGATGCTGGTCGGCGCGCTGACCGCGGGAACCGTCGCCGACCGGATCGGCCGCAAGAAGCTGATGGTCGCCTGCGTGACGCTCTTCTCGCTGGCCTCCGGCCTCTGCGCCCTGGCGGACGGCGTCACGGTCTTCGGCCTCGGCCGGACCCTGGCCGGGGTCGGCCTCGGCGGTCTGCTGCCCACCGCGATCAGCATGGTCTCCGACTACGCCCCGCGCGGCCGCGCCGCCCTCGTCATCGGCCTCCTCATGACCGCCCACCACGCGGGCGGCATCCTCTCCGCCTACGTCGCCAAGTGGCTGATCGACCCCGTCGGTTGGCGTGCCGCCTTCTGGGTCTGCGTCCTCCCGCTGCTCTTCGCACCGGTGCTCGCCAAGTGCCTGCCCGAGAGCCTGAGCTTCCTCGTCACCAAGGGCCGCACCGAGGAGGCCCGCGCACTGGCCGAGCGGTACGACGTCGAGCTGCCGGCCGACAGGTCCGGGAAGAGGTCGGCCGCCGACCGCTTCGACGCCCTCGCCGGCCTGTTCCGCGGCGGCGAGTGGATCCAGACCCTGCTGTACTGGCTCGCCTCCTTCGGCGGACTCCTCCTGGTCTACGGCGTCGCCACCTGGCTGCCCACCCTGATGCGCGCCGAGGGCTACGAACTCGCCAACGCGCTGACCTTCGTCGTCGTGTTCAACCTCGGCGGCATCGTGGGCATGCTCGTCGCGGGCCGGGCCGCCGACCGCTTCGGCGCGCCGCGCATCTCGGCGATCTGGTTCGCGCTCACCGCGGCCGGGGTCTTCCTGCTCAGCGTCCACATGCCGATGGGCGTGACCACCGTGGTCGTCTTCCTCACCGGCGTCTTCCTCAACAGCGCCCAGACGATGATCTACGCGACGGTGTCCATCCGCTCCACCCCGGACAGCCGTGCCACCGCCGTCGGCTGGACCTCCGGCATGGGCCGCTTCGGTGCCGTGTTCGGCCCGTGGCTCGGCGGCCAGCTGCTCGCCGCGGGCAACGGCGACTTCGGCTTCACCGCCTTCGCCCTCGCGGGCCTGTCGTCGATGACCTTCATCGGCATCGCCGCCCTGCGCAGCTCCCGGCACACCGCGAAACCGGGCGCGGACCAGGAGCTGGTCGGCGCCCACTGACCTGTCCCCGAGGGGGCGAGGCCGGTCACCGTGGATGTGCAGACGCGGTGACCGGCTTCCTTGCCTTCTGTCCTCTCAGACGGCGGTCACGAGGTTCGGGACGGCCACGTCCACCGGGCCCGGGAAGGTCTCCGCCGCTGTCCGAACAGCCTCGTCGGGGTCCGTGCCGGGCCACAGATGGGTGAGCAACAGCCTGCGGGCGCCGGCCTGTCGGGCGTACCGGCCGGCCAGCAGCGCGGTCAGCAGAAACGGGGCGTCGCCGGGGGAGGGGACCTGGCGAAGGTAGGTCGCCTCGGACAGGAAGAGGTCCGCGCCCTCGGCGAGGCGCGGAACCTCGTCGCTCGGGCCGGTGTCGCCGGTATAGGCGAGCACGGCCCGCTCGGTGCTGATCCTCAGGCCCGCGTTGGGTACGAAGTGCGGCAGGAGCCGGGTGTCGACGGTGAAGGGGCCGATCTGCCACCGCCGGCCGGGGCGGAACTCGTGCAGGCGGTACGCGGCGGCGAGCATGCTCGGCTTGTCGAGCGCCAGGACGGCGTCGAGGGCGCCGTGCGGCGCGTACACCGGCAGCGCGGGGGGCGGAGCGTCGCTCAACCCCCGTGCCCGCAGCAGGGGGTTGAGGTCCGCGCAGTGGTCGGGGTGCCCGTGGCTGACCAGGACGGCGTCCACCGCGTCGACGTCGAGGTGGGCGAGCAGACGGGGCAGTGTGGCGTATCCGGGGTCGACAAGGAGGCGGAAACCCTCGTGCTCGACGACGTAGCCACTGCATGCCTGGGTGGCGGTGGGCCAGGCGCCGCAGCCGCCGAGAACGGTCAATCGCATGGCCCGGTAGCTTAGTTCGGGTCGATCCCGGCCCCTCTGCTCCCCGGTTCGGGAGATGTCCCGTCCCCAAGTGGCAGGAGGCAGCCGCTAGGGCCGGGTCCGGACGCCGTCCAGGGCGATCGACAGGACCCGCCTGCGCTGGGCCTCGTCGTCGAAGGCCGTCGCGGTGATGCCCGCGACCATGCGCAGCAGCTCGACGAAGTCCATGTCGGCGCGGGCCTCGCCGGCGCGCTGGGCGCGTTCGAAGAGCGGGCCGCCGGCGGCGTACAGGGAGTCGCGGCAGGCCGCGATGATCTCCGACTCCTCGTTGAGGGCCTCGCGGACGGCGCGCTTGGTGACCATGTAGCCCGCGAACCGGTCCAGCCAGGCGGTCAGGGCGTCCCAGGGCTCCCGGTCCGCGACCTCTTCGGCGACCCGCACCAGGGTGTTCACCTCGTCCGCGTACACGGTCTCGAAGAGGTGGCGCCGGGTGGGGAAGTTCCGGTACAGCGTGCCGATGCCGACGCCCGCCCGCCGTGCGATGTCCTCCAGCGAGGCCTCGGCGCCGTGCTCCGCGAAGGCCTCGCGGGCGGCGGCCAGGAGGGCGTCGTAGTTCCGGGCGGCGTCCTTCCGGGTCGGTCGGCGGGACGCGACGATCTCGCTGACGGGGAAGGACTGGGCGGTCACGACGTCTCCCTGGGGTCGAAATGGAGGCAAGCCTCCGTTCCGAGTTGAAGCGGAGGCACGCCTCCGATAGAGTGGAGGCGTGCCTCCACTTTATCAGTCGAGGCGTACCCCTGCCCTTTCCGCGACCGCTTCCCACGAGGCTCCGGCCGCACCCCAGTGCTCGGAGAGGCTCTCCATGCCCCGCACCTCCACCCGCCTCACCTTCGCGGTCCTCGCGACCGGTGCCGGCGTGTTCGCCATGCTGCAGTCGCTGATCGCGCCGGCCCTGCCGACCGTCCAGCACGCACTGCACACCTCCCAGTCCACCGCGACCTGGGTGATGACCGCGTATCTGCTGTCCGCCTCGGTCTTCACCCCGATCCTCGGCCGCGTCGGCGACCTGATCGGCAAGAAGCGCACCCTCGTCGCCGTCCTGGTCGTCGTGCTGGCCGGGTGTCTGCTCGCCGCCCTCGCGCCGACCATCGGCGTGCTGATCGTCGCCCGGGTCGTGCAGGGCATCGGCGGCGCCCTGCTCCCGCTCTCCTTCGGCATCGTCCGGGACGAGTTCGCCCCGTCCGAGGTGAGCGCCGGCATCAGCAACCTGTCCGCCGTGATCGCCGCCGGCGGCGGCGTCGGCATCGTCGCGGCCGGCCCCATCGTCTCCGCGCTCGACTACCGCTGGCTGTTCTGGATCCCCGTCGCCGTCGTCGCGCTCACCGTGCTCATCGCCCTGCGCTACGTCCCCGAGTCGCCCAACCGGGCCGAGGGCAAGGTCGGTTGGCTCGGTGCCGTGCTGCTGTCGGCGTGGCTGGTGGCCCTGCTGCTGCCGCTGAGCCGGGCGGCACAGTGGGGCTGGGGCTCGGCCCGCGTGATCGGCCTGTTCACCCTCGCCGCGGTCCTGTTCGCGCTGTGGCTCTTCGCGGAGGCCCGCTCCCGCTCGCCGCTGATCGACCTGCGCGTCATGCGGCTGCCCGCGGTGTGGACGACCAACACCGTCGCGCTGCTCTTCGGCGCGGGCATGTACGCCCTGTGGTCCTTCCTGCCCGCCTTCGTCCAGACACCGAGCTCGGCCGGATACGGTTTCGGCGCCGGCGTGACGGCCTCCGGACTGCTGATGCTGCCGATGCTGGTGGCGATGTTCTGCTCCGGCGTCCTCGGCGGCCGGTTGGAACCCGTGGTCGGCGCGAAGGCGCTGCTGGCGACCGGCGCCGCGCTCGGCGCCCTGGCCCTCGCGTTCCTCGCCCTCTGGCACGCCGCGCAGTGGCAGGTCGCCGTGGTCTCGGGCGTGTTCGGCCTCGGCATCGGACTGGCCTTCGCCTCGATGGCCAACCTGATCGTGGCCAGCGTCCCACCCGAGGACACGGGCGCCGCGACCGGCATGAACGCCAATATCCGCACCATCGGCGGCTCCATCGGCGCCGCCGTCACAAGCGTCCTGGTCACAGGGCGGCTCCAGCCCTCCGGCCTGCCCTACGGCTCCGGCTACACCCACGGCTTCACGCTGCTTCGCGGTCCTCTGCCTCGCCGCCGCCCTGGCCGCCCTGCTGGTGCCGGTCCGCCGGACCGCTCGCGTCACGGCCGCCGCACACGTCACGAACGCACCGTCGGACACCCCGAGCCCGACCGCCGTACGCGGCTGACGTCCGCCCCCGTCACGTCCATGGGGTAGGGTTTACCTGCGTGTTCCCGCGGTTCACCCGCGCGACGACGCACCGGGACGTGGCGCAGCTTGGTAGCGCACTTGACTGGGGGTCAAGGGGTCGCAGGTTCAAATCCTGTCGTCCCGACGGTGTGAAGGGTCCTCACGGACGGATGTCCGTGGGGGCCCTTCGTCGTTTCCTCAGGGCATCCCGAGCCGCTGCCGGTGGTGCGGCGGCGGCCCCGCGTTCGCCAGTACGGGGGCACGGGCGGCGTCGGCCGCGCAGGCCGGGTCGGGGGTGCCGCAGCAGGCCCGTGGGGGAGTCCGGCCGGGGCTCAGGCGCAGCGGCAGATGGGGGCGGGTGGCCGTGCGGGTGGCCGTGGAACACCTGCTTGACCAGGCCGGGGCGACCACCTCGTGGACGCCCTCTTGACGCCGCCCCGCGGGCGATCGACACTCCAGACGGGAATCCTAGTGAACAGGTAGGGAATGATGAGGCGTCTGGAGCCGGCCACCGGCCGAGTGAGCCGTACCTCGCGGCCGTCGCCCCTGCTGACCTCCCGCCGTCACATCGATCTCCAGCGCGTGTGCAGCGCGATGAGCCGCCTCGGCTGAGCCCGGCCCGCTCCGCGCCTCGCGCCCCGGTCCGCCCCGGGGCCCCGCCTGTCCTGGTCCGACGTCACTTCCGCCGCGTGAACGTCCGCGCGCCCATCCCGGGGAGATCCATGTCCGTCACACCGCTCGCCCCTGCCTCCGCCCCGCAGTCCACCGCCGCGTTCCGGGGCCGGATCGGCCAGGACGCGCGCAGCGGGCACTACGCCGTGCCGCGCCGCTACCGCCTGCACCTGTCGCCGTCCTGTCCGGACGGACTGCGCATCGCCGTCGTGCACGCCCTGCTCGGCCTCGACGACGCCTGCCCCGTGACGCTCCTGGACGCGGTCCCCGACTGCCCCGACGGCGGCCACTCCGCGCTGCGTCCGCTCTACGAGGCCAGCGCACACCATTACCGCGGCGCCGCCGTCGGACCGGTGCTCAGCGACGACTGGTCGGGGCGCATCGTCAGCACCCACGCCCCGGACATCTCCCGCGACCTGGCCCGGCACTTCGGCGCGGACCGCCCGGCCCTGTACCCGTGCGGCGCGGAGTCCGAGACCGAGGCGGTCGAGCGGCTGTGCGCGCAGGACATCGAGCGAGCCGCTCAGGAGGCGGGCTCCGCGGGCGCCGACCCGGACACACGCGCCGCGGCGCTCGAACGGCTCCTGGAGACCCTGGGCTCCCTGGACCGGTGGCTCGCCGGACGCACGTACCTGATCCGGGATCAGATCACCGCCGCGGACGTCGAGTTGTGGGTGACGCTGGTCCAGCTCGACACCGTGCACCGCCACCACCTGGACGCCTCGGCCGTGCAGCGGATCGCCGGCCACCCCGCCCTGTGGGCGTACGCCCGCCGGCTGGCCGCGCACCCGGCCTTCGGCCCGCAGCTGGACCTCGACGGCATCGCCCGCCGCCACCACGCCCGCTGTCGGGGCCTGGAGGCCGCGGGCTCCGCGGTGCAGATCCTCGACTGGGCGGCGCACTCCGGCCGCGCCCGCTGACGATCCACCTGATGGACCGGCGTTGACAGACGCCGGTTCAACTGGCTTCACTTACGGCATTCTTGGCCCCGAAGGGCCTTCGACACCCCGAGAACGGCGATGGTGACGGACATGTACGCAGCTCCCAGGACGGCCCCGCGCCGCGCCTCGAGCCGCGTCCTGCCGTACGCCCGTCTCCTCGTCGCCGACCGGACCGTCGACCTCCTGCGCGTGAACAGCGCACTGTGTACCGCACCGGGCCGCGCCCGCTGTCGGGGCTGACACCTTCCCACCGCAGCCCCTCGCGTTCCTGACGAACACCGCCCGAGCGGTGTGCCGTTGTCCGCCCAGCCCCCGGTTCCTGTGCGTCCCCGCGTGTCACGACCCGCCGCAGAACGGCCGTCGTGGCCGCGGCGTGAGCACCCGCGTCCGGGGGAACCAGACCTGCCGGAGCCCTCCATGAGCCAGCCCCCAGGCGTCGCCGTGTCCGTCACCGAGGCACCGCCGCCTGCACCCGACATACCGTCAAGACCTATGAAGGCCCAGCGTGTTCAGCCGCTGCGGCGCCCCGGACGCTGGATCGCCACTGCGGTCGTGCTGGTCCTCGCGGCCCAGTTCGTCCACGGCCTGGTGACCAACCCCTTCTACCAGTGGGACCGGTTCGGCTACTGGTTCCTGCGCCCGACGATCCTCGACGGCCTGCTCATCACCCTCGAAGTCACCGCCTACAGCGCCGTGCTGGGCCTCGTCGGCGGCATCGTCCTGGCCCTCGCCCGGCTCTCCAGGAGTCCGGTGCTGCGGGCGGTCAGCTGGACCTACATCTGGGCGCTGCGCTCGATCCCGCTCATCGTCATCCTGCTCTTCCTCTACAACTTCAGCGCCCTGTACCAGACGCTCAGCGTGGGCGTCCCGTTCGGCCCGGCCTTCTTCACCTTCGACGAGTCCCGGCTCGCCACCGACATGGTCGTCGCCGTCATCGGCCTGAGCCTGAACCAGGCCGCCTACGCGGCCGAGGTGGTCCGCGGCGGCATCCTCTCCGTCGACCAGGGGCAGCACGAGGCGGCCGCCGCGCTCGGACTGCCGAAGACCTACCAGTTCCGCCGGATCGTCCTCCCGCAGGCCCTGCGCTCCATCACCCCCAACTACGTCAACCAGCTCATCGACCTGGTCAAGGGCACCTCCCTGGTCTTCTACGTCTCCCTGCTCGACCTGTTCGGCACCGCGCAGACCATGGGCGCCACCTACCCCGGCGACATCGTGCCGCTGCTGCTGGTCGTGACCGTCTGGTACCTGATCCTGACCACCGTCGTCTCCGTCCTCCAGTTCTATGTCGAGCGGTACTTCGCCCGGGGCGCCACCCGCACCCTGCCGCCGACCCCGGCACAGCGGCTGCGCGCCGCGCTCACCGACTTCCGCGCCCGCGTCCGCAGGGAGGCCGCCGTATGACCACCGAGACGGTCTCGACCGTGCCCGCCGCCGTCGAGGTGCACGACGTGCACAAGTGGTACGGCGCCCACCGGGTCCTGGACGGCATCGACCTGACCGTGCGGCCCGGCGAGGTCACCGTGATCCTCGGCCCGTCCGGGTCCGGCAAGTCCACCCTGCTGCGGGTCATCAACCACCTGGAGAAGCCCGAGATCGGGTACGTCAGCGTCAACGGCGAGCTGATCGGCGTACGCCGGCAGGGCGGGCGTCTGAAGGAGCGACGCGAGCGGGCCATCCTGAGCCAGCGCGGACGCATCGGGTTCGTCTTCCAGAACTTCAACCTCTTCCCGCACCTGACCGTGCTGGACAACGTCGCCGCGGCCCCCGTCGCGACCGGCAGGCTCGACCGGGCCGGGGCCCGCGCACTCGCCGGTGAACTCCTGGAGCGGGTCGGTCTTGCCGACAAGGCGACCGCCTACCCGAGGCAGTTGTCTGGCGGGCAGCAGCAGCGCGTCGCCATCGCCCGGGCGCTCGCGCTGCGGCCCGGCGTCATCCTCTTCGACGAACCCACCTCCGCGCTCGACCCCGAACTCGTCGGCGAGGTCCTCGCCGTCATCAAGGACCTCGCCAAGAGCGGCACCACCCTGGTGATCGTCACTCACGAGATCGGCTTCGCCCGGGAGATCGCCGACCGGGTCGTCTTCATGGACGACGGCCGGATCGTCGAACAGGGCCCGCCGTCCGAGGTTCTGGACGCACCACGGCACGAGCGGACCCGGGACTTCCTCAGCAAGGTCCTGTGACCCCGGCAGGACCGCACGACCCCACTCACCGCACCATCCGCACCTCTCACGACTAGGACAGCCATGCCCATCCAGCACTCCCGCCGTACCCTGCTGCGCGGCCTCACCGCGGCCACCGCCGTCACCGCCCTCGCCGCCGGGCTCTCCGCCTGCGGAGGCGAGAGCGACGCCGCGACCACGACCGACGCCGCCGGCACGGTCACCGTGGGCCGGGTGTCCAACGGCGCCGCCACCGAGACCGACATCAAGGTCGCCGAGGTGAAGTCCATCAGCGCCCAACTCCCGGACGCCGTCAAGAAGAAGGGCATCCTGGTGATCGGCTCGGGCATCCTGCCCTCCGGCAGCCCGCCGCTCGGCTTCATCGGCAGCGACCAGAAGACGCTCACCGGCTCCGAGCCCGACCTCGCCAGACTCGTGGCCGCCGTTCTGGGGCTGAGAACCGAAGTCCGCACGTCCACCTGGGAGAACCTGTTCATCGGGATCGACAGCGGCAAGGTCGACGTCGGCTTCTCGAACATCACCGACACCGAGGAGCGCAAGCAGAAGTACGAGTTCGCCTCCTACCGCAAGGACGACCTCGCCCTGGAGGTGAAGAAGGACGACTCCTGGAACTTCGACGGCAACTACGAGAGCCTCGCCGGCAAGACCGTCTCCGTCAGCAACGGCACCAACCAGGAGAAGATCCTCCTCGAGTGGAAGGCCAAGCTCGCCAAGGAGGGCAAGAAGCCGCTCACCGTCAAGTACTTCCAGGAGAACAACAGCCTCTACCTGGCGCTGAACAGCGGCAAGATCGACGCCTACTTCGGCCCCAGCCCCAACCTCTCCTACCACGCCGCCAAGACCGCCAACACGCCCCAGGCGACCCGCATCGCGGGCCAGTTCTCCGGCGCCGGCGAGTCCCTCCAGGGGCTCATCGCCGCCACCGCCAAGAAGGGCAGCGGCCTCGCGAAGCCGGTCGCCGCCGCGATCAACCACCTGATCGAGAACGGCCAGTACGCGCAGTGGCTCAAGGCCTGGAACATCTCCGGCGACGCCGTCGCTGAATCGGAGGTCAACCCGCCCGGCCTGCCCCTCACCAACTCCTGATCTTCGGTCGCCGCCACCGAGCCCGGGGTGCCGCACACCCCGGGCCGGTGTCCCCGTACGGATCTCCTGGAAGGCACCCTCTCGTGTCCCCTTCTTCCACTCCCTCCGGCTCCTCCGGTTCTTCTGGTTCCGCTGATTCCCCCGCCCTGCACCTGGCCGTCGCGCTCGACGGCACCGGCTGGCACCCGGCCTCCTGGCGCGAGCCGGTGGCACGCCCCCACGAGCTGTTCACCGCGCGCTACTGGGCCGACCTGGTCACCGAGGCCGAGCGCGGGCTGCTCGACTTCGTCACCCTGGAGGACGGACTGGGCCTGCAGTCCTCGGCCTTCGACGGGCTGGACGGCCGCACCGACCAGGTCCGCGGCCGCCTGGACGCCGTGCTGATCGCGTCCCGGGTCGCGCCCCTCACCCGGCACATCGGCCTGGTGCCGACCGTGGTCGCCACCCACACCGAGCCGTTCCACATCTCCAAGGCGATCGCCACCCTCGACTACGTCAGTACCGGCCGCGCCGGACTGCGGGTCCAGATCGCGCCCCGCCCGGACGTGGCCGACCACTTCGGGCGCCGCACCCTCCCGCCGCTGAGCCTGGAGGAGTTGCGCAGCCCCGCCGGACAGGCACGCGTCAGCGACCTCTTCGACGAGGCCGCCGACTACGTCGAGGTCGTCCGCCGGCTCTGGGACAGCTGGGAGGACGACGCGGAGATCCGGGACGTCGCCACCGGCCGCTTCATCGACCGCGACAAGCTCCACTACATCGACTTCGAAGGCCGCCACTTCAGCGTCAAGGGCCCGTCCATCACCCCGCGCCCGCCGCAGGGCCAGCCCCTCGTCACCGCCCTCGCGCACCAGACCGTGCCCTACCGGCTGGTGGCCCGCCAGGCCGACATCGGGTTCGTCACCCCCTTCGACACCGACCAGGCCAGGGCCATCGTCGCCGAGATCCGCGCCGAGCAGGAGACGGCGGGCCGCGCCGACCAGCCCCTGCACATCTTCGGTGACCTGGTGGTCTTCCTCGACGACGACCCGGCCCAGGCAAGGGCCCGCAAGGAGCGCCTGGACGCCCTCGACGGCGCCGAACACACCAGCGACGCGCGGATCTTCACCGGAACCCCCGCCCAACTCGCCGACCTGCTCCAGGAGTTCCAGTCGGCTGGCCTGACCGGGTTCCGGCTGCGCCCCGCGGTCCTCGGCCACGACCTCCCGGCCGTCACCGAGGGCCTGGTCCCCGAACTCCAGCGCCGCGGCGCCTTCCGCACCGCCTACGAGGCCGGCACCCTGCGCGGCCTGCTGGGCCTGCCCCGCCCCGCCAACCGCTACGCCGCCGCCTGAGCAGCCGGAAGGACCGAGCATCACCATGACCAAGCCGCTGAAGCAGATCCATCTGGCCGCCCACTTCCCGGGCGTCAACAACACCACCGTGTGGAGCGACCCCGCGGCCGGCAGCCACATCGAGTTCAGCTCCTTCGTGCACTTCGCGCAGACCGCCGAACGCGCCAAGTTCGACTTCCTGTTCCTCGCCGAAGGGCTCCGCCTGCGGGAACAGGGCGGAAAGATCTACGACTTGGACGTCGTGGGCCGGCCCGACACCTTCACCGTCCTGTCCGCCCTCGCCGCCGTCACCGAGCACCTGGGCCTGACCGGCACCATCAACTCCACCTTCAACGAGCCCTACGAGGTGGCCCGCCAGTTTGCGAGCCTCGACCACCTCTCCGGCGGCCGCGCCGCGTGGAACGTCGTCACCTCCTGGGACGCCTTCACCGGCGAGAACTTCCGCCGCGGCGGCTTCCTCCCGCAGGAGGAGCGCTACTCCCGTGCCAAGGAGTTCCTCGCCACCGCGAACGAACTCTTCGACTCCTGGCAGGGCGACGAGATCCTCGCCGACCGGGCGACGGGACAGTTCCTGCGCGACGCCAAGGCCGGCTCGTTCGTCCACACGGGCCAACACTTCGACATCCACGGCCAGTTCGACGTCCCGCGTTCCCCGCAGGGCCGCCCGGTCATCTTCCAGGCGGGCGACTCCGACGAGGGCCGCGAGTTCGCCGCGTCGAGCGCCGACGCCATCTTCAGCCGGTACGCCACCCTGGAGGGCGGCCAGGCCTTCTACACGGACGTCAAGAGGCGCCTCGCCAAGTACGGCCGCCGACCGGACCAGTTGCTCATCCTGCCCGCGGCGTCCTTCGTCCTCGGCGACACCGACCAGGAGGCCGAGGAGATCGCCAAGGAGGTGCGCCGCCAACAGGTCAGCGGGGCCACCGCCCTCAAGCACCTGGAGTTCGTCTGGAACCGGGACCTGTCCTCCTACGACCCGGAGGGCCCGCTCCCCGACATCGACCCCGACGTCAGCGCGGACCACATCTCCAAGGGCCGCGCGCAGGTCCGCATGTACCGCGACCCGCTGGCCACCGCCCGTGAGTGGCGCGAGCTGGCCGAGGCCAACAACTGGTCCATCCGTGACCTCGTCATCGAGTCCGGCAACCGGCAGAACTTCGTCGGCTCCCCGGCGACGGTCGCGCGGACCATCAACGACTACGTCCAGGCCGACGCCAGCGACGGCTTCATCCTGGTCCCGCACCTCACCCCGACCGGCCTCGACGTCTTCGCCGACAAGGTCGTCCCGCTGCTCCAGGAACAGGGCGTGTTCCGCACCGAGTACGAGGGGCCGACACTGCGGGACCACCTCGGGCTCGCCCACCCGGACCAGTCACCGGCTGTGCAGCGGGCGGCGTCGTGAGGACCCCGCCCCCACGCTGACGGCGCACCGCCCGGACCCGGTGCCGGAGGGGGCTCGGGGCCGACTCCGGGCGGCCGCCCGCTACCCGATCACCCACAACGCGGCGCCCCAGCAGGCGGCGAGGAACACGGCAAGGGTCCCGGTCGCCATCGCGTTGCGTGTCCTGGCCGTCGCGGCGCAGGTCTCCCCGGCCTCCCGAAGCCTGCGCCCGACGCCGAGGAACACCGCACACGCCCCCGCGCACAGCCCCGCCGCGACCGGCAGCAGCCACAGGACCGTCATCAGGAGATCCCGCAACTCATCGCCCGACCCGGCGTCCGAAGCAAGCATGGGCGGATCCTAGGCCCTGCCGTCGCCGACCGCGAGGGGCGGCGCCGACGACTCCGACGTACTCCCGTACCGGGGAACGCCGTATGGCCGGCGATCGTCTCCCTCCCCCGAAGGTGACGATCGCCGGCCATCCCCCGGCGCCGGACAGTGGACCGGCATCGCCCGTGTGCGGCCTGTATGCGCTGTCACCAGCACATGACCGCGGTTTCCCCCGAACCCCACGCGGAGTACAGGCGCACACGGACGAAGTAGCGGCGACCCTTGACGAGTCGGGCCTTGACGGTGGCATTGTGCGGCGCTCCGCCGTCGTCGTGGCCGGCGAGGTAGCGGGGTTCCCCGTCCCGCTCCTCGAAGACCACCACGACGGTGTCTGCGTCGCCGAAGGTGCCCACGGTGTACTCGCGGGTCTCCGGCGGCTCGACGGTGAAGTCGGCCTGCTCGCCCGGTCCGAGACCGAGCGGAGCCGAACGGAACGGCACCAGCGCGGGCGGCCGCGAGGGGCCGGCCGACGGGTACCAGCGCAGGGCGTACTCCTTGTCCGAGGGCGAGAGTGTGCCGGGCGGGTTGAGACCCGCGCGATACTGCTCCGGCTCCAGGATCAGCCCCGCCGAGAACGGATACTCCATGATCGACTGCGGGTCCCAGGAGGAACCGTTGACCTCACGGACGTCCAGCTTGCGCAGGATGTTGACGTACGTCCGGTCCCGGGTCCAGTGGTTCGGCGGGCCCGCCAGATCGGCGTAGACGGCCTCCTCGTCCCAGTGGATCCCCGCGAACGGGTTCTGGTGCTCGTGGTGCATGCCGAGCGCGTGCCCGATCTCGTGCAGGGCTGTCCCGCGTTCCCCGGGCGCGGTCAGGTCCCAGCCGAAGTTCATGGTCCGCTCGTGCAGTCCGACCCGCAGCGCGTCCCTGCCCACGGTCGACCAGGAGCCGTCGCCGAGCTGGAACCCGACGCGCAGTTCCGCCTCGCCGCGGGTGGCGACCTCGGCGAAGGTGACGCCGATGCCCAGGTCCTGCCACTCCTGGAAGCACCCGCGCACGACGTCCTGCTGCTCCTTCGCAGCGACCCACGACACCCGCCGGGTCGCCCCGCTGCCCGGCACCGGGATCACCGAGGCGTCGGCCTCGCCGTCGAAGAAGTAGTAGTGCAGCACCGTGTTGTTGACCCACATCCGGCTTCCGCCGATGAGCGCACTGAGCCTCTCGGCGGCCAGTCCCGGGGTGAAGACGGGAGCCGGCTGCTGCGCGAGGGAGCAGTAGCGGGAGGTCATGCGACAAGAGTGCCGTCGGTGCGCCATGGGCGCCTGAGTCGGGGGCTACTCAAGTCCCCGTGTATCAAGGGTGAGTACTCGGGCTCTTGTTGTCGTGACGACTTTCGAACGCGCTGCGAAGACCCTGGAACTGCCCTGGCCGTTCACCGGCCGGGAGGACGAACTGGAGCTGATCCGGCGGTCCTCGGCCGCGGGCCACCACGGCATCGTGGTGACCGGCCCGGTGGGCTGCGGCAAGACCCGGCTCGTCACGGAGGCCGTCCGCGGCACCGACTGCGCCAGGGTCGCCGGGACCCCCGAGACCCGGCACCTCCCCTTCGCCGCGTTCGCCCACCTGCTGCCCGAGCCGGTCTCCCTGCACCGCGCCGTCCAACTGCTCTCCGCCGTACGGCTGTTGCTGGTCGACGACGCGCATCTGCTCGACGACGCCTCGGCGGCCCTCGTGCACCAGCTCGCGGTGCACGGCCGCACCCGGCTGCTGGTGGTGGCCGCGGACGACGTCCCCGTCCCGGGCGCGGTATCCCGACTGTGGACCGGTGAGCTGCTGCCCCGGCTCGTCCTGGAACCACTGCCGCACGAGGAGACGGCCCAGCTGCTGGCCGCGGTCGCCGGGGGCGCGCTGGAGCCGCTCACCGTGAACCGCCTGCACCGTCTGTGCCGGGGTGATCTGCGGCTGCTGCGGGACCTGCTCACCGCGGTGCGCGACGGCGGGCTGCTCCGGTGGCTGCCGGAGGCGGACGCGTGGGCGTGGCGGGGACCGGTGCCGGTGACGGCGACCGTGCGGGAGCGGGCGGGCGGTGTGTTGGACCGGCCGCGCCCCGAGGAGCGTGAGGTGCTCGAACTCCTTGCGTTCGCCGAGCCGTTGGCCCCGCACATGGACGACTTCGACCTGCGGGTCCTGGAGGACCTGGAGGCCGAGCGCCTGGTGCGTGTCGACGACCACGGTGCCGTACGCCTCGCCCACCCGCTGCACGGCCCCGTCCTGCGGGCGGCGGCCGGGCGCCTGCGGGCGCGACGGCTCGCGCGGGCCCCGGAGCAGTGCAAGGCGGCCTTGGAGGAGGAGGCGGCCGAGCTGTCGCGACGGATGGAGCGGGCCGACGTGACGAGGTCCTGCGCGCCCGTGGGGGAGTGGCTGGTGGCCGAGGGCGAGCCGGTGCCGGCCTGGTACGGGGCCGTGCGGGCGCGCTTCGCCCGGCTGCGGGGAGAGCTGCGGGAGGCGGCGGCCTGGGCGAGGGAGGGTCTGCGGGACGCTCCGGAGGACCCCTCCTGCCGTGCCGAACTCGCCCTGGCCGCACTGCAGTCCGGCGAGGTCACGGACGCCGCGGCGGACGCCGGACCCCATGCGGCGGCCTGGCACGCGGCCGCCCGGGGGGACCTCGACACCGCGCTCGAAGCGGTCGGCCGCACGTATGACGCCGTACGCCTGGGCACACCGGGCAGGTGGGCCGGCACGGGCGTGCCGGGGCTGCTCGACTCGGCGTCGGAGGAGCGCGGCGAGGAGGTCACGCGTGAGGGCGGGCCCGAGCGGACCGGGCCGTGGTGGGGCGACGACCGGCAGGCGTGCGATCCGCAGAGGTCCGGTCTCCACGCCGACGCGCCCGTGGACGAGTCGACCCCGGACCGGGCCGATGTGTTCGCCCTGCACGCCGACGCGCTCGCCCGTGGCGACGGGGCCGCCCTCGACCGGGTGGCCGAGCGGCTGGAGGAGCGCGGCTTCGTGCTCTTCGCCGCCGAGGCCCGCGCCCAGGCCGCGCACGCCCATCGCGACCCGAGCGCCGCGCGGACCTCACGCACCCGGGCGGTCGCGCTGGCCCGACGCTGCCAAGGCGCCCGGACCCCGGCCCTGTCCGGTCTCGTCCTCGGTGAACTCACCGCCCGCCAGCGGCAGATCGTCACCCTCGCGGCCGCCGGCCTCAGCAACCGGCAGATCGCCGAGAAGCTGACCCTGTCCATCCGCACCGTCGGCAACCACCTCTACAGCGCGTACGCCCGACTCGGCGCGGGCGGCCGGGGCGCACTGCCCTGGCTGGTGGAACTCCCCGACGCCCAACCGGCCTGAGCCGGCCCCATACCGGCGGTCTGACCCCCGTGATCGGGGGAGGGGTCAGGCCGCCCCCCCCGCACCAACGGCGCCCCGCCGGACCGGTGGCCCGACCGAGGCCCGGCTCCCGTCCGTCTCCCGCCGGGTCCACGTCCCGCCCAGGTCCGGTTCCCGCCCAGCCGAGGTCCGGCCCAGGTCCGTCTCCCGCCCGCCCTCACGCCGCCCCGAACGCCGAGAACGCCCAGCCCGTCGCCTGGTGTGTGGCGTCGCCCGGTAGGGCCGTCCGTGCGTCGCGGAGTGCCTCCGCGAGGGAGAGGCCGGCGTCGAGTCCCTTGTGCAGGGCGAGCATCAGCGGTACCACCGCGGTGTCGTTGACGGGGGCCGTGCACGCCACCACGCCCGCCGTGCCCAGGGGCAGCAGCGCGGTGACCAGGCCGAGCAGTTCGTCGGCGCCGACGGAGGCGAAGCGCGCGGTGTCGCAGCAGGACAGGATGATCCGGTAGGGGCTGCGGTCCAGGCGCTCGAAGTCGTGCACGATGAGCGGCCCGTCCGCCATCCGCAGCGACGAGAAGAGCGGGCTGTCGGCCCGGAAGGTGCCGTGCGCGGCGATGTGGGCGAGGGCGGCCCCGTCCAGCTCCTCCAGCACCCGCGGCACCCGCGCCTCGTCGTCCTCCAGCACCGTCGAACCGCCGTAGCGGTCCGCCAGTTCGGACACCTCCGCGCCCTCGGTGGCGAGCCCCGGCCCGCGCACCAGCACCTGGCGTCCCCCGGGCGGCGGCTCGGTCTCCCGCGCGCGCAGCCAGCCGCTCGCCGACGGCGACACGCTGAGCACCCGCTCCCGCAGTGCCGGCAGCAGCGCCCACGGCACCCGGTGCAGCCGGGCGGGAGGTACGACGACGACCGGCCCGGAGCCGAGCTGCGCCACCGCCGGACCGAGCAGCTGCTCCTGAAGCCGGCGCCCCGCCTCCAGCACCAGCGGAAGGCGCGCCTCCGCCCCGGGGTGGGCCAGCCGCCGCAACCCCGCCTGCACATGCTCGGCCTCGGTCTCCGCATCGGCGAGCCGACCGGCCTCGTACCGCCGCACCCGTCCCTGCCCGCACAGCAGCACCTGGACCCGCCCGTCCAGCACGACGAGTTCGACGAGCCGTACGTCGTCCCCCAGCCGCTCCAGCAGCCGCGTGGGGTCGAAGCGGGTGCCGTAGCCGGGCGCGTCCCCCCGGATGTGCAGGGTCCGGGAACGTATCTCCCGTTCCAGACGGCGCTGTTCGCGCTCCAGCGCCGGTATCGGGCGGCCCTCCATGCGGGCCTCCTCCGCGCGGGCGGCGATCTCGCGGAACGCGGTCAGGTCGCCCAGCAGGGTCGGGTCGGCGGGTGGCCGGGTGGGCGGCGTGGACAGCGCGGTGGCCCGCCAGCGCTCGCTCCACACCAGCAGCCGGCGCGGGCCGGAACCGAGACTCGCCCGCTGGGCCAGCGCGGCGAGTTCCGCGCCCTGCGCGGTGGCACGCGCCCGCAACTCCGCTGCCCCCAGCGTCATCCGGTGGTCGTCGAGCACGTCCAGGCCGCGCCGGCACGCCTCCAGCACGCCCCGCCCCGACCCGGCGGCCCGGGCCCTGAGCGCCTGTGCCGCCCACCCCGTCATACGGGCCAGCGGCGGACCGCTGCGCCGGCTGCGCGCGGCCACCGCCAGATGGCGTTCGGCGTCGGCCGTCCACCCCAGGTCGAGCGCGATCCGGCCCGCGAGCAGCGAGGCCTCCGGAGCCGCCGGCGCCCCGAACGCGGCCAGCCGCTCGGCCACGTCGGCCGCATCCGCGACCAGTCGCCCGGCGGCGCGCCCGGCGGCGACCCGTGCCTCGATCAGCACCAGCCGGGCGTGCGTCTCCCACCACGGGCGCCGCTGCCCGGCGAACAGCCGCACCGCCAGCGCGGCCCGCGCGATCGCGGTGTGCGGATCGCCCGCGAGCCGGGCCGCCCGCGCCGCGGCCAGCAGCAGCTCCGCCTTGCGTGTGGACTGCCCGCCGATGCGGTCCAGCACCCCGATCGCCGCGTCCGCCTCCGCCAGCGCCTCCGGGGCGAGCCCGGCGGCCATCAGCACCTCGCAGCGCCGGATGTAGAGCATGAAGGACGGCGTGCCGAGCTTGGCGTACCGCTCCTCGGCCTCGTCGAGCAGCCGGAGCGCCACCGGGACGTCCCCGGAGCGGAAGGCGGCCAGGCCCCGGCTCTCCACCACGTCCGCCTTGTCGTGGTCCTGGCCGGTGGTGTCCCACAGCGCCTCCGCGGCCGTGAAGTCGGCGTCCGCCCGCTCCACCGCCCCGAGCGCCAGATGCACGGTCGCCCGGAGCGTCAGCGCGCGTGCCGTCCAGATCACGTCGTCCGCCTGCCGCAGCACGGGGATCGCCCGGCGCACGTCCTCCAGCGCCTCCCGGTGCAGCCCCAGCACCCAGGAGGCGAAGGCCCGCCGGAACAGGACACGCGCGCGGGTGTGCCCGCTGCCGATCGCGACCCCGCGCTCCAGCGCGGCCAGGCCCTGCCGGGTGCGCCCCGCGTGCACCAACGCCACCCCGAGCGCGGCCAGTACATCGGCCTCCCGGTCCGCGGACTCCGCGCGCGCCGCCAGATCGCGGGCGCGCCGCAGATGCTCCAGCGCGATCCTCAAGTCCCCCCAGTCCCGCTGCCAGATGCCGATGACCTGGTGGGCGACGGAGGCGTGCAGCGGTGAGGGATCGGAGCCGAGTACCTCTTCCGCCCGCGCCAGCGCCTGGTTCGGGGCGGCGAACACCATGGGCAGCAGTTCGAGAACCGAGTCGCTTCTCGCCGTCACTCAACGGATGGTAGTCGTCCGGGTAGTGCGCCACACAGGTTTGGCGCTGTATCAATCAACGGCCCCGCGACTCTGACTGACGACCGCCGCCCCTGTGGGAGGACACGCCATGGCACCACAGCGATTCCACGAGCAGTTCGACCAGATCCAGCGTTCCATGCCCGATGTCGCCCTGGCCCTGGGGCCCGACGACTCGGCCGAGTTCATCTACGAGAAGGGGGTGGTCCTCGCCCGCGACGGCGAGGAGGCCCGGCTCGTCGAGGACACCGTGCGCGACCACTTCACCGCCGCGACCGGCCTGAGCGGCGACGAGGTGCGCCGGGCCGGCCCGGAGACCAACCGCTCCGGCATCACCCGCATCCAGGTCGGCGACCCCGGCCACGGCGACCGGCGCGCCGACCGGGCCGTCGCCAACGCCCTGCGGGTCATGCGCGAACCGGAGGGACGCGCCGGGCGCCGCCTGGTCAGCCGCAACCACGTGGTGACGATCGCCGTGAACTCCTGTCCCGGTGACGAGCCGGTGCCCGCCCCACTGAACCGGGGCACCAACCCGGCCCCGGCCGAGGCCGGACACGACGCGGACACCGCCGTGGACGTCCTGGTCATCGACAACGGCCTCACCCACGACTACTCCCTGGTCCCGCTGCTCTCCCACGTCCAGGGCGACCTGCACGGCACCGAGACCGACGAGCACGGCAACCTGATGCAGTACGTCGGCCACGGGACGTTCATCGCCGGGATCCTCGCGTCCGTCGCGCCCAACACCGACGTCACCGTGCGCAACACCCTCAACGACGCGGGTGCCATCCTCGAATCCGACTTCGGCGAGGCGCTGTTCGCCGCCGTCGACGAGGGCGGCTGGCCGGACATCATCAGCCTGTCCGCCGGCACCTCCAACGGCCGCACCGACGGTCTGCTGGGCGTCGACGCCTTCATGCGCGAACTGCGGCAGCAGCGCACCCTGTTGGTCGCCGCCGCCGGCAACAACGCCAGCGCCACGCCCTTCTGGCCCGCCGCCTACGCCTCCCTGCCCGAGTACGCCGGCTCCGTGCTGGCGATCGGCGCCCTGCGCACCGACGGCGACCACGGCGCCTGCTTCACCAACCACGGCTCCTGGGTCAGCGCCTACGCGCCCGGCGAGCGCCTCACCAGCACCCTCACCGGCTTCGACGCGCCGATCCCGTACGTCTACCAGCACTCCACGTACGACGCCTGCCGGTTCCACTTCACCTACCTGTGCACCTGCCAACACCCCCGTCACGCGGGCATATTGAGCGAGGACGGCAGCTCCTCGAAGCCGGACCAGGTGATGTTCGACGGGTTCGCGCACTGGAGCGGCACCTCCTTCGCCACCCCTGTCGCGGCCGGCATGGTGGCCGCGCTCATGACCGCCGACAAGGAGACCGACCCGCGCATCGCCCGCCAGCAACTGATCGCGAACAACACCGAGTTCGCGGAGGTGCGGGGGGCGCACGTCACCGCCCTCGTCCCGCCGACCTGGCGCCCGAGCACGGCTGTCCAGCGGTGAGGGCCGAACTCGCCCCCGTCACGGCGTACGATGACATGCCGTACACGAGGGGTGGGGCCGTGGACCGAGCAGATGTCGGCGCGTTGGTCCAGTCCGCCGTCGACGGCGACGCGGCGGCCTGGAAGGCGCTCGTGGAGGGGCTGAGCCCGCTGGTGTGGTCCGTCGTGCGCGCGCACCGGCTCTCCGACGCCGACGCGCACGAGGTGTACCAGACGGTGTGGTTCCGTTTCGCCCAGCATCTGGGCCGCATCCGGGAACCGCAGAAGGCCGGCTCCTGGCTCGCGAGCACCGCGCGCCACGAGAGCCTGAAGGTGCTCAAGAACCTCAGGCGGCTGACGCCCACCGACGATCCGCAGGTGCTCGACCGGGTCAGCGACGACCGTACGCCCGAGCAGTCGGTGCTCGACTCCGAGGAGGCGGCCGTGGAGAGCGAGCGCATCCGCCGGCTGTGGCAGGAGTTCGAGGAACTGGGCGATCGCTGCCGTCAGTTGCTGCGCATCCTGATGGCCTCGCCGCCGCCCAGCTACCAGGAGGTCTCCGCCGCCCTGGGCATCGCCGTGGGCAGTATCGGACCGCTGCGCCAGCGCTGTCTGCGCCGGCTGCGGGCACGTATGGAAGCGAGGGGGGCGGTGTGAGCACCATGAACGACGACTTCGACGAGGACGCGCGGGACGGCGAGGAGTTCGACGTCGGACCGCTGGAGGAGGAGCTCCGCCGGGCCGCCGCGATCCTCGACCCGGTGCCGAGCGGGCTGCGGCAACTCGCCGTGGCGGCCTTCGCGTTGCACGACCTGGACGCCCGGATCGCCGAGCTGACCTTCGACTCTGTGGTGGACGCCATCCCGGTGCGGGGAGCCACCGGCGTGCCGCGGATGCTGACCTTCCGCGCGGGCGAGGTCACCGTCGACGTGGAGGTGACCGGGCAGGAACTGCTCGGGCAGGTGCTGCCCCCGCAGCAGGCGCTGATCGAGGTGCTCAGCGGCCCGCAGGCGGGCGCCCCCCTGACCACCGACGACATGGGGCGGTTCAGCTACGACGAACCCCCCGTCGGACCCTTCGCGCTGAGGCTGCGGACCGACGAGGGGGCGATCGTCACCGACTGGCTGACCGTCTGAGTCAGTCCCAGGTCACGAGCAGCGACCGCGGCCCGCGGATCATCGTCCTGCGGCGCCAGGGAACCTGGTCGGCCGGGACCGCGAGCCGCAGTCCCGGCAGCCGGTCGAGCAGCGTGACGACCATGAGCTCGATCTGGAGGCGGGCCAGCATCGCGCCCGTGCAGTAGTGCGGGCCGTAGCCGAAGGACAGGTGCGGGTTGGGGTCCCGGTCCAGGTCGATGCGGTCCGGGTCGGGGAAGACGGCCGGATCGCGGTTGGCGGCCAGGTAGGACACGTACACCGGATCGCCCGCGCGGATGCGCAGCCCGCACATCTCGACGTCCTCCAGGGCGATCCGCGCCAGACCGACCGCGGTGCGGTGCGGGATGTAGCGCAGCAGCTCGTCCAAGGCGTTCGCGCGGGACTCGGGCTGATGGCGCAGCCGCTCCATCAACTCGGGCCGCGTCAGCAACAGGTACAGCGTCTGGCCGCAGTTGTGGGTGACGGCCTCGCCGCCGATCTGAAGGGGCGCGGCCAGCCCGACCGCCTCCTCCTCGGTGAGCTCACCCCGCCGCACCGCGGCGCCGATGAGCGCGTACACGTCGTCGCCCTCGCTGTCGGCACGCGCCCGCACCGTCGCGGCGATCCAGCCGAACAGGCCCTTCTTGGCCTCCGCGGCGGCCTCGGCACCGCCCTCGGTCGACACGATCCGCGCCGTCCAGGCGTGCACCTGCTCCCGGTCGGCGGCGGGCACCCCCATGACCTCGCTGATCAGGGCGATGGGGAAGGGTTCGAGGATCCGCTCGACGAGATCGGCGGGCGGCCCGTCCCGTACGACCCCGGCCACCAGCGGGTCGAGGATCTCCTGGGCGCGGGGCCGCAGCCGCTTCATCGCGCTCGCGGTGAACGCGCCGGCCACCGCCTGGCGCAGCCGGTTGTGCTCGGGCTGGTCGGCCCAGGCGGGGGAGCCGGGGCGGGGGGCGAAGTGCGGGGCGAGCCGGGTGACCTGGCGGTCCATCCCGGCGGTGCGGCTGAAGCGCGGATCGTTGGTGATCGCCCTGACGTCCTCGTGGCGGGTCGCCAGCCACGCCCAGCCCTCGCCGTGCGGCAATCGGATACGGGTCAGCGGGCCCTCCCGCATGAGGTCGGCGAGAACGGGGTCGAACTCCGTCCCGGCCAGGTCGAGTGCGGGCCAGTCCCGTACCGGCGGGCCGGTGAGCGTGGTGGTTTCCTCGGTCATGCCACCCACCCTCGCCGCGGCGCGGGCCTGTGTCGCGCGGGAGTGCTCCAGCCGGAGGTCAGCGGGAGACGGCGTCGACGAGCGCCGCGAGCGCCGTGGCGAGCCGCGCCAGCCCCGGCCCGGCGGGCCCGCCCGGCTCGCTCATATAGGTGTCCCGGCGGATCTCCACCATCAGCGCGGCGACCCGGGGGTCCCGTCCGTAAAACTCCAGGGGCACGTACGTCCCGCTGAACGGGCTGTCCACCCCGGTCCGCCCGAACGCCTCCCGGGCGCCGGCGAGCAGCGCGGGCGGGGTGTGGAAGGCGTCGGTGCCGAGGCAGACGGGCGGCCGCGGGCCGTCGCCGTGCAGCTCGTAGGGCAGCGGCCGGCTGGGATACGAGTGCACGTCGATGATCACGGCCCGTCCGACGGCGGCGAGCCGGTCGGCCACGGCCCGGGTCATGGCGTCGGCGTACGGCCGGAAGAACCGCGCGAGGAGCGGCTCCGGGTCGGTGTCCGCGGCCCGCAGCACCTCGCCGTGCGTGGTCCGCGTGTACACGGCTCCCATCCCGACCGCGAGCATCTCCTCCCGCTCGTCCGGAAACCGCTCGGGGTCGACGACCAGCCGGGACAGCCGGTTCACGAACCGCCACGGCACGACCTCCGCCCTGCCGGCCGCCGCCTCGGCGAGTTCGGAGGTGTGCGCGTCGACGATGTGGTCCGACTCCCGCTCCAGCGCCGTGTCGTCGAGCAGGATGCTCGCCCGCACGTCGGCCGGTATCTCCCGGGCCGAGTGCGGCACGTGGAGGATCACCGGGGAGGCGGCGGCGCCGGGCAGGACCTCGAAGGACGGCGTCATACGGCGGCTCCCGGGGCGTGGTCGGTGGCGTGCTGCATGATCACAGCATGCACGCACCCGAGGGGCGGCCGGCCGGGCGGGCGGTCCTTCAGGAGCCGCCGTGCGGGAGCCGCTCGGGCCTGCCGGGAACGGCGCCGCCCCGGCCGGGCAGGTGCCGACCGGGGCGGAGTCGCGTGCGGGGGTGCGTCAGCTCAGGGACGCCAGCGCCTCGTTCCACGTGGTCGAGGGACGCATGATCTTCGCGGCCTTGGCCGGGTCGGGCTGGTAGTAGCCGCCGATGTCGGCCGGGTTGCCCTGGACGGCGCCCAGCTCGTCGATGATCTTCTGCTCGTTCGCGGCGAGGGTCTCGGCGAGCGGCGCGAAGGCCTTGGCGAGGTCCGCGTCGTCGGTCTGCGACGCCAACTCCTGCGCCCAGTACAGGGACAGGTAGAAGTGGCTGCCGCGGTTGTCGATGCCGCCGACGCGACGGGTCGGGGACTTGTCCTCGTTGAGGAAGGTCGCCGTGGCGCGGTCGAGGGTGTCGGCGAGGACCTTGGCCTTGGGGTTGCCGGTGGCCGTCGCGCACTGCTCCAGGGACGGCACCAGCGCGAAGAACTCACCGAGGGAGTCCCAGCGCAGGTAGTTCTCCTTGACCAGCTGCTGGACGTGCTTCGGCGCGGAGCCGCCGGCGCCCGTCTCGAACAGGCCGCCGCCCGCCATCAGCGGGACGACCGACAGCATCTTGGCGCTGGTGCCCAGCTCCAGGATGGGGAAGAGGTCGGTGAGGTAGTCACGCAGGACGTTGCCGGTCACCGAGATCGTGTTCTCGCCGCGGCGGATGCGCTCCACGGACAGCTTCGTCGCCTCGACCGGGGCGAGGATGCGGATGTCCAGACCCTCGGTGTCGTGCTCCGGCAGGTACGCGTTGACCTTGGCGATCAGGTTGGCGTCGTGCGCGCGGGTCTCGTCCAGCCAGAACACGGCCGGGTCGCCGGTGGCGCGGGCGCGGGTGACGGCCAGCTTGACCCAGTCGCGGATCGGGGCGTCCTTGGTCTGGCAGGCGCGGAAGATGTCGCCCTCGGCGACCGGCTGCTCGATGAGGACGTTGCCGGCCTGGTCGACCAGGCGGACCGTGCCGGCCGCCTTGATCTCGAAGGTCTTGTCGTGGGAGCCGTACTCCTCGGCCTTCTGCGCCATGAGGCCGACGTTCGGGACCGAGCCCATGGTCGACGGGTCGTAGGCGCCGTTGGCGCGGCAGTCGTCGATCACGGCCTGGTAGACACCGGCGTACGAGGAGTCCGGCAGCACCGCGAGGGTGTCGGTCTCCTGGCCGTCCGGGCCCCACATGTGGCCGGAGGTGCGGATCATGGCCGGCATCGAGGCGTCGACGATGACGTCCGACGGCACGTGCAGGTTGGTGATGCCCTTGTCGGAGTCGACCATCGCCAGGGCGGGGCCCTCGGCGAGCTCGGCGTCGAAGGAGGCCTTGATCTCGGCGCCGTTCTCCAGGGACTCCAGGCCCTTGTAGATGCCGCCCAGACCGTCGTTCGGGGTCAGGCCGGCCGCGGCGAGCGCCGCACCGTGGCGCTCGAAGGTCTTCGGGAAGAACGCGCGCACCACGTGGCCGAAGATGATCGGGTCGGAGACCTTCATCATCGTGGCCTTCAGGTGCACGGAGAACAGCACGCCCTGCGCCTTGGCCTCGGCGATCTGCGCGGTGAGGAACTCCCGCAGCTGGGCCACGTGCAGCACGGACGCGTCGACGACCTCGCCCTCGAGGACGGGTACCGACTCGCGCAGGACCGTGGTGGTGCCGTCCTCGGCGACCAGTTCGATCCGCAGCGCGCCGGCCTCGGAGATCACGACGGACTTCTCGGTGGAGCGGAAGTCGTTCTGCCCCATGGTGGCGACGCTGGTCTTGGAGTCCGACGACCAGGCGCCCATGCGGTGCGGGTGGGTCTTGGCGTAGTTCTTGACCGAGGCGGGGGCACGGCGGTCGGAGTTGCCCTCACGCAGGACCGGGTTGACCGCGGAGCCCTTGACCTTGTCGTAGCGGGCCTGGATGTCCCGCTCCTCGTCGGTCTTGGGGTCGTCCGGGTAGTTCGGCAGCGCGTAGCCCTGGCTCTGCAGCTCGGCGACGGCGGCCTTGAGCTGGGGGATCGACGCCGAGATGTTCGGCAGCTTGATGATGTTGGCCTCGGGCGTCTTCGCCAGCTCGCCCAGCTCGTGCAGGGCGTCCGGGATGCGCTGGTCCTCGGTCAGGTACTCCGGGAACACCGCGATGATGCGGCCGGCCAGCGAGATGTCCCGCGTCTCCACGGCGACACCCGCCTGCGAGGCGTACGCCTGGACCACCGGCAGGAAGGAATACGTCGCCAGGGCCGGGGCCTCGTCAGTGTGCGTATAGATGATGGTCGAGTCAGTCACCGGGTGCTCCGCTCCACGTCTGCAACATTGCTCGACATCAAGATATCTCCTGTCCGTCCGAGGCTCGACAGCGGTCCGCGCACGCTGTCCGAGAACCCGCGCATCCGCTTATCTGTTCGAGGCATGTGATCTTGCGGTCATGGATGGTGATCACACGTCGGCCGACCGGCCGGACCCGGCCGGTCGGCCGCCCGAACGAAAGCGGACCATGAGGCATCGCACCAGGGCGACGGGCCCCGCCGCCTGACCGGCACCACGGCGCCCCCGGCACCCGCGGCCCCGCGCACCCGCCCGCCCGGCCCGGAGCCCCCCCGCAGGGCCGGTGAGCGGTCAGTCCACGCGCGCGGGGGACATCTCGCCCGCGTCGAACTCCGCACCCCGCTGCTGCGGGATCACCACGGCACCCTGCTGGAGCGCCACCGTGCGCGTCGGCGCGGGGATGCGGATGCCCTCCGCGCGGTAGCGCTTGTGCAGCCGCTTGATGAACTCGTGCTTGATGCGGAACTGGTCGCTGAACTCACCGACGCCCAGGATGACGGTGAAGCCGATCCGGGAGTCGCCGAAGGTGTGGAAGCGGACCAGCGGCTCGTGGTCGGGAACGGCGCCGGTGATCTCCGTCATGACCTCGGCGACGACCTCGATGGTCACCCGCTCGACGTGCTCCAGGTCGCTGTCGTAGGCGACGCCGACCTGGACCAGGATCGTCAACTGCTGCTCGGGGCGCATGAAGTTGGTCATGTTCGACTTCGCGAGCTCCCCGTTGGGGATCACGACCAGGTTGTTGGAGAGGGCGCGCACGGTCGTCTGACGCCAGTTGATGTCCTCGACATAGCCCTCCTCGCCGCTGCTCAGCCGGATGTAGTCGCCGGGCTGGACGGTCCGGGAGGCGAGGATGTGGATGCCCGCGAAGAGGTTGGCGAGGGTGTCCTGGAGGGCGAGCGCGACCGCCAGGCCACCGACGCCCAGGGCGGTGAGCATCGGCGCTATGGAGACGCCCAGGGTCTGGAGCACGACCAGGAAGCCGATCGCCAGGACCAGCACGCGCGTGATGTTCACGAAGATGGTGGCCGAGCCGGCGACGCCGGGGCGCGACTGGGTGACCGACCGCATCAGGCTCGCCACCAGCCGGGCCGCCGCCACCGTGACCACGAAGATCAGCAGCACGGTCAGGACCTGGTTGGTGGTGCGCTGGGTCGTCTTCGTCAGCGGCAGTGCCGCCGCGGCGACGGCGACGCCGCCCGCGATCGCCGCCGCGGGCACCACCGTCCGCAGCGCGGCCACGATGACGTCGTCACCGCCCCACTTGGTGCGATCGGCGTGCTTGCCCAGCCACTTGAGCAGGATGCGCAGCAGGAATGCGGCAACCAGGCCCGCGACCACGGCGATTCCGGGGACGACCAGGTCGTCCATGGTGAGATCCCGTTGAAATGCAGTCACATTGCCACCTGTTCGACATTGCTGGACGATCGTGCGCGTCGGACCTGGCTGGGCCGCAGCCGACGCGACCGCTCATCCTGCCGTATCCGGCACGGGAGTTCGTAGACGGCCCGGACGCCGACGCCCCTTCTCAGACGATTCCCTCGGCGAGCTCCGCCTGGTCACGGTCGGAGCCGTAGGCCGCCGCGGTGGGGGTCCCGTACGAGCGGCGGGCGGCGTACCACCACACCGTGGCCAGGACCAGGACGACGGCGAGGGCGACGGAGGCGTAGTTCATCGTGGCGACCGTCACCGGCGACACCTGCGGCAGACAGAACAGCACCGTGACGAACGCCACCCACACGACCGCGATCCAGCCGATCGGCCTGCTCCACCGGCCCAGGCTCCACGGACCCGGCTGGAAACGGTCGCCCGCGCGCAACCGCAACAGGATCGGGATGGCGTAGGCGGGGGTGATGCCGATGACATTGATCGCGGTGACCGCGGCGTACGCCGTCGCCGAGTACAGGGACGGCAGGGCGAGCAGGCAGGCCACCGCCACCGACAGCCACACGGCGGCGACCGGGGTCTGGGTGCGGACGCTGACCTTGCGCCACAGGGCCGAGCCGGGCAGCGCCCCGTCCCGGCTGAACGCGAACACCATGCGGCTGGCGGCGGCCACCTCGGCGTTGCCGCAGAACAGCTGGGCGACGATCACCACGACGAGCAGCGCGCTCGCCCCGTCCGTGCCGAGGCCGTCCAGCAGGATCTGCGCGGGCGGCACCCCGGTGTCGGTGGCCCGGGTGGCGTCGTAGTCCTGGATGGCGAAGGTCAGACCGGCGAGGAGCACGAAACCGGCTGTCCAGGAGACCCAGATGGAGCGGACGATGCCCTTCGCCGCCGACACCGAGGCGTTGGAGGTCTCCTCGGACAGGTGGGCGGAGGCGTCGTAGCCGGAGAAGGTGTACTGGGCGAGCAGCAGACCGATGGCCGCCACGTACAGCGAGTTGGACCAGCCGGTGTCGTTGACGAACTCGGTGAAGACGAAGGACGGGGACTGGTGGTGGTCGGGGACGATCGCCAGCGCGCCGACGATGAGCGCGACGCCGGCCAGGTGCCACCACACGCTGATCGAGTTCAACACGCTGACCAGACGCACCCCGAAGAGGTTCAGGACGGCGTGCAGCAGCAGGATCGCCACGAAGATCAGCATCGTCTTCTCCGGCGTCGGCTCGAACCCCCACTGGAGGTTGGCGAACGCGCCCGCGAACAGCGCCGCGCCGTAGTCGATGCCGGCGATGGCGCCCAGCAGGCCGAGCAGGTTCAGCCAGCCCGTGTACCAGCCCCAGCGCCGGCCGCCGAGCCGGTCGGCCATGTAGTACAGCGCGCCGGACGTCGGATAGGCGCTGGTGACCTCGGCGAGCGCCAGGCCCACGCACAGGACGAACAGGCCGACGCCGGCCCAGCCCCACAGCATCACCGCGGGGCCGCCGGTGCCCAGGCCGAAGCCGTACAGGGTCATGCAGCCGGACAGGATCGAGATCACCGAGAAGCTGATCGCGAAGTTGCCGAAGCCGCCCATGCGGCGGGCGAGGACCGGGCGGTAGCCCAGTTCGCGCAGGCGCCGCTCCTCGTCGTGCGCGGGGTGGCCGTCGGTGGTGCGGGACATGGTGAACCTCCGGGACGGGGGGACTCTCACGCGGCGCGGCAGCGCGCCCGGGCCTGGAGGAAGATCTCCACGGCCTGGGCGGTGTCGCCCTGATCGGGGGTGCGGTACGCCCAAGGAAGAGGCGTCCAGTACGGGCCGAGCGCCTCGAACACCCGGTCCGCGTCGGTGAACTGGAGGGCGCCCCACAGGGCGTGGGCGAGATGGTTGAGGTCCAGCGGGGACCGCTCGGCGGCGAAGGTCTGCTCGAACCAGGCGTACAGCGCGCGACGCGCCTCGCGGGTGGCGTCCTCGGCGACCCAGTGCAGGTCGAGGGCGGCGTCACGGCCGCCGGAGCGCCGGTAGCGCTCGACCCGGACGTACAGCGGCAGGACGTGGAGGGCGGAGCCCGGGGGAGCGGTGTCGGCGGCCCAGTGCGCGTAGCCGGCGGCCTCCGCCAGCCGTCCCGAGGTGCCGTGCTCGGAGAGGAACTGGAGCATCCGGTGGTGGGCCTCGCGGTTGTACGGGTCGCGCTTGTCGGCCTCGGCGAGCAGTCCCCACGGGCCCGGCGGCAGCATCGGCCCGGGCGGCGGCACCCGGTGCTCGGCCCGCTGCCGCTCGCGGTCGAGGCGGGCCAGCGCCAGCAGGCACACCCACGGGACGGGGTCGTCGGGGGAGGCCCGGGTCGCCGCGTGGCTCGCCTGCCAGGCCTCCCGCCACAGGTCGAGGGTGCGTAAGTGGTCCTCCCGGTGCGCCCGCAGGGCCCGTTCCACGGCGACCCGCGCGTGCATCACGGCGGCCGGGACGCTGTGCGGCTCCTCGTCGAGCCAGGCGCGCACCACGTCGGTGCCGGCCGCGGCGGTGGCGAGGACCTGGGTGCGCTGGGTCCACTGCCACCAGGCCGTGGTGTCGGCGAGCAGCCGGCGCATCGACATCCAGCGTCCGGTGCGTAACTCCTGGAGGGTGGCGCGCAGTGCGGTGTCGTGTCCCGCGGGGTCGTAGGCGGGTCGTGCTCCGTCTCTGGCCATCAGTCGCCGGCCCCGGGCAGCGGGTGGGTCCTGACGGCAGGGTGGAGTAACAACAGCCCTCCTCTGGGCGGCGGTCGAGAAGCTCGATTCGGTCGCGGCGGTCACTATAGAGGCGGAGGTTCCGCCTCTTCGGCGGTTTCCCGATCTTTTCGAACTCCTTTGCGCCCTCACCGAGTTGACCTGCACGAGTCGCGCTTGACGGCAGGTGGCGGACGGCGGCAGGCTGGCGCCCTGTGATCGCCGGGGGCCGCTGCGAGCGTCCGAGCAACGCCCCGGCGAGCCGTCCTTGGGGAGGGGCTCGATGACAGGTCCGGTGCTCGCCGTCGACCAGGGCACATCCGGCACCAAGGCCCTCGTCGTCTGCCCCGAACGCGGTGTCATCGGCAGCGGCTTCGCCGAGGTGCGCCCGCGCCATCTGCCCGGCGGCCTGGTCGACGTCGATCCCGAGGAGCTGTACACCTCGGTTCTGGACGCCGGTCACCGTGCCCTCGCCGAGGCCCGTGAGCCCGTCGTGGCGCTGGGCCTGGCCAACCAGGGCGAGACCGTGCTCGCCTGGAACCCGGACACCGGCCGCCCGCTCACCGAGGCCCTCGTCTGGCAGGACCGCCGCGCGGAGTCCGTCTGCGAGGAACTCGCCCCGCACGCCGACGAGTTGCGCGACCTCACTGGCCTCCCCCTGGACCCGTACTTCGCCGCGCCGAAAATGGCCTGGATACGCTGCCACCGCACCCGTGAGGGTCTCGTCACCACCACCGACGCCTGGCTCGTCCACCGCCTCACCGGCGCCCTCGTCACCGACGCGGCCACCGCCGGCCGCACCCAGCTCCTCGACCTCGACCGCGCCCGCTGGTCGCCCCGCGCCCTGGACCTGTACGGACTCGCCGACGAACGGCTTCCGACGGTCGTCGACAACGCCGAACGCATCGGCACCACCAAGGAGTTCGGGCCGGAGATCCCGCTCACCGGTCTCGCCGTCGACCAGCAGGCCGCCCTCATCGCCCAGCGCGTCACCGCGCCCGGCGACGCCAAGTGCACCTACGGCACCGGGGCGTTCCTGCTCGCCCCCACCGGCGACACTCCGAGCCGGGGAGACTCCGGACTGGTCAGCTGTGTGGCCTGGCGGCTCGCCGGGCACGCCCGTTACTGCCTCGACGGGCAGGTGTACACCGCCGCCTCCGCCGTGCGCTGGCTCACCGACCTCGGCGTGATCAGGGGCGCCGCCGACCTCGACGCGGTGGGCGCCACCGTGCCGGACAGCGGCGGCGTCACCTTCGTCCCCGCACTGGCCGGACTCGGCGCCCCCTGGTGGCGCGGGGACCTGAGGGGCTCGCTCACCGGGCTCGGCCTCGACACCGGCGCCGGCCATCTGGTGCGCGCCCTGTGCGAGGGCATCGCCGCCCAGGTCGCCGAACTCGCCGACGCCGCCGGTGCCGACCTGGGGGCGCCCTTGGAGACGCTGCGCGTGGACGGCGGCCTGACCCGCTCCGCCCTGCTCCTTCAGACCCAGGCCGACCTGCTCCAACGCCCCGTCGAGGTCTCCGCCCTGCCCGACGCCACCGCGCTCGGCGTCGGCGCGCTGGCCCGGCTCGGCGCCGACCCCGCACTCACGCTCGCCGACGCGATGCCCGACCGGAAGCCCGCCGCCGTGTACGAACCGCGGATCACCGCCGACCAGGCCGCCGAACGCCGGGGCGCCTTCCGTGCCGAAGTGACCGCCCTGCTCGACCGGGCCCCCGCATGACGGTCACCACGCACGGCCCCCTGCCGGACACGCGGTACGACGTGGCGGTCGTCGGCGCCGGGGTCGTCGGCTGCGGGATCGCCCGTGAACTCGCCCGGTACCCGCGGCTGCGGGTCGCCCTCGTCGAGGCGCAGGACGACGTCGGCCAGGGCACCTCGAAGGCCAACACCGCCATCCTGCACACCGGTTTCGACGCCCTGCCCGGCTCGCTGGAGGGCCGCCTCGTCCGCGAGGGGTACGGCCGGCTCACCTCGTTCGCCGCCGAGTCCGGCATCGCCGTCGAACGCGTCGGCGCCCTCCTGGTCGCCTGGGACGAGGAACAGCTCGCCGCCCTGCCCGGCCTCGCGCGGAAGGCGGAACGCAACGACCACCACGACACCCGGCTGCTCGGGAAGGCCGAACTGTACGCACGGGAGCCGCACTTGGGCCCCGGTGCGCTCGGCGCCCTGGAGGTCCCCGGCGAGAGTGTCATCGACCCCTGGACGACGACTCTGGCGTACGCGACCCAGGCGGTCCGGCACGGTGTGGACCTGCACCTCAACTGCCGTGTCGAACAAAAACTTTCGGGCACCAGCCGCGGAACCCTGCACGCCCGTTGGGTGATCAACGCCACCGGTCTCCACGCCGACGTCCTCGACCGGCGGGTCGGTCACGCCGACTTCACCGTCACCCCGCGTCGCGGCCAGCTCATCGTCTTCGACACGTTCGCCCGGTCCCTGGTCCGGCACATCCTGCTGCCCGTCCCGACCGCGCTCGGCAAGGGCGTCCTGGTGGCCCCCACCGTCTTCGGCAACGTCCTGCTCGGCCCCACCGCCGAGGACCTCGACGATCGGCACGCCACGCAGTCCACCGCCGAAGGCCTGTCCCTGCTGCGGGAGAAGGGCCGCCGCATCCTGCCCGCGCTGCTCGACGAGGAGGTCACGGCCGTCTACGCCGGGCTGCGCGCCGCCACCGAGCACGACGACTACCGCATTCGCGTCCACCCCGAGCGGTCCTACGCCACCGTGGGCGGCATCCGCTCCACGGGACTCACGGCCTCGCTCGCCATCGCCGCCCACGTCACGGCCCAACTGGCGGACCACGGGCTGGAGTTGGGCCCCTCCCGCGACCTGGACCCGGTCCGCATGCCCACCCTCGGCGAGGCCTTCCCGCGCCCCTACCAGCGCCCCGACCTCATCGCCGCCGACCCGGAGTACGGCACCCTGGTCTGCCACTGCGAACGCGTCTCCCGAGGCGAGATCCGCGACGCTCTCACCAGCACCGTCCCGCCGGGCAGCCTCGACGGACTGCGCCGCCGCACCCGCGCCCGGGCGGGTCGCTGCCAGGGCTTCCACTGCGGCGCCGCGGTCCGGGAGCTGTTCGCGCGCGCGGGACCCCGCACCGAGCCGAGCCGCCGCGAGGAGGCGGGCCGATGAGGCGCGAGGAGGCCGACCAGCACGCGCGAGGAGGCGGGCCCATGACCCGTGAGGTCGACGTGCTCGTCGTCGGCGCCGGGCCCGCGGGACTCGCGGCCGCCGCCCGCCTAGCCGTCGCCGGGGCCGGCCGGGTCGAGGTGCTGGACCGGGAGCGGCAGGCCGGGGGAGTGCCACGGCACTGCGCCCACGGTGGCTTCGGCACCTGGCTGCACCCGCTGACCGGCCCCGCGTACGCACGGCTGCTCACCGACGCCGCCGCGCGCACCGGCGCGGTCGTACGGACCGGAGTGACCGCCCTGGACTGGACGGGCCCCCGCGCCCTGGCCACGGTCGGCCCCGACGGCCCCGAGACCCTCACGGCACGGGCGGTGGTCCTCGCCACCGGCGCCCGCGAACGCCCCCGTGCCGCACGCCTGGTGCCGGGCACCCGGCCGGCCGGCGTCTACACCACCGGCGAGCTCCAGCAGGCCGTGCACCTGTACCGGCAGCGGATCGGCACCCGGGCGGTGATCGTCGGAGCGGAGCCCGTCTCCTACGCGGCCGCCGACACCGTACGGGCCGCCGGGGCCGAGGTCGTCGCCCTGGTCACCGAGGCGGACCGGGCCCGGGTCGCGCGGATCCGCGCGGCGGACGCCCGACTGCGCGGGCGCCTTCCCCTGCTCACCGGGACCGCCGTCACCGAACTCCTCGGCCACGGACGGCTGTCCGGCGTCCGCGTCCGCCACCGGGACGGGCGTACGACCGTCCTCGCCTGCGACACCGTCGTGTTCACCGGCGACTTCGTGCCCGAGCACGAGCTGGCGCGGCGCGGCGGCCTGACCCTCGCCCCCGAGACCTCACGGCCCGGGGTGTTCGCCGCCGGCGGGCTGCTGCACCCCGGGCAGGGCGCCCACGAGGCCGCCCGTGCCGGCGCGCGGGTGGCCGCCGCCGTCGAGCGGTTCCTGAACGACCCGTGCCGGACCGGTTCCCGGGCGCACGGGGTCAGATGACCTTCATCCGCACCAGGGCCCCGAGCGTCAACGCCCCCGGCAGCAGCGGAAGCCACACCGTGATGATCCGGTAGGCGAGCACCACGGCGGTGGCGACCGCCGCCGGACCGCCCGCCGCCACCAGCGCCACGACCAGCGCCGCCTCCACCGAACCGATCCCGCCCGGCGTGGGCACCAGCGCGACCGCGACCGTCGCCGCGAGATACGCCACCGCCATGTGCGGCGGCGGCACGGCCAGCCCCAACGCCTGCCCCACGGCGGCCAGTCCGGACGCCTGCAACGCGGGGAAGGCGAGCGCGCCGCCCCACAGGGCGAACGCCCGCGCGGGCCGGGAGTGCACCTCGCGTGCCTCGGCCAGCGCGGTGCGCAGGAACGAGGCCACAGTGGTGCGCACCCGCCGGACGAGGACGAGGACGGCCGCCGCCCCGAGCAGCACCAGACCGAGGGCGGGCAGCAGCGCGGAGACCGCGCCCTCGGGGAGGAGGGGACCGAGGCTCAGCGCGTCGGGGAACGCGACGAGCAACGCGGCCAGCAGCCCCAGCCGGCCGATCGACTCCGCCAGCAGGTACAGCGCCAGCGCCGCCGAGGAGCGGGCCAGCGGCAGTCCGCACACCGTCATGAAACGGAGGTTGACCGCGCTCGCGCCGAGACCGGTCGGCAGCAGGTGGTTGGCCGCGCCGGCGGCGAACTGGGTGGCCAGCAACCGCCCTTTGGGCAGCCCCTCGACCACCGCGCCCTGCCGGGTGCAGGCGGCCGCCACCCAGGTCAGACAGGTCGCGCAGACCGCGACCAGCAGCCACGGCCACTCGGCCGAGCGCAGATGACGAAAGCCCGCGGCCAGGACCGAGCGGTGCTCCACGGCCACGACCGTGACGAGCAGCAGCGGCAGCAGGCACAGGATCTGCCGGATCCTGCGGGCGGGAACGCGGCGGGGGCTCACGTCCGAAGAGGTTTTCCGCGCCGCGCCAACGTCGGGTTGCGGCAGGGCGGCGGGAGCATTGCGTACGGTCATCGGTTCCTTCGAGCGGGGGGACATCCACGGAGTGTTGACCTCAACAACGCTTGAGGTCCTACGTTCGCTCCCATGAGCATGGAAACCACAGCCTGGACACAGCTGCAGAGCGTGATGCGCGCCGAGCAGGAGACCCGCCCCCTCGCCCGCGCGACACTGCGCCGCATCGGCGCCTTCGCCCGGCCGCACCGCGCCCGCATCGCGAAGTTCGTGGCGCTCGGGGTGGCGACCGCGCTGCTCGCCGTCGCCACCCCGGTCCTCGCCGGACACGTGGTGGACGCGATCGTGACGGGCGACGACGAGGGCACCGTCGTACGCCTCGCCCTGCTCATCGCGCTCATCGCGGTGGCCGAGGCGGCCCTGGGCATCCTCGGACGACGGCTGTCGGCGACGCTCGGGGAAGGGCTCATCCTCGATCTGCGGACGGCTGTCTTCGATCATGTGCAGCGCATGCCGGTCGCGTTCTTCACACGCACACGTACGGGAGCGCTCGTCTCCCGACTCAACAACGACGTCATCGGCGCCCAGAGGGCGTTCAGCAACACCCTCTCCGGAGTCGTCAGCAACCTGGTCACCCTGCTGCTCACCCTCGCCGTGATGCTCACCCTCTCCTGGCAGATCACGCTCCTCGCGCTGGTCCTGCTCCCGGTGTTCGTGATCCCGGCCCGCCGCATGGGCACCCGCATGGCCCGGATGCAGCGGGAGGCCGCCGCGCTCAACGCGGCGATGCGCACCCGGATGACCGAGCGCTTCTCGGCGCCCGGCGCCACGCTGGTCAAGTTGTTCGGCCGCCCCGAGCAGGAGTCCGAGGAGTTCGCGGCCCGCGCCCGCCGGGTCGCCGACATCGGCGTGCGCACGGCCACCGCCCAGTCGGTGTTCATCACCGCCCTCACCCTGGTCTCCGCCCTCGCGCTGGCCCTGGTCTACGGCCTCGGCGGCTGGTTCGCGCTGCGCGGCACCCTGGAGCCCGGCGCGGTCGTCTCCCTCGCCCTGCTCCTGACCCGGCTCTACGCCCCGCTCACCTCCCTCGCCGGCGCCCGCGTCGAGGTGATGAGCGCCCTGGTCAGCTTCGAGCGGGTCTTCGAGGTGCTCGACCTCAGGCCCCTGATCGAGGAGAAGCCGGACGCGCGCGAGCTGCCCGAGGGTCCGGTCGCGGTGGAGTTCGACAACGTCCGCTTCGGCTACCCGGCCGCCGACAAGGTCTCCCTCGCCTCCCTGGAGGAGGTCGCGGCCCTGGACACCCGGGGCGGCGACGAGGTCCTCAAGGGCATCTCCTTCCGTGCGGAACCGGGCCGGACCGTCGCGCTCGTCGGCTCCTCCGGCGCCGGCAAGTCGACCATCGCCGCACTGCTCCCGCGCCTGTACGACGTCGACGAGGGCGCCGTGCGCGTCGGCGGCACCGACGTCCGTGACCTGACCGCCCGGTCGCTGCGCGCCACCGTGGGCATGGTCACCCAGGACGGCCACCTCTTCCACGACACCGTCCGCGCCAACCTGCTGCTGGCCCGCCCCGAGGCGACCGAGGCCGAACTCAGGGACGCCCTGCGCCGCTCCCGCCTCGAAGCCCTGGTCGACTCCCTGCCCGACGGCCTCGACACGGTCGTCGGCGAGCGCGGCTACCGGCTCTCCGGCGGTGAACGCCAGCGCATGACCATCGCCCGGCTGCTGCTGGCCCGTCAGCGCGTGGTCATCCTCGACGAGGCCACCGCCCATCTCGACAACACCTCGGAGGCGGCCGTCCAGGAGGCGCTCACCGAGGCCCTCGAAGGCCGCACCGCCGTGGTGATCGCCCACCGGCTGTCCACGGTCCGGGCCGCCGACCAGATCCTGGTGGTCGAGGCCGGGCAGATCGTCGAACGGGGCACGCACGAGGAGCTGTTGGCGGCAGCCGGCCGCTACGCCGAGCTGTACCGGACCCAGTTCGAGGAGCGGCCCGGCGACGTCGCGGAGGTCGAGGCGGTGGCATAGGACATCCCCACGCGGCACGTCAACCCCGCAGATTCACACAAAGACCGACAACATCATTGCCCCCACTCGGATCGACAACCTAGTGTGCGTTCGGTTTCCCAACAGCACCCCACAGGAACTGACGCACACTCACACAGCGCCCCACGCACTGTCGTTCCGAGGAAGGCCACGGTCATGCCGCACTTTCCCGTGATCCCCGTCAGCCGCCGCCGACTGCTGGAGGGCGGGGCCGCCGTCCTCGGCGCGCTCGCCCTGCCCGGCTCGCCCACCGCCGCCCACGCGGCCGACGAGCCGACCGCCACCCCGGAGTGGAACGGCAACATCGCCGTCTTCCGCCTGGGCTCCGAGCCGCCGCACACCACGCTCATGCCGTACGCCGACGTCGGACAGGCCCTGGCCGCCGACCGCACCCGCTCGCCGTACCGGCTCAGCCTGGACGGCACCTGGAAGTTCGCCTACGCCGACCGTCCCGACGACCGCGACCCCGACTTCCACCGCACCGACGTCGACGACAGCGACTGGGACACCATCCCGGTCCCCTCCGCCTGGCAACTGCACGGCTACGACCGCCCCATCTACATCAACATCACCTACCCCTGGTGGGGCCCCAACGGGCTCGGCGAGGAGGCGCAGCCCCCCGCCGCCCCCACCCGCCGCAACCCCGTCGGGCAGTACCGCCGCACCTTCACCGTCCCGCGCGACTGGTCGGGCCGGCGGACCTTCCTGCACTTCGAGGGCGTCAAGTCCGCCCACTACGTGTGGATCAACGGCACGCTGGTCGGCTACCACGAGGACTCCTACGACCCCGCCGAGTACGACATCACCGAGCACCTCAAGGCCGGCACCAACCAGATAGCGGTCGAGGTCTACCGCTACTCCGACGGCGACTGGCTGGAGGACCAGGACATGATCCGGCTGAGCGGCATCTTCCGCTCGGTCTACCTGTACTCCACCCCCGCCGTGCACCTGCGCGACTTCCGCCTCGACACCCCGCTCGGCGACGACTACCGGACGGCCGCCCTGGCGGTCACCGCCCATGTGCGGGACTACGGCGGGAAGGGCGCCGGACGCTACTCCGTCGAGACCCAGCTGTACGACCCGAGCGGGCACCCGGTGTGGTCCCGGCCCCTGGTGCGGACCGTCGCGCTCGGCTCCGGCGAGGAGGCCACCGTCGAGGCCGAGAGGGCCGTACCCCGCCCGCGGCTGTGGTCGGCCGAACACCCCGACCTCTACACGGCGGTGCTCCGGCTGCGCGACCCGGCGGGGAAGGTGATCGAGACCCTCTCCCACCGGGTGGGCCTGCGCGAGTTCGCGCTCCGGGACGGCCTGATGCGCATCAACGGCCGGCCGGTGTCCTTCCGCGGCACCAACCGCCACGAGATGCACCCGGTCCGCGGCTCCGCCCTCACCCGCGCGGACATGGTCGAGGACATCCGGATCATCAAGCGCCTCAACATCAACAGCGTCCGCACCTCGCACTACCCCAACAACCCGCAGTGGCTCGAACTCGCCGACGAGTACGGCCTGTACCTCGTCGACGAGACCAACCTGGAGACCCACGGCATCCGCGGCGAGTACCCCGGCGACCACGCCGACTGGACCGCGGCCTGCGTGGACCGCGCCCGGAACATGGTCCACCGCGACAAGAACCACGCCTCGGTGGTCATCTGGTCGCTCGGCAACGAGGCGGGCAGCGGCAGCACCTTCCACGCCATGTACGACTGGATCCGGTCCTACGACACCACCCGCGTCATCCAGTACGAGGGCGACGACCGCCCGGGCGTGAGCGACATCCGCTCCGAGATGTACGACAGCCCCTCCCGCGTCGAGGCCCGCGCGAAGGACACCACCGACACCCGGCCGTACGTGATGATCGAGTACTCGCACGGCATGGGGAACTCCAACGGCAACTTCAAGAAGTACTGGGACGTCGTGCGCCGCCACGACGTCCTCCAGGGCGGCTGGATCTGGGACTTCGTCGACCAGGCCCTCGCCTGGCCCACACCGACCCGCAAGCGGTTCACCGAGGCCGGGCCCGCCGCGCTCCAGGGCGAGATCCAGGCCGCCGGCGGCACCTTCACCCGCGCCGAGGGCCTCTCGGGCGGCACCGTCTTCGCCCGCGACCCGGGCCTGGACCTCACCGGCTCCCTCACCGTGGAGGCCTGGGTCACCCCGCACGTGACCGGCGGCCACCAGCCGATCCTCGCCAAGGGCGACACCCAGTACGCCCTGAAGCAGACGAACGGGAACCTGGAGTTCTTCATCCACGGCGGCGGCCAGTGGGTGAGCGCGAGCTGGACGCTGCCGGCCGACTGGACCGGACGCGAACACCATGTCGCGGGCGTCTTCGACGCGGACGCGGGCACCGTGACCCTCCACGTCGACGGCGCGGTCCGGGCCACCCGCACCACCACCCGGCGCCCGGAGAACAACACCGCCCCGCTGGCCCTGGCCACCGATGTCGACAACCCCACCCGGGAGTTCAGCGGCACCATCCGGCGGGCCCGCGTCCACGCCCGCGCGCTCGGCGCCGCCGAACTCGCCTCCGACGGACGCGAACCCGGCGACGAGGGCGTGCGGTTCTGGTTCGACGCGGCCACCGTGGACCTCTCCGAGCGGCGGCCCCGCGACAGGACCTTCTACGCCTACGGCGGCGACTGGGCCGACAACCCCAACGACGGGGCCTTCTCCGGCGACGGCATCGTCACCGCCGACCGCGGCCTCACCGGCAAGTCCGCCGAGGTCAAGCAGGTCTACCAGGCGATCAACGCCAGCTGGGCGGACGCCGGTTCGGGGAGGGTGACCCTCACCAACGAGTACCTCTTCACCCACCTCCGCGAGTTCGACGGACGGTGGCGGCTCGTCGCGGACGGCAAGGTCCTGCGGAGCGGGCAGCTCAGCCGCGCGCAGCTGGACGTGCCGCCCCTGTCGAGCAGGGGCGTCACGGTGCCCTTCAAGCTGCCGGCCCGCCCCGCCCCGGGCACCGAGTACTTCCTCCACCTCTCCTTCACCACCAGGGAGGCCACCCGATGGGCCAAGGCGGGCTTCGAGGTGGCCAAGCAGCAGCTCACCGTCGACGCGGGTGCCCCGGCCGTGACCCCGACGCCGTTGGCAGACGTCCCGGCCCTGCGCTTCGAGGACCGCGAGGCGTCGGTGACCGTCACCGGCAAGGGCTTCTCCGTCACCGTCGACAAGAAGAGCGGCCTCATCACCTCCTACCAGGCCTCCGGCAGCCGGCTGATCACCTCCGGTCCCGCGCCGAACTTCTGGCGGGCGCCCACCGACAACGACCGCGGCAACGGCCAGCACGTACGCAACCAGACCTGGCGCGACGCCGGCGCGAACCGCCGGGTCACCGGCGTCCGGGTGCGTGCCCTGCGGGACCGGGCCGTCGTGATCGAGATCAGCGGCACGCTGCCCACGACCACCGAGTCGACGTACACCACCACCTACACGGTCTTCGGCAACGCCGAGATCAAGGTCGACAACACCCTCCACCCGGGCGCCGCCTCCCTCCCGTACATCCCCGAGGTGGGCACCCTGCTGTTCCTGCCCGCCCGGCTGGAGAAGCTGCGCTACTACGGCCGGGGCCCGGAGGAGAACCACTGGGACCGTGCCGACGCCACCGACGTCGGCCTGTACTCCGGCACCGTCACCGGCCAGCGGACCTCCTATCTGCGGCCGCAGGAGAGCGGCAACAGGACAGGCGTCCGCTGGTTCGCCCTCACCGGCGGCGCCGGGCCCGGCCTGCTCGTCTCCGGTGAACCCCTGCTGGAGGTCAACGCCTCCCACTTCACCCCGGAGGACCTGTCGGTGGGCGTACGCCACGACTACCAGCTGGACCCGCGCGCCGAGGTGGTCCTCAGGCTGGCCCACCACCAGATGGGCGTCGGCGGCGACGACAGCTGGGGCGCCCACACCCACGACGAGTACAAGCTGTTCGCGAACCGCGACTACGCCTACACCTACCGGTTGCGGCCGCTGCCGGACCCGGGCAGGGCGATGGCGGCGCACCGCAGGCCCACCGGCCTGGAGTGAGGCGGCCCGACGGAACACCACGGTGGCGCCGATATCTGGCGCCCCGCACGGTGTCCGGCATGACAAGCTGTGCTTCCCCACCCCGAACCCAGGAGGCCACCATGACCGCAGAGCCCGCATCCCCGGAAGGTTCGGAGCCGGCCACCGCCGAGACGTCCTCTCTGGCGCCGGACGAGAACGGCACCTACGACCTCAAGCGCAAGTTCCGCGAAGCCCTGGACCGCAAGCGCGGTGTCCAGGCGGACGCCGCCGATGTCGCCGCCAACCCCGATGCGTCGAAGGTACGCGCGGCACACGGCCCGGCCTCGAGCCAGCGCTCCTTCCGGCGCAAGAGCGGCGGCTGAGCCGACCGGTCGACGTGGTCGACGGCCCGGGGGACGCGCCCGTCCCCCGGGCCGTTCGCATGCCTCAGCCGAGGAGGGTCAGAGGAAGTCGAGCTGATCCGTAGCCGAATGGTTGTACGCTTCCGCCACCGCCCTTGACCTGTCCCGCAGGCAGGGAGCAGACAGAACGGGAGCTTCCTCGTGTTTCGCACCATGTTCAAGAGCAAGATCCACCGCGCCACCGTCACCCAGGCCGACCTGCACTACGTGGGATCGGTGACCATCGACGCGGACCTCCTCGCCGCCGCCGACCTGCTGCCCGGCGAACTCGTGCACATCGTCGACATCACCAACGGCGCCCGCCTCGAGACGTACGTGATCGAGGGCGAGCGCGGCTCCGGCGTGATCGGCATCAACGGCGCCGCAGCCCATCTCGTCCACCCCGGCGATCTGGTGATCATCATCAGTTACGCTCAGGTGACCGATGCCGAGGCGCGGGCGCTCGAGCCGAGGGTCGTGCACGTGGACCACGACAACCGGATCGTGGCCCTGGGCGCCGACCCGTCGGAGCCCGTACCGGGTTCGGACCAGGAGCGCAGCCCGCAGGCCGTACCGGCCTGATGCCGAACCGCCTTCGACCAGGAGCGTGCCCATGAGCGACATCGAGATCCGCGACGACCGGGCGGCCGGCCGCCTGGAGGCACTCGGCGCCGGCGAAGTGGTCGGCCGCATCGAGTACTTCGTCCTGGAGTCGCCCGGGCGCGCCCTGGTCCCCGTCCACACGATCGTGGAACCGGCCCATGAGGGACAGGGCATCGCGGGCTCCCTGGCGCGCGAGCTCTACGCCCTGGCCGAGCGCGAGGGCGTCGTGGTGGCCCCGCTGTGTCCCTACGTCGTCAAGTGGGCCGAGCGCCACCCCGAGGAGGCTCCGTCCGTCGACCCCGAGCTGGTGCGGGCGGCGAAGGACTGGCTGCGGGCCCACCCCGAGCGCTCCTGACGTGTCATCCGGGTGACTGGCGCACCGGACGCCGGGTACGCGGGGGAGTAGTCCAGAGCCGACCTCTTCTCTGGCTGGAGGACACGATGACCAACCCGTTCCCGGACCCCGTTCACCCGGGCCCGACCCCCGGGCCCGTCCCGGAGCCCCCGCAGCCCCCGGCACCCACCCCGCCGCCGGGCCCGGGTCCGCAGCCGACCCCGGACCCCGTTCCGCCGACCCCGTCCCCCGTTCCGCCGGGCCCGGAGCCCGTACCCAGTCCGGAACCGGGCCCTCCGCTGAGTTGAGCCACCGGGTGCGGCTGAACGCCCCGGCAGGGGCGCGGGGATCTGCGCGGCAGGTCCCCGCTCGGCCGCACCCGTGTCGGCGCGAGAGTCCCTAGGCGTCGATCTCCGAGCGGTCCCCGCCCCACAGCGTGTGGAACGACCCCTCGCGGTCCACCCGCCGATAGGTGTGGGCCCCGAAGAAGTCCCGCTGACCCTGCGTCAGCGCCGCGGGCAGCCGCTCGGAGCGCAGCCCGTCGTAGTACGCCAGCGCCGCCGAGAACCCGGGCGTCGGCACCCCCTGCCGGGTCGCCGCGACGATCACCTCGCGCCAGTCGTCCTGGGCGTCGGCGATCTCGCGCGCGAACGTCTCGTCGGACAGCAGGCTCGGCAGGTCGGCCCGCGCGTCGTACGCGGCCCGGATCCGGTCCAGGAACGCGGCCCGGATGATGCACCCGCCGCGCCAGATCGCCGACACCGCACCGAGGTCGATGTCCCAGTCGTACTCCTCGCGCGCGGCCGCGATCTCGTGGAAGCCCTGCGTGTACGACACGATCTTCGAGGCGTACAGCGCCTGCTCGACCCGGTCGGCGAACGCCCCGGCCTCCGCCTCGCTCAGCGCCGTCGCCTTCGGTCCGGCGAGCCCCCGGGACGCGGCCCGCAGGTCCGCGTGGCCGGACAGGGACCGGGCGAAGACCGCCTCGGCGATGCCGGACACCGGGACGCCCAGGTCGAGGGCGATCTGCACGGTCCAGCGGCCGGTGCCCTTCTGCTCCGCCTGGTCCACGACCACGTCCACGAAGGGCTTGCCGGTCGCCGCGTCCACGTGGGACAGCACCTCGGCGGTGATCTCGATCAGGTAGGAGTCCAGGCGCCCGGTGTTCCAGGTCCGGAAGATCTCCGCGATCTGCGCGGGCGCGTACCCGGCGACGTCGCGGAGCAGCTGGTAGGCCTCGCCGATCAGCTGCATGTCGGCGTACTCGATGCCGTTGTGCACCATCTTCACGAAGTGTCCGGCGCCGTCGGCACCGACGTGCGTCACGCACGGCGCCCCGTCCGACGCCTTCGCCGAGATCTTCTCCAGCATCGGGCCGAGCGAGTCGTACGACTCCTTCGAGCCGCCCGGCATGATGCTCGGTCCGTTGAGCGCGCCTTCCTCGCCGCCGGAGATGCCGGTGCCGACGAAGTGGATGCCCTGCTCGCGCAGTTCACGCTCGCGGCGCCGGGTGTCGGCGAAGTGCGCGTTGCCACCGTCGATGATCATGTCGCCGGGCTCCAGGAGCGGGGCGAACTCCTGGATCACCGCGTCCGTCGGGTCGCCGGCCTTCACCATGATCACCAGTCGGCGGGGCCGCTCCAGCGCCGCCACGAACTCCTTGGCGGTCTCGGCCGCGATGAAGTCGCCCTCGCCGCCGAACTCCTCGATGAGGGCGCGGGTACGGGACGCCGTCCGGTTGTGCACCGCGACCGTGTATCCGTTGCGGGCGAAGTTCCGCGCCAGGTTGCTGCCCATGACCGCGAGGCCCGTGACGCCGATCTGCGCTGAAGTGCTCATTCGGTTGGCTCCTAGAGGATCCGTTATCGGTGGTGCCGGTCGTGCCAGTCAGTATCGCTCCACCGGCCGTCCTGACGTGCCGGTACGCCGGGCGCGTGTCCGGCCCGGTGACGTTCCGTGGGCAGATACGCGCGAGGAGGCCCGCTTGCCTCAACCGCGGTGCGGCGGAAGTCGATTCCCGGTCGTTCGACGCTCAGGGCGGCCGATAGCCGTCTTGTCATGGCCTGTTCGGGGCGCTTACTTTTGGCCCTCCTGACGAATGTCGAGGGGGAGCCCCCATGGCCGTACGCGGCCGGCACCGCCGGTATCAGCCGAACAGGATCAACCGCGCCTCACTCACCGTCACGGCGGGCGGCGCCGGAATGGCGATCCCGCTGATCGGCGCCGGTACGGCCCAGGCGGCCGACGTGGACACCTGGAACAAGGTCGCCGCCTGCGAGTCGACCAACAACTGGAGCATCAACACCGGCAACGGCTACTACGGCGGCCTGCAGTTCACCCAGTCCACCTGGGAGGCGTACGGCGGCACGCGATACGCGCCGCGCGCCGATCTGGCCACCAAGGACCAGCAGATCGCCGTGGCCGAGAAGGTGCTGGACGGACAGGGGCCGGGCGCCTGGCCGACGTGCTCGGTCAAGGCCGGCCTCACCCGCGGCGGCGACACCCCGGACATCCACCCCGCGTCCGCCAAGGCGTCCGTGGCGGACGTCCAGCCGCAGACCACGCCCCAGTCCCGGGCCGGCCGGGCCGAGATGTACACCGTGGTCCACGGCGACACCCTCTCCGGCATCGCCGACCGGCAGGACGTGAAGGGCGGCTGGCAGCGGCTCTACAGCGCCAACCGCAAGACCATCGGCGCCGATCCCGACCTCATCGTGCCGGGGCAGCGGCTCAGTCTGCGGGGCAAGGCGGCCACGCCGACCACCCAGACCTCGACCGGCTCCAGGTCGTCCGAGGAGAAGAAGACCTCCCGCGACAGCGGGCACAGCGCCCGCTCGCTCGTCGCCCCGGTCGACGCGCCCACCGGAACGCCGTACCACAAGGCGGGCTCGCTGTGGTCGAAGGGCTATCACACCGGCGTGGACTTCGCGGTCGCGACCGGCACGACCGTGAAGGCGGTCGCGGCGGGGCAGGTGGTCAGCTCCGGGTGGGCCGGCTCGTTCGGCTACCAGGTGGTGATCCGGCACGCGGACGGCCGGTACTCCCAGTACGCGCACCTGTCGGCGATCTCGGTGAAGAGCGGGCAGGGCGTCGGCGCCGGTCAGCGCATCGGCCGCTCGGGGTCCACGGGCAACAGCACGGGCCCGCATCTGCACTTCGAGGTGCGGACGGGGCCCGGGTTCGGCTCGGACATCGACCCGATCGCGTATCTGCGAGCGGGCGGCGTCCGGCTCTGAGGTTCTTCCAGTGCTCGGAACCTGCGGTCAGGATCTGACACGCATACGGTGCCGGTCGAGGACCGGGACGGGCACGTACGAGGCGCCGTAGAGCGGGCCGTACAGGTACACCGGGGAGTCGTCCGGGTCCCGGGGCGCGGCGTCCTGGGCCGGCTCCGGTGCCGGGACCAGGACCTCCTCGCGGACCGCGGACTGCTCGGGGAGGACGGCGAGCAGTTCCTCGGCGGTGGTGGTCCCGGCCAGACCCGCCAGCAGCTTCTCGGCGGTGACCGCGGCGGGCCCCGGCACGGACGCCTGAACCGGCGTCTGCACAGGCTCGGGCAGCGGCTGCGGTTCCGTGCGGGCGAGCCGCTCGGTCGTCAGCAGGATCAGTCCGCCCGTCGCCACCACACCGCAGCCCAGCGCGAGCAGGGTGCCGGTGGTGCCGTAGCGGAAGGTCTCACCGAACATCGTGATGCCGACCACGGCCGCCGCCACCGGGTTCACGACCGTGAGGGTGGCCAGCGGGGCCGCGAGACCGGCGCCGCGGTAGGAGGCCTGCGACAGCAGCACACCGGCCGTGGCCAGCACGCCGATCACCGCCAGGGAGGGCAGGTCCGCCGCCGTCACACCACCGGTCCAGTCGACCGCGACGGTCTTGGTGAAGACCGAGGACATGCCGAACGCGACACCGGACGCCGTCGCGAGCAGGATGCTGCGCACCGCCGGGTGCCGGTGGGCCGCCCGGCCCGCGATCATCAGCGCCACGACCGCGCCCGCGGTGACCGTCGCGACCGCCACCCGCTGGGTGGTGTCCAGCGACTGCGCGTCGGACGCGCCGACCAGGGAGAGCAGACCCGCCAGGCCCACGGTCGCCATGATCGCGCCCCGCCAGGCCGTCGCCCCCGCCTTGCGGCGCACGAACAGCGCCGCCATCGGCAGGGCGAAGACGATCGTCAGCGCGCCCAGCGGCTGGACCAGGCTCAGCGGGCCGTACGCCAGCGCCACCACGTGCAGCAGTCCGCCGAGGCCGTTCAGCGCCAGCGCCGCCCACCAGCTCGGCCGCCGCAGGGGCGCGAACTGCTGCTCGGGGGAGGACACCGCGACCTGCTCCTGGACGATCGCCCCACCGGCGTAGGCGACGGCGGAGACGAGCGACAGGAGCACGGACAACGCGAGGGCGCTCATGAGCTGCTCCTCTGCGTGAGGCAGGGGCGAAGGCCCCGGCGCGGCGAACGGTCGGCTTCCATGTGCAACACGATGCCGTGAAAAGCCATTCCCGTCGTCGTCCCTGAGCAGGCAATGGGTCCTACTGCCGATGGAGTACTACGGACGGTGGGTCCTCCCCAGGGTGCATGCCACCCTCCACAACCCTCCTGAGGGCCTCCCCTAGGGGCCTTGGTACTACTGCTCCTCGTGGACCTCGACGCCGACCTCACCGCGCTCCGCCCGCTCGGCGGCTTCTTTCTCCTACGCACGGGCGCAGGCCCGCGGGCGGCGCTGCCGACGCTCGCACAAGCGTACGCCGCGGAAAAAGAGGAGGTTTACGAACATGTCGTAACTTTCCGTGTCCGCAAGGTCGGCGCCGCCCTGCGTGCCCCCGAGCCCCGCGTCGCCGCCTCCGTCGCCCAGCAGGGGCTCGCGGCCCGGCTCTGGTCGATCGCGCTCGGCTGCGCGGTCCTGTACGGCCGGATGCCCGACCTGGACGCCCGGCTCCTGCGCTGGGACCCGGACGGCAGCGCCCCCGACGACCTCTGGCTCACCGAGGTCCGCCCGCGGCCCGGGGACGCGGCGCACCTCGCCCAGGTCGTGCTGGAGGGCCACCTCGAACCGCTCGCGGCGGCACTGCGCACCCGGTACCGGATCGCGCCGGGCCTGCTGCGCGGCAACGCGGCCTCCGCGCTGACCGGAGCCGCCCGGCAGCTGGAGAGCTGGGCGCGGGCCCACGGCCGTGCCGACGCCGTCGCCCGCACCCGCGCCCTGACCGCCGATCTCCTCGCCCACCCCCTGCTCGCCGGCACCGGGACCCTCACCGGAAGCGCCTTCCGGCGGCGCAGCTGCTGCCTCTACTACCGGGTGCCCGGCGGGGGCGTGTGCGGTGACTGCTGCTTCCCACGGCCCCCGCGGTCTTCCCCGGGCGCCGCATCCGGGTGACCATGAAGGACGACCAACCACTGAGAACAGGGGGGTTCCGGGTGCGAGTGGGCCTGCTGAGCCGGGAGTACCCGCCGGACGTGTACGGCGGCGCGGGTGTCCATGTGGAGTTTCTCGCCCGGGAGTTGAGATCCCTGATCGACCTCGACGTGCACTGCTGGGGCGAGGCCTCCGTGAAGGAACGCGCCTCGGGCGTGGTCCGCCACCGCCCCTGGCCCGCGCTCGACACCGCCAACGACGCGCTGCGCACCTTCTCCGTGGACCTCGCGATGACCGCCGGCCTGGAGGGCCGCGAGCTCGTGCACTCCCACACCTGGTACGCCAACCTCGCCGGCCACCTCGGCAAGCTGCTGTACGGCATCCCGCACGTGATGACCGCGCACTCGCTGGAGCCGCTGCGCCCCTGGAAGGCCGAGCAACTCGGCGGCGGGTACGCCCTGTCGAGCTGGGCCGAGCGCACCGCGATCGAGGCCGCCGACGCGGTGATCGCCGTCTCCGGCGCCATGCGCGAGGACATCCTCGGCTGCTATCCGTCCCTCGACCCGGCCCGGGTGCACGTCGTGCACAACGGCATCGACACCGCGCTCTACCGGCCCGACCACGGCACCGACGCCCTCACCCGCGTCGGCCTCGACCCGGACCGCCCCTTCGTGCTCTTCGTCGGCCGCATCACCCGGCAGAAGGGCGTTCCCCATCTGCTGCGCGCGGTACGGGACATCGACCCGGCCGCGCAGGTCGTGCTGTGCGCCGGAGCGCCGGACACCCCGGAGATCGACCGCGAGTTCCGCGAGCTCTTCCAGGAGTTGAGCGGCGTCCGCGAGGGCGTGCACTGGATCCCGCAGATGCTGCCGCGCCCGGACGTCATCCAACTCCTCACCCACGCGGCCGTGTTCGTCTGCCCCTCGGTGTACGAGCCGCTCGGCATCGTCAACCTGGAGGCCATGGCGTGCGGCACCCCCGTCGTCGCCTCCCGGATCGGCGGCATCCCCGAGGTCGTCGAGGACGGCGAGACGGGCCTGCTGGTCCCGGTGGACGACGACTTCGAGCCCGCGCTGGCCCGTGCGCTGGACTCCGTCCTCGGTGATCCGGAGGGCGCGCGGCGGATGGGCGAGGCCGGACGGCGGCGCGCGGTGGAGGAGTTCGGCTGGGACGCGGTGGCACGGCGGACCGTGCGGCTCTACGAGGAGATCCTCAAACAGGCTTGCTGAGAAGATCCTCAAACAGGCGTACCAAGGGCCCGCCGAGGGCAGGCATGGGTCAAACCAGGGTGAGGGGAGCGGCCATGCGGCGTGGCGGACCTTCGGTGCTCGGCATCGTGCTGGCGGGCGGAGAGGGCAAACGCCTGATGCCCCTGACCGCGGACCGCGCCAAACCAGCGGTCACCTTCGGAGGAACGTACCGCCTTGTCGACTTCGTGCTCTCCAACCTCGTCAACGCCGACATCCTGCGCATCTGCGTCCTGACGCAGTACAAGTCGCACTCGTTGGACCGGCACATCACCACCACCTGGCGGATGTCGAGCCTGCTCGGCAACTACGTCACGCCCGTCCCCGCCCAGCAGCGGCTCGGCCCGCGCTGGTTCCTCGGCAGCGCGGACGCCATCCTTCAGTCGCTGAACCTCGTGTACGACGAACGGCCCGAGTACGTCGTGGTGTTCGGCGCCGATCACGTCTACCGGATGGACCCGCGGCAGATGCTCGCCCAGCACATCGAGAGCGGCGCGGGGGTGACGGTGGCGGGGATCCGGGTGCCGCGCTCGGAGTCCTCGTCCTTCGGGGTGATCACGCCCGGTTCGGACGGGCTGACGGTGGACCGGTTCCTGGAGAAGCCCGCCGACCCGCCCGGGCTCGCGGACGACCCGGAGTGCGTGTTCGCCTCCATGGGCAACTACATCTTCACCACCAAGGCGCTCATCGAGGCGCTCCAGCGGGACGCCGAGGACCAGAGCTCCGTGCACGACATGGGCGGCTCGATCCTGCCCCAGCTCACCCAGCGCGGCGACGCCCAGCTGTACGACTTCAGCACCAACCACGTCCCCGGCGAGACCACGGGCGACCGCGGCTACTGGCGGGACGTCGGCACCCTCGACGCGTACTACGACGCCCATATGGACCTGATCGCCGAGCGTCCCGCGTTCAACCTCTACAACCGCCAGTGGCCCATCTACACCCACTCGGGCCAGCTGTCCCCGGCCCGTTTCAACGCGGGCGGCATCGCGAGCGAGTCCATCATCAGCGCGGGCTGCCTCATCCGGGGGCAGGTCACCCGGTCCGTGCTGTCGCCCGGCGTCCGGGTGGACCCGGGGGCGGTGGTGCAGGGCTCGATCCTGCACGACAACGTCCGGGTCGGGCGGGGCGCGGTGGTGCGCGGGGCCGTGCTCGACAAGAACGTCGAGGTCCCGCCGGGTGCGACGATCGGGGTGAACCCGGAGCGGGACGCGGAGCTGTACACGGTCTCCAAGGGCGGGGTGATCGCCCTCGGCAAGGGCCAGCAGGTGCCCTGAGCCGCACCGAGGAGCACCCCGTGACGGGCGGGGTGCCCGGGGTCGGACTTAATCTGCTGTTAACTGTGCGTAGCTTGATCGTACTTGACCGTAATCACCTGTGGGCGCTTGACTGCTTGCTCACCCGTCATCGACGCGAGGCAAGCCATTGACTTCCGACCTGCTCGCCCCCCTCGACCTGGCGTTCTGGAACATCGAGTCCCCCCGGCACCCCATGCACCTGGGCGCCCTCGGCGTCTTCTCGGCCCACTCGCCCGCCGCGGGCGCCCACGCGGCCGACCTGCTCGCGGCCCGGGCGGCGGCGGTGCCCGGGCTGCGGATGCGGATCCGGGACGTCTGGCAGCCGCTGGCCTTCGGAGGCGCGACCCGCGAGCCCGCCCCCGACTTCGACCCCCTGGACCACGTCCGGCTGCACCCGGCCACCGCCGACTTCCACGCCGTCGCCGGACGCCTCATGGAACGGCCGCTGGAGCGCGGCCGGCCGCCCTGGGAGGCCCATGTGCTGCCGGGGGAGGACGGCGGATCCTTCGCCGTGCTCTTCAAGTTCCACCACGCCCTCGCCGACGGCCTGCGCGCCCTGACCCTCGCGGCCGCGATCCTCGACCCGCTCGACCTGCCGGCCCGCCCGCCACGCCCCGAGGCGCCCGCGAAGGGCTTCCTCCCGGACGTGCGCAAGCTGCCGGACCTCGTCCGGGGCGCCGTCTCCGACGTCGGCCGCGCTCTCGACATCGGCGCCTCCGTCGCCCTGTCCACCCTCGCGGCCCGCTCCTCCTCCGCGCTGACCTGCGAGGCGAGCGGCACCCGCCGTACCGCCGGGGTCGTCGTCGACCTCGACGACGTGCACCGGGTGCGCAAGGTCCAGGGCGGCACCGTCAACGACGTCCTGATCGCGGTCGTCGCCGGCGCCCTGCGCAGCTGGCTGGACCAGCGCGGCGACGGCAGCGAGGGCGTCGCGCCCCGCGCCCTCATCCCGGTCTCCAGGCGCCGCCCGCGCACCGCGCACCCGCAGGGCAACCGGCTCTCCGGCTACCTGATGCCGCTCCCGGTCGACGACCCCGACCCGCTCGCCCGCCTGGGCATGGTCCGCACCGCCATGGACCGCAACAAGGACGCGGGCCCGCACCGGGGCGCCGGTGCCGTGGCCCTGCTCGCCGACCACGTCCCCGCCCTGGGCCACCGGCTCGGCGGACCGCTGGTCAGCCAGGCCGCCCGGCTCTGGTTCGACATCCTCGTCACCAGCGTGCCGCTGCCCAGCCTCGGCCTGAAGCTCGGAGGCAACCCGGTCACCGAGGTCTTCCCCTTCGCCCCGCTGGCCCACGGCCAGGCCCTCGCGGTCGCGATCTCGACCTACCGCGGACAGGTCCACTACGGCCTCGTCGCGGACGCCGAGGCGGTACCGGACCTGGACGTCCTGGCCCGAGCCGTCACCGCGGAGGTCGAGACGCTCATCACTGCCTGCGAGGCTTGACCCTCCCGGTTTTTGGAGGACGGGCCCGGCGCTCCGTAGAATTCCCGGTTCGAAAGCGGACGCGGTCGGCGCGCCGCACGGGGCAGCAGGGAACGGCAGCGCGATGACGGTGACAGAGGACGGCTCGGCGATCACGGGCGAAGCCGTGGACGGGATCGAGTACGGGCCCGGCATCGACCCCGAGCGGCTGGCCGTCTGCCTCAGCGTGCTCGACGAGCTCGAGAAGTTGGAGGTCGACCACCCCGACGCGATCGCCGTGCGCCGGGCCACCGCAGGCGTCTACCGTACCGTCAAGCAGCGCCGCCGCCAGGAGCGCCGGGCCGCCAAGACCGCCCACGACCGGGCGGTCACCGAAGCCACGGCGACCGGCTCGGCCCAGCGCATCGACGACGAGACCGAGGGCATCCTGCCCTCCTCGGTCACCGAGGAGGGGAAGATCGCGGGGATACTCCAGCGCCCCCGCTCCTGCTACACCTGCAAGACCCGGTACGTGGAGGTCGACTACTTCTACCACCAGCTCTGTCCGGAGTGCGCCACCCTGAACCGGGACAAGCGCGACGTCCGCGCCGACCTCACCGGCAAGCGCGCCCTGCTCACCGGCGGCCGCGCCAAGATCGGCATGTACATCGCGCTGCGGCTGCTGCGCGACGGCGCGCACACCACGATCACCACGCGCTTCCCCAAGGACGCCATCCGCCGCTTCAAGGCCATGGACGACTCCGCGGACTGGCTGCACCGCCTGGAGGTCGTCGGCATCGACCTGCGCGACCCGGCCCAGGCCGTGGCCCTCGCCGACCAGGTCGCCGAGGCGGGCCCGCTGGACATCCTGATCAACAACGCGACGCAGACCGTACGCCGGCTGCCCTCCGCCTACGCCGCGCTGGTCGAGGGCGAGAGCGCCCCGCTGCCCGCCGGTGAGCTGCCCGCCCACCATGTCATCGGCGCCTTCGGCTCCGGCGCCGTGGACGGCCTGGCCGCCCTGCCCGTCGGGATCTCCGGTCTGGACGCCCAGCAGGTGGCCGACCTCGCCCTGGTCGCGGGCAACGCCAGCGTCGCCCGGCACCTCGACGGGACCGCCATCGACGCGGGCGGTCTGGTCCCCGACGTCGTCGACACCAACACCTGGGTCCAGACCATCGAGCAGATCTCCCCGGTGGAGCTCCTCGAGACCCAGCTGTGCAACTACACGGCGCCGTTCATCCTCATCAGCAAGCTCCGCCCGGCGATGGCCGACGCGGCGAGGAAGGCGGCGAGCGGTCGCGCCTACGTGGTCAACGTCTCCGCCATGGAAGGCGTCTTCGGCCGTGGCTACAAGGGCGCGGGCCACCCCAACACCAACGCCGCCAAGGCGGCGATGAACATGGTCACGCGCACCAGCGCCCAGGAGATGTTCCAGACCGACGGCATCCTGATGACCTCGGTCGACACCGGCTGGATCACCGACGAGCGCCCCCACTACGACAAGCTGCGCCTGGCCGAGGAGGGTTTCCACGCCCCGCTCGACCTGGTGGACGGCGCGGCCCGCGTCTACGACCCCGTCGTGCGCGGCGAGGCGGGCGAGGACGTGTACGGCGTCTTCCTGAAGGACTACGCGCCGGGCAAGTGGTAGGCCGTTATTCGCTCGCGGGCCGGAGCGCCGGCGTTCTACCGTGACGGTGGAACGCCGGTGTGCCCGGTGCGATGGTCACGCGTTCTTCGTGGTTCGATCCCATACAGGCCCTCGCGGGCCTGCCGCCCTGTCGGAGGGCACCGCGTCACCGCCTTGATCTCGGGCACACCCGCTCAGCCGGTCTCCGGCGCCCGTGACCGGAGCCGCTCGTGCAGTGCGTACGTCCCGGAGGAGTGCGCGGCCCGCACTCTGGTCCCCCCGTCCACGAGCAGGTCCGCCCCGGTCACCCACTCGGCGGCGTCCGAGGCCAGCCAGACGACGGCCCGCGCCACGTCGGCCGGCTCCCCGATCCGCCCGAGCGGCAGCTCCGCCGCGAGGTCGTCCTCGCCCCGCTCCCATACGAAACGGGCCATCTCCGTGCGGACGAGGCCGGGGGAGACGGAGTTGACCCGCACCCGCGGGGCCAGTTCGCCCGCGAGCTGCCGGGTGAGATGGAGCAGGGCCGCCTTGCTGGTCCCGTAGGCACCGATCTGCGGGCCCACGTGGTCCGCGCCCTCCGTGCAGACGTTGACGATCGCACCGCCGTGCTCCCGCATCCACCCCCGCCACGCGCCCTGCACCAGCCGCAGTGGCGCCTCGACGTTGACGGCGAACGCGGTGCGCCAGGCGTCGGGATCGGCTTCCATGAGCGGACCGTAGGGCTGGTTGGTCGCCGCGTTGTTGACGAGGACGTCGAGCCGGCCGAAGGTGCGCAGGGCGAGCCGGACCACGTCGTCCAGGTGCGCGGGATCGGCCATGTCCCCCGCCACACCGAGCCCGCCGAGCGCCTCGGCGACCCGCCCCACCTCCGCGGTGTCCCGCGCGGTCACGCACACCAGCGCGCCCGCCGACGCCAGGTGCCCGGCCACCGCCCGCCCGATGCCGCGCGTACCGCCGGTGACGATCGCGGCTCTGCCCTGAAGTCCGTACGGCGCCGTCATCGCCGTACCGTCTCATGACGAACCGTCAGTAGACATACCTCGCGCGGGAGTTGCGGGCCCGTGCCTAGGGGCGGGCAGTAGGTCCCTCGGTGCCGGGAGGCGTCGGTCCTGTCCTTCCGCCGGGCAGGCGGTCGCCGTTCGTCGGCCGAGCGCGGCCGCCGTGCGTTTCGGCCAAGGGACGTGAACCGTGCGCTCGGGTCCTTCGAAGGGGCGGTCGCCCCTGTAGGCCGATCGGGTGACTTTTTCATGGGGCATCAGGTGGCAAAAGAGGGCATATCAGGAGACCGTCAACACGGGCGACTTGGGAAAGTTACCCCTTCTTTGCAGCCCCATCGAGCAGGCCTCCGCTCATTTGGTTAATCTGTAGCGGACGGACAGCAGTACGGGGTCCCACCCACACCCACGGTCCGTCCCGGGGCAAGTCGGTCATCACGGTTTGTCTCAGCCCCACCACCGGCGCCACCGCGTCCGAGCTGTTCTCGACTCAGACCCGAGCGGGCGTCCGGCGACCGATCGCACACTGACCGGTATGCCCCGAGGGTGACCCGACACATAAGGAGTGCGCGGTGACACCGGAGAAGACGAATCGCGATCAACGGCCCAAGGAACGCCCCGAACGTGCGGGCCGCCGGCCAGGACAGCTCGGCAGCCTCGACGTCTGGGCGCGTTCCGCCCCGATCCGTCTCGCGGGCTACGAGGACGACCTGGCCGAGCCGCACATCCTGCCCAGCGTGGACTGAAGCCCTCACTGATCGCCGTCGGCATGGGCGTGCCAGACTCACGCCCATGCTGATCAGAGAAGCCGCGGCCGGGGACTGGCCGCGGATCTGGCCTTTCTGGCACCGGATCGTCGCCGCGGGGGAGACGTACGCCTGGGACCCGGACACCTCCGAGGAGGCGGCCCGGGAGCTGTGGATGAGCCCGGCCAAGCGGGTGTACGTCGTCGAGGACGACAGCGGAGCCCTCGTCGCCTCCGCCTACACCACCCCCAACTACGGTGGCCCCGCCGCCCGCATCGCCAACGCGGGCTTCATGGTCGACCCCGACCACGCGGGCCGCGGCATCGGCCGCGCCCTCGCCGAGCACACCCTGGCCGCCGCGACGGCGGACGGATACCGCGGCATGGTCTTCAACGCCGTCGTGGAGACCAACCCCGCCGTCACGCTGTGGACGTCCCTCGGCTTCACGATCCTCGGGACGGTACCGTCCGCGTTCGAGCATCCGCGGGCCGGCCTGGTCGGGCTGCACGTCATGTACAAGGCGCTCTAGGTTCTGAGCGCCCTCAGTCCAGCGGAGCCGTCCGCTGCCAGGGACGCAGCCGCTCCAGTTGCCCGGCGAGTTCCAGCAGGTCTGCTTCCGAGCCCGGACGTCCCACGAGCTGTACGGCCGTGGGGGCGCCGGAGGGCAGGGAGCCGAAGGGGACGGACATGGCGGGCCAGCCGGTCAGGTTCCAGGGCGGGGTCAGGGGCGAGTAGTTGGTGTTGGCCAGGACGTTGCGGAGCCAGCCGCGCTCGTGCCACGGCTGCGACCGGGGGGAGCGGCGGGCCAGGGCCGGGGTGAGCAGGACGTCGTACTCCTCGAAGAACGGCTCCAGGCGGCGGCGCAGTTCCTCGCGGCTCCTGCCGGTGCTCACGCTCTTCACGAACCGGCGGCCCACCGCCGCGTGCACGCGCGTGCGGCGCGCCAGCCGTCGGGTGTCCAGGCCCTGCGCGTCCTGAGAGGTGCCCGCCGTCCAGTGGGCGAGGGAGGTGAGGCTCAGCGACAGCGGGTAGGGCGGGTCGGCGCGGCGGACCTGGTGGCCCGACTTCATCAGGACCTCTGCCGCCTGACGGGCGGCGGTCGTGTACGGCCCGGTGACGGCGATCCCGGCGATCGGGCTGCGCAGCGAGAGCGCGACCTTGCGCATGCCCGCCCGCTCCGGCCCGGTGAACTCCGCGTCCGCGAGGACGCCGAGCATCAGGCGGGCGTCCTCGACCGTCGTCGCGAGCGGGCCGTTCTCGGACATGCCGAACCAGTCGCCGTCGCTGACACCGGCCGGGACCACGCCGTGGCCCGGCTTGATGGTGACGAGGCCGCAGTTGGCCGCCGGGATGCGCAGCGAGCCCATGCCGTCGTTGCCGAGGGCGATCGGCACCAGTCCGGCGGCGACCGCGGCCGCGCTGCCGCCCGAGGAGCCGCCCGCCGTGCGGGTGGTGTCCCAGGGGTTGCGGGCCGTGCCGTGGACGCCCTCGGTCGTGCCGAAGACGCACAGTTCGGGCACGTTCGTCAGGCCCACCACCACCGCTCCCGCCGCCCGCAACCGGGCCACGGTGACATGGTCCTCGGTCGACGGCGTGTCCGGGGTGGCCGCCGAGCCGACGCGCTTGGACTCGCCGCGCACGGCGAGGTTGTCCTTGACGGCGATCGGCACTCCCGCGAGCGGCAGTTCGGCGAGATCGCCGCGCGCACCCACCTCGTCCGCCTCGGCGAGCGCCGCCTGCGTCCGTACCGTCCGGAAGGCCCCGACGCGGCCGTCGAGCCGCTCGATCCGGGCGAGGTGCTCGGCCACCACGTCGCGGGGCGTGGCCCGCTTCTCCCGCACGGCGGCGGCGATCTCGGCGGCGGTCCGGCCGATCCAGCTGGTCACGAGTGCTCCTCGGGGTGTACTGGCGAGTACGTAGGGAGAACTGTGCCTGCGCTCCGGCGCCACGTCGAGAGGGGGGAAGGGGGAACTCGGCTGGTGGTGGAGGGGCGCTGCGGGTGTGGCTGGGCGGTGGTGGAGGGGTGCTGCGGGTCTGGCTGGGCGGTGGCTGTGGGGTGCTGCGGGTCTGGTCGTCCGGTGGTGGAGGGGTGCGACGGGTCTGGTCGTCCGGTGGTGGACGGGTGCTGCGGGTCCAGCCGGGCGGTGGCGGAGGGGGCGCCGCCGGTCTAGGCGGCCGGTGGCGGCGGGGTGCTGTCGGTCTGGTCGGCCGGTTGGGCGCGGACGGCGTCCGTCCGCTCTGCCAGCCGGCTTCTGAGCCACTGCTCCACTTCGCCCACGTGCGCCGCCGCCGCGGCCCGGGCGGCCTCCGGGTCGCGGGCGAGCAGGGCCCGATGGATCGCGGCGTGCTCGCGGCGGGTGCGCTCGAAGGCGCCCTCCTCCTGGTAGCCGCGCCAGACCCGGGCGCGGAAGGTCCGGGAGGACAGGCCCTCGAGGATGGCCGCCATGGTGTCGTTCCCGGCGGCGGTGACGATCGCGCGGTGGAAGGCGAGGTCGTGGGCGAGGATCTCCTCGGGGTCGTCCGTGGCGTTCATCGCGGTCAGGTGCTTGCCCACCTCGGCCAGCTGGTCCGGGGTGATCCGTGCCGCGGCCATCGCCGTCGCCGTGGACTCCAGGATGCGCCGCACTTCGAGGAGTTCCACCAGACGCGGGCCCCGGGACAGGTCGGCGACCACACCGAACGTCTCCAGCAGGTCCCCGGCCTCCAACTGCGTGACGTAGATCCCCGATCCGTGCCGTGCCTCCAGGACGCCCAGCACGGTGAGCGCGCGGATCGCCTCCCGCATCGAGCTGCGGGAGATGCCCAGTTGGACCGCGAGATCCCGCTCGGTGGGCAGCCGCTGGCCAGGCTCCAGGCGGCCCTCGCCGATCATCGCCTTGATCTGCTCGATGGCGCGCTGGGGAACGCTGCCCTTCTGCGGGGCCGTCTCGTCGTCCACGCCGTTCCTCCACTCGACCGGGCCGGCGCGAACCTCACCGGGCCGGCCGGGCAGGTACCGGGCGGGCCCGGACGCTCACCGGGTGGCCGCAGTCTAGCGACGGATGTGGTCGGACCACTACGCGTCGAAGTCGGGGAAATTCGGCGCTGGAGGCTGTCCTTCCGGGGGAGTGGTCTGATAAGTATGCGGGCATCTGCTCGAACACGCTCACCGAGGAGCCGTCAGATGCCCGGCAGAACAGGGGGAAAGCGGTACAGGTCCCGGACAGTCGGCGTGGTCGCGGCGGCCGCCCAGGACTGACCCGCCCGCTCCCCGCTCCCGACCGAGAGGCCCTCCGTGTCACCGACGCCCGTGCGCATCACAGCCGTCGACACCTACGACATCCGTTTCCCGACCTCGCGCGAGCTGGACGGCTCCGACGCGATGAACCCCGACCCCGACTACTCCGCCGCGTACGTCGTCCTGCGCACCGACGCCGCAGACGGGCACGAGGGGCACGGTTTCAGCTTCACCATCGGGCGGGGCAACGAGGTCCAGGTGGCCGCCATCCACGCACTCAGGCACCACGTGCTCGGACGGTCCGTCGACGAGGTGTGCGCCGACCCGGCCATCCTCAACCGCGACCTGATCGGCGACAGCCAGCTGCGCTGGCTCGGCCCCGAGAAGGGCGTGATGCACATGGCGATCGGGGCCGTCATGAACGCCGTGTGGGACCTCGCGGCCAAGCGCGCCCACAAGCCGCTGTGGCGGCTGCTCGCGGACGCCGACCCCGAGTGGCTGGTCGCCCAGATCGACTTCCGCTACCTCACCGACGCCCTCACCCCCGAGGAGGCCCTGGAGATCCTCCGCAAGGGCCGGCAGGGCGCCGGGGACCGCGCGGCGAGGCTTCTGGAGCGCGGCTACCCCGCCTACACGACCTCCCCCGGCTGGCTCGGCTACAGCGACGACAAGCTCACCCGGCTCGCCACCCAGGCCGTGGCCGACGGCTTCCGCCAGATCAAGCTGAAGGTCGGCGCCGACCTGGAGGACGACGTACGGCGCTGCCGGGTCGCCCGCGCGGCCGTCGGCCCCGGCATCCGCGTCGCCATCGACGCCAACCAGCGCTGGGATGTCGCCGAAGCCGTCCGCTGGACCAAGGCCCTCGCCGAGTTCGACCCGTACTGGATCGAGGAGCCCACCAGCCCCGACGACGTTCTCGGCCACGCCGCGATCCGCGAGGCCGTCGCCCCGGTGAAGGTGGCCACCGGCGAACACGTCCAGAACCGGGTCGTCTTCAAACAGCTCCTCCAGGCCCGCGCCGTCGACATCGTCCAGATCGACGCGGCCCGCGTCGGCGGCGTCCACGAGAACCTCGCGATCCTGCTGCTCGCCGCCAAGTTCGGGGTGCCGGTCTGCCCGCACGCGGGCGGCGTCGGCCTGTGCGAACTCGTCCAGCACCTGTCGATGTTCGACTACGTGGCGGTCACCGGCACCACCGAGGACCGGGTCATCGAGTACGTCGACCATCTGCACGACCACTTCCTCGACCCGGTGGTGATCAGGGAAGGTCACTACACGGCACCCACCGCGCCGGGCTTCTCGGCCGCCATGCGGCCCGAGTCGATCGCGCGGTACACCTACCCGGACGGCGCGTTCTGGGCCGCGGACCTCTCCGAGACGAAGGGACAGGCGGTATGAGCGACTTCGAGGGTCTCAGGGCCCTGGTGACCGGAGGCGCCTCCGGCATCGGCCGGGCCACCGCGGAACTCCTGGCCGCGCGCGGCGCCCGGGTCGCCGTGCTCGACCTGGACCCGTCGTCGGTGCGCGAGCCGCTCCTGCCCTTCACGGCCGACGTCACCGACGACGCCTCGGTGCGCGAGGCGGTCGCCGCGGCCGTCGCCGCGCTCGGCGGACTGGACGTCCTGGTCAACAACGCGGGCATCGGCGCCCAGGGCACCGTCGAGGACAACGACGACGCCGAGTGGCACCGGGCATGGGACGTCAACGTCGTCGGCATGGTCCGCGTGGCCCGCGCCGCCCTCCCGCACCTGCGGGCCTCGGACCACGCCGCCATCGTCAACACCTGCTCCATCGCCGCCACCGCGGGCCTGCCGCACCGCGCCCTCTACAGCGCGACCAAGGGCGCCGTGTACTCCCTGACCCTCGCGATGGCCGCCGACCACGTCCGCGAGGGCATCCGCGTCAACTGCGTCAACCCCGGCACCGCCGACACCCCCTGGATCGGCCGCCTCCTCGACCAGACCCCCGACCCGGCCGCCGAACGGGCCGCCCTGGAGGCCCGCCAGCCCACCGGACGCCTGGTCCGCGCCGACGAGGTCGCCGGTGCCATCGCCTATCTGGCGAGCCCCCTGTCCGGCGCCACCACCGGCACCTCGCTGGCGGTGGACGGCGGCATACAGGGACTGCGGCTGCGCCCGGCGGGCCGATGAGCACCCCCCGCGGCCTCGGCTTCGGAGCCGCCGCCATCGCCGGCCTGTACACCGAGGTCACCGAGGAGCAGGCGGACGAGGCGGTGTCCGCCGCCTGGCAGCGCGGCATCCGCTACTACGACACCGCGCCCCACTACGGTCTCGGCCTGTCCGAACGCCGCCTCGGCGCGGCCCTGCGCGACCGGCCGCGCGAGGAGTACGTGATCTCCACGAAGGTCGGCCGCCGCCTGGAGCCGCACACCGGCGGCGGGGACGACCTGGCCCACGGCTTCGCCGTGCCCGCCACCCACCGCCGCGTCTGGGACTTCACCACCGACGGCGTACGCCGCACCCTGGAGGCCAGTCTGGAGCGGCTCGGCCTCGACCGCGTCGACCTCGTCTACCTGCACGACCCCGACGACCACGCCGAACAGGCCTTCCGGGAGGGTTACCCGGCGCTGGAGAAGCTCCGCTCGGAGGGTGTGGTCGGCGCGATCGGCGCCGGCATGAACCAGACCGCGATGCTCACCCGGTTCGTCCGCGACACCGACGTCGACGTGGTGCTGTGCGCCGGGCGCTACACGCTGCTCGACCAGAGCGCGCTGCGGGACCTGCTGCCCGCCGCCGTCGAGCGGGACGTGTCGGTGGTGATCGGCGGCGCCTTCAACTCGGGCCTGCTGGCCGACCCGAGGCCCGACGCGACGTACAACTACGCCCAGGCGCCCGCCGAGTTGCTGGACCGGGCCCTGCGCATGAAGGAGGTCGCCGAGCGGCACGGCATCTGTCTGCGGGCCGCCGCCCTGGCCTTCTGCGCGGCGCACCCCGCGGTCACGAGCGTCCTGGTGGGCGCCCGTTCGGCGGCCGAGGTCCAGGACTGCGCGGACCAGTTCGCGACCCCGGTGCCCGAGGCGTTCTGGCAGGAGCTGCACACGACGGGACTGCTGGAGGAACCTTCATGAGAATCGCCCTGCACACCAAGGTCCGCGCCGATCGCGTCACCGCCTACGAGGCGGCCCACCGTGAGGTACCGAAGGAACTGACGGACGCCATCCGCACGGCGGGCGCGTCCTCCTGGACGATCTGGCGGTCGGGCACCGACCTCTTCCACGTCCTGGAGTGCGAGGACTACGCCCGCCTCCTCGCCGAACTGGAGCGGCTCCCGGTCAACGTGGCCTGGCAGGCCCGCATGGCCGAGCTCCTCGACGTGGTGCACGACTACTCGGACGAGGGCGCGGCGGCGGGCCTGCCCGTGGTGTGGGAGCTGCCGTGACGGTCGACGCCCATCACCACGTCTGGGACCTGTCGGTCCGCGACCAGGACTGGATCCCCGAAGGCAGCCCGATCCGGCGGGACTTCACGGTGGCGGACCTGGCGCCCGAGGCGGCCGCCGCCGGGGTCGACCGGACGGTGCTCGTGCAGACGGTCACCGTCGCCGAGGAGACCCCGGAGTTCCTGGCCCTGGCCGCCGGCCACGACCTGGTCGCGGGTGTGGTCGGCTGGACCGACCTCACCCGCCCCGACGTGGCCGACGAACTGGCCCGGCTGCGCTCCCTGCCCGGCGGCCGCTTCCTCAAGGGCATCCGGCACCAGGTCCAGGGCGAGCCGGACCCGGAGTGGCTGCTGCGGCCGGACGTACGCCGCGGCCTCGCCGCCGTCGCCGCGGCGGGTCTGGTCTACGACCTCGTCGTCCTGCCGCACCAGTTGCCCGCATGCGCCGAGGTGGCCGCGGCGCTGCCCGAACTGACCTTCGTCCTGGACCACGTGGGCAAGCCGCCCATCGCCTCCGGCGCCCTCGACCCCTGGGCCGGCGACCTGCGCGCCCTCGCCGCGCGCCCCAACACGGTCGGCAAGCTCTCCGGCCTGGTCACCGAGGCCCACCCGGACGGCTGGACGGTCGAGGACCTGCGCCCGTACGCGGACGTCGCGCTGGCGGCCTTCGGCCCGGACCGGCTGATGTTCGGCTCGGACTGGCCCGTGTGCCTCCCGACGGCCACGTACGCCGAAGTGCTGGACGCCGCCCGTCGGTTGGTGGGCGAGGACCCCCGGATCTTCGAGACCACCGCCGCCCGCGTCTACGACCTGTGAGCCACCCCGGCCAGCCGGGTCGGCGGCAGGTACTCCCGGACGTACGTCCGCTTCCAGCACGCGCCCGTCTCCCGCAGCTCGCGCCAGGTCGTGTACCGGTAGCGGAACAGGCGGGCGCGGACGTACCGGGGTGGCGCGTCGGGCGGGAAGGGTGAGCGGCGCAGCAGCCTCAGCGTGGCGCGGTCGCCCTCCAGCAGCCGTTCCACGAAGGTGCCGAACCACGACCCGGCGTAGGACGGCGACAGCGCGGCGAACCACATCAGCCAGTCCAGGCGCAGGTGGTACGGGGCGAACTGGCGCGGCCAGCGCCGGGGATCACCGGGCTTGCCCCAAAACTCGTACTCCCGCCAGTCGGAGTCCTCGCGCGGCACCTCGTCGGCCGTGCCCTCGACGACCACCTCGTAACGGAGGCGGCTGACGCTGCCGAACGCCCCGTAGGTGTTGACCAGATGGAGCGGGTCGAAGGAGCGGTTCATGACCTGGCGCCGGGAGACCATGTTCGCGACCGGGTGGTAGCTGAGGTACCCGAGCAGCGCGCAGACGGCCAGCACCACGACCTCGTACCAGAGCGGGGTCTCGGGCACCCGGCGCGGCGGGTCGCCCGGGAGTTCCAGTGCCGAGACGGCGAGCACGATCGTGATCCAGTTCAGCCAGGAGAAGTTGCCCGACAGGACCAGCCACAGCTGGGTGACGATCATCAGCGACGCGGCGGCCGTGGCGATCGGCTGCGGGGTGAACAGCAGCACGGGGACGACGAGTTGGGTGACGTGGTTCGCGGCCGCCTCGACCCGGTGCAGGGGCCGCGGGAGATGGTGGAAGAACCAGCTCAGCGGGCCCGGCATCGGCTGTGTCTCGTGGTGGTGGTCCAGGCAGGTCAGCTTCCGCCAGCAGTCGTCGCCGCGCATCTTGATCAGCCCCGCGCCGAACTCCACCCGGAACAGGATCCAGCGCAGCAGGAACAGCACCAGGACCGGCGGCGCCACCTCGTCGTTGCCGAGGAACACCGCGAGGAATCCCACCTCCAGCAGCAGGGACTCCCAGCCGAAGCCGTACCAGGTCTGGCCCACGTTGACGATCGACAGGTACAGCGCCCACGGCACCAGCCACAGCAGCATGCCGCCCCACAGCGGCAGCCGCGCGTCCAGCCCTGCGAGCAGCGCCGCCGACACCGCGCAGCCGGTCCAGGCGCAGCCCGCGAAGAAGCGGTCCGAGTAGTGCAGCTGGAACAGGCTCGGCGCCGCCCTGAAGGGAACCCGCTCGACGTACCGGGGGACGGGCAGCAGACCCCGCGTGCCGAGCAGCGCGCGGAACTGGAGGGCCGCCGTCAGGAACGCGACCAGGTACACACCGGCCAGCGCCCGCTGGAGGACCAGCCGGCTCAGCCAGTAGTCGGGTGCGGTGAACCAGTCCACGGTCAGGTGCTCCTCCCCGCCATTGTCACGCCGGAAGCCGCGTCACGCTCCGTGTGCCGGGCGTCCGGTTGCGTGACCCGAGTGAGTGAAGCAGACCATGGTGGCGAACTGCTCGGCACGAGGCGGGAGAACACGGTGCGGGAGACCACGGTGCGTACGTTCACCGGGACCTTCGTCACGGCCTGCGCGCTCTCGGCGGCACTGATCGTCGCCGGCTGCGCCGGCCCCGACGGCGAGGGCACGGCAGCCGGCGGGGACGTCCTCCTGGAGCCGGTCGCCGCCCAGGGCCCCGACCCCTTCACCGACTCCACGGCGACCGCGACGGCCACCGCCGCGCCCGTCCCCCGAACGCAGCAACCGGCGCGCTCGGAGGTGCGGTCGATCTCCGGCGGCACACCCGGCCTCTACGGCGGCACGGTTCGCTCGGGCAGCTGCGAGGTGAACCGGCAGATCGGCGAGCTGACCGCGGACCGCGCCAAGGGCCGGGCCTTCGCGCAGGCGGCGGGCATCTCCCCGGGTTCGATCCCGGCCTACCTGCGCTCGCTGACCTCGGTCGTGCTGCGCGCCGACACCCGGGTCACCAACCACGGCTACCGGGACGGGCACGTCACCGGCTACCAGTCCGTCCTCCAGGCCGGCACCGCCGTCCTCGTCGACAACCGGGGCGTGCCCCGGGTCCGCTGCGCCTGCGGCAACCCGCTGGCGCCCGCGCGGGCCACGCACTCCGCAGGCACGAGCGGGCGGCCCTGGTCCGGCTACCGGGACGGGCAGGTCGTCGCGGTCGTTCCGGCGCCCACGGTGATCACCCACCTCACGATCATCGACGTCGTCGACAACACCTGGATCGAGCGGCGCTGCGGGCACGACACGCGGTACGACCACGTCGTACCGCCTCCGGCCCCGCTGCCGTCGACACCGCCCCCGACGCCGGACAGACCGGCACCGTCGAGTCCCTCGGCGACCGGCGTGAGCGCCTCCGGCATCAGCCCGGAAGGCACCGACAGCCCCTCCGCGACCAGCGAGAGCCCCGCAGCGGACCCCGCCACGCCCCACTGCGCGCCCCCGACCGTCACGGCCGCCCCCGGCGTCCCCACCCCCGGAGACCCCGTGAGCGAGGACCCCGCCTGCCCCGCCGTCACGGTCACCGCGACACCCTCGGACGGACCCACGGCCCGGGCCCCCTCGGACACCCCGGAAACGGGCTCCGACACCGGCCCCGACACCGTCCCGGACACCCCCGACGTGCCCGACGGCGGCGGTCTGATCCCGGACGCCCCCGACGAGGCGACGACCACCGGCAGCATCTTCGACAGCCCCACCGCCGTACTCGAGAGCTGACCTCCTCCGTCGGCACCCAGCAGTCGAAGAATCGGACAAATCCTGGCAAGGTGGCCCCATGGTTGATCGGGGAGCGAGCGCCCTGTCACTCCCGGACGACTGGCCCGCCCACCCGGACCCGATCCTGGCGCTCAACCGCATGGGCAGCTTCGACTGGGACCTGGACACCGGTCTGTTCCACATGGACGCCCAGGCCCACGAGGTGTTCGACCTGCGCCCCGACGAGTACGACGGCCACCCCGAGACCCTCGCCGTCCGGGTCCCGGCCCCCGAGGCCTACCGCCTGGACGGCCTGGTCTCCCAGGCCATGAAGGACGGCAGCGAGAACTACGGCACCTACTTCCGCATCCGCTGCCGCGACGGCTCACCGCGCTGGACCCACACCCAGGGCTACATCCGGCGCGACGAGACCGGCCGCCCGCGCCGGATCGTCGGCATCGTCCGGGACGCCACCCAGGAACTCGACGACCTCAGGACCCGCCGGGAACAGGCCGGCCAGGACGCCGCCCGCCAGGAGCAGACCAACGTCGTCCAGCTCACCACGGCCGCCCTCGCCCACGCCCGGACCGTCGACGACGTCATCGACGTCCTCAAGGACACCCACGGCCTGACCCACCTCGGTGCCACCAGCCTCGTCATGGGCCTGGTCGAGGCGGGCCGCATCAGGCTGATCGCGGAGGGCCCCGCGGGCAGCTTCGTCCCCGGCACCGACGTCACCCGCATCGACGAGCCGTACCCGATGAGCGAGGTCGTGCGCACCCTGACCCCGCGGTTCATCGAGTCGCCGGAGGAGTTCGCCGAGAGCTACCCGCTGCTGTGGCCGCACATCACCGGCCTCGACATCACCTCGGCGGCCTACCTCCCGCTGATCGCCCAGGCCCGGCCCATCGGCGCCATGGGCCTGCTCTACAGCGACCGGCGCGGCTTCTCGCCCGAGGACCGCAACGTCCTGGTCGCCCTCGGCTCCAGCATCGCCCAGAGCCTTCAGCGGGCCATGCTCTACGAGCAGGAGAAGGACCTCGCCACCGGTCTCCAGCAGGCCATGCTGCCGCGCACCATCCCCAGCGTGCGCGGCGCCGACGTCGCCGTCCGCTACCGCTCGGCGTCCCTGGGCCGGGACATCGGCGGCGACTGGTACGACCTCATCCCGCTGCCCGGCGGCCGGGTCGGCGCGGTCATCGGCGACGTCCAGGGCCACGACACCCACGCCGCCGCCGTCATGGGCCAGCTGCGGATCGTGCTGCGGGCCTACGCCGCCGAGGGCCACACCCCCGCCACCGTCATGGCACGCGCCTCCGTCTTCCTGCACGAACTCGACACCGACCGCTTCGCGACCTGCCTGTACGCCGAGGCCGACCTGGCCACCGGGGTCGTCCAGGTGGTCCGGGCCGGCCACATCGACCCGCTGGTGCGCCGGCCCGACGGGAGCTGCCGCCGGGTCTCCGTCGAGGGCGGGCTGCCGCTCGGGCTGTCGGCGGAGTTCGGGCGCCTGGAGTACCCCGTCGGCACCATCGAGCTCGACCCCGGCCACACCCTGCTGCTGTGCACCGACGGCCTGGTCGAGCAGCCCGGCGCCGACCTCGACGACGGCATGCGGACCCTCACCGCGCTCATCGCCTCCGGCCCCGCCGACGTCCGCGACCTCGCCGACCGCCTCATCGACGTGGCCGAGGAACGCGGCGGCGACGACGACGTGGCCCTGCTCCTGCTGCGCCGCCGGGGGCTGGACACCCCGCGCTCCGGCGGCCGGCTCCAGCAGCACGTCGCCTCCGGTGACCCGCAGGCGCTGACGGAGGCCCGGCACATGATCCGCGCCGCGGTGCGGTCCTGGGGCGCGGAGGAGCGGGCCGACGAGATCGAGCTGGTCGCCGACGAACTGATCACCAACGCCCTCATGCACACCGAGGGCGCGGCCATCGTCACCCTGCGGGTCCTGGCCGGCACCGACCGCCGGCTCCGCGTCGAGGTCGAGGACTCCTCCAGCGCGCTGCCCCGCCGCCGCGAGGCCGGGGAGTCCGGGGTCTCCGGGCGCGGCCTGCTCCTGGTCGACCTGCTCACCGACGTGTGGGGCGTGGAGGCGCGGGGCGGCGGCAAGTGCCTGTGGTGCGAGTTCAAGGTGCCCCGGCGGAGCTGAGCACAGCCGTCACCGGTGGCACTCTGGACGTATGCCGGAACTCCCCGAGGTCGAAGCGCTCAAGGACTTCCTCACCGACCACCTGGTCGGCCACGAGATCGTGCGGGTGCTGCCCGTGGCGATCAGCGTCCTGAAGACCTACGACCCGCCCGCGAGCGCCCTGGAGGGCCGCGAGGTCACCGCCGTGCACCGGCACGGCAAGTTCCTCGACCTCGTCACCGACGGCGGACCGCACCTGGTGACCCACCTGGCCCGGGCCGGCTGGCTGCACTGGAAGGACCGCCTCCCGGACGGCCCCCCGCGCCCCGGCAAGGGCCCCCTCGCCCTGCGGGTGGCCCTGGAGACGGGCGCCGGCTTCGACCTGACGGAGGCGGGCACGCAGAAGCGCCTCGCGGTGTACCTCGTGGCGGACCCGCAGGAGGTCCCCGGCGTGGCCCGGCTCGGCCCCGACCCGCTCGCTGACGACTTCGACGAGGCCCGCCTCGCGGAGCTGCTGGCCCCGGAGCGCCGGCAGCTCAAGGGCGCCCTGCGCGACCAGTCCCTGATCGCCGGGGTGGGCAACGCCTACAGCGACGAGATCCTGCATGTGGCGCGGATGTCCCCCTTCAAACTGGCCGCGTCGCTCACCCCGCAGGAGACGGCCCGGCTGTACGAGGCGCTGCGCACCACCCTGACCGAGGCGGTCGAGCGCTCCCGCGGACTGGCGGCCGGCCGGCTGAAGGCCGAGAAGAAGAGCGGCCTGCGGGTCCACGGCCGCACCGGCGAGCCCTGCCCGGTGTGCGGCGACACGGTCCGCGAGGTCTCCTTCAGCGACTCCTCCCTCCAGTACTGCCCGACCTGCCAGACGGGCGGCAGACCGCTCGCGGACCGCAGGATGTCCCGGCTCCTCAAGTAGCGCGGCGCGGCGAGGGCAGCGGCGCGCCGGTGAAGGCGTCCAGCAGCACCCGGTCGCCGAGCGCGCGCTTCAGCTTCACCGTCACCTTCTCCATGACCAGCTCGCTGGTGCAGGGGCCGTCGTCCGTCCCGGTGACCGACGCGGAGAGCACCACGCTGCCCGCGGTCTCCAGGACCCGCACCGCGGGCCCGTCGTCGCAGCCGCCGTGCCCGGCGAGGACGGTGACGGACCGGCCGTCCGCGTCGGCGCGGACCAACTGTTCGAGCGGCATCAGCCAGTCCGTGGGGCTCTCCCTCGCGGGTCCGATCGGCGGCTCGGGAAGCTCGGAGGGTTCCAGGGCGACCCGCCTGAGCGGGGTGTCGTAGCCCTTCAGCGTGAACAGCCAGGCGGGGACGGTGGCCGGGCCGCGGCTTGTGACCAGCGTGGCCGTGCCCAACGCGGCCTTGGTCACGGTCAGACGCGGCCCGTCGTGGCCGCCGCCGGCGACGCTGTCGTAGGCCTTCCTCGCGTCCATGAGCGGCAGGGTGAGGGAACCGCCGCCGCGCCACCGCACCGTGCCCTTCCCGGGGGAGTGGGTGGGCAGTTCGGTGTCGAGGACGATGTTCCGGGTGAGATACGCCTGCTTGTCGGCGTCGCTGCGGAAGGCGTTGTCGGGCAGCTGCACGACGTCGGCCATCGGGTAGTACCCGGCGCGCCACACCTCGGCCGCCCGGGAGCCGTCCCAGGCCTCGGCGACCTTGCGGGCGCGGGACTCGGAGCCGCGGGTCTGCGCGGGTGAGCCGGGTTCGTCGCCGCAGCCCGCGAGCAGCAGGGCGAGTGGGACCAGCAGGCCGATGGTGCGCGCGGCGCGTGTACGCATGTGTTCCCCCAGGACCGGACGGTTGTCGTTCCTGAGACGTGGGAACCCTCTCGCGCGTTCGGGCTCAGGCGGACTTCAGTGTCACCAGGCGTTCGCCGTCCAGGGTGCGGACCTCGTACCGGGCGATCTGGTCGGGGTGGTAGGACGAGGCGCCGTTCATGACGAGTGCACGGGCGTCATGGCGCGGGACGCCCCAGGTGGTGACCGTCTCCTCGGAGCCGTCGTGACCGACGACCACCAAACGACAGGTGCGGGGGCCCGCCCCGTCCTTCACCTTGAGCTCCACCTGGGTGCCCGAGGTCTCGTCCGCCGCGGTGACCTGGGCCCACACGCCGGAGCGTGGGTCGGTCGCCTCCATCCGGGAGCTGCCGTCACCGCCCCGGGCGGCCACGACCACGACGCCGGGCCCCGCCACCGCGAAGGCCACGGTCGCCGCCACGGCGCACAGGAACCGCCGGCGGCCGGCCCGGTGCCGTGTCCCGACCTCGGAGAGCAGCCGGTCCAGCATTCGGGGGCCGGGCTTGACCAGCGGGCTGACGAACTGCGGGGTGGAGCGCCGGTACAGCATCAACTGCCGGGTGATGGGGCCGAATTCGGTGACGGAAGCCGCGCACCGAGGGCACTCCATGAGGTGATCCTCGAAGCGGAAGGCATCCGCCTCGTCCAGCACGCCGAGCGCGTACGCGGCGACGTCGCGATGCCTCTCCTGGGACCTCATGCGGAATCCTCGTGCCGTTGGGTGGGGGTGGGGTCACTCCTTGCTCCCACCCGTACGCACCGGACCGCCGAATCACTCAAGCACCGCACAGAATCGCAACCAAGGGATTCGGAGCGGGCCGGAGCGAGGATTGGTCCCGTCCGAAAAAAAGTCCGGGGCCGTGCGTTCGTGGCTAGAACAGGTGAATCGCGAGGTGCCCCAGCGGCAGTCCGAGCTGCCAGGCCTTCGTCCACACCTGGGGTCCCTCGTCCTCCCCGGCGCCCGGTCCGCCGCCCGGTACCGCGTTGAGGTCGGGGGCCAGCAGCTCGGTCTCCTCCAGCCACTGCCAGGCCAGCTCGGCGAGGTCCAGGTCGGGGGAGGGGGCCCCGGACTCCCTCGCCTCGGCCGCGAGCACCGCCATGCGTTCGCGCACCCAGTCCTGCCAGGGCTGGTCGTACGCGGTCAGGGACAGCCAGGTCTCCAGCTGGGAGACGACCCGGATGCCGGAGAGCTCGCCGTCGGTGTCGGCCAGGAAGATGGTCAGCGCCAGCGCGTCGCGCCCGGCACGGAACTCGAAGGACGTCGGCGGCATCAGATCGCCGGTCCGCAGCAGCTCGTCGGCGATGTACTCGGCGTACAACCAGGCCATGGGAACGATGAGTTCGCCGCCCCCGGCGCCGTCCGTGCTCTCTTGACCTCTGTGCAGCATCCCTTCCTGCCTTCCTCCGGTGCGTGCGCGTCGCCCGTTGCCGGGCCGTGGGGGCCTGGCGCGGGATGCCCACCTGCCGCGCCGGGCCCCCGTCCGGGAACACGGATGAAGACAGCCGATTACTCAACCATGGTCGTCAGCAAGGCACTTTACGGAGCCTTTGCCGCACCGTGAGTTTCACCGCAGGTCGGCCGCGTATCCCGGAAGGACCCGGCGCAGGGCGCGCAGCGCGTAGTACGCGCGGGACTTCACGGTACCGGGCGGAATCCCGAGGGCCTGCGCGGCCTCCGCCACACTCGCCCCCTGGAAGTACACGAGCACCAGGACGTCACGGTGCTCCGGAGTGAGTGTCTTCACAGCCTCGCGTACGTCGATGCCCGCCGCCGCCCGCTCGGCGTGGTCCGCGCACACCCGCGCGTTCTCCAGGATGGCGTCCCCGACCTCGGGCGGACGCGCCTGCCGGGCCCGCCGCGCGTCGATGGCGAGCCGCCGTCCCACGGTCAGCAGCCAGGGCCGTACGGACTCGAAGTCGTCGGCGCGCAGCGCCTCGGGGTGCTGCCAGGCCCGTACGAGGGTCTCCTGCACCAGGTCCTCGGCGCGCTGCCGGTCCCCGTCGCACAGCCGGAGGAGCAGTGCGAAGAGGGGCCGGCCGTGCTCCCGCTGGAGTGCGGCGAGCTCGTGCTCGGCGGTCGTCGCGTTCGTGAGCGTGATTCCGGCCGTCATGGCCGTATGGCATCGCAGCGTGACCGTGAGGGACAGGCCATCTACCCGGATCTGCGGCGGACGGTCGATCGCGTCGACGAACGGTACGACGAACGGTTCCCTCCGCCTCGCCCATCGGGCGAATGAACGGGGCCGGGCCGTTTGCGGCTGTGCTCATCTTCGTACCTATTTGTAAGGAAATATGATCACAGAGGGGTGAGCCGATGATTGCACGCAGACGACAGGTGGCCCTGGCCCTCACAGCCCTCCTGGCCGCGGGCGCCGCCTGCCAGGCCCGGCACCAGGACCCTCCCGAACGCCCCGGCCACCCGGCCCCGTCCGCCGCAGGGCCGCGCGGCTTCACGCTCGTCGCCTCCGGCGACGTCCTCCCGCACAGCTCCGTCATCGAGCGCGCCCGCTTCGACGCGGGCGGCACCGGCTACGACTTCCGCCCCATGCTCGCCGGCGTCGAACCGGTCGTCTCCCGCGCCGATCTGGCGCTGTGTCACATGGAGACCGTCTACGGCGCCGACGGCGACTACACCGGATACCCCGCGTTCAAGTCCCCGCCCGAGGTCGCCAAGGGCCTCGCCGCGACCGGCTACGACGGCTGCTCCACCGCCTCCAACCACAGCCTCGACGACGGCGCCGACGGCATCCGCCGCACCCTCGACGCACTCGACCGCGAAGGGGTCGGGCACGCCGGCTCCGCGCGCACCGAGGCCGAGGCGGGCACGGTCACGATCCTGCGCGCGGGCACCGCGAAGGTCGCCCACCTCGCGTACACCTACGACACCAACGGCTACCCGCTGCCGCAGGGGCAGCCCTGGGCCGTCAACCTCATCGACGAGACCAAGATCCTCGCCGACGCCCGCGCCGCCCGGCAGGCCGGTGCCGACGTGGTCGTCGTATCCGTGCACTGGGGCACCGAATGGCAGGACGCCCCCGACGACCGGCAGCTGACCCTGGCCCGCTCGCTCACCGCGTCCCGCACCGCCGGGCGCCCCGACATCGACCTGATCCTCGGCACCCACGCCCACGTCCCGCAGGCGTACGAGAAGGTCAACGGGACCTGGGTGGTCTACGGCATGGGCGACCAGGTCGCGGGCGAGATGTTCAACCACGAGGGCGCCCAGGACCCGCGCGGCAACCAGTCCACGATCGGCCGTTTCACCTTCGCCGCGCCGACGAGGCCGGGCGGCCGCTGGGAGGTGAGGAAGGCCGAGTTCGTCCCGCAGCTGTTCGACGTCGACGCCGGCCGGGCGCTGAACCTCAACGAGGTGATCGCGGCGGGTGCCGAACTGACCGGCGTGCGCGACCGCATCCGTGAGGTCGTGCTCAGCCGGGGGGCGGCGAAGGACGGGCTGACGATGGGGCGTTAGGGGCTGTTGGGGAAGTGGCCTCTGCCGCGCGGCCGCCCTCCGGGCGGCGGGGCCACTTTCCCGACAGGCCCCGGGTCACTCCGCGTCGACGTGGTCGAAGGTGCGCAGCATCTCCTTCAGCACTCGGGTGCACGCCCGCAGTTCGGCCTCGGTCAGCTCGCCGCCGACCTGCCGGTTCAGGGCGTGCTCGCGGTCGAGGACCGCGGTGACGACGGCCTCGCCGTCGCCGGTGAGCCGGATCAGCGAGGAGCGCTGGTGCGCGGGGTTGGGCGCGGTCTCGGCCCAGCCCCGGGCCAGCGCGTCGTTGGTCATGCGCTGCACGAACTGCCGGGTCAGCGTCATGATCCGGGCCATCTGGGGAACCGTCATGGGCCCGTACCGGTGGAGCAGGACCAGCACGGAGCGCACGCCGACGGAGACCCCCTCGATCTCCTCGCCCTGCTCCAGCTTGCGCAGGCCGCGCCGGTAGAGCGCGCCGATCAGGTCGAACACCTCGCTGACGCGGTGGCCGAGTTCGTCGGGGGGCAGGGGCGCGTCGATGTCGTTCACCAGACCATCATGCACCGGCCCATCATGACAACCAGGTTGTCAAAGTATCGAGAAGATGACACCTTGGTTGTCATGACAGCTGCTTCGGAACTGAGCTATTTCACGTCCAGCGACGGCGACCTCGCCTACCGCGACATCGGTACGGGCGACCTCGTGGTCCTGCTCCACTCCGGTTACACCGACCACCGCGTCTTCGAGGCACAGATACCGGCCGTCGCCGCGGCCGGGTACCGGGTGGTCGCGGCCGACATCCGCGGCCACGGCTGGTCCGCCAACGCGAGCAAGCCCTTCCGCTGGGCCGACGACCTCGCGGGCCTGCTGCGACACCTCGACGCCGGCCCCGCGGTGCTGGTCGGTGTGTCGATGGGCGCGGCCGTCGCGAGCGACACGGTGATCGAGTACCCGGAGCTCGTCCGAGGGGTCGTCCTCGGCGGTGCCACGGTCAGCGAGTTCCAGTACTCGGATCCGCGCACCCTTCAGTTCGTGACCGAGTCCGCCCGCACCCTGAACGCCGGTGACATCGAGGGCTGGCTGAAGGTGTTCCGGGAGGCGGTGGCCGGCGTGAACCGCACGGTCGACGACGTCGACCCCACCATCCTGGAACGGGTCCAGGAGATGGCCCTGCACACCATCGCCAAACACACCCCGGGCGAGCACAACTGGCACGTCCCCATGACCGACACCTGGCCCCGGGTACCGAAGATCGACGTCCCGGTGCTCATGGTCAACGGTGCTCTCGACTCACCCGACCTGCTGGCCGACGCGGAGAGGTTCGCCCGTACCGTCCCCGACGGGCGCTCGGTACTCATCGAGGACACCTCGCACTACCCGACCATGGAGAAGCCCGAGCAGTTCAACGAGATCCTGCTCGACTTCCTCCGCACCCTCTGAACGGACCTACGGGACCACGGTCACCGGCCACCGTCCGGCCTTCACCAGTCGCACCGCGACCGAGCCGACGATCCGGTGCCCGGCCTGCTCGGAGGCGCCCACCACCACGGCGTCCGCCGTGAGTTCGTCCGCGGCCTTCACCAGACCGCTGTACGGGTCACCGCGGAACGTGTGGAACTCCCAGCGCACGTCGAATATCCCCTTCGTGCGCTCGGTCGCCTCCCGGATCTGCGCGACCAGGTCCTCGGCGATCTCATCCGTCGTCTCCGCCACCGGCGCCCCGAGGGCCGCGCCCGCCGCCATCACCGGCTGCACGTACACGACCGCGAGCAGCGCGTGCTGGCGGCGGGCCAGACCACCGGCGTACGCCGCCGCTCGGAGGGAGGAGTCGGAGCCGTCCACCCCGACCACGATGACCTTCGGTCCGTCCGTGCCCCGCTCGAACCGGTGCGCGTGCTGTTCCGTCACGGCAGGGAGGCTATCGGAACCCCCCGGTCCCACCCGTGGCCGGGCCCTCCCGACGGGCGGCGCGGCCCGGCTGTTCCTACAGTCGGAACATGAGTGCCACCGTCGAGGCCGGACCGGCCAAGGACACCGAGGGCCGACAGCACCGGCCCGACAGCGGCCTCCTCGGCAGGGTGCCGGAGGGCTTCGCGGCCTTCTTCGGCGCCCTCGGACTGCTGTGCCTGCTGCTCGCCCTGATCCCTCCGCTGCGCCGACTGCTCCGGCCCGTCGTCCGCCTCCTCGACCTGCTCATCGTCCCGGTCAGCGCCAACCTGGCCTACGCCGTCTTCCTCTTCCTCCTCGCCGGCGCCACCGCCGCCCGCAAGAAGGTCGCCTGGTGGCTGGTCGTGGTCTACCTGGGCCTGCTCGTCCTCGTCGACGCCCTGGGCGTGGCCGTCGGCCTCTACGCCGACTCCCTCCCCTCCCTCGTGGTGTGCGCTCTCGCGCTGGCCCTGCTCGTCGTCGCCCGCGGCGAGTTCTACGGCGCCTCCCGCCGCGCCGCCGTCCGCCGGGCCGTCCTCGTCCTGCTGGCCGGGCTCGCCCTCGGCATCCTCGTCGGCTGGGGCCTGCTGGAGTTCTTCCCCGGCACCCTGCCCCGCGGTCAGCGGCTGCTGTGGGCCGCCAACCGGGTCTGCGGCGGCCTGGTGTCCGCCCGCTCCTTCGACGGCGAACCACCCCGCCCCCTGTTCTTCCTCCTCGGCCTGTTCGGCGCGCTCGCCCTCCTCAACGCCGCCGCCACCCTCTTCCGCTCCCAGCGCATGGAAGCCGCCCTGCACGGCGACGAGGAGGCCCGGATCAGGGCCCTGCTGAAGGCCTACGGCGAGCACGACTCCCTCGGCTACTTCGCCACCCGGCGCGACAAAGCCGTCGTCTTCTCGCCCAGCGGCAAGGCCGCCGTCACCTACCGCGTCGAGGCCGGCGTCTGCCTCGCCAGCGGCGACCCCGTCGGCGACCGCGAGGCCTGGCCGCACGCCATCGACGCCTGGCTCGACGCGGCCCGCCGGCACGCCTGGGCCCCTGCCGCGATGGGCGCCTCCGAGGACGGCGCCACGGCCTACGCGCGCGCCGGACTCGGCGCCCTGCAACTCGGCGACGAGGCGATCCTGCACGTCGCCGACTTCGACCTCGGCGGACGCGACATGCGCGTCACCCGCCAGGCCGTGAACCGGGTCCGCCGCACCGGCGCCCACTGCCGCGTCCGCCGCCACAGCGCCCTCACCGACGCGGAGATGGAGGCGATCGTCGACAAGGCCGACGCCTGGCGGGACACCGAGACCGAACGCGGCTTCTCCATGGCCCTGGACCGCCTCGGCGACCCGGCCGACGGCGACTGCCTCCTCGTGGAGGCCCTCGACGAGGACGGCAGCCTCCTCGCCCTGCTGTCCTTCGTGCCCTGGGGCACCGACGGCGTCTCCCTGGACCTGATGCGCCGTGACCGCGGCGCACCCAACGGCGTCATGGAGTTCATGGTCGCCGAACTGTGCGCGGCGGCCCCCAAACTGGGCGTCCGCCGGATCTCCCTCAACTTCGCCGTCTTCCGCTCCGTCTTCGAGGAGGGCGCCCGCATCGGCGCCGGACCCGTGCTGCGCCTGTGGCGCCGCCTGCTGCTGTTCTTCTCCCGGTGGTGGCAACTGGAGGCCCTGTACCGCTCCAACGCCAAGTACCGCCCCACGTGGTACCCGCGCTTCATCTGCTACGGCGAGGCCGGCGCCCTCGCCCGCATCGGCCTCGCCTCCGGGATCGCCGAGGGCTTCGTCTCCGTACCCTCCCTGCGCAAACTCTGGGGAAAGGGGCACCCGAAGGCCGGACCGCGGCCGGCCACCACCGAAGGCCTGCCGCCGTTGTCGGTGCTCGGCCTCGACGGAGGGGACGGGGCCGGGTCCGCCGGCCCGGACGCGGGCCTGCCCGAGCAGGCCCGCATCCGGCACCGGACGCTGGACCGGCTGCGCGCCGAGGGCGTCGACCCCTACCCGGTCGGCGTCCCACCGCGCACCCACGCCCTCGCGGACGTCCGCGAGGGCGACGAGGTCACCGTCGCCGGCCGGGTCATGCGCGTGCGGGACTTCGGCGGCATCGTCTTCGTCACCCTGCGCGACTGGTCCGGCGACCACCAGCTCGCCCTCACCCGCGCCCTGTCGGGCACCGAACTGCCCCGCTTCACCGCCGACACCGACATCGGCGACCACATCACCGCGACGGGCACCGCGGGCACCAGCGACCAGGGCGAACCCACCGTCTTCGTCACCACCTGGCAGCTCACCGGCAAGTGCCTGCGCCCGCTCCCCGACAAACGCCGCGGCCTGAGCGACCCCGAGGCCAAGGTCCGCATGCGCTACCTCGACCTGGTCGCGAGCCCCGAGGCCCGCGACGTGGTCCGCGCCCGCTCCGCCGCCGTACAGGCCCTGCGCCAGGGCCTGCTGGAGCGCGGCTACCTCGAGGTCGAGACCCCGATGCTCCAGCAGATCCACGGCGGCGCCAACGCCCGCCCCTTCACCACCCACATCAACGCCTACGACCTCGACCTGTACCTGCGCATCGCCCCCGAGCTGTACCTGAAACGGCTGTGCGTCGGCGGCCTGGAGAAGGTCTTCGAGATGGGCCGCACCTTCCGCAACGAGGGCGTCTCCTACAAGCACAACCCCGAGTTCACGATGCTGGAGGCCTACCAGGCCTTCGCCGACTACGACGTGATGCTCGACCTGACCCGCGAACTGATCCAGGGCGCCGCCACCGCCGCCTTCGGCACGCCGGTCGCCCGCAAGGACGGCACCGAGTACGACATCTCCGGCCAGTGGCCCGTCAAGACGGTCCACGCCGCGATCTCCGAGGCTCTGGGCGAGGAGATCGACGCCGACACGGAACTGCTGCGGCTGCACCGGCACTGCGACCGCGCGGGCGTGCCGTACACCGCCGACGACACCCGCGGCGACGTCGTCCTGGAGATGTACGAGCGGCTGGTCGAGGAACGGACCCAGCTGCCCACCTTCTACAAGGACTTCCCCACCGACGTCTCCCCGCTCACCCGGCAGCACCGCACCGACCCGCGGCTCGCCGAGCGCTGGGACCTCGTCGCCTTCGGCACCGAACTCGGCACCGCCTACTCCGAGCTGACCGACCCCGTCGAGCAACGCCGCCGCCTCACCGCCCAGTCGCTGCTCGCCGCCGGGGGAGACCCCGAGGCGATGGAGCTCGACGAGGACTTCCTCGACGCCCTGGAGTACGCGATGCCGCCCACCGGAGGCCTCGGCATCGGCGTCGACCGGCTCGTCATGTTCCTCACCGGTCGCACCATCAGAGAGACGCTGCCGTTCCCCCTGGTGCGCCGCCGCTGACGGCGGCCCTGGGCCGGGCGGGTGTTTTCCTGCCGCCGCACCGGTCATGTCCTGGTGCGTCGGCCATGGTTCGGGCGACTGATGAGTCATGACGAAGGATCAGTTGCTCACCCGGCTGCTCTCGCGACGCCGGGCCCTGCTCGCGGGCGCCGCCGCTGTCGGGGCGGCCGGCACGGCCGCACTGTTCGCCGCGGGCACCGGCGACACCCCGGCGCGGCCCGTGCTCCCCGCCCCCGGCCCCCAGGCGCGCCGCCCGCTCCAGCCCTCCGCGTACCGGCTCCAGCCCCTGACCGGCTACGGCCCGCCGCGCACCGCCCCCCGCCGCACCCTGGTACGCCGCGAGCCGCTGCTGAAGGTCTCCGGACGCGGCCGCACCATGGTGCTGACCTTCGACGACGGACCCGACCCCCGCTACACCCCGCACATCCTGGACATCCTGGCGCACTACGACGTCCGCGCGATGTTCTTCGTGTGCGGGGAGATGGCGGTCGACAACAAGGACCTGCTGGAACGCATGGCCGACGAGGGCCACGTCGTCGGCAACCACACCTGGTCCCACCCCCTGCTCACCCGCCTGACCCGCGGCCGGATCCGCTCGGAGATGGAACGCACCTGCGACGTCATCGAGGAGGCGTACGGCGAACGCCCCCAGTGGTTCCGCGCGCCCTACGGGGCCTGGAACCGCGCCGCCTTCCAGCTCGGCGCCGAACTCGGCATGGAGCCCCTCGCCTGGACCGTCGACACCCTCGACTGGACCGCCCCCGCCGCCCGCACCATCGTCGGCCGGGTCGAGAACGGCGCCGCCCCCGGCGTCGTGGTGCTCTCGCACGACGCCGGGGGCGACCGCTCCCAGAGTGTCCGGGCGCTGCGCGACTATCTCCCGCAACTGCTGGACTCCGGCTACCACATCACCGTCCCTCGACGGCGCTACGTGTAAGGCAGGGCCCGCCCGCCCGGTCGGGGCACGCTCAGCGGACCTCGACCAGGCGGGCGAAGGCGACCACGTTCCCCGCGTAACCGCTCTGCTTGGAGAAACCGCCGCCACAGGTGATGACCCGCAGTTCGGCGGTGCCCTTGGAACCGTAGACGCGGTCGCCGGGGAAGTTGTCCTTCTCGAAGACCTCGATGCCGTAGATCTCGAACACGGCCGTCTTCCCGTCCTCGCGCCGCACCTCGACGCGGTTGCCCTTCTTCAGGGCCCCGAGCCCGTAGAACACGGCCGGACCCAACTTGTTGTCGACATGGCCCACGACGACGGCCGTGCCCTTCTCGCCGGGCGAGACGGCGCCGGTGAACCAACCGGCCAGGTTCGCGTCCTCCGGCGGCGGCGCGGCCACCCAGCCGTCGGTGTCCAGGCCGACGGGCATGACCGGCGCGTCCACCTGGATCGCCGGGATCCGCACCCGGTCCGGCAGGGAGTACGGCAGCGGCGTCACCGATCCGGCGAAGGTGCCGGGAACACGGCTGTCCGCCGCAGCGGCGGTCGCCGGCTGCGGCGGACCCACGTCGAACTCTCCCGAACCATTTCGAATGAGAGCGAGGCCGGTCAGCAGAACAAGCGCTATCACGCCCCAAGGAGCACGCTTTTTCCGCCGCTCCTCCTCCTCGGCCAGCTCGGCCAGCTCGGACGCAGACATTCGACTTCCCCTCTCGACGCGGCCGTCGCCCCGTCACTCGCGCATACGAGAACGCTAAGGACCGCGGACGGAACCGGCGACGCGACAAAGGCGAACGGGTGGTGCCCCCGCCCCGGGGTGCGCCATCCGAGTTGCCCTCGAAAGGAATTTTCTGACGGTCCGTGACCTGCGGCAATATCCGATTGTGTGCTTTTCGCTCGGCGTGTCCTCTCACCAGGACGGACCATTGCCGAAATGCGCCCGCGCGCAGGGCATCTGAGGGTCTTTCTGGGAGGCGTTTTCTCGCCGATCGACCGGGGACCGTTCCCGGGGCGCCTTCCGCGGAGGATCACATGCGTACTACCCGTGCCCTGGCGGCCTCTGCCGCCGCGGTCGCCGCCCTCGGACTCGCCGCCCCCGCCGCCGTAGCGCGCGACGGGATGCCGGGCGGTCCGGGCAGCGCCGTCAGCCCGAGCAACATCGTCGCCCTGCCCAGCGTCATCGCCCGCGGTGGTCAGCTGACCCTCACCGTCGACGGCTGCTCCGGCGGTGGCACCGCCACCTCGCCGGCGTTCACCGGTTCGGTGATCCTGACCCCTGGCAACCCGGCCAGGGGTACGGCCACCGTCAGCTCGACCGCCCGCCCGGGCCTGTACTCCATCACGGTCAATTGCACCGGCGCCCGGAACCCGCTCACCAGGAACGACGCCTTCACCGTCATCGGCGGTGTCCGCGGCGGTCTCGGTGGCAGCAGCTCGTCCGGCGCCACCCCGACCGACATGGCCATCGGTGGCGGGCTGGTCGCCGCGGCCGTCATCGGCGGCGGGCTGTTCTGGATGCGCCGCCGCTCCGAGAAGCAGTTCTGACCTCGCCCCTTCGGAAAGACACCCGCTCCGAAGAGACACCCTTCGGAAAAGACACCCCCTTCGGAAAGACACGCACAGGCCTTCGCCCCGGACCCTGGGAAGGGTTCCGGGGCGAAGGCCTGTGCGGGAGCGGTCAGCCGCCGTCCTCACCGGTGCGGCGGCGCGAGAAGTGGTACGCGGCGCCGACCGAACCCACGATGAGCGCGGCCCCGAGCCCGATCTCCTTGAGGTCGAACCCGGCGACGGTGCCGCCCTCACCGGCGTGCACGCCCCGGTTGTACGGGTACGGCTGGGGCGTGGGGTGGGTGCGGCCGGAGGCGATGGTCAGGTTGGTCGAACCGCTCACCCCGTCACAGGAGAACGTCACCTTGTAGGAGGCGCCCGGTTTCGCGTCCCAGTCGACGACGGCGATCGCGGAGGACCGGTTGCCCGGGATGCTGATCGTGTCGAACACCCCCGAGCTGACCGTCGCGGACCCGGTGCAGCCGCCGTGGTCACGGTCCAGTTGCAGGGTGACCTGGCCGCCCGCCGCGATGGTCGAGGGCAGGACGCTGAAACCGAACGGCGTGATGTTGTTGTCGCCCCTGGCGACCGCTGCCGGCGCGGCGAGGGCGAGGGCGCTGACGCCCAGCAGTGCGGCCGAGGCTACGCGTATCGCGCGCATGGTGAATCCTCCGGGTCCCCGAGGAGCGGCCGCGGACCTTTTCCGCCGGCGCCAGAAATGCACCTCGATGATCAAAACGCTAGGAAGGTGCGCACATGCGCGCGAACGCTGTGGGGCGAATGGGGCATGGACGTGGGCCGGTCGGGGGACGCCGACGGCGTGGCGGCGTCCCCCGACCGGCCCGTGGGGTGCGGGCGGGTCAGGGCCTGACGTCGGGGAAGAGGGTCACGAACGGCTCCGCCGACGCGGTGATGCCCCGGCTGTAGGGCGCGTCGAAGTCCCAGATCAGGAAGAGCAGGAAGGCGATCAGCGCGGAGAAGATCCCGGCGAGGATCAGCTCACGCGGAGTCCGCCGGATCTGGAGGGCCAGCACCATGCCGATGGTGACGACGGCCCCGCCGATCAGCCCGAACCAGACCACGCCCGGCATGGTCGCCCCCATCGAGTTGATACGGGCGTTGCGGGCCTGGTCGGCCGCGGCGACCTGGTCGACCAGGGGCTGGTAGGCCTGCGCCTGGAAGTCGGTCGCCGGTTCGTAGTCGGTGACGTCCTGACGGATCCGGGCGAGCAGGTCGGTGCCCCGCTGGGTGGCCCGGCCGTCGTCGGCCATGCTCTTCCACTCGGTGTGCACCACGTGTCCGACATAGGCGTTGACATCGCCCCGAATACGGTCACGGACGTCGGCCGGGTAGACCCGGACCCGCTCCGAGATCTCGTGCAGGGCGACCGCCTCCGTCTGGACGTGGTCCTGGGCGGCGCTGCGGCCCTCCCAGACGCCCGCGATGGCGAGGCCCAGGACGATGGCGTACACCACGCCGATCCACATCGTCATGTACTCGATGACGTCCGGGGTCTCGCTGGGGTCCTCGTCGTCGTCCGCAGCCTTGTGGCGGAAGACCGAGATGGCGACCACCACGGCACAGGCGGCCAGCATCGCGAGGGTGAGAACAAGCCATTCAGGCATGGGGTGCCTCCAGTGATCAGCGCGGACGCAGCGCGGCGACGGCCACCACTGCGGGCACCGTGATGAGCAGGACGAAGGTGAGCGGCGAGGTGCTGCCGCGACTCGGGCGCCGGGGCGCCGGTGCCTCGTACGCCGGGTAGTGCACGGGAGCCGCGGCGGGGGCGGGTGCCGGCTTGGCGGGGGGCGTGGGGCTGGGGGGCGGTGCCGGGACGGGCGGGGGCGTGGGCGCGGGAGCCGGTGGGGGCTGGGGCACCGCCGGTCGTGGCGCGGGGGGAGGTGGTGTGGGGGTGGGTGTCGGGGTCGGGGTGGGCTTCGGGGTCGGGGTCGGGGTGGGCTTCGGTTTCGGCGGCGGAGGGGGCGTCGGTGACGGTTCCGGCTCGCAGGTCGGCGTGGGGGTGGGTGTGGGGCTCGGGGTGGGTTTCGGGCAGGTCGGGGGCGTCGGCCAGGTGAGGCTTCCGGCCACCGCCACCGCCGTGATGCCGTCCGGCCCGATGGAGGCGGAGGCGCAGGCGTCGGCCGAGGCCGTGTCCGCCGGGACGCCAACGACCAGCCATGTCAGTGTCAAGAGCAACAACACCCGTATGGCCGGGGCGTATTGAGTCGGTTCGGGTCGCTGCACGACGGAGATCATGAACCCAGAACGCGTTCTCACGTGTCCGGGTACCGGGGGAATGCCCCGAACGAGTGATCGTCCCGCTACACAGGTTCTGAAAAGAAAAATGTGCCCGCGTTGAACACAACAGCCACTTCCGTCCGTACCCATGGACGTGCGGCGACGCAGTAGGGCGTCGCAACACCCGTACGATATTGGGGAGTTGACGATGAAGACCTCCTGGCGGAGCGCCTCACTCGTGGCAAGCGCTGCGGCGGTCCTGGCGCTGACGACGGGGTGCGGCCAGGAAGCGGCCCCGTCCGCGAGCAGCCAGAACGTGGGTGCGACGGCCGCGGCCGGCGACTACGGAAGCGCGGGCGCCGGCATCGGCTCCGGCATCGGCAACGCCACTGCGAGCCCCTCGGCCTCAGCGGGCGGCAGCCAGGTCGCCGGCGCGGGCAAGCTGGCCGTCGTCACCAATCCCGAGCTCGGCAAGGTGCTGACGGATGCCGGCGGGCTGACCCTGTACCGCTTCGACACGGACACCGCCGAGCCGCCGAAGTCCAACTGCGACGGCGACTGCGCGGCCACCTGGCCGCCGGTGCCCGCCGACGACGCCTCGGCCGGTGAGGGCATCGACAAGTCCCTGCTCGGCGAGGTGACCCGCTCCGACGGCAGCAAGCAGCTGACGATCGCGGGCTGGCCGGCGTACCGCTACGCGAAGGACGTCAACGCCGGGGACGTCAACGGCCAGGGTGTGGGCGGCAAGTGGTACGCGCTCGCCCCGACCGGCAAGAAGGCCTCGCTGAGCGAGCTGCCGGGGCTGTCCACCCGCCAGGACCCCAACCTGGGCGAGATCGTCGTCGACAAGAACGGCATGACGGTCTACCGCTTCATCAAGGACGTGGCCTGGCCGGACCCGATCTCGAAGTGCACCGGAGCCTGCCTCGAGAAGTGGCCCGCGGTCGCGCCCGTGGAGGCGAACGACACCAAGGGCGTCGAGAAGAAGGGCCTGATGAGCTTCACCCGGCCCGACGGGGTCAAGCAGCAGACCATCGACTGCTGGCCCATCTACACCTTCGCCCAGGACAAGGAGCCGGGTGACACCAACGGTCAGGGCGTCGGCGGCACCTGGTACGCCGTCTCGCCCGACGGAAAGCCGGTCGGCGCGAAGAAGTAGAGGTCAACTCCCCAGGGCCTGACCGCCCCACTCGTCCGGGCGCACCGGACGGCACGCATCGCGCACGACCCACCGGCCCGCCCTCCTGTGACCGCACACAGGGGGGCGGGCCGGTTTGCCGTGTTTCAGCGGGACTTGGGCAAGGTCGACCCGGCACGTGCCGCAGGCAGTGACCGGGAACGGACGGTCAATTTCCGGTTCCGCTCGCCCCTTTGGCAGGCGATCAGTAGCCTCAGCTCGAACACCGGATCGCCTACGCCTTGGAGAGATAGATGGAGCGTCCCGCCTGGGCCCCACGAAGCATCGACATCTCGGTGCCTAGCGTTTCGCGGATCTACGACTTCTACCTGGGCGGTTCGCACAACTTCGAGGTCGACCGGGAGGCGGCCCGCAAGGCGATGGAGTTCATGCCGGGGCTCCCCAAGATCATGCAGGCGAACCGGGCGTTCATGCGCCGAGCCGTGCGCTTCGCGGTGGATCAGGGCATCACCCAGTTCCTGGACGTCGGCTCCGGCATCCCGACCTTCGGCAACGTCCACGAGGTGGCCCAGTCCGCCAGTCCCGGCGCCCGGGTCGTCTACGTGGACCACGATCCGGTGGCCGTCGCGCACAGCGAGGCCGTCCTCGCGGACAATCCGGACGCGGGTGTCGTCGCGGCGGACCTCCGCAAGCCCCAGGAGATCCTCGCGAGCGCCGAAGTTCAGCAACTGATCGACCTGAACCGGCCGGTGGCCCTGCTTCTCGTTGCCATACTGCACTTCGTGGAAGACGAGGACGACCCCTACAGTGCGGTGGCCGAGCTGCGTGACGCGCTCGCGCCCGGCAGTCTGCTGGTGCTCACGCATGCCTCGTTCGAGGGAGTCCCGCTGCCGGCGGAGCGGGCCTCAGGCGCGGTGGACGTGTACAAGGACATCCGCAACCCGCTGATCATGCGCTCGCGTGACGAGATCGCGCGGTTCTTCGAGGGGTACGACATGGTGGAACCGGGACTGGTGCCGATGCCGCGCTGGCGGCCGGAGACGGAAGCCGGGGACCCCGACGACGAGGATCCCTGGGCCTTCTCCGGGTTCGCCGGCGTGGGGCGTACCGCGTGAGCGCCGAGCCGGACGGACCGGAGGACAGACTGCGCCGGTTCGCGACGATCTGGAGCCGGGCGGTGTTCCCGGTGACCACGACGTCCTCGACCCGCCCCGAGTTCGAGGCGCAACTCCTGCCGCTGGCCCGCCGGTTGAGCGAGGCGCTGCGGGCGAGGACCTTCGACGCGGACGTCGGCAGGTCGGTCGGCGGCGCGCTCGTCACGGTGCACTGCACCGACCCGGAGGCGCTCAGCCGGAGCCTGGACTGCGTCGACGCCTACCTGGTGCTTTACTGCGGCGGCGACGGCGACCAGCAGGACCTTCGGGTGCGTGCCTCGCGGCTCCAGCACGCCATGGCCGCCGGGTTCGCCGCGGCGCTGCGCGAGCGGACTCTGGCCGAGCAGGAGGCGATCTCCGCCGCCGCGCTCAAGGCCCAAGGGGTGGTGGCGCAGGCCCTGCACGCGAGCGAGGCCCGCTTCCGCGCGGTCTTCGAGGGCGCCGCCATAGGGATCGGCATGGCCGACCTCGACGGCAACATCCTCCAGGTCAACGAGGCGCTGCTGCGCATGTTCGGCCTCTCCGAGCCGATGATGCGGGGCCGCAACGTCCGGGAGTGGACGCACCCCGAGGACGCGCCCCAGACGTGGACCCTGTACGACGAACTCGTCCGCGGCGAGCGTGAGCACTACCACCTGGAGAAGGCGTTCTCCCGCCCCGACGGGACGGCGCTGTGGACCAACCTGACGGTCTCCCTGCTGCGGGACGCGGACGGCAACCCGCAGTACCAGCTGGCGCTGATGGAGGACACCACCGAGCGTCGGCTGCTCAACCTCCGGTTGCGTTACGAGGCCACGCACGACGCGCTCACGGGCCTGCCCAACCGGACCTTCTTCTTCGAGCGCCTGGAGAAGGCTCTCGGCGCGGGGGCGGGCCAGCGCTTCGGGCTGTGCTACCTCGACCTGGACGGTTTCAAGACCGTCAACGACAGCCTCGGTCACGCGGCCGGCGACCGGCTGCTCGTCGAGGTCGCCGACCGGCTCCAGTCGTGTGCGACGGCGCCCGGTGAGATGGTCGCCCGTCTGGGTGGTGACGAGTTCGTGGCGCTGACCACCGGGACCGACACCGAGCGGGAGGTCGACGAGCTCGCCTCACGGATCATGAACGCGCTGATCAACCCGATCAGTGTGGACGGCCGTGAGCTGACCGTGCGCGGCAGCATCGGCATCGTCGAGGGTCCGGCAGGGGAGCGCAGCGCGGCCGAGGTGCTGCGCAGCGCCGACATCACGATGTACCGGGCCAAGTCGGCCGGCGGCAACCGCTTCGAACTGGCGGACGCCGAGGCGGACGCGCGGGCCATCACCCGCCACGGCCTGACCACCGCCCTGCCGACGGCCCTGGACCGCGGCGAGTTCTTCATCGAGTACCAGCCGCTGGTCCACCTCGGTGACGGCAGCGTGCGCGGCGCCGAGGCGCTGGTGCGCTGGCTGCACCCGCAGCACGGCGTGCTCGGCCCCGACCGCTTCATCCCGCTCGCCGAGCACACCGGACTGATCGTCCCGCTGGGCCGCTGGGTCCTGGAGCACTCGGTCCGGCAGGCCCGCGCGTGGCGGGAACGGCACGCGGACGCGGGGCCCCTGCGGATCAACGTCAACCTCTCGCCGTGCCAGCTCACCCATCCCGGCCTGGTCCAGGACACGGTGGACATCCTGGAGCGCGCGGGTGTGGAGCCGGACGCGCTCTGCCTGGAGGTCACCGAGTCGGCCCTGATCGGCGCCGACGACGACCTGCTGAAGCCGCTGCGCCGGCTCGCCGAGATGGGCGTCGACATCGCCCTGGACGACTTCGGCACCGGCTACTCCAACCTCGCCAACCTGCGCCGGCTGCCGGTGAGCGTGTTGAAGCTGGACCGCTCCTTCACCCAGAGCATGCAGCAGTTCCCGGCGGACCCCGTCGACCTCAAGATCGTCGAGGGCATCGTCTCCCTCGCCCACAGCCTCGACCTCGCGGTCACGGTGGAGGGCGTGGAGACCGGCGCGCAGGCCGAGCAGCTGCGGATACTGGGCTGCGACACCGCCCAGGGCTGGTACTACGCCCGCCCGGGCCCGCCGGAGCGGCTGCACGAGCTGGCGTTGGTGGACGCGACGGGCTGAGCGCGGAACCCGGTGGCGGGGGCGGCGGGGCGTGCGGGAGGATGCGCGGATGACGCACGCTTCGGATGACGTGAACCAGGCGATCGCCGGCGAGCTGAGCCTCCTGGACCCCGCCGTCCGCGCCTCCCGCGCCCGCTTCGAGCCGCTGCTCGACCCCGAGTTCGTCGAGGTCGGCTCCTCCGGCCGGCGCTACACGTACGAGGAGATGCTGGCCTGGCTGCCCGAGCACCCGGGCGGCTCGCAGGTCGGGCCCCGCTACGAGCCGTCGGACATCACAGGCGTCGTCCTGGCCCCCGGGCTGGTGCACCTGACGTACGAGACGCGCTTCGAGGGCCTGCGGGCCCGTCGCAGCTCGCTGTGGCGCAAGGTGAGCGAGGAGACGGGCTGGCGGATGTACTACCACCAGGGCACCCCGGTGCCGTTGGACGTGACCTGAGCGCGGGGGAGCGGCCCGCTCACCGTTCGAGGAGCATCCGCTGCAACTCACGCGCCGCCCGTGGCGGGGCCACGTCGCTGCGGTGGGCCAGTGCGATCGTGCGGTGCAGTCCGGGGCGGGCGAGCGGGGTGACGCGCAGGCCGCGTCCCGATCTGGCGGCCACCATGCGCGGTACCACCGCCACGCCCAGCCCGGCCCGCACGAACCCCAGCACGGCGTCCATCTCGCCGCCCTCCACCGCGAGGTCGGGCTCGAACCCCTCCGCACGGCACGCGGCGACGGTCAGCTCCCGCAGGTCGTAGCCGTGCCGGAACATCACCATCCGTTCGCCCTCCAGGTCGGCGACGCGCACGCTGCGGTGCCCTCGGCCCGGCCTGGCTGCCTCCGGCGACGACACCACCACCAGGTCCTCCCGGAGCAGCTCCACCGTCGTCAGGGCCGGTGAGGGGGTCGGCAGCGGGAGGACGACCAGCGCGAGGTCGAGGGCGCCGCGGGCCAGTTCCCGCACGAGGTCGTGGGAGCCGCCCTCCTCGATCAGCAGGCGGATCCCGGGATAGCGGTCGTGGAAGGCGCGCAGCACGTCCGGCAGCAGGCCGGTGCACAGGCTGGGGGTCGCGCCCAGCCGCACCCGGCCGCTGCGCAACTGCGCCAGTTCCTGCACCTCGTGCCGCGCGGTGTCCGCGTCAGCGAGGATCCGCCGGGCCAGCGGCAGCAGCGCCTCGCCCGCGTCGGTGAGGGTGATGTTGCCCCGCGCCCGGAGGAAGAGATCCGCCCCGAGCTCCCGCTCCAGCGCCTTGATCTGCTGGGACAGGGAGGGCTGTGCGACATGGACCAGGTCGGCGGCCCGGGTGAAGTGCCGGGTCTCGGCGACCGCCACGAAGTACTGGAGCTGCTGGAACTGCATCCTCGTACGATAGCCGCTGCCTATCGAATCAAGCCGGACCATGTCTTGGACCGATCGGGCTGTCCGGCCCTAGCGTCTTGAGCCATGGCTCTGGCAACGCGGACGGACCGACGGCCGTCGATGGCGCGCACGGTGTGGGACAGCTCCGTCGGCAAGAAGACGGTGATGGCCCTCAGCGGCTTGATCATGCTGCTGTACCTGGCCGTCCACATGCTCGGCAACCTGAAGATCTTCTTCGGGCCCGGCGAGTTCAACCACTACGCGCACTGGCTGCGCACGCTCGGCGAGCCGTTCATGCACTACGAGTGGACGCTCTGGCTGATCCGCGTCGTCCTCGTCGTCGCGGTCGTCGCCCACGCCACCTGCGCCTACCAGCTCAGCCGCCGCGACCTCCGGGCCCGCCCGACGAAGTACGTGCACCGCAGGGCGCGGGCCAGTTACGCCACGCGCACCATGCGCTGGGGCGGTGTCATCCTCGGCCTGTTCATCGTCTGGCACCTCCTCGACCTGACGACCGGCACGGTCCACACGGGCGGCTTCGAGGAGGGCCGGCCCTACCAGAACGTGCTGGACACCTTCTCCACCTGGTACGGCAACGTCATCTACATCACCGCGGTGCTCGCGCTCGGTCTGCACGTCCGCCACGGCTTCTGGAGCGCCGCCCAGACCCTCGGCGCCGGCAGCCGTACCCGCGACCGCGCCCTGAAGGCCACGGCCGACGTCCTCGCACTGGTGCTCACGGCCGGCTTCCTCGCCGTGCCCGTGGGCGTCATGACCGGATTGGTGAGCTGAACATGAACGCATTCGCGGACTACCGGACCGGTGAGCCGCTGACGGACGGCAAGGCCCCCTCCGGCCCGGTCGAGGAGCGCTGGGACAAGCGGCGTTTCGAGGCGAAGCTGGTGAACCCCGCCAACCGCCGCAAGCACACGGTGATCGTCGTCGGCACGGGGCTGGCCGGTGGCTCGGCCGGCGCCACCCTCGCGGAACAGGGCTACCACGTCGTGCAGTTCTGCTTCCAGGACTCACCGCGGCGGGCCCACTCGATCGCCGCGCAGGGCGGGATCAACGCGGCGAAGAACTACCGCAACGACGGCGACTCGATCCACCGGCTGTTCTACGACACGGTCAAGGGCGGCGACTTCCGCGCCCGGGAGTCCAACGTGCACCGGCTCGCGCAGATCTCGGTGGAGATCATCGACCAGTGCGTGGCGCAGGGCGTGCCGTTCGCCCGGGAGTACGGCGGCCTGCTGGACACCCGCTCCTTCGGCGGCGTCCAGGTCGCCCGCACGTTCTACGCCCGCGGCCAGACGGGGCAGCAACTGCTGCTGGGCGCGTATCAGGCCCTGTCGCGGCAGATCGCCGCCGGGAACGTCGAGATGCATCCGCGCACCGAGATGCTCGACCTGATCGTCATCGACGGCCGGGCGCGCGGGATCGTGGCCCGCGACCTCGTCACCGGCCGGATCGACACCTACTTCGCGGACGCCGTCGTACTCGCCAGCGGTGGATACGGCAACGTCTTCTACCTGTCGACCAACGCGATGAACTCCAACGCCACCGCGGTGTGGCGAGCGCACCGGCGGGGCGCGTACTTCGCCAACCCATGCTTCACCCAGATCCATCCGACGTGCATTCCGCGCACCGGTGACCACCAGTCGAAGCTGACCCTGATGAGCGAGTCGCTGCGAAACGACGGACGCATCTGGGTGCCGAAGGCACAGGGTGACACCCGCCCGCCGAACAAGATCCCGGAGGAGGAGCGCGACTACTACCTGGAGCGCGTCTACCCCTCCTTCGGCAACCTCGTCCCGCGTGACATCGCCTCACGCGCCGCGAAGAACGTCTGCGACGAGGGGCGGGGCGTCGGGCCCGGTGGGCAGGGCGTCTATCTCGACTTCGCCGACGCCATCGAGCGGATGGGCCGCACGGCGGTGGAGGCCAAGTACGGCAACCTCTTCGACATGTACCAGCGGATCACCGACGAGGACCCGTACCAGGTGCCGATGCGGATCTACCCGGCGGTGCACTACACGATGGGCGGTCTCTGGGTCGACTACGACCTCCAGACCACCGTCCCCGGCCTGTTCGCGATCGGCGAGGCGAACTTCTCCGACCACGGGGCCAACCGGCTCGGTGCCTCCGCCCTCATGCAGGGGCTCGCGGACGGCTACTTCGTGCTCCCGGCCACCATCAACGACTACCTCGCGCGCCACCCCCACCAGGAGCCCGTCCCGGTCGAACACCCCGTGGTCCAGGAGGTGCTGGCCGAGACGGAGGACCGCCTCAACCTGCTCCTGGCGGTCGACGGCGACCGCACCCCGGACTCCTTCCACCGTGAAGTGGGCGAGCTGATGTGGGAGTTCTGCGGCATGGCCCGCACCGACTCCGGGCTGCGCAAGGCACTGGAACGCATCCCGCAGATCCGCGAGGAGTTCTGGCGCCGCATCAAGGTCCCCGGCACGGGCGAGGAGCTCAACCAGTCGCTGGAGAAGGCCAACCGCATCGTGGACTACCTCGAACTGGCCGAGCTGATGTGCCTGGACGCCCTGCATCGCGCCGAGTCCTGCGGCGGCCACTTCCGCGAGGAGTCCCAGACCCCGGACGGCGAGGCGGCCCGCAAGGACGACGAGTTCGCCTACGTGGCCGCCTGGGAGTTCACCGGCACCGGCGAGGCCCCCGTCCTGCACAGGGAAGACCTCGTCTTCGAGTACGTCCACCCCACCCAGCGGAGCTACGCATGAAGCTCACCCTGCGCGTCTGGCGGCAGAAGAACGCCGACGCCGACGGCGCGATGTCCACGTACGAGGTGGACGGCATCTCCTCGGACATGTCCTTCCTGGAGATGCTCGACACCCTCAACGAGGACCTCATCCTGCGCGGTGAGGACCCCGTCGCCTTCGACCACGACTGTCGTGAGGGCATCTGCGGCGCCTGCTCGCTCGTCATCAACGGCGACGCGCACGGCCCGGAGCGCACCACGACCTGCCAACTGCACATGCGGTCCTTCAAGGACGGCGACACCATCGACATCGAGCCGTGGCGGGCCTCGGCGTTCCCGGTGATCAAGGACCTCGTCGTCGACCGGTCCGCCCTCGACCGGATCATCCAGGCCGGCGGGTACATCACCGCCCCCACGGGCGCCGCCCCCGAGGCGCATGCCACACCGGTGCCGAAGCCGGACGCCGACCTCGCGTTCGAGCACGCCGAGTGCATCGGGTGCGGCGCGTGTGTGGCCGCCTGTCCCAACGGGGCGGCCATGCTGTTCACCTCGGCGAAGGTCAACCACCTGAACGTGCTGCCGCAGGGAGCGCCCGAGCGGGAGACACGGGTGCTGGACATGGTCGCGCGGATGGACGAGGAGGGCTTCGGCGGCTGCACGCTGACGGGGGAGTGCGCGACGGCCTGCCCGAAGGGCATCCCGCTGGTGTCCATCACCGGGATGAACAAGGAGTGGCTGCGGGCCACGCGGAAGGTGAAGCGGTAGCACGGCAGGGGGACTTGCCCAGGTGCGGCCGCGGGTCGCCCGTCGCGGTCACCGTTCCGTTCAGCAAGCTCACATCCCGGCTCTCGTACGCGGTCATGTACCGGCCAGACGGCATCGGAAGAACGGTTACGCGCAGGTTCCACACCCGGCCTGCCCGTTCTTCCGCTCAGGCCGTACCGGCCCGTGACCTGGAGTGAGCCATGACCGCCGTATCCGCCCTGGACTCCCCGCCCCTGTCCGCGCTCCCCACGCGGTACACCGTCACCCTCGCCCGCGACGAGTCCGACGTACGGGCCGCGCAGCGGCTCCGGCACGACGTGTTCGCCGGGGAGATGGGCGCCCGGCTGACCTCCCCGCAGCCGGGCCTCGACATCGACCCCTTCGACGCCCACTGCGACCACCTCCTCGTCACCGACACCACCACCGGGCAGGTCGTCGGCACCTACCGGCTGCTGCCGCCGGAGCGCGCCGCGCTCGCCGGACGGCTGTACTCCGAGGGCGAGTTCGACCTGTCCCGGCTCGACGGCCTGCGTCCCGGCCTGGTCGAGGTCGGCCGCTCCTGTGTGCACCCCGCTCACCGGGACGGCGCCGTCATCGGACTGATCTGGGCCGGCATCGCCCGTTACATGATCGACCGGGGCCACGAGTGGCTGGCCGGCTGCTGCTCCATCCCGCTCGCCGACGGCGGCACGCTGGCCACCGCCACCTGGGACCGGGTACGGGACAAGCACCTGGCGCCGCAGGAGTACCGGGTACGGCCGCTGCTGCCCTGGACCCCGGGGGAACCGGGAGGCACCCGCACCGAGCTGCCCGCCCTGCTGCGCGGCTACCTCCGCCTCGGCGCCTGGGTGTGCGGGGAGCCCGCGCACGACCCGGACTTCGGGGTCGCCGACCTGTACGTGCTGCTGTCGATGCGCCGGGTCGACCCGCGCTATCTGCGGCACTTCCTCTCCCTCGTACCGGCCTGATGGGCGGCTGGCTGCCCAGCGCGCCCTGCACCCCGGGGGCGTGCGTGGAACCGACCGGGCCCGGCGCGGCACTGCCGCGGGCCGTGCTGCGCCTGGTGGCGGTGACGGCCCTGGTCCTCGCCGGGGTCGTGCTGTCGCCGCTCGGCGGGCGGATCCCCGCCGGGCTGGTACGACGCTGGTGCCGGTGGATCGTGCGGGCCGCGGGGGTCCGGATCCGGGTCACCGGCACCACCGCGCCCACCGGCGGAGTGCTGCTGGTCGCCAACCACATCTCCTGGCTGGACGTCCCGCTGCTCGCCGCCGTACGCCCGGCCCGGATGCTCGCCAAGTCCGAGATCCGGCGGTGGCCGGTGGCGGGAGCGCTGGCCGGTCGAGGCGCCCTGTTCATCGACCGGGACCGGCTGCGGGCCCTGCCGGACACCGTCGCGCGGATCGCCCGCTCGCTCGGCGCGGGCGACGCCGTCGCGGTCTTCCCCGAGGGCAGCACCTGGTGCGGTCGCGCCCAGGGCACCTTCCGCCGGGCCGTGTTCCAGGCCGCCCTGGACGCGGACGTGCCCGTGCAGCCCGTGCGGCTGGGCTACCGGTGTGACGGGGGCACGGCCAGCACCGCGCCCGCGTTCGTCGGCGAGGACACCCTGCTCGCCTCGGTGTGGCGGGTGGTCTCGGCACGGGGACTGGTGGCCGAGGTGGAGGTCCGGGCCGTCATCCCGCCCGGCAGCCATCCCGACCGCCGCACCCTCGCCCGGGCCGCACAGCCGACGGCTTCGCCCCAACCCCACTGGGTCCACTCGGTGTTGGTCGCCTAGACGCGGTGCTCACGCGCCGCCGCACCGCCCGGTGGGGCCCGCCGAAAACCGGTTGATCGGCCCCGCACCGCGCCCCTATCGTCCTGCCTGCCCCAGTCGTCCGAGTCAGGATGTGCCGTTGTACACCGTGTGAGACACCCCGAGCGCTGAATCGTCGCGCGTCGCGCCCTGCGCGCCGCGCTCCTTCTTGCTGCGGACTTCTCACTGAAACCGGTGTATCCCTGTGCTCCATAGCTGGGTGGTCATGCCCACCTGCCTGCCCGTCGTTCGCCGCCGCTGTCACACCTGCGCCGCGGACCGCTTCCGGGCGAACGGCAGGATCCGTGTCAACGCCCACCACAAACGCCTCGACGTCTGGCTCCTCGTGCTCTGCTCCGGCTGCGGACGGACGGCGAAGCTCACCGTCCTGGAGCGGGTGAACGTGCGCTCCGTACGACCCGAGGTGCTGGACCTGCTGCACGCCAACGACCTCGCCCTGACCGCCGAGTTGCTGCAGGACCCGGTCGTGCGGCGCCGCAATCGCATCGCCCTCGACTGGGACGGCGCCTGGCGTCTGGACACCGGCGGCTCGGACCATCGGGACCGCGAGGTGATCGACGTCTCGGTGCGTTTCGCGGCCCGCGTCCCGGTCCGGCCGGTGCGTCTGATCGCCGAAGGGTGCGGTCTGCCGCGGGCCGAGGTCGAGCGGCTGATCGACGAGGGGAGGGTCGTCTCCGCGGTCCGGCTGGGCGGGAAGGTCTCCGACGACTTCACGTTCACGCTCAAGCGCTGACCGGCGTCGGCGGCTGAGCCGCTCGAGCGGGGGCGCCCTGGGGTCAGGCGTGGGACGAGGAGTGCGGGGGGCGGATCGCGGTGGCCAGATAGGCCGCCGTGGCGCTCCCCTCGGCCCGCGCCACCTCCCTGGGTGGCCCCGCCGCCACGATCCGCCCGCCCGCGTCCCCGCCGCCCGGACCGAGGTCGATCACCCAGTCCGCGCCCGCGACGACCGACATGTCGTGCTCGACCACGATGACGGTATGTCCGGCGTCGACGAGCCCGTGCAGCTGCCGCATCAGGACCTCGACGTCGGCCGGGTGGAGCCCGGTCGTCGGTTCGTCGAGGAGGTAGAGGGTGTGGCCGCGCCGTCCCCGCTGCAACTCACTGGCGAGCTTGATGCGTTGGGCCTCGCCGCCGGACAGTTCGGTGGCGGGCTGGCCCAGCCGCAGATAGCCGAGGCCGACGTCGAGGAGCGTCGCCAGGCTGCGGGCCACGGCCGGGGTGCCGGCGAAGAACTCCGCCGCGCTCTCCACGGTCAGGTCCAGCACCTGGGCGATGTTCCGCCCCCGGTAGGTCACGTCCAGCGTCTCGGGGTTGTAGCGGGCCCCGCCGCAGGCCGGGCAGGGAGCGTACGTGCTCGGCAGGAAGAGCAGCTCGACGCTGACGAACCCCTCGCCCTGACAGGTATCGCAGCGCCCGCCGGCCACGTTGAACGAGAACCGGCCCACACCGTAGCGGCGGGCGCGGGCCTCCTCGGTGGCCGCGAACTCCTTGCGTACGACGTCGAAGAGGCCGGTGTAGGTCGCCAGGTTGGAGCGCGGGGTGCGTCCGATCGGCCGCTGGTCGACGCAGACCAGCCGCCCCACGCCCGGCAGATCCTCGGTGATCTCGCCGATGAGCGTGGACTTCCCGGACCCCGACACACCGGTGACGGCCGTCAGGACACCCAGCGGGAACTCGGCCGTCACCCCGCGCAGGTTGTGCCGGGTGACCGGACCGGCCTTCAACTGGCCGCGAGGGGACCGCACTTCGCGTACGGGCGTGGGCCGGCGGTCGAAGAGGAAGCGGGCCGTCTCCGACTCCGTGTGCGAGGCCAGCTCCGCCACCGGTCCGCTGTAGAGCACCTCACCTCCGTGCTCCCCGGCGCCCGGACCCACGTCCACCAGCCAGTCCGCGCCGCGCACCACGTCCAGGTGGTGCTCCACGACGAACACCGAGTTGCCGGCTGCCTTCAGCCGCGCCAGCACGGTCAGGAGCGCCTCGGTGTCCGCCGGGTGCAGTCCGGCGGACGGCTCGTCGAGGACGTACACGACTCCGAACAGTCCTGAGCGCAACTGGGTGGCGAGACGCAGCCGTTGCAGTTCGCCGGCCGAGAGGGTGGGGGTGGCGCGGTCGAGGCTCAGGTAGCCGAGGCCGAGTTCGAGGACGGGAGCGATCCGGGAGGCGAGGTCGTCGGTGAGGACACGGGCGGTCTCGCCGTCGGCCACCAGGTGGTCCATGAGCTCCGTCAGCGGCAGCCGCGCGAGGTCGGCGATGGTCCGCCCGGCGAAGGTCACCGCCAGCGCCTCCGGGCGCAGCCGGCTGCCGCCGCAGGCCGGACAGGGCGCGCTGCTGAGGAACCGCTCCGCCTTCGCCCGCAGCGCCGGGCTCTTGGAGTCGGAGAAGGTCTTCATCACATACCGCCGGGCGCTCATGTACGTGCCCTGGTACGGCCGTTGGATGCGATCGGCGTCCCGCACCGGGTGCACGGTGACGACCGGCTGCTCGTCGGTGAACAGCACCCACTCCCGCTGCTCGGCGGGCAGCTCCCGCCAGGACCGGTCCACGTCGTACCCGAGCGCCTCCAGGATGTCCCGCAGGTTCTTGCCCTGCCAGGCGCCGGGCCACGCGGCGATCGCGCCCTCCCGGATCGACAGCGACGGATCGGGGACCAGCAACTCCTCGGTGGTGCCGTGGACCTGACCGAGGCCGTGGCACTCCGGGCAGGCCCCCGCCGCCGTGTTGGGGGAGAAGGCGTCCGAGTCGAGCCGCTCGGCCCCCGGCGGGTAGGTGCCGGCCCGGGAGAACAGCATCCGCAGGGAGTTCGAGAGGTTCGTGACCGTACCGACCGACGACCGCGACGTCGGTGCGGAACGCCGCTGCTGGAGCGACACGGCCGGCGGCAGCCCCGTGATCTCCCCGACCTTCGGCGCCCCCACCTGATGGATCAGCCGCCGGGCGTACGGCGCGACGGACTCGAAGTACCGCCGCTGCGCCTCCGCGTAGATCGTCCCGAACGCGAGCGACGACTTCCCGGACCCGGAGACCCCCGTGAACACGGCCAGCACATCCCGTGGAATGTCGACGTCCACCCCCTTGAGGTTGTGCTCCCGGGCGCCGCGGACTCGGACATAAGGGTCATGTGGGTGGTGCATGGACAGGACTCTAGTCGGAGGCGATCGCGGCCAGCCGCCGGTAGGAGTCCAGCAGCGCGTCACGGTCGTACGTGCTGGTGGTGACCAGGAGTTCCTGGGCGCCCGTCTCCTTCAGGACCGTCTCCAGCTCGTGGGCGACCTGGTCCTCGGTGCCCGCGATGTGGCCGGTGAGGCCAGACTCGTAGAAGCCGCGCTCCCTGGCGGCGAGGGGAAGGGCCTCCACGCGCTCGGCGGGGGGCAGGGGCGGGAAGGTGCCGTGGGTGCGGGAGTGAGCCATGGACCAGGCCTCCGGGATCAGGAGGCGGTGGGCCAGTTCCGGGGTCGCGGCGACCGCGACGGTGCCGGAGACGACGACGTACGGCTCGGCGGCCCAGGGGGAGGGGCGGAAGTGGGTGCGGTAGTGGTCGATGCCGCGCCGCATCTTCTCGCGGTTGCGGAGGTCGCCGATGACCATGGGCAGGCCGGCGTGGGCCGCGATCGCGGCGCCCTCGCCCATCGCCAGGACGAACGGCGGCACCGTCAGGCCCTCCGCGGGCCGGGCGTGCACGCCGGTCGGGGAGGTGCCGCGGAACCAGCCGAGCAGCTCGTCGAGCTGGGCGGCGAAGTCGTCGGCGTCGTCCTTGTCCCGGCCGAGCGCCTTGCGGACGCCGTCGGTGAAGCCGACCGAGCGGCCGAGACCCATGTCGATACGGCCGGGGAAGAGGGACTCCAGCACGCCGAACTGTTCCGCCACGACCAGCGGGCGGTGGTTCGGCAGCATCACGCCCCCCGTCCCCACGCGGATCGTCCGCGTCGCCGCGGCCACGGCTGCGGCCAGCACGGTGGGCGCGGAGCCGGCGACCCCGGGCACCCCGTGGTGCTCCGAGACCCAGAAACGGTGGTACCCGAGCGCCTCCGCCTGCTGCGCGAACCGCACGGTGTCACGCAGCGCCTCCGCGTTCGAGTGGCCCTCGCGGGTGCGGGAGCGGTCGAGGACGGAGAGGCGGACGGTGGCGAGCGGGGAAGTCACACCAGGTGCAACGCCGCGGGCGCCGTGACATTCCCGGCGCCACCCCGGGTCACCGCCCGGACACGGCGTGTTCGTGCTCGCAGGCGTCGTCGATGCCGTACGTGTCCCACGCCGGGAAGGGGTCCGGGAACGGTGCGCTCTCACCCGGTGACATCAGGCAGGCCGTGAGGGCCCTGTGCAGTTCCGCCGGGTTCAACCCCGTGCCGATGAAGACCAGTTCCTGCGCGTACGGGGCCTCCTCGTCGCGCGCGGCCGAGGGCTCGAAGCGGGCCACCGAGCCGGCCTGGGACCACAGGCCCGTGACGTGCGGGCGGCTGGCCAGGGTGAAGAAGCCCTTGGAGCGCAGGATGCGGCCGTAGGCGCCGCTGTCCATGCCGTCACTGACGAACGACCACAACCGGGCCGGGTGGAAGGGGAATTCGGAGCGGAAGACGGTGGAGGAGACGCCGTACTCCTCGGTCTCGGGGACATGCTCGCCGTTGAGTTCCTGGACCCATCCGGGTGCCTGCTGGGCGCGGTCCAGGTCGAACAGGCCGGTGCCGAGGACCTGGTGGAGGTCGACCCGGCCGTGGCGGGCCCCGACGATCCGGGCGACGGGGTTGAGGCGGCGCAGGGTGGCGTGCAGCCGGGCGGCGGCGTCCGCGTCGACCAGGTCGAGCTTGTTGAGCACGATCACGTCCGCGAACTCGACCTGGTCGACGAGCAGATCGCTGACCGTGCGCTCGTCGTCCTCGAAGGGGGCCAGGCCCCGCTCGGCGAGTTCGTCGCCGCTGTCCAGCTCGGGCAGGAAGTTGGCCGCGTCCACGACCGTGACCATCGTGTCCAGGGCCGCCACCTCCCCGAGCGTGGCCCCGTCGTCGCGGGCGAAGGCGAAGGTGGCCGCCACCGGCATCGGCTCGGAGATGCCGGAGGACTCGATGAGGAGGTGGTCGAAGCGGCCCTCGCGGGCCAGCCGGTCCACCTCCTGGAGCAGGTCGTCGCGGAGGGTGCAGCAGATGCAGCCGTTGGTCATCTCGACCAGGCGTTCCTCGGTCCGCGACAGCGCGGCCTCGCCGCCCCGCACCAGCGCGGCGTCGATGTTGACCTCGCTCATGTCGTTGACGATCACGGCCACCCGCAGGCCCTCGCGGCCCGCCAGGACATGGTTGAGCAACGTGGTCTTGCCCGCTCCGAGGAACCCGGACAGGACGGTGACCGGAAGCCGGTCGTGGGACGGGGGCAGGGCGTGGGGCGGGGACGGCATGCGGGCTCAGCCCTCGGGGCGCAGCAGGCCGCGCTCGTAGGCCTTCACCAGGTTCTGCGGCACGAGGTGACGCACGCCGTCGATCGTGACCGGCACCAGCGACGGCGTGGTCGCCTTCCACTGCGCGCGGCGGTGGCGGGTGTTGCTGCGGGACATCTTCCGCTTCGGAACAGCCATGACAGGACCTCCTCGGTGGGACGGCGAGCGAGCACCGAGGACGCTACATGAAAATGGATCCCATTAACAATTGCTCTGGACGGCATGCGATGGTGCCGGGTCCTAGGGTGGGGCGCGTGACCGACAGCAGAAAACGCCCGCTCGCCGTGTTCGACCTGGACAACACCCTCGCCGACACGGCCCACCGGCAGCGCTTCCTCGAGCGCTCGCCCCGCGACTGGGACGGCTTCTTCGCCGCCGCTCCCCAGGACCCGCCCCTTGCGCGGGGCATCGCCCTGGTCCTGGAGAGCGCCGAGGAGTGCGAGATCGTCTACCTCACCGGACGGCCCGAGCGCTGCCGCCGGGACACGCGGGAGTGGCTCGCCGCCCAGGGGCTGCCCGAGGGGGACGTCCACATGCGGCGCGACCAGGACCGCCGGCCCGCCCGGCGCACCAAGCTGGAGACCCTCCGCCGCCTCGCCCGCACCCGCGAGATCCGGGTGCTGGTGGACGACGACGAACTCGTCTGCGAGGACGCCGAACAGGCCGGTTTCACCGTCGTACGGGCGCGCTGGACCGCCCCCTCCGCCCCGCTGAAGGCCGCGCAGGAGCGGGAGGGGCGGACCTGAGGCGCCGGGGAGGGAACCGCGGCGCCCGGGAGGTGCCGCGGCGCCCAGGGCGGACTTGGGCGGCCCGCTCGGCCGGCCGGGCCCGTCAGTCCGACTCGTCCAGGCGGAAGCCGACCTTCAGCCCCACCTGCCAGTGCTGGACCTGTCCGTCCTCGATCTGACCCCGCACCTGGGTCACCTCGAACCAGTCGAGGTTCCTCAGGGTCTGCGAGGCCCGGCTGATGCCGTTGCGGATCGCCTGGTCGACGCCGTCGGGCGAGGTGCCCACGATCTCGGTCACCCGATAGGTGTGATTCGTCATGGGTCCACCGTGCCCCAGGTGACGGCGGAGCGCGAGACGTACGTCATCGCACCCTGCTCAACGACAGCGCGAACCGCCCCTGTTCGTCCGTCCACCAGTGGGACAACTCCAGCCCCGAGGCGGCCAGTTCGGCTCGCACGCCCTCCTTGCGGAACTTCGCCGACACCTCGGTGCGCAGCTCCTCGCCCGCCGCGAAGTCCACGGCGAGATCCAGGGCGGGGATCTTCACGGTCTGCGCGGTACGGGAGCGCAACCGCATCTCGATCCACTCGTTCTCCGCGTCCCAGAGCGCCACGTGGTCGAAGGCCCCGGGGTCGAAGTCGGCGCCCAGCTCGCGGTCGACGACCGTCAGGACGTTCTTGTTGAACTGGGCCGTCACCCCGGCCGCGTCGTCGTACGCCGGGACCAGCACGTTCTCGTCCTTGACGAGGTCGGTGCCGAGCAGCAGGGCGTCGCCCGGGGAGAGCAGGGCGCGGACGGAGGCGAAGAACTCCGCCCGTTCCGCCGGGAGCAGGTTGCCGATCGTGCCGCCCAGGAACGCCACCAGCCGGGGCCCCGGTGTCCCGGGCAGGGCGAGCTCGGCCGTGAAGTCGGCGATCAGGGCGTGGATCTCCAGCCCCGGCCGCTCCTCGGCCAGCGCCTGCCCGGCCTGGGTGAGGGCGCTCTCACTGACGTCCACGGGCACATAGGTGTGCAGCGCGGTGAGCGCGTCGATGAGGTGGCGCGTCTTCTCCGAGGAACCGGAGCCGAGTTCGACGAGGGTGCGGGCTCCGGTCGCCGCCGCGATCTCGCCGGCACGCGCGACGAGGATCTCCCGTTCCGCGCGGGTCGGGTAGTACTCGGGCAACTCGGTGATCCGGTCGAAGAGTTCGCTGCCGTGGGCGTCGTAGAACCACTTCGGCGGGAGGGTCTTGGGGCTGCGGGTCAGGCCTTTGAGGACGTCGGCGCGCAGGGCGGCGTCCGTGGCGTCCTCGGGCAGGGTGCGGGTGAGAAGGAACGGACTCAACGGCGGGGCTCCTTCAGTGGTTCCATGGACGGTTCCTTGAGGGGGGTCAGCAGGACGTCCGCGCCGCTCGCCGCGAGCAGTGTGCGGTCGGGGACCTCCCGCCAGCGCGGATCGTCGTCGTAGGGCTCGGAGGCGACCGCCGTGCCGTGCGGGCCGGTGCGGTACCACAGGGTGTCGCCCCAGGTGGTGGCGGCGATGGACGCCCCGTCGGTGAGCAGCAGGTTGAGCCGGGAGCCGGGGGCCGCCTCGGCGACCTCCAGGACCGTGTCCGCCAGCGCCTGCCCCAGCTCGTCGCCGGCCCGCAGCCGGGCGAGGACCAGGGCCCAGACGAACGCGGAGTCGTTGCGGGCCTCCATCGCCAGCAGGTCCGCGGCGGGCAGGGTCCGGGTCAGCGGCGCCAGGGAGCCGGGCCAGCCCTGGACGGCGCCGTTGTGGCTGAACAGCCACGGCCCGCTCGCGAACGGTGCCGCGGCGGCCTCGGCGTCCGCGCCCGCCAGGGTGGCGTCGCGGACCGCGGCCAGCAGCGCACCGGTCCGCACCACCCGGGCCAGGTCCGCGAAGGACTGGTCCGCCCAGATCGGTCCGGCGCGACGGTAGCGGGCCGGTACCGGGTCGCCCTCGGCGTACCAACCAACCCCGAAACCATCGGCGTTGACCGTGCCGTGCTTCTGGTGCCGGGGCGCCCACGACTGCCGGTACAGGCTGTGCGGCGGCTCCACGAGGAGCGCGCCGAGCGGTTCGGCGGTCCCCAGATAGGCCAGGTGACGGCACATCAGACGCCCTCCACGGACCGGGCGGTGCGGAAGCCGGAGAAGATCTGCCGCCGGATCGGGTAGTCCCAGTTGCGGAACGTGCCCCGGCAGGCCACCGCGTCCACGGCGAACGAACCGCCGCGCAGCACCTTGTACTCGGGGCCGAAGAACACGTCCGAGTACTCCTTGTACGGGAACGCCTCGAAGCCCGGGTAGGGCAGGAAGTCGCTCGCCGTCCACTCCCACACGTCACCGATCAACTGCCGTACACCGAGCGGGGACTCGCCCTCCGGGTAGCTGCCCGCCGGGGCCGGGCGCAGATGGCGCTGGCCGAGGTTGGCGTGCTCGGGCGCCGGGTCGGCGTCGCCCCACGGGTAGCGCATCGAGCGGCCGGTGGTGGGGTCGTGGCGGGCGGCCTTCTCCCACTCGGCCTCCGTGGGCAGCCGCCGCCCGGCCCAGCGGGCGTAGGCGTCGGCCTCGTACCAGCTCACGTGCACGACCGGCTCGTCGGGCGGGACGACCTCGGTGACCCCGAAGCGGCGGCGCAGCCACTGGTTGCCGTCCCGGCGCCAGAACAGCGGGGCGTCGATGCCGTGCTTGCGGATGTGGTCCCAGCCCGCCGGTGTCCACCACCGTTGCACCCGGTAGCCGCCGTCGTCGATGAACTCCTGGTACGCCTCGTTGGTGACCGGGGCCGTGTCGATGTGGAACGGCGCCACCTCCCGCCGGTGCGCCGGGCGTTCGTTGTCCAGCGCCCAGGGCTCGTCGGAGGTGCCCATCGTGAACGGCCCGCCGGGGACGAGGACTTCGGCCGGGCCGGTGTACAGCGGGGCCGGCTCCGGGTCGGGTGCGGTGAGGGCCTGCGGGCCCTTGCGAAGCTGATGGGTGATCAGCATCGTCTCGTCGTGCTGCTGTTCGTGCTGGGCGATCATCCCGAAGACGAAGCCCGCCTCCGTGAGCCGCGTGCCGTGGAAGGCGGTGGACTCCAGCACGTCCAGCACCCGGCCACGCACCTCCGCCGCGTACCGCCGGGCCTCGTCCGGCGGCAGCAGCGGCAGCTTCGGCCGCTCCGCGCGCGGGTGCTCGAAGGCGTCGTAGAGGCCGTCGATCTCGGGACGCATCGCCTCCCGCCCGGCGACGCCCCGCAGCAGCCAGATCTCCTCCTGGTTGCCGATGTGCGCCAGGTCCCACACCAGCGGGGACATCAGCGGTGAGTGCTGGGCGGTCAGGTCGGGGCCGTCCACGCAGTCGGTCAGCAAGGTCGTGCGGTCGCGCGCGGTGGTGAGGGTGTGCAGCGCCCGGACGCGGAGCGTCTCGGCGTCGTCGGTCATGAGAGGGAGTCCTTCCCGTGCAGCCGGTCCAGCAGATCGTCGGCGGGGCAGCGGCCCTTCAGGACGTACTGCTCCAGGTGGGCCGAGACGGCACCCGTGACCTCGGCGGTCGCGCCGAGCCGGGGCAGGGCGTCGAGAGCGGCCGTGAAGCACTGGGCGGCCACGTCCCGCAGTTCGGGGTCGCCGAGCCCGGTGCGGGCCGCGTCCAGCCACAGCGGGTTGTGCGGCGCGGGCAGCCCCAGTGCCCGCTCGGCCAGCGGCTTCACCGCGCGGTAGGCGATCTCGGCGGCCTCGGCGTCGTCGAAGAGCGCCGTGGTCACGGCGAGCGGCACGATCCAGCCGTCGTCGCCGGGCTGGGCGTCGATCATGCGCAGTTCGAGGTGACCGCGCGGTCTGACCGGCGGGAACAGCGTGGTGAGGTGGTAGTCGAGGTCCTCGCGGGTCGGCGGCCGGGGACGCGCGGAACGGGTCCACTCGCGGAAGGTCATGCCGTCCGGGACGTCCCAGGCGCGGTCGTCCCGGCGGATGCACATCACCGGGGCGTCCAGCACGTGCCGGGCCCAGGCCGCGCGCGGGTCCCCGTCGAGCGGGGGAGCGCCGGCGCGCTCGGCGCCGATCTCCATCCACAGCAGCTGCCGGGTGGAGGCCCAGCCGGTGGGCTCGCCGTCCGCGAGGGGCGAGTTGGCGAACGCCGCGACCAGGACCGGGCCCAACTGGTGGGCCAGCCACCAGCGCCGCCCGTGCCCGAGCGGGCCGGGCTCCTCGTGGCCGGCGTCCAGGGACACCTGCACGGAGGCGGAGGTGCACATCATGGCGCGGCCGGCCGGGCCCGTGCGGTCGAGACAGGTCTCCATCGCGTCGTAGCGGGGTTCGCGCAGATAGCGGCGGGGCGTGTGCCAGGGGTCGTTGCCGACGCCGACGAGGCCGAGACCGTGCCCGGCGAGCGTCGCGCGGACGGCGTCCAGATCGGCGGAGACGGTGCCCACGCACTCCATCAGGGAGGCGGCGGGCGGCGAGCTCAGTTCCAGCTGGCCGCCGGGCTCGACGGTGAGCGCCGAGCGCAGGGGCACGGTCCGCAGGGCGGCGTAGGCCGCCTCGAGTCGTTCGGGTGTGACGGGGAGCTGCGGCCGGCGCAGCTCGTGGACGAGCCATTCCACCTCGACCCCGACGGTGCGGGGCGGTCCGGTCTTGAAGCAGATGCCCCTGACCAGGGCCTCCACCTCGGCGGCGGACAGAGCGGTGCGCGGCTCCGTACAGTCGCCGCAGTCGGTTGCTGAATCGGACATGCCAGGATCCTCCTGAGATTCCACCATGCCGCCGGCCCGGACAAGGGTGGCCGGACCGGCATCGCTCGTCCCACCCAAAACCCTCGGAGCGAATCGCACAAGGGTGCACATCCCCGCATTAAGGACTGACGATCTCCGTTTCCTCTCCGTTGGCCCGGTGTTCCCGGGGCCCGGAAACTGCGTTGCACCGCATGACCAGCATCGCCCACGATGCCTGCATGAGCACGACGGGGGAGCGCGCGCGGCGCGCGGTCGAGGCGCCCACGGGGGTGGCGCCGTGAGCGCGCGCCTGCGGGGCATCGCACAGCAGACGGAGCAGATCGTCGAGGCGGGCCACTACCGCGCGGGTGACGGGCGCGAGGTGTCCCTCGCCGCGCGGATCGAGGCCGCACGGGCCGGCACGCGGATGTACGGGCCGGAGCCCGTGCCGGTGCCCGAGGTCCCTCCCGCGGACACGCTCGTCGAGGTCACCGGTGAGAGCAGCCTGGAGGCCGCGCGACGGCTCGGTGGCGTGCCGGCCGTACTGAACTTCGCCTCGGCCCGCAATCCGGGCGGCGGCTACCTCAACGGCGCCCAGGCCCAGGAGGAGGCCCTGTGCCGGGCCTCCGCCCTCTACGCCTGCGTCCGGGAGGTCCGGGCGTTCTACGACCACCACCGGGCCCACCGCGACCCGTTCTACACCGACCGGGTCATCCACTCACCGGCCGTGCCCGTCTTCCGCGACGACCGCGGCCGCCTTCTCGACGAGCCGTACGACGCCGGGTTCCTCACGGCCGCCGCGCCGAACGCGGGAGTCGTCCGGCGTACGGCGCCGGAGCGCGCGGCCGAGCTGCCGCGCGCCCTGGCGACACGCGCCGAGCGGGTGCTGGAGGTGGCCGTCGCCCAGGGCTACCGGCGGCTGGTGCTCGGCGCCTGGGGATGCGGGGTCTTCCAGAACGACCCGGCGCAGGTGGCGGGCGCGTTCCACGCTCTGCTGGGGCCGGGCGGACGGTTCGCGGCGGCCTTCGAGCACGTGGTGTTCGGGGTGCTGGACCGCACGCCCGGCACCGTGAACCGCGCCGCCTTCGAGAAGACCTTCCGGCGCTGAGACCACCCAGGGTCCAGCCGCAGCGTCAGGTCCAGCCGTAGCGCTCGTGCAGCCGCTGCCTGACCAGGTTGAACCGCATCCGGTCCAGGGCGCAGGCCTCCCGGCGCATACCGGCCTCGTGCAGCCGCAGGATCCGGTCGACGGCGACCCAGGAGTCCCGCCCGGTGCGGTCCCAGGGCCCACTGCCGATCGCCACCCACTCCCGGTCGCCGTCGTGCCGCCTGCTGGACAGCTGGACGGCGAGGAAGGTGCCGGCGGCCTCCCGGGCCACGACCAGCACGGGCCGGTCCTTGCCGCGCCCGTCGTTCTCCTCGTAGGGCACCCAGGTCCACACGATCTCACCGGGGTCGGGGTCGCCGTCGTGCGCGGGGGAGTACTCGGTGCGCACCCGGCCCACCTCGCGGGGGTCGGCCTCGGTGGTGGCGGAGCGGCCCGAGCGGCCGGGAACGTTCTCATCGGTAGACGCAGTCACGGGGGCACCTTAGAGGCTGCCCCCGTGACGGTCGGACCAGGGCCTACTGGTCGTCCACCGGCACCTTCCGGGCCGGCGGTGCCGCGTTCCCGTTGAGGGCCGACGTCCCCGCCGGGGGCTGCCCGTCCTGGTTCATGGACGCCAGCAGCTGACGGGCCAGGCCCAGACCGGTGCCGCCCATCGTGAGCGCCTTGGCGAGCATGTCCGCCACGCCGTCGGCACCGTTGAGGACCACCATGTTGTCGACGTTGCCGAACGCGGACGCGCCCGCGCGGACGATCTCCGGCCAGTTCTCGGCGAGTTGCTGGGCGACCACCGCCTCCTGGTTCTGGGCGAGCGCGGCGGCCCGCGCCTTGATGGCCTCCGCCTCGGCGAGTCCCTCGGCCTTCGTCGCCTCGGCCTGCGCAAGCCCCCTGGCCTGGGCCGCGGCGGCCTCGGCCTCACCGGTGGCCCGGGTCGCCGCCGCCATGGCCGTACCGCGCGCCTTGGTCGCCTCGGCCTCGGCGCCCGCGGCCGTCTTGACCCGGGTCGCCTCGGCCGCCGCCGCCAGTTCCGTCTCCTTCGCCTTGGCCTGCGCCGCCGAGATCCGGGCGTCGCGCTCGGCCTCGGCGAGCGTCCGCTTCTCGTACGCCCTCGCGTCCGCGGGTTTGCGTACGTCCGCCTGGAGCTGCTGCTCGGTGCGCTGCGCCTCCAGTTCGGCGACCCGGGTCATCTGCACGACGACCTCCTGCCGGGCGGCGGCGTCGGCGAGCGGTCCCGCCTGCTGGGCCTTGGCGGCGGCCTTGTCGCGCTCCGCCTGGTAGCCGGCCTGGAGGATCTCGCTGTCCCGGGTGGCCTCGGCCATCCGCGCGAACGACTGCTGCTCGGCCTCGGTGGCCAGCCGGTTCGCCTCCGCCTGGGCGATCCGCGCGTCCCGCTGGACGGCGGCCGCGTGTGGCATCGCCAGGTTCTGGATGTAACCGGTCGGGTCCTCGATCTCGTGGATCTGGAGCGAGTCCACGATCAGGCCCAGCTTCTCCATCTCCGTCCCGCACGCGGCCCGCGTCTGCCCGGTCAGCTTCTCCCGGTCACGGATCATGTCCTCGACCGTCAACCCGCCCACGATGGACCGCAGATGACCGGCGAACACGTTGTGCACCCGCTCCGACATCAGCTTCTGCTGGTCCAGGAAACGCCGTGCCGCGTTGGCGATCGAAACGAAGTCGTCGCCCACCTTGAAGATGACCACGCCCCGCACCTTCAGCGGAATGCCCTGGTGCGTCACGCAGTCCACGTGCAGCTCGGTCTCGTTGAGGTCCAGCGACAGCTTGCGCACCGCCTGCACGCCGGGCAGCACCAACGTGCCGCGCCCCGTGACGATCCTGAAGCCCATGCCCTCCTCGAGGCCCTCGGTCCTGTGCTTGGAACCGGAGATGATGAGCGCCTCGTTGGGCTCGGCCACCCGCCACATCATCTTGAACACACCGATCAGCGCGAGGAACGCGGCTACCGCGACCCCCGCGACGACGCCGACGACCATCGGCATTCGCCCCCTTTGGATGGTGCCCTCTCGGCACCGAACGAAGGGAGTGTGCGCCTCGGCGGCGCCCGGGTACAGGCTCTTGCCGTTCCTTGTCACAACCTTGACGCGGAACGCCCTCACCTGCGGTTGAGCACGCTCAACTGTCGTACGCGGACTGGACGTAGACCGTTCTCGGGGCCTGGTACTCCACCACCATCACCACCGTGCCCCGCTCGATGCGGTCGGTGCCGGTGGCCGGGTAGGCGAGGAAGTGCTCGGCGCCACCGCGCACGCGGACGATCACCTCACCGACGAGCCCGGGCCCGACCGTTCCGGTGACCCGTCCCATGAGCCCGACCATCGGCGCATCGTCCATGGGCACAGGGTAAGGGGCGAACACCGTCACACGGCCGCCGCGTTGTGCGGTGCACGTCGTCAGGTGGCCGGGGTGTCCGTCGTGTTGTGCGGTGCACGTCGTCAGGTAGCCGGGGAGTGCGTCCTGTTGTGCGGTGCACGTCGTCACGTGGCCGGGGAGTCCGTCGCGTTGTGCGTCGTCACGCGGCCGGGAGTCCGTCGCGATCCGCGGCCACCGGCGGCCACGCCTCGTGCCAGCGCAGCTCCGCCTCCAGCTGCGCGGCCAGCGACAGCAGCAGTGGCTCGCTGTTGGCCGGGCCGAGCAACTGCGCCCCGACGGGGAGCCCTTCGCCGACCAGACCGGCGGGGACGTTGACACCGGGCCAGCCGAGCACGTTCCACGGCCAGGCGTAGGGACAGGCCGCGATCATGGCCCGGTCGGTGGCGAACCCCCCGAGGCCGAGCAGGGCGCCGATACGGGGCGGGGGCGCGGCGGTGGTGGGGGCGAGGACCACGTCGTACGAGGTGAAGAAGGCTCCGATACGGCGGTGCAGGACCGCCTCCGCGCGCCGTGCCGCCCGCAGTGGCGCCCCGCCGAGCAGGCGTCCGAGCCGGGCGGCGTCCCGGGTGCGCCGGTCGAGCAGGGCCGGGAAGGGCGCCTCGCCGACCCGTTCCGCGATGCCGGCCGTGGCGCGCGGGACGAAGGTGAGCCCGATCTGCCCGTAGGGCGGGTCCGCCTCCTCGACGGTGTGCCCCAAGGCGGCCAGTTTCTCGGCGAGTTCGACGACCTTCGCCCGTACCGCCGGTTGCAGGCGGGCGGGCACCGCGGTGAACGGCGGTTTCAGGGCGAGTGCGATGCGCAGCCGGCCGGGGTCGCGCCCGACGGCCTCGGCGGCGTTCACGACGGGCGGCCGGTGCGGGTCGAGGGCGTGGTTGCCGCTCGCCGCGTCCAGCAGGAGGGCCGCGTCCGCGACCGTGCGGGCCAGGGTGCCGTTGACGGTGATGCCCTGGAAGGACTCGCCGCGCGGCCAGGTGGAGACGCGGCCGCGCTGCGGCTTGATCCCGACGAGATGGGTCCAGGAGGCGGGGATGCGCACCGATCCGGCGCCGTCGGAGCCGAGCGCCGCCGGGACCAGTCCGGCGGCGACGGCGGCCGCCGAGCCTCCCGAGGAGCCGCCCGGGGTGTGCTCCGTGCTCCAGGGGTTGCGGGTCGCGCCGAAGGCGGGGCCCTCGGTGAACGGCCACTGCCCGAACTCGCAGGTGTTGGTCTTGCCGACGACGACGGCCCCGGCCGCGCGCAACCGCCGTACCGCTTCCCCGTCCTCGGTCACCGCCGGGAACTCGCCCTGGCAGCCGAACGCGGTGGGTTCCCCCGCCACGTCCATGTCGTCCTTGACGGCGACCGGCACCCCGAGCAGCGGGGCGCGCGCCCCGGCGGCCAGTCGCTCGTCCGCCGCGTCGGCCTCGGCGAGCGCCGCCTCGGCGCGGACGATCCGGAAGGCGTTGAGGGTGGGTTGGGTCGCGTCGATCCGTGCCAGTGCCTCTTCCACGAGGGCCCGGGACGTCACCTCCCCGGCGGCCAGGGCGCGGGCGGACTCCGCGAGGCCTGCGGCACGGTCGAGCGCCATGGGAACTCCTCGTCTCCGGTGGTCTTCGGTTGTCTTCGGTCGTCCTGGGTCGTTTCCGGGGGTGCGTGGCCTACCGAACGGTAACCTCGGGAAGCGGTTGCCCGGAACGCCTCCGGCCGGACCGGTTCACGGCTGCCGGGGCTCTTCGGATCTCGCGCTCACCTGGCTCTTCGGGTCCTGCGCAAACCATTGACGCGATTCCGTCCCACCCCTACCTTCTGATCGACTTTCCGAACTGAGTTCGGTATTTCGGACGCGAGAGCCGCGTTGTGCCCGAGGGAGAGCCGCCCGTGACCACACGACCCCCCAAGCCGTCCCGTCGTACCCTGCTGCGCGCGATGGCGGCCCTGCCCGCCTCGGCCGTCCTGCTCGGTGAGCTCCCCGGCGCCGCCCACGCCGCCGCCCCGCCCAGCGGCTCCGCGACCCGGTACACGATCGTGCCGTTCCTCAACAGCGACGACGGCACGGTCAACGTCTACCAGTCGGACGACGCCCTCGACTTCCGGCTGGTGAAGTCCTCCGCGTACACCCCGCCGGCCAACCGCATCCGCGACGCCAGCATCTTCAAGCACACCAACGGCTACTACTACCTCACCTACACCACCCACACCTGGCAGGACGTCAGCACCACCATCGGCTTCGCCCGCAGCACCGACCGGGTCAACTGGACCTTCCTGTACGACTACACCGTCCCGCTCGCCAATCTCTCGCGGGCCTGGGCGCCGGAGTGGTTCGTCGACAGCGACGGCAGCGTCAACGTCATCGTGTCCTGCTCGACCACCGACGACGAGTGGATCTTCACCCCGTACCTGTTGAGGGCGACGAACTCCGGTCTGACCGCCTGGAGTTCGCCGGTGGCCCTGGCGGGCATCGGCAAGAACCACATCGACACGTTCATCGTGAAGATCGGTTCGACGTACCACGCGTTCACCAAGAACGAGACGACCAAGTACATCGAGTACGGCACCGCGACCAGCCTCGCCGGCCCCTACACCATCACCAGGACCGGCAACTGGGCCGGCTGGGGCAGCTACCGGGAGGGCCCGGCGCTGGTGCAGCTCGACAACGGCGCCTGGCGGCTGTTCTTCGACGGCTACGGGGACGGGAACTACTACTACAGCGACAGCTACGACACCTTCGCCACCTGGTCCGCCCCCGCGGCCCTGCCCGTCGTCTCCGGTACGGCCCGCCACTTCACGGTCGTCAAGGAGACGGTGTCCGGCGGCCCGGCCCTGGCGAAGAACGTCACGCGCTCCTTCCGGTCGGGCAACTACTCCACCCGCTACTGGCAGTCGCAGTCCTCCCTGCTCAACCTGCCGGTGGTGACCAGCTCCAGCACCTCGGCCGAGAAGGCGGCGTCGACCTTCACGGTCGTGGCAGGCCTCGCGGACGCGGGCGGGTACTCGTTCCGGGACTCGGCCGGGAACTACCTGCGCCACTGGGACTTCCGCGCCCGCTTCGACCCGAACGACGGCACCTCGACCTTCGCCAAGGACGCCACCTTCGTCGCCCGCACCGGCTCGGCGAGCGGCTCGATCAGGTTCGAGTCGTACAACTACCCCGGGTACTACCTGCGCCACTACAACTACCAGCTGCGGGTGGAGCGTTCGAACGGCACGGACCTCTTCCGGCAGGACAGCTCCTTCGTGCCGGTGACCGCCTGGGCCTGAGCCGGAGGGGCTACAGCGGCGCCGGTGACGAGGCGCCGGCGATGAGCAGTCGGGGCGTGCCCGTGCCGTCGGCGGGCACGCTCCACAGGTCGCTGCTGCCGACCTTGCCGTCGGCGGGCAGGGCGTAGGCCACGGTGTCGTCGTCCAGCCAGGTGGCCTGGTCGTCGACGCTGTGGCGCTCGGCCAGCGGCGTCTGCTTCAGGGTTTCGAGGTCCAGGACGTACTCGCGCCACAGCGCGGCGTTCGACAGGACCCGCTTCTTGAAGACGACCCGGGTCTCGTCGGGCGACAGCGACGGGCACTCCACGTTCTCCGCCAGGGTGGTCACCGTCCGCCGGGAGAGCGAACCGCGCACCAGGTAGGTCTTGTTGGCGGTGTTGAGGGTGGCGTAGAAGGTGTCGTCGTCCTTGGCGAAGGTCACACCCCAGAAGTTGACGTCCGCCGCGCGGTAGGACGTGCCGTCCTTGACGACCGAGAACGTCTCCAGGCTGGGCGTCAGCTTCATGGTGCGGGTGTCCAGGACCGAGGTCCGGGTGGAGAAGTACGCGGAGGCGTAGGACTCGCCGGAGACGAAGACCGTCCAGGCGACGAAGCGGCCGCTGGGGGAGACCCGGGCGCGGCTCGGGGTGCCGGCGAGCGCGTAGGTGTGCCGGGTGTTCAGGTCGGCGTCCAGCAGCAGGGCACGGTTGTTCTGCTTGAGGACGCCGGTGTCGGACTGGAGGCAGACGCCGGTGCCGGCCGCCGCGTAGAAGCGCGCGCACTTCAGGTCCGAGGCGGTGCGTCCGCTCCTCGGCTCGTCCGACGGCACCGCGGCGACGGCCGTGCGGTGCGGGCCGGGAGCGGCGTTGACGAACATCAGCCGGTTCTTCTGACCCAGCGTCAACTTGCCGTCGCTCACCGCGGGGCCGCCCGCCTGTGGCCGGTTCTTCTGGTCCGCGCGGTCGGCGGCGTGCAGCACCATGCCGGTGGCCACGCCGGCGAGCAGCAGGACCGCCGTGACGAGAACGATCAGGCGGCGGCGCAGCGATGTCATCTGGTTCCTCGTGGCTGTCGTGGTCATCATGTCCCGCCCCCTCGCGGGCTCGGCCTCAGCATCAGGCCCGCGAGGGCGACGCAGCACAGCAGTCCGACCGCCGAGCCGGCCAGCGCCGGTCCGTCGCCCCACACCGTCCAGGCCGCGCCGAACGCCAGGGAGCAGCAGAAACGGGCCAGCGCCTGGCTGGTGCCGACGATGGCGAGACCGCTGGCCCGCAGGTGCTCCGGCACGGTGGCGGCCAGCGCGGCGGGGAGCACCCCGTCGGTCGCGGCGTAGAAGAGCCCGTGCAGGCCGAGGACGGCGAAGGGCAGGGCGGGGGTGGCCGGGGCCCACAGCAGGAGGGCGTAGGCGGTGAGCAGCGCCGCGTGCCCCGCGAGGAACACGGTGTACCGCCCGATCCGGTCGGCGAGCGCGCCCAGCGGCACGGCCAGCAGCAGGAACACCACGGCGGTACCGAGCGGCAGCAGCGGGAACCAGCCCTCGTCGAGGCTCGCGCGCCGCTGGAGGAGCAGGTAGACGAAGGCGTCGCTGACGGTGGTCAGGCCCAGCAGGGCGGCGCACCCGGCCAGGGCCCGCAGCCGGGGGAGACGCAGCAGCGCCAGCGCCTCCCGCATCCGCACGGGCGGTGCGCCGGCGGTCGGCCGCCCCGGGTCCTCGGAGCCCGCGGACCCCGGTGCCGCACTCCGCGCGGGCGGCGGTGTGCCGCCCGCCGACCCCAGGTCCCTGGCGCCCGCGGATCCCGGCGCCGCGCTCCGCACGGGCGGTGCGCCATCCGCCGACCCCAGGTCCCTGGCGCCCGCGGCCCGCGGTGCCGCACTCCGCACGCGCGGCGTGCCGCCCGCCGACCCCGGGTCACCGGCGCCCGCCGCCCCCGGGCCCCCGGCGCCCGCGAATCCCGGTGCCGCACTCTGGCGTCGGCCGGGGACGAACAGCACCAGCACCACCACGCCGAGCACCGCGACGCACGCGCTGACGCCGAAGACGGCGTCGTAGCCGTCGGCCGCCGCGCTCAGGATGAGGAACGCGGCCAGGGGGCCGAGCATCGCGCCGGTGGTGTCCATCGCCCGGTGCACGCCGAAGGCGCGGCCCTGCCTCTCGGGTGGTGTGGACAGGGAGATCAGCGCGTCGCGCGGGGCGGTGCGCAGGCCCTTGCCGGTCCGGTCCAGGGCGAGGACGGTCCCGAGGGCGCCGATGCTGCTCGCCAGCAGGAGCAGCGGTTTGCACAGGGCGGACAGGCCGTAGCCGAGCCCGGCGATCAGCTTGTGGTTGCGCACCCGGTCCGCGAGGTGGCCGCCGGTGAGCTGCACCAGCGCGCTGACGCCGTTGTAGACGCCGTCGAGGGCGCCGAAGCCGAGCGGGCTGAAGCCGAGGGTGGTGACGAGGTAGAGCGGCAGGACGGCGGTGACCATCTCCGAGGAGATGTCGGTGATCAGGCTGACCGTGCCCAGCACGAGCACGACCGGGGCGACCCGGGGCCGCGGGCCGCGTCTTCGGTCCCGCTCGGGCTCCGCCCCGGCGGGCGCCGCGCGGTCGGTGAGGTACATGTCCGGAACTCCAGGTGCGGTGCGTTCAGTTCTGCCGGCTGCTCTCGTCCCGCAGCCAGGTGCCGAAGTCCTGTGCCGCGACGGCCTTCGCCGCCTTGCGCCGGGCGACGACGGCCGCGGCGACGAAGACCACGACGCTGCCGAGGAGCCCGGGCTGGGCGCGCAGCAGGGCGGTGAGATCCGCCTTGCTGGTGCGGGCCGTGGCCTCCTGAGGTCCCTGGTGCTGCTCGACCTGGGCGGTGGAGACCGCGGCCCTGATCCGACGCCTGATCAGATCCGGCCAGGTGCGTGGCGGGTGGACCACGACGCGGGCCGACTCGACCACCCGCCGCTCCTCGGGGCCGAACGCGAGCGACGCCGCCAGGTCGTCCGCCATCAGCGGCGGCAGCGCGGTGATCCGGGCGTGCCCGGCCTTCGAGACCGCGATGACACCTCGGCCGAACAACCCCGCGCGCACCGCAGGGAGTTGCTGCCAGACCCGGTAGTAGGACCGCACCCGCCACGCGCAGGCGTCCAGCGGGATGTGCCGTTCCGGCGCGGTGGCGAGGATGCCGGAACCGGCGTCCTCCAGGGGCTCGGTGAGGGCGCGGACGTCGGCGTGCGTGATCACCACGTCGGCGTCCACGTAGACGCGCGGAAAGCCCCGGGCGTGCTCGTCCCCCGTCCGCAGGGCGGCGTGCTTGGAAGGGGTGGGTATCTCCACCACCCGTACCCCCGGGCCCCGTTCGGCCGCGACGCGCGCGGTGTCGTCCGTGCAGCCGTTGCAGACGACCACGATGTCGGTCCCGTCAGCGCGGGATTCGGAATCGGCCAGAAGTGCGTCGAGGAGCCGGCCGATGACTTGCGCTTCGTTGTGGGCCGGGATCACGATGCTCGTCACCTGGGCAGTATGCAGTCGATGTCGCCAACGCGATGTGTGTTTCGTCCAACTGTTCCCGTGACTGTGTTCGGTGGTCTAGATTGATGGCCGCCGAGCGGGTTTGGGTGGGGATCGCTAGGCACTGGCCAACATGCAGGGGACATGGGGCGGTTGGGGAACCGCTGAGGCTTCTATCTTTCATCAGCCGTTGTGCCGGGGGCGCATCGGTGTTCGGTCAGGGGTAACCGCGCACGTGGTGGGGGGCGCATGACCATTGAGGTCACGCATGAGCAGCTGGTTGTGGACCGTCGAACCTCTCAAGGCCGTCGAAGACCGTGGGAACAGAAGTACCGGTTAGTGCTCCTGGTCACGGACGGCGTCGCCGCCACGGTCGCGGCGTTCGTGATCCACGCGGTCTACGGCCGCTGGGCGGTGGCCCTGGTACTGCCCCCGACCTGGATCATCGCCATGATCGTCCACCGGTCCTACGACCGCAGCGCCTTGGGGCTGGGGACCGAGGAGTACCGACGGGTGCTCCGGGGGGCCGTCGCGCTGCCCGCGCTGGCGGCGGTCGCGCACTGGTCGTTCACCCGTGATGCGGGTCTTTTCCATGACATGACCATGGCCGCGCTACCGGCCGCGTCGATCGCCCTGGTCGCCCGGTACGCCCTGCGCCGCCGACTGCACCGCCGCTGGGCCCGCGCCCGCGGGCAGAGCGCGACACTCCTGGTCGGGCCGTCACGCGGCATCGTGGACCTGGTCGCCGTACTGCGGCGGGGCGGCGTGCAGGAGCTGCGGGCCGCCGGGGTGTGCCTGAGCGACCCGCAGAACGCGGCCGAGATCCGCCGCCTCGGGCTCCCCGTCCTCGGCGGGGTCGACACCATGGACGACGTCATCCGCGCCCTGGGCATCGGCACCGTGGTGGCGCTGCCCGCGCCCGAGTTCGACGCCTCCGTGCTGCGCCGGATGTCCTGGACGGCCGCCGTGCAGGGCGTCGACTTCCTGCTGGCGCCGGTCCTGGCCGACGTCTCCGCCTCGCGCCTCGCGGTACGGCCCACCGGCGGGGTGCCGCTGGTGCGCGTCAAGGCGCCGAACCTCTCCCCGGCCGCCCGGCTGCCCAAGGAACTCGTGGACCGCACGCTCGCGGCCGTGCTCCTGCTGCTCCTCGCCCTGCCCATGCTGATGATCGCCCTGATCGTCCGGCTGGACAGCTCCGGCCCCGCCCTCTTCCGCCAGCAGCGGGTGGGCCGGTTCGGCGACCACTTCACCATGCTGAAGTTCCGCACGATGCGACCCGACTCCGAGTCTCTGCGGGCCGAGTTGGAGCACCTCAACCAGAACAGCGACGGACTGCTGTTCAAGGTGAAGGGAGACCCGAGGATCACCCGGGTCGGCTCCTTCCTGCGCCGCACCTCGCTCGACGAACTGCCGCAGCTGCTCAACGTGCTCGGCGGACACATGTCGCTGGTCGGCCCGCGCCCGTCCCTGCCCGAGGAGGTGGAGGCGTACGCGCCGGAGGTCAAACGGCGGCTGCTCGTCAAGCCCGGCCTCACCGGGCTGTGGCAGGTGAGCGGCCGCTCCGACCTGCCCTGGGACGAGGCGGTCCGGCTCGACCTCGGATACGTGGACAACTGGTCGATGGGACTGGACCTGTCGATCCTGGCGCGCACCGGTTCCGCCGTGGTGCGCGGAACGGGGGCCTACTGATGGACCGACGGAAGAGGACTCAAGTGACGCCTGCCACCGAGCCGTTGGGGGTCGCCGTCGTCGGGGCGGGCTACTGGGGCCCCAACCTCGTCCGCAACTTCCAGGCCAGCGACCGCTTCCGGCTGCGCTGGCTGTGCGACCTCGACGTGGAGCGGGCCCAGCGGGTCCTCGGCGGCTACTCGACCGTCCAGCCCACCGCCGACTACGCCGCCGTCCTCGCCGACCCGGCCGTCGACGCGGTCGCCGTGGCCACGCCCGCCGGCACCCACCTCGACATCGCCCTGGCCGCGTTGCGCGCCGGCAAGCACGTCCTGGTGGAGAAACCTCTCGCCGCGACCTACGCCGACGGGCAGCGCCTGGTGGCCGAGGCGGAGGAGCGCGGGCTGACCCTGATGTGCGACCACACCTACTGCTACACGCCCGCCGTGGGCCGGATCAGGGACATGGTCCACTCGGGCGAACTCGGCGAGATCCACTTCGTCGACTCGGTCCGGATCAACCTCGGGCTCGTCCAGAAGGACGTCGACGTCCTGTGGGACCTGGCCCCGCACGACCTGTCCATCCTGGACTTCATCCTCCCCGCGGGCGTCGAACCGGTCGCCGTCGCCGCCCACGGAGCCGACCCGATCGGCGCCGGACAGGCCTGCGTCGCCTATCTGACGCTGACGCTCAACACCGGGGCCATCGCCCACGTGCACGTCAACTGGCTGTCGCCGACCAAGGTGCGCACCACCATGGTGGGCGGTTCCAAGCGCACCCTGCTCTGGGACGACCTCAACCCGCTGCAACGGGTGTCGGTCTACGACCGGGGCGTGGACATGGCCGCACCGCAGGAGATCGGTGTGGACGAGCGCCGGGAGATGCTCATCTCGTACCGCTCCGGCGACATGGTCGCGCCCGCGATCGGCGAGAAGGAAGCGCTGCGCAGCATGGTCGACGAGTTCGCCGCGGCCGTCGGCGAGAAGAGGCCGCCGCTGACCGACGGACGGGCGGGCCTGAGAGTACTGGACATCCTCGAGGCGGCGTCCCGGAGTCTCGAGTTCAAGGGCGCGGTCGTCGGCCTGCGCGCCGGGCGTTGACACCGTCAGGCCCGGCCGCACGGCAGCACGGGCAACTCATTGAGAGGGCACAGCAGTTGAGCAGCGTACGTGGCAAGAAGATCCTGGTCACCGGGGGAGCGGGCACCATCGGCTCCCACCTGGTCGACCTGCTGGCCGAGGGCGGCGCCCGCGAGATCGTCGTACTCGACAACTTCGTGCGCGGACGCCGGGCCAACCTCGCGAAGGCCCTGCCCAGCGGCGTGGTGGAGGTCGTCGAGGGCGACATCCGGGACGTCGACACCGTCAAGAAGGTCACCGAGGGCGCCGACCTGGTGTTCCACCTCGCCGCGATCCGCATCACCCAGTGCGCCGAGGAGCCCCGGCTCGCCAACGAGGTGCTGGTCGACGGCACCTTCAACGTGCTGGAGGCGGCGGCCGCGGCCGGCGTCGGCAAGGTGATCGCCTCCTCCTCGGCGTCCGTCTACGGCATGGCCGAGGTCTTCCCGACCACCGAACGCCACCACGCCTACAACAACGACACCTTCTACGGCGCCGCCAAGGCCTTCAACGAGGGCATGCTGCGCAGCTTCCACGCCATGTACGGCCTCGACTACGTGGCGCTGCGCTACTTCAACGTCTACGGCCCCCGGATGGACATCCACGGCCTCTACACCGAGGTGCTCATCCGCTGGATGGAGCGCATCGAGGCGGGCGAGCCGCCGCTGATCCTCGGCGACGGCACCCAGACCATGGACTTCGTCGACGTGCGCGACATCGCCAGGGCCAACGTCCTGGCCGTCGAGTCGGACGTCACCGACGAGGTGTTCAACATCGCCAGCGGAACCGAGACCTCCCTGCGCGACCTCGCCGACGGACTGCTGGTGGCCATGGGCGCCGAGGGACTGGAGCCCGTGCACGGGCCCGCCCGCTCGGTGAACTCGGTGGTGCGCCGGCTCGCCGACACCACCCATGCGGCCGAACGGCTCGGCTTCACCGCGGAGATCGACCTGCGCACGGGCCTGAAGGACCTGGTCCAGTGGTGGCGCGCCGAGCGGGAGGCCGCCCGGTGACGACCGACCGCATCCCGGTGATGATCCCCTGGCTCGGCGCGGAGGAGGCCCAGGCCGCCTCCGAGGCGGTGCTGTCCGGCTGGGTCGCCCAAGGACCCCGGGTCGCCGCCTTCGAGCGGACCTTCGCCGAGCGGGTGGGCGCCGAGCACGCCGTCGCGGTCAGCTCCTGCACCACCGCCCTGCACCTGGCGCTCGTCGCCCTCGGACTGGGCCCCGGGGACGAGGTCGTGGTGCCCTCGCTGTCGTTCATCGCCACCGCCAACGCCGTACGGTACGTCGGTGCCGAGCCGGCCTTCGCCGACGTGGACCTCGCCACCGGCAACCTCACCCCGGCCACGATCGACGCGGCCCGCACCCCGCGCACCCGGGCCGTCCTCGCCGTCCACCAGGGCGGCGTACCGGCCGACGTGCACGCCCTGCGCGCCGCCTGCGCCGAGTGGGACCTGCCGCTGGTCGAGGACGCGGCCTGCGCCATCGGCTCGACCGTCGGCGGCAAGCCCGTGGGGCACGGCGCGCTGCTCGCCGCCTGGTCCTTCCACCCCCGCAAGCTCGTCACCACCGGCGAGGGCGGCATGGTCACCACCGACGACGCCGAGTGGGCCACCCGGCTGCGCCGGCTGCGCGAGCACGGCATGAACGCCTCCGCGGCGGAGCGGCACGCGAGCAACCAGCCCGTTCTGGAACGGTACCTGGAGGTCGGCTTCAACTACCGGATGACCGACATCCAGGCCGCCGTCGGACTGGTCCAGCTCGGCAAGCTCGACGCGATGATCGCCCGCCGCCGCGAACTCGCCGCGCGCTACGACGCGTTGCTGCGTGACGTCCCGGGCCTCACCCCGGTGGCGGATCCCGCGCACGGGCAGAGCAACTTCCAGTCGTACTGGGTCCTGCTCGCCGAGGACTTCCCCGTCGGCCGGGACGCCCTGCTCGCCGCGCTCGCCGATGCCGGGGTCTCCGCCCGCCGCGGGATCATGGCCGCGCACCTCGAACCCGCCTACGCGGACCACCCGAGCAGGCCGCTGCCGGTCACCGAGCGGATCAGCGGCGCCTCGCTGATCCTGCCGCTGTTCCACACGATGACCGAGGCCCAGCAGGACCGTGTCGTCGCCGCCCTGCGCGAACAGGCGCGCGGATGACCGGACTTGTCATCGTCGGGGCGGGCGGGTTCGCCCGGGAGACCGCGCAGGCCGTGGTGGACGCGGGCGAGTTCGACCTGCTCGGACACCTCGACGACAACGCGGAGCTGCACGGGACCGAGGTGGACGGCGTGCCCGTCCTCGGCGGCTGCGACCTGGTCCACGACCTGCCCGGGGCCCTCGCGGTGATCTGCGTCGGCAACCCGCGGGACTACGCGGCCCGGGCCCGCCTGGTCCGCCGCCTCGGCCTGCCCGCGGAGCGCTACGCGACCGTGGTCCACCCGACGGCGGCGGTCTCGGCGACCTCGCGGATCGGGCCCGGCTCGGTGCTCCTCGCACACTGCGTGCTGACCGCCGCCGTGCGGGTGGGCGCGCATGTCGCGGTGATGCCGCACGTCGTCCTCACCCACGACGACGTGGTCGAGGACCACGCCACCCTCACCTCGGGCGTCCGCCTGGGCGGGGGCGTCCGCCTGGAGCGGGGCGCCTATGTCGGCTCCGGCGCCCTGGTCCGGGAAGGCACCACGATCGGCGCCTGGTCGCAGATCGGCATGGGGAGCAGCGTGCTCGGCGACGTACCGCCGGGCGAGGTCTGGGTGGGGAGCCCGGCCCGACGGCTGCGGGAGGCGGGCACGCCCGCGCTGGACGAACTCGCGACACCGACAGTGGGGGGACCACTCAGATGAACCGGATACCGCTGGTGGACCTCAAGGCGGCCCATGAGGAGGTCGCCGACGAGGTACGGGCCGGATTCGACCGGGTGCTGGCCGACACCGCGTTCGTCGGCGGCGACGAGGTCCGCGGCTTCGAGCGCGAGTACGCCGACTTCGGCGGGGTCGCGCACTGCGTGGGCGTCGCCAACGGCACCGACGCCCTCGAACTCGCACTGCGCGCACGCGGGGTCGGGCCCGGCGACGAGGTCGTCGTGCCCGCCAACACCTTCATCGCCACCGCGGGCGCGGTCGCCCGGACCGGCGCACGACCGGTCCTCGCCGACTGCCGGCCCGACAGCCACCTGCTCGACCCGCAGGCGGCACTGGACGCGGTCGGACCCGCCACCCGCGCGGTCGTCCCGGTGCACCTGTACGGGCAGATGGCCGACATCGCCGCCCTCTCGGGCCACCTGCCCGAGCGGGTCCGGATCGTCGAGGACGCCGCCCAGTGCCAGGGCGCGAGCCGCGACGGCCGCACCCCGGGCAGCGGCCAGATCGCCTCCACCAGCTTCTACCCGGGCAAGAACCTGGGCGCCTACGGCGACGCGGGCGCCGTGCTGACCGACGACGAGGACGCGGCCGCGCTGACCCGGGCGATCGGCAACCACGGCGGTGTCGCCAAGTACCGCCACGACGTCCCCGGCTTCAACAGCCGACTGGACGGGCTCCAGGCCGTCGTCCTGCGGGCGAAGCTGGCCCGGCTGGCGGACGGCAACGCGGCACGGCGCGCGGCCGCCGCCCGCTACGACACCCTGCTCGCCGACCTGGCGGCCACCGGACGCGTCGTGCTCCCGGTGACCGAACCCGGCAACGTCCACGTCTGGCACCTCTACGTCGTCCAGGTCGCCGACGCGGACCGCGACGACGTCGTCGGCAAGCTCAACGCCGAGGGCATCGGCGCCGGGGTGCACTACCCCGCACCGGTCCACCTCACCCCGGCCTACCGCCATCTCGGGTACGCCCGGGGCGACTTCCCGCACGCCGAACGCGCGGCGGACCGGATCCTGTCGCTCCCGCTCTACCCGCAGATCACCCCCGACCAGCAGCAGCGCGTCGTGGACACGCTCACCCACGCCCTGCGCGCCTGACCTTCACGGTCCCACGCTCCACCCCGACTTCACGGGGCGCTCCTGCACAGCACCGCTGAGAGGTACACATGAACAGATGGAGCAGACGGCTCCGGGGCGGGCGCCTCGCCGTCGTCGCGGCAATGGTATGGGCGGTGCTCCCGCAGGTGGGGACGGCCCAGGCGGCGTCCGACCCGTGCGGGTCCGGCTCGAACCCGATCGTCTGCGAGAACTCCAAGGCGGGCAGCCCCATGTCCGACTGGTACTCGCCCAACTCCTACGGTGACATCAAGGGGTTCACCACCAAGGAGAGCGTCCAGGCGGGCGACACCGTCCAGTTCAAGATCCAGTCGAAGACCCCGTACCAGATCCAGATCTACCGGCTCGGCTGGTACGGCGGCGACGGCGCCCGCCAGATCTCCACCGCCGCCCAGGCGGCCGTGACCTACCCGGCGAACTACACCAACAACCCCGCCAGTTGCAGCACCAAGGCGGCCACCGGGCTGGTCGACTGCGGCAACTGGCCGGTGACCGCGACCTGGACGGTACCCGGCGACGCCGTCTCCGGCCTCTACATCGCGAACCTGACGCAAACGGACGGCGACGGCCTGATGCCGTACCCGTTCGTCGTCCGCAAGGACGCCAGCACCTCCGACATCGTCGTGCAGACCAGCGACCAGACCTGGCAGGCGTACAACGACTACGGCGGCCAGGACCTGTACGGTGGCGCCGGACCCGCGCCCGACGGCCGGGCCTACGAGGTCAGCTACAACCGGCCGTTGGACATCGGCGGCGACAACGGCATCTACGGATCCGAGTTCATGATGCTGTCCTGGCTGGAACGCAACGGCTACGACGTCAGCTACCTCTCCGGCGTGGACGTGTCGAACAACGGCGCCACCCTGCTGAAGAAACACAAGGTGTACCTGTCCTCCGGGCACGACGAGTACTGGACTCAGAGCCAGTACAGCAACGTCCTGGCGGCCCGCAAGGCCGGTGTCCGGCAGGCGTTCTTCAGCGGCAACGAGGTGTTCTGGAAGACCCGTCTGACCCCGAGCATCGACGGCACCAACAGCTCCAGCCGCACCATGGTCTGCTACAAGATGACCAAGATGGTGCAGAACAACGGCGTCGCCGATCCCAGCGGCGAGTGGACCGGCACCTGGATGGACCCCAAGAGCACCGAGTACGGCCAGTCCTACCAGCCGCCGAACATCCTCACCGGCTCCATGTTCACCGTGAACGGCTACCGCGCCGACGCCATCACCGTGCCCGGCTCGTACGGCAAGAACCGGCTCTGGCGCAACACCTCCGTCGCGAACCTCACCTCGGCCCAGACCGCGACCTTCCCGGCCGGCACCCTCGGCTACGAGTGGGACAGCGACCTCGACAACAGCACCCGCCCCGCCGGAGCGATCCACCTGTCCTCCACGACGGTCGACATCGACGACGGCAAGCTCCGGCTCGACTGGGGCAACATGTACGGCAACGGCACCGCCACGCACAACCTCGTGGAGTTCCGCGACCAGGACTCCGGGGCCCTGGTGTTCGGGGCCGGCACCGTGCAGTGGTCGTGGGGCCTGACCAACCTGCCGACGTACGACCCCGACGACGTGGTCGTCACCGAGGACGTCCGGATGCAGCAGGCGACCGTGAACGTCCTCGCCGACATGGGAGTCCAGCCGCTGACCCGGCAGAGCAACCTCGTCGCCGCCACCGCCTCCACCGACTCCACGGGCCCGGCCATCACCGTCTCCAGCCCGGCGGGCGGAGCCACCGTCCCGGCGCTCAAGCCGGTCACCATCAAGGGCACCGCCGCCGACTCGGGCGGGGGAGTGGTGGCCCGCGTGGAGATCTCCACCGACGGCGGGACGACCTGGAAGGCCGCCACCGGCCTGACGTCCTGGAGCTACAGCTGGACCCCGACGGCACCCGGCGCGGCCTCCCTCAAGGTCCGCGCGGTCGACGACAGCGTCAACATCGGCGCCGTCACCACCATCCCGATCACCGTCGGGCCGCAGGCCTGCCCCTGCACCATCTGGCCGGCCACGGCCGTCCCCGGCACCGTCAACGCGGGTGACGGCGGACCGCTGGAGATCGGCGTCAAGATCCGTACCACGGCGGCCGGTTCGATCACCGGCGTGCGCTTCTACAAGTCGCCCGCCAACACCGGCACCCACACCGGCAGCCTGTGGAGCGCCTCCGGCACCCGCCTGGCCACCGGCACCTTCACCAACGAGACCGCCTCCGGCTGGCAGCAGCTGAACTTCGCCACCCCGGTCAGCGTCAAGGCCAACACCACCTACGTCGCCTCGTACTTCGCCCCCAACGGCGGATACTCCTACGACGCCGGCTACTTCTCGGGCAGCGACGCGGGCCTCGCCCCGCTCACCGCCCTGAAGTCCGGCACCGACGGCGGCAACGGCGTCTACCGCTACACCTCCACCAGCGCCTTCCCGTCCTCGCAGTCCAGCGGCAGCAACTACTGGGTCGACGTGGTCCTGGACACCTCCACCGCCAGCACGACCCCGCCCACCGTCACCACCACCACCCCGAAGTCCGGGGCGACCGGGGTGTCGATCACGGCACCGGTGACCGCCGACTTCAGCGCGGCCATCGACGCCGACAACCTGACGTTCACCCTGAAACGACCGGACGGCACCAGCGTGCCGGGCGCCAGGACCCTGCCCGCGGCGAACGAGGTCACCTTCACCCCGTCGTCGCAGCTGGAGCTCAACACCACCTACACCGCCTCCGTCCAGGCCTCCGACGTCTGGGGCAACGCGATGGCGAACCCGGTGACCTGGTCCTTCACCACCAGCTCCACCCCGCCTCCGGTCACCTGCCCGTGCTCGCTGTGGAAGCCCTCCACCGTGCCGGCCACCACCGCGGTCATCGGCGACCCCAACTCCGTCGAGCTGGGCACCCGGTTCACCTCCTCCGCGAACGGCTGGATCACCGGCGTCACCTTCTACAAGGGCGCCACCAACACCGGCACCCACACCGGCAGCCTGTGGGCGGACGACGGCACACTGCTCGCCACCGGGACCTTCACCGCCGAATCGGCGTCCGGCTGGCAGCAGATGACCTTCGCGACACCGGTGGCCGTCACCGCGGGCACCGCGTACGTGGCCTCCTACCACGCGCCGAACGGCAACTACGCGGTGGACGGCGGCTACTTCGCCTCGGCCCACCAGTCGTATCCGCTGACCGCCACCGCCGACACCACCGCCCACCACAACGGGCTCTACAAGTACGGTGCCACCACGGCCTTCCCCACCGGTTCCTACGGCTCCGCCAACTACTGGGTGGGCCCGCTGTTCACCGCCGACAACCCCAGCGCCGCACAGGCGCCGGGGACCTCGGAGGTGGCCTCGTCCACGGTGGAGTCCACCGCGGACCAGGACAGCCCGCTGGTGATGACCGTGCCCGCCTCGGCCAAGCCGTCCTCGGTCGAGGCGAGCCTGACCGTCCTGCCGGGCGCCAAGGCGGAACAGGCCAGGAAGCTCAAGGCCGACGCCGTCGCCTCCTACGACCGGGCCACCCACAAGGTGACCGTCCACCTCACCACCCCGCTGCCGGACGGCACCAGGTTCCGGGTCACGGTGACGGCCAGGGACGGCAAGCAGCACGAGATCACGTCCCGTAGCTGGACCCTGACCAGCAAGTCCGTCCGCACGAAGAAGAACTGACCGACCAGAACCCACCGGGGGTGGCCCGCGCCGGGCACGGCGCGGACCACCCCCGGGGATTGGCTTCCCCACCGATGAGCACCGTCAGTGTTGTCATCCCCTGCTACAAGTACGGCCACTTCCTGGCCGACTGCGTCAGCAGCGTCCTGGACGAGCAGGACGGCGTAGACGTCCGGGTCCTCATCATCGACGACGCCTCGCCCGACGACTCGGCGGAGACCGCCCGCAAGCTGGCGGCCTCCGACCCGCGCATCGACGTCCACGTCCACCCGGTCAACAAGGGCCACATCGCCACCTACAACGAGGGCCTGCTGGAATGGGCCGACGGCGACTACGTGGCCCTGCTCTCGGCCGACGACCGACTGGTGCCCGGCGCCCTGGTCCGGGCCGCCGCCCTGCTGGACGCCCACCCCGAGGCCGGGTTCGCCTACGGACACCCCCTGCGCTTCCAGCACGGCGGACCCCTGCCGACCGCCCGCACCCGCAGCACCGGCACCACCGTCTACCCCGGGCACTGGTGGCTGGAGCGCCGCTTCCGCGAGGGCACCGGCTGCATCACCTCGCCCGAGGTAGTCGTCCGCACCAGCCTGCAACGCGAGGTGGGGGGCTACGACCCGGCCCTTCCGCACGCCGGCGACATCGAGATGTGGATGCGGCTCGCCGCACACGCCGACGTCGGCTACATCCGTGGCGCCGACCAGGCCTTCTACCGCGTCCACGGCAACAACATGTCCACCACCGACTTCGGCGGCCAGCTCGACGACCTGCGCCAGCGCCTGGTGGCCTTCGACTCGGTGCTCGCCAAGTGCGCCGACCGGCTGCCGCACGCCGACCGCCTCGCCGAACAGGTCCACACCCGGCTCGCCCGCTACGCGCTGCGCCGCGCCTACCGCGCCTACGACCGGGGCCGCACGGCCGTCGTACCGGTCGAGGAGTGCGTGGCCTTCGCCGCGGAGTGCCTGCCGGGGTACGCGGCGCTGCCGGAGTACCGGGCGCTGCGCCTGAGACGGCGGATCGGCCCGAAAGCCATGCCCTACCTCCAGCCGCTGGTGTGGTCGGCCGTGGCCGAGCGCGGCCGGGAGTGGCTGTGGTGGGAGTCCTGGAAGCGCCGCGGGATCTGATGCACATGCCCCACTGGTACGAGACCGCGCGCGGTCGCTCAGCCCCCGACCGGGACCCGTTCGGCGCGGGGGAGTCGCTCCGGCTCCCCCAGGGCCCTGCGGCGGCGCAGCGCGAACTGGTCGACCCACAGCGCGCCCAGGATCCCGGCGGTCGCCCCGAGCAGCGCGACACCCGCCAGCGCGCGGCTCTTGGTGCCCTGCACCAGGGCGGCGCTCGGGGCGACCAGGACCGACGCGCTGATCCGCGACCCGGCCGCGACGCCCTGCGCGTCCTGGACCTCGGCCACATGCCGCGCGTACACCTCGATGACCTGCCCGACCGCCGTGTCGGCCGCCACCGCGGAACCCCGGCGCGCCTGCACCTGCACAGACGGGATCAGATAGCGCGGGGTCGCGCTGGTGCCGCTGTTGCGCGGGATCAGCTGGTAGCCGCCGTGGACACCGGCCGCCTCCAACTCCGCGTGCCCGGCGGGCGACTGGAGCTGCTGGATCACCCCGTACGACAGCGTGGCCAGCGGGGGCTGGAGGTTGGTCAGCTGGTTCGGCTGGTTGCCCGTCACCGGCGGTTTGAGGACGACCACGGCCGAACTCAGGTACTCGGGGGCGGGCCGCAGCACCGGGTAGGCTCCGGCGGCCGTCAGCACGAGCGCGAGCAGCAGGACGTACCAGCGGCGGAGCAGCGCTTCGGCGACGTCACGAGGCGACACAGGCAATCCTTCCGTCGCCACCGATCCTCGCAGGCACCGGGACGAGTCACCACCGAATCGGCAAACCGGGGGGAGTGGGCATGAGCCTCGGCGACCTCCTGGCGATCATGCGCAGGCGCTGGTACTTCATGGTGCCGCTGACCCTGCTGAGCCTTCTCGCGGGCGGCTACTTCTACCGGACCGTCCCCGTGTCCTACGAGTCCCAGAGCTCGGTGACGCTGCTCGACTCCACCGCCATCGCGGAGTTGGCGCCGACCTTCGGCAACCCCCTGTCGAACGCGGGCGGTTCACTGGTCGTGACCGCCGACGTGCTGATCAGGACGCTCCAGTCGGGCGACTCGGCGAAGGAACTGCACTCCCGGGGCGTCACCGACCGCTACACCGTCGGGTTCGCCCCGGACGCCGACAGCCCGCTGCTCACCCTGAGCGTCACCGGCACCGACCAGAAGAAGGTGCTCCACGAGACCACCGTCCTCACCGACTTCGCCGGCGAGCAGCTCAAGGCCCTCCAGGCCGCCTCCAAGGTGCCGAAGACGTACGTGGTGCAGACCGCGCCCGTCGTCCTGCCGCAGACCCCGGTCTCGGAGCCCAAGAGCCGCTATCAGAGCATCGCGGCGGTCGTCATCGTCGGGCTCGTCAGCGCGTTCCTGCTGTCCATCCTCGCCGAGGGCGTCGCGGTGGTCCGCCGCCGGGGCCGGGCCCCGGCCGGATACCTGCCCCGCCGCCACCGCCGGCGTTCCCCCGACCGGGCCCCCAAGGGCCTGCTGGTGCGCAGGCTCGACGCCACGACCGTCCTCACCGGCTATCTGGCGCTGGCCTTCTTCGTACCCTCGAACCTCACGCTGCCCGCGCTGGGCGGCGTCGGTACCCCGGCCAATGTCTTCGCCCTGCTCGGCCTGCTGTGGTACCTGGCGACCTGGCTCGGCGGCCGGATCGTCCCCGCGAAGGGCACCCGGCTGCCACGCGTGGTGATGTGCCTGCTCGCGGCGGCGGTGCTCCTGTCGTATCTCGCGAACGCGACCCGCGACAGCACCCACGCGGAGATCCTCGGGGCCGACCGCGGGCTCATCGGGCTCGGGGTGTGGATCGCGCTGGTGGTGCTGGCCTCGGCCGGCATCCAGGAGCGCGCCCGGCTGGAGACGCTGATGCGCCGCCTGGTCGTCCTCGGCACGGTGGTCGCCCTCATCGGCTACTACGACTTCTTCGCCGCGACCAACATCGCCGACTCCATCCACGTCCCCGGCCTCCAGTCGAGCTCCGCCGGGATCAGCGCCATGGACCGCGGCTCGTTCACCCGGCCGCGCTCGACCACCGCCCATCCCCTGGAGTTCGGCGGCATGCTGGCCATCCTCGTCCCCTTCGCCGTCCACCAGGCGTTCGACCCGGTGCGACGCCACGCGGGCGCCCTGCGCCGCTGGGCGCCGGTCGCCGTCATGGCGGGCGCGCTGCCGCTGACGGTGTCCCGGACGTCCATCATCGGCGCCCTCATCGTGATCCTGGTGATGGTGCCCCGCTGGAAGCCGCAGCGCCGCTGGGCCGCCATCGGACTGATCGTGGGCTCGGTCGCCGGGTTCAAGGTCATCATCCCCGGGCTGATCGGCACCATCACCAACCTCTTCGCCAGCTTCCTGGCGGGCTCCGACAGCAGCACCCAGGCGCGCACCGTGAAGTACAGCGCCATCGTCCCCTACCTCGAGGAACACCCCTGGTTCGGGCGCGGGTTCGGCACCTTCACCCCCGACCTGTACTTCTTCACGGACAACCAGTACATGCTGACCCTGGCCGAGATGGGCGTCCTGGGGCTGGTCGCGCTGCTCGCCCTGTTCGTCACCGGCATCCACACCGGCGGCGCCGTCCGCCGACTCGCCCGCAACGACTCGGACCGCGAGCTGGGCCAGGCGTTCCTCGCCTCGGCCCTGGTCGCCCTGGTCATCAGCGCCACCTTCGACGCGCTGAGCTTCCCCATGTACGCCGGGATGTTCTTCCTGGTCCTGGGCGCCGGCGGCAGCTACCTCGGCTTCATCCGCCGCGAGGCGGCCGAGGCGGCGGCGCCCGTGACCGGTGCGGAGCCCGAAGCCCGCGTCCCCGAACTCGTGGAGTCCCGATGAGCACCGTCGCCGTCATCGTCGTCACCTGGAACAGCGCGTCGGTGCTCCCCGGGTTCCTCGCCGCGCTGCCCGAGGGCATGGCAGGCCTCGACTGGCGGCTCGTCGTCGCCGACAACGACTCCGCCGACGACACCGTGGAGGTGCTGCGGACTCTGGCCCCCGAGGCCACGGTCGTCTCGACCGGGCGCAACGCCGGGTACGCGGCCGGGGTCAACGCGGCGATCTCCGCCGCCGGGGAGTACGGGTCCGTTTTGATCTGCAACCCGGACATCCGGATGCGGCAGGGCTGCGCCAAACGGCTCGTCGACAGCCTCGGGCAGGGCGTCGGCATCGCCGTCCCCCTCCTCTACGAGGACGGCGCGGACACGCCCCACCACTCCCTGCGCCGTGAGTCGACCGTGCTGCGGGCGCTCGGCGAGGCCGTCATCGGCAACCGCCGGGCCGGTCGCTTCCCGGCGCTGAGCGAACTGGTCACCGACCCCGACGCCTACCGTCGGCCCACCCGCGCGGACTGGGCGACCGGTGCGCTCATGGCCGTCTCGGGGGAGTGCCTGGCGGACTGCGGCCCCTGGGACGAGTCCTTCTTCCTGTACTCGGAGGAGACCGAGTTCTGCCTGCGGGCACGGGACCTGGGCCACGCGACCCGACTGGAGCCGGCGGCCGAGGCGGTGCACCTGGGCGGCGAGTCCCAGGTGTCGCCCCGGCTGTGGTCCCTGCTGACCCTCAACAGGGTCCGCCTGTACGGGCGCAGGCACGGCGCCCTCGCCACGGCGGCCTTCCGCGGCGCGGTCCTGCTCCGGGAGACCTCCCGCGCGGCGCTGGGCCGCAAGGCGAGCCGAGCGGCGGTCGGCGCTCTGGTCAGGCCGGGAGCCCTGCGAAAGACACCCGGCCCATGACGCGCGCCCGAAGGGCCGCGGGGAGCCGCGCGACCAGCCCCCACGACCCCGCAGCCGCCCGGCGACCTAACCCGGTGCCCCCACCGGGCGGCACACCATCGCGACGAAGTCGTGCCCGATCTCCGGCAGCGCCGCGTCCTCGATGGCGAAGCACCGCTCCAGCAGCTCCAGTGTCTCCGGCTCGCCGTCCCGGAAGTTGTGCGCGATCCCGGAGAACGCGATGTGCAACACCGTCCCCCCGTAGGGGCGTTCCTCGACCACCTCGAAGTGCCGCCGCAGCCCCGGCAGCAAGGAGGCCGCGTCGACCGCCTCGGAGGGGTCGTCCAGCACCATGGACATCCGGCTCGGCCGCACCACGCGCCGCTTGACCCGCCCGTCCGCCAGCCGGCGCCGCTCCTCCGGCAGCTGGGCCAACAGCGCGTTGGCGGCTTCCAGTTGCCCGTCGGTCCACTGGAAGCGCGTGGGCCCGACGAACTCGTCGATCACGAACAGGCCGGCCGGTGCGATGAGTTGGGACAGTCGGGGCAGCGTCTCGGCGAGGTGGTCGAAGTGGTGCAGGGACTGAAGGCCCAGCAGGACGTCGAAGCGCTCCCCGTTGCTGGTCATCCGGTTGACGTCGGTGACCCGGAAGCGCAGCACGTCGGCGAGGCCCGCCTCCTCGGCGGACCGGGTGGCGAAGTCGATGCGCTGCTGCGCCACGTCCACGCCCTCCAGCAGACCGAACGCGCCGGTCCTCGCCCAGAGCAGCTCGTTGCCGCCGGTGCCGCACCCCAGGGACAGGCCGCGCAGGTCGGTGCGCGGCGCGAAGTGCCGGGCGGCGACGTACTCGGGGAAGGACGTCTCCGCGTCGCCGGTCATCAGCAGGTTCCACCGCTTGATCACCGAGGGGATCGCCCACCACTCGGTCAGCGAGGGGTCGACCCGGGACCAGTGCTGGACCACCCGGGCCCCGCCGCGCACCCGCAACTTGGCGAGCACGGGGTCGAGTTCGAGCTTGCGGACCTTGCGCAGCAGCCGGTCGGCGTCATGTCGGTTGACCAGGTTGTTCAGCATCCCCGCTCCGTTCTCACGGCGATCAGCGACTTGGTCGCGCCGAGCACCCGCTCGCTGAGGATCACCGAACGCGGGAACAGGTAGCGCATCTCGGCGCGGGTCAGGAGCTCGATGTTGATCACGGCGTCCATCGCCGACTCCGGGCTGTCGGGGCGGCTGTGGACGAGCGGCCAGTGCCGCACCAGACGGGCCCGGGCGGCGAGCGGCAGGAACTGGAAGCCGGGCGCCACGAAGTGCGGCTCGACGGGGAAGTAGCGGTACGGCGTCTGGATCCAGTGCAGCGGCGCCAGTTGCTCCACGGCGGCGACGAACTGCCGGCGCCGGCTGTGACCGCCCACGTGCTCGATGGTCGAGTTGGAGAACACCAGGTCGTAGCCGCCCTGATCGCTGAGCCGGGCGGCGACCTCGGGGTCGGTGACGTCGGCGTTCGCCGCGGTGATCCAGTCGGGCAGTTCGGCCGGGTGCGCCTCCAGGTTGATCAGGTGGACGTGCTTGGCGCGCACCGGGGCCCGCAGCCACATCTCGGCCGTTCCGCCCAGGTCGAGGACGCTCATGTTCTCGATGCCGGGGAAGCAGCGCCTGAACCGTTCCCAGCGGGCGATGCGGAGCCGTTCGCCGAGCGAGCCCGGTGCGTCGACGAACTTGTTTCTCAGGGCGCGGGATCGGGGCACGGGATCAACCACCTGTGGTCGTGAGTGAGGAGCGGGACGGGCGGGCCGGCTTCCACCGGTCTGTCACCAGCGGGTGTAGAAGCTGGCCGGATTCATCAGGTACCGGACGGTCGGGTACGGCACATGCCGCACCCGGTGCCTGCGGGCGTACCGCCGGATCAGCTCCCAGTCCTCCCGGGGCATCACCTCCGGGGTCCGGCGCAGGCGGCTGAAGCGCAGGGCACGGGTACGGCGGGCGACGAAGGCGTTGGTGTCCAGGAAGGACTCGCGGGCGGCCCGGCGCCGGTCGTAGGGCACGGAGAGGACGTCATGGTCCGTTCCGTCCGGCAGGACGCGGCGCAGCGCCGTGTAGACGCCGTCGGGGCCGCCGGGGGACTCGAGTACCTCCAGGGCGCGGGCGAGATGGTCCGGCTCCCACAGGTTGTCGTCGTCCAGGAACGCGACGTAGCGGGAGCGGGTCAGGCGGATGCCGACGTTGCGGACGACCCCGGCGGTGCCGGTGTTGGCGGCCAGGGAGACGGCGAACAGCCGTGGGTCGTCGGGGAGTTCGGGCAGGCCCGCGCCGTCGTCGACGACCATGACCACCTGGTCGGTGACGCTCTGGGACAGCGCCGAGCCGACCGCGGCCAGGAGCGCCTCGGGGCGCCGGTGGGTGGCGATCACCGTGGCGACCAGCGCGGAGGGCGGGGCGGGCAGGCCGGCGGCCAGGCGGCGGGTCTCGGCGTCCTCGGTCCGGCGCAGCCGCACCGCCGAGGGCGCCAGCAGGATCTTGTTCCGCGCCTCGAAGAGCACCAGCCAGCCGAACACCGCCTTCAGCAGCGTCCAGGGCGCCCGCGCCGTCCGGCGCGCCACGGTCCCGCTCACGCGGCGGGCTCCGGGGTGACCAGACGGCCGTCGGAGAGGCGGTTGTTGCGCCACACGTTCCCGGCGCCCTTGTCGTTCCAGTGCGCGACCACGCCGTAGCCGCCGGAGTTCGGGTGGTACTCCGTGGAGAAGATGTTGTCCGTCACCCTGATCCCGGTGGCGCCGGTGCTGCCGCCGTAGAGCGCGTAGGCGCCACCGGCGATCCAGTTGCGGTCGACGGTGACGTTGCGGACCACTCCGGTGTCCGCGAACAGGCCGATGCTCCCCGAGGCGCCCTGCTTGAGGCTGGTCTCGTTCAGGAGGGTGTTGTGGCGGATGATCAGGTGTCCGGTGTTGCCGCCGCCGCTGATCACCGCGTTGGTGTGCTGCCACTCGCCGCCCAGGTTGACGAACGGGGCGATGTCGTGGACGTAGTTGTCGTGCAGGTTGCCCTGCCCCATCGACAGGGCGTCGCCGAACACCGAGACGTCGCACCAGCCGACCTCGATGGAGCTGCCGCCCATGTTCGACACGGCGTAGTCGACGCCGCCGTTGTCCGGGCCCTTGCCGGGGACGGCGGTGATGGTGGTGTGCAGGACCTTCAGGCCGCTGAAGCCGGGGCGCAGGTTGATGCCCCACCAGCTGTCCGAGGTGATCCGGGAGTCGATGACGGTGACGTCGTCGGCGTAGATGTCGAGCGAGCCCTTGAGGTCCCAGCCGCGGATCACCGTGCCGCTTTTGCGGATGGCGAGGTAGCCGGTGTTGTGCGGGGTGAGCTTGGTCCGGTGGCCGGTGGTGTCGGCGTCGGGGAAGCCGCAGGCGCCGGGGGAGGGGCAGTCGGCCTTGGAGCGGGCCGTGGGCGTGCCGGTGGCACCGCTCGGCGCGGCCGGCTTGGAGGGCTGGACCGTCGGGGTCGGTGAGGTGGGGGTGGGCCGGCCCGTGGTCTCGCCGGCCGTGGACGGGGCGGTGGGGCCGGGTCCGGCCGAGGACGGGCTCGGCGAGCGGGGCGGGGAGGCCGACGTGTCCGCGCCCGAGCAGGACACGCCCAGCACCGCCAGTAAGACGGCGAGCAGGGGCCCCGCGAGTGCGTGACGGCTGGGACGCCGTGACATTGCGTTCACCTCATGTCCTGTCGGGTGGACCGGACCGGTGTGGACGAGCGGTGCCGGCCCCGCCGGGGACGGCCGCCGCGCTCGACGCCGCGCAGGAAGTCGCGGCTGGGCAGTACGCACACCGTGTAGCCGGCCAGAGCGATCGTGCTGAGGGCGAGAAGGGCGAGACGGCTGTCACCGAACCGGGGCTGAAGGACCAGGATGATCGCCGCCATCACGGCCCCGCCCAGGAACGGCCAGGCACAGGCCCTGGCGATCCGGCCGACGCCGATGCCGCCACGGCCCAGCGCGACCAGGAACACCGGCACCACCAGCCCGCCGGCGACCAGGACATGGGCCTGCGAGACGCCCACGATGCCGTTCAGGCGGGCGGCGGCCAGGAGCACCGGGACCAGCGCGACCAGCCACAGGCCCTGCACCAGGAACAGGGCGCGGCGCTGTCCGACCGCGACCAGGCAGTCGTAGGCGAGTTCGGAGCCGATGCGGATCAGGCCGAGGGCCATCAGCCAGGGCAGCGCGGCGGCGGCCGGGCCCCACCGGTCGCCGTAGATCAGCTCGATGACGGGCAGCGCGAGACCGCCCAGCAGGACGCAGAGCGGGACGGTGAGGGTGACCAGCAGACCGAGGGCGCGGCTGAAGCCCTGGGCGAGCGCCTGGGGCGACTCGGCGAGGCGGGAGAAGCCGGCGAAGGAGACCCGGCGGGCGGCCTCGGAGATGATCCGCACGGGCCAGCCGGAGATGTTGAAGGCGAGCACGTAGAACCCCAGCGAGACATTGCCCAGCGTCGCGCCCACCACCATGGTGTCGACGTTGATCACCGCGAGGGCCAGCATGCTCGCGCCCGCGAGGGGAAGGCCGAACCGCAGCAGCGCGCGGGCCTGTTCGGGGTCCCAGCCGTACTTCAGGGTGCCCGGGGCGGCCAGCGCGCAGCCGACGAGCGTCACGACGTTGCCCGCGACGGCCCCCCAGGCGAAGCTCATCGCGCCGTGGCCCTGGAAGGCGAGCAGCAGCGTCATCGAGGTGCCGACCACGAAGTTGAGCCCGTCGATGGCCATCCGCTTTCCCTGGGCGAACTCACGGGTGAGGAAGTGCCCGGGGACCTGGGCGATGCCGTCGATCAGCACGCACAGGCACATCACCCGCAGGACGTTCGCGGCGTCCGGCGAGCCGAGCAGCCCGGCCATCGTCGGGGCCGCCGCGAACAGGGCCGCGTACAGCAGGCCGCTGGAGAGGGTGCTGAGCGTCAGGACGGTCGGCGCGAAGCGGCGGGCGTCGCCCTCCCAGCGCACGATGGCCAGACCCACGCCCAGTTCGTTCGCCGACAGCAGGACCAGCAGCACGGTCTGGGCGACGCCGTACACGCCCCATTCCGCGGGGCCCAGGGCGAAGCGCGCCAGCACGATGCCGGTGGCGAAGTTGCCCAGGCGCATGACGACGGTGTTGATCAGGCTCCAGCGGGCCGCCGAACGGACCTTGCCGCCCAGGGTGGGAGCGGCGGCGGGAGCGGGGGCCTCGCGTGCGGGAGCGACCGGAGCGGGGGCGCCGCCCGTCTCACCGGTCCCGCTGCCCGGAGCGCGGGTGGTGTCCATGGGTCGACTCCTCGTCGAGCGGCTCGGCGGCGGACGCCACGGCCATGGCGGGCCGTGGCGCTTCGGGCTCGGCGGCCGGAGCGTCCTCGCGGGACCGCGTCCAGCTGGGCGGGCGCCGGATGGCGAGCGTCTCCTCCACCACCGTCTCCCCGGCCGGGGCAGCGGTGGCGGGGACGGGCGCCTGCGTGTCCGTGTCCGACTGCGCCCCCGGCTCCGTCCGCGGCTCGGCCGCGGGCCGCCTCTTGCGTGCCTCGACGTAGAAGACGGCGATCATGGCGAGGACGAAGCCTCCGCCGCCCGCCATGATCATGTACTCGAGCCGTGTCTTGGTCTGCGCCACCGGGGTCTGCGGGGAGACGATCGTCGTCATGCGGATCATGGCGTTCTCGGCGACCGACTGCTGTTCCTGGAACTCCCGCAGCCGCTCCTTGGCGTACGCCGTCAGGATGCGGTCCGAGGACAGCGTGGCCTTCTTGTCGGTGCCGGTGACGGTCAGCCAGAGCAGCGGCCCCTGCGCGTTGTCGGCGAGCTTGGCCTCGAAGGTGCCGGTCGCGCCCCGGGACTTGAGCTCCCGGACCGAGACGTCGGAGTTGAGGTTGCGGGCCAGGCTGTCGGCCATGCCGGTGAGCGAGGTCTGGGTGCTCAGATAGGGGTTGCCGTCATAAGCGACCGTCGCCTTCTGGGAGTTGAGGAGAACGACCGTGCTCTGCGACTGGTAGGTCACCGGGACCACCAGGACCACGGCGAAGGTCAGGCCCGCGGCCAGCAAGAGCCCGGGCAGCAGGACGTACCACCGCCTGCGCATGACCCGGAAGATCTCAGCGAGATCCATGACGGTCCCCCCTAGCGACCAGATGTTCGACGAACGTATGTGGCGTGCGGATCATATGGGGAGTGGTCGGCCGGCGGGTCTGGGCTGGTCGGTCGGTCTGGGCCGGGTGCTCGCGGTCCCCCCTTCCAGCAGCACCTCGGCGATGCGCTCACTGGCCCGGCCGTCCCAGAGTTCGGGGCGACGCGGCGCGGGAGGGGCGTCCAGCACGCGGTGCGCGGTGGACACGATGCGCGCCGGGTCCCGGCCCGCGAGCACGTTGGTGCCCTGCTCGACGGTGACGGGCCGCTCGGTGTTGTCCCGCAGCGTCACACACGGCACGCCCAGCGCGGTCGTCTCCTCCTGGACCCCGCCCGAGTCGGTCAGGACGACACGGGCGGAGTCCTCCAGGGCGATGAAATCCAGGTATCCGGCGGGCGGTACGAGGGTGACGCCGCCGGGCGCGCCGATCTCGGCCAGCCGCTCGGCCGCGCGCGGGTGCACGGGCAGGACGAGCGGGCAGCGCTCGGCGATCTCGCCCAGCGCCTTCAGGAGCCCGGTGAGCACCGCGGGGTCGTCGACGTTGGCGGGCCGGTGCAGGGTGACCAGGCCGAACTCGCCCCGGGTCAGGCCGAGTCGGGTGAGGACGTCGGAGGCGCGCGCCCGCTCCAGGTTGGCCAGCAGGGTGTCGATCATGACGTTGCCGACCAGGTGGATCTGGTCCTCCCGGTACCCCTCCGCGCGCAGGTTGTCGGCGGCGTCGGGGGAGGGGGCCAGCAGATAGTCGCTGACCCGGTCGGTCGCGACGCGGTTGACCTCCTCCGGCATGCCCCAGTCGCGGCTGCGCAGACCCGCCTCGACATGGGCGAGCAGTGGTCCGGCCTTGGCGGTGACCAGGGCACAGGCCAGCGTGGAGTTGATGTCGCCGACCACGACCACGAGGTCGGGCGCCACCTCCGCGAGGAGCGGCTCGAAGGCGGTCATCACCCGGCCGGTCTGCTCGGCGTGGCTGCCGGAGCCGACGCCGAGGAAGCGGTCGGGCGGCCGGATGCCGAGGTCGGCGAAGAACACGTCGTTCATCGCCGGGTCGTAGTGCTGCCCGGTGTGGACGAGGACCACTTCGGCGCCTCGGCGCTCCAGTGCGTCCATCACCGGTTTGATCTTCATGTAGTTGGGGCGGGCCCCGGCGACGCAGACGATGCGCGGCATGGTTCAGAGCACCTCGATCGTGGGCCCCGACGGCAGCCGGCGGCGGCAGTCCAGGACCAGGGGGGCGTGTTCGGCGACGAGTTCGTAGTCGAAGCTGTCGTGGTCGGTGAGCAGGACCACCAGATCGGCGGAGGACAGCTCCTGCGCGGTCGGCTCCACCCGCACCAGCCGGGTGTCCACCGGCAGGCTCTCGACCACGTGCGGGTCCGCCGCCCTGACCTGGGCCCCGCTGTCGAGCAGCAGGTGGGAGATGCGCAGCGCGGGCGACTCCCGGGCGTCGCCGGTGTTCTTCTTGTACGCCAGGCCCAGCAGCAGGATGCGCGAGCCGTTCACCGAACGGCGCATGCGGTTGAACAGGTCGCTGACGCGGCGTGCCACGTACTCCGGCATGTGGTTGTTGATGTCGTTGGCCAGCTCCACGAACCGGAAGCTCTGGCCGAGTTCGCGCTGCACCCGCCAGGACAGGTACGAGGGGTCGATCGGCAGGCAGTGGCCGCCGACACCCGGTCCTGGTGTGAACTTCATGAAGCCGAAGGGCTTGCTGGAGGCGGCCTCGATGGCCTGCCAGACGTCGATGTCCAGGTGGTGGGCGAACATCGCGATCTCGTTGACCAGCGCGATGTTCACATGCCGGAAGGTGTTCTCCAGGAGCTTGGCGAGCTCGGCCTCCTTGGGGGAGCTCACCGGCACGGTGGTGTCGACGAGTTCGCCGTAGAAGTCCTGCACGGCCTTCAGGGACGCCGCGTCGACACCGGAGACGACCTTCGGGGTCTCCTTGAAGCCCCAGACGGCGTTCCCGGGGTCGATGCGCTCCGGGCTGTAGCCGAGGTGGAAGTCGGTGCCCGCGGTCAGGCCGGAGCCGTCCTCCAGGATCGGGGCGAACAGTTCCTGCGTGGTGCCGGGGTAGGTGGTCGACTCCAGCACCACGGTGGCCCCGGGCCGCAGGTAGCGAGCGAGGGTGATCGCCGACTCCCTGATGTAGCGCAGGTCGGGGGTGCCCTCGTGCAGCGGGGTCGGGACGGTCACGACGGCCACGTCGAACCCCCCGCAGTCACGGGCCGAGTCGCTCGGCCGGTACGTGCCGTTGTCCAGCGCCGCCCGGATCCGCTCGGAGGAGACGTCCTCCACGAAGGACTCGCCCGCGGCCAGGCTCTTGATCCGCCGGGTGTCGACGTCGTAGCCGATCACCTCGTGCCCGACCTCGGCGGCGCGGACGGCCAGCGGCAGTCCGACGTATCCCTGTCCCACCACGACGACACGCATCAGTGACTCCTGTTCGCGGAAGCGGCCTGCGGGGTGGGCCGGAGGAACTCGCGTGCCGTCATCACAAGGAAGGCGGCGTTGGTGGTCAGGTAGCGGCGGCCCAGGCGGCGCGGCTCCTGGAGCGCGCGGTAGAGCCACTCCAGGCCCATGCGCTGCCAGGCGGCGGGGGCCCGCTTGGTGACCCCGGCGAGGATGTCGAAGGAGCCGCCGACGCCGTGCACCACCCGGGCGCCGGTGCGCGCGCCGTAGGCCGCGGTGAAGATCTCCTTCTTCGGCGAGGTCATGCCGAGGAAGAGCATCTGGGCACCGCTGCGGGCGATCGCGTCCGCGACGGCCTCCTGCTGGGAGTCGTCGAAGTAGCCGTGGCGGCTGCCGGCCACCTTCAGACCGGGGAAGCGGTCGGCCACCCGGCGTTCCATCTCGGCCAGCACCTCCTGCCGCGCGCCGAGGAAGTACACCGACATGCCCGCCGACTCGGCCTCCGCCAGCAGGCGCAGGAACAGGTCGATCCCGGCCACCCGTTCGGGCAGCGGGGCGCGCAGCACCCGGCCGGCCCAGACCACGGCCTGCCCGTCGGCGACCACGAGATCGCAGCCGGACACGGCCTCGGCGAGCCGCGGGTCGCGCCGCATGTTCACCAGCTTCGCGGCGTTGACCACGCCGATCTCCAACTGGCGCCCGTCGCGCACCGCGTCGAGGCAGTGCCGTACGGTCTCGTCCATGGTCAGCGGGTCCAGTTCGACCCCGAACAGCGTCTGACGCTCTCTCATATCCGGCCCCCCTGCCAGGCGTGGAGCATCCAGCCGAACTCGTACGGGCGGCACTCGCGGTCCACGGACAGCGGACGGTAGACCCGGTCCAGCGGCTTGAGTCGCAGGCTCGGGACGAGGCGGGTGCCCAGGCCCCGGGCGGCGCGTACGGCCTTCTTCGGGTCGCCCCGGTAGACCTTGCGCCAGGTGGCGCCGAGCTCGTCGAGGATCAACGGCTCGCGGTGCTCGGGGTGTTCGGCCAGTTCCGGCACCTCCGTCATCCAGCGCAGCCCCTTGCGGATCGCGGCGCCGAAATCGCTGCCGCCCGCGTCGGTGAGGTCGAACAGGGCGGTCGGCGCCATCGCGTGCTGGTGGACGCTGTAGACGGGGTAGCCCTCCAAGACCCCGCCGGTACGCGCGTCGTAGTGCCACCACCACTGCCCGCCCGCGCCCTGGAGCTCGCAGATGCGCGCCGCGCATGCCTCGGACGCGGCCAGCGCCTCCAGGTCGCCGCCCTGGTCGTCGCTGGCGTGGGCGCGGGCCAGGGCCTGGAGCGGGTACGTCTGGTCGGCGAAGCAGCTCACATGCGCCCGGTACCAGGGCACCAACCCGGGTCCGGTGGCGTGCGGGAAGAGCGGGCTGGCGCCGATCCGGGCGCGCAGAAGGCGGTCGCGAGCTGCGCTGAAACGTCTCTCCACGTCGACCGTGCCGCGCGCCGCCGCAAGGGCGGACAGCACCCACGCGGCCTCGACGGTGTACTGCGGCCGCCCCTCCACGTCGAGGGCCTCGACACGGGCGAGGGCGTCGGACAGCTTGGGGTGTCCGGTCTCGGCGGCGGCCCAGGCGATCAGCGCCGCGTCCCCGAGGTTGGCCACCGCGGGCAGCGACTCGATCAGCAGACCGGTGAACTCCTGGGCGGTGCGCCCCGCGAGCACCGCGCGCTGGCGGTCCTCGGGGAGGAACTCCACCCCCAGTGCGGTGATGGCCGCGTAGCGGGTGCTGGTGCCGCGCCGCTCCAACGTCCAGGAACCGTCCGGGGCTTTGCGCCCGGCCATGGTGAAGGAGAAGGCCTCACCACCCGGGAGCAGCATCTGCGGAAGCCCCGACTCGGCCACCGACAACAGCCGTTGGGCCAGCGAGAGCAGCGGCGGTTCGTCTCGGCCTAGGGCCGCCAGGCGTGTGTCGGTCATCTTCTGGGCACACCAACCCCCCTGTGGGTCCTGTTTTCGCGCAGACTGGTGATCGCCGCGGCGCTCGAGGCCGTGCGGCGCAAAAGTGCAGACGTCAGGCGCAGGAGTGGTCTTGGCTCCTGGCAGCAGGCATAGGTGTCCCCACCCCGTAACCCCCCCTGGGCACTACCGGTTCGTGTGCTCATTGTGCTGTGTCTGCACAGACCGCACACACGTTATGGCTATAGATGTTCGAGGATTTACGTTTTTAGGAAAACGGCCCTCACACGCGGGGAACCAGTTCGCCGTCCTTCTCCTCGTACGACTCACCCGTCTCGGGGCACTCCCAGGTGCCCGGTGCGCCCTCCCGCTCCACCAGCCGTACGCCGGCCCGGCCGACCCAGCCGATCCGGCGCGCCGGCACCCCGGCCACGAGGGCGAAGTCGGGCACGTCCCGGGTGACCACGGCGCCCGCCGCGACGAGCGCCCAGCGGCCGATGCGGACGGGGGCCACGCACACGGCACGGGCCCCGATCGAGGCGCCCTCCGCCACCACGACGGCCACGGCCTCCCAGTCGTCGCCACGCTTCAACTTGCCCTGGGTGTCGACGGATCGGGGGAAGTGGTCATTGGTGAAGACCGCCGCGGGGCCGACGAAGACACCGTCCGCGAGGACCGCGGGTTCATAGACCAGCGCGTAGTTCTGGAGCTTGACGTTGTCGCCGATACGCACGCCGGGACCGACGTACGCGCCCCGGCCCACGATGCATCCGCTGCCCAGCCGGGCGTCCTCCCGGATCTGGGCCAGGTCCCAGACCGTGGTGCCGTCGCCGAGCGTGGCCGTCTCGTCGACCTGGGCGGTCGGCTGGATCCTGGAGCTCATCAGGCTGAACCTTTCCGACAACAGGAGAGTGCCGTGACGGGATCACCATACGTACGCCCCGCTCGTGGGCGAAGGGATTCCGGTGGGGTCGGCCGATCTTCGCCGGTGCCCGATCCCTAGGCGGCCGCGGCCGTCCCCCGAACTCCCCAGCGCCGTACGCGTCGACGGCCCGCCATCCGGCACACGACGTAGATCGTGAACGAGACCGTGGTGACATACGGACTGATCGGGATGGAGCTGCCGAGCGCGAGCAGGATGCCGCCCTCGACGGAGAGCACGGCGAAGAGCACGCTGAGCGCCGGGAGCAGCACCGGGGACGCCGTGACGCGGGCGGCGGCCGCGGCCGGGGTGACGACGAGGCTCAGGACCAGCAGCGCCCCGACCACCTGGACCGACAGGGCGACCGCCAGCCCCAGCGCGAGCATGAACGCGAACGACAGGCCCCGCACCGGCACTCCGCGGGCCTCGGCGACGTCCGGGTCGGCGCTGGCGAAGGACAGCGGCCGCCACATGACCGCCAGCGCGACCACGACCAGCGCCGACGTGCCCAGCAGCCACGCCATCTGCGGGGTGTCGACTGCGACGATCTGCCCGGTCAGCAGGCCGAACTTGTTGGCCGCCCGGCCCTTGTAGAGCGCGAGGAAGAGCACGCCCAAGCCGAGACCGAACGGCATGATGATGCCGATCACCGAGTTGCGGTCCCGGGCCCGCGCCCCCAGCACCCCGATCGTGCCCGCCGCGAGCAGCGAGCCGACGATCGAACCCGCCACGACGTCGGCACCCAGCAGCAGCGCCGCCGACGCCCCCGCGAACGACAACTCGCTGATGCCGTGCACCGCGAAGGGCAGGTCGCGCATCATGACGAAGACCCCGGCGAGGCCGCCGACCAGGCCCAGCGCGGCCCCCGCGACGAGCGAGTTGCGGACCAGGGCGAGGAGTTCGCCGTAGTGGTCGAAGCTGAAGATCTGCTGCCAGACCCCCGTCGCGAACGTCATGTGCGCACTTCCTCGGTGGGGGAGGGGTGATGGGGTGGTGCGGCCGTCTCGTCCGGGGCGCCGACGACCACGACCCGGCCCCGCACGCGCACGACGTCGACCGGCGTCCCGTAGAGCTCCGACAGGGACGCGGAGGTCAGCACCTCCTCGGGCGGGCCGACCCGGTGACCTGCCCGGGCCAGGTACAGCACGCGGTCCGCCAGGCCCAGCACCGGGTTGATCTCGTGGGTCACGAAGACCACGGCCGTGCCGTGCGAACGGCGCCGGGCGTCGACCAGTTCGGTGACGGCCCGCTGGTGGTGCAGGTCCAGCGAGAGCAGTGGTTCGTCGCACAGCAGGAGCCGCGGGTCGGTCGCCAACGCCTGCCCGATGCGCACGCGTTGGCGCTCGCCACCGGACAGCAGGCCGAGCGGCACGTCCGCGTACGCCGACGCCCCGACCGCCTGGAGGATCTCCGCCACCCGCCGCCGGGCGGCCTCGGTGCGCAGGCGCGGCCCGAAGCGGTGCCCGTCGATGCCGAAGCGCACCAGGTCGCGGGCGCGCAGGCGGGACTGGGCCGCCGACTCCGCCTGCTGGGGCACGTATCCGATCTCCCGCGCGGCCTCCCGCGGCGGGCGGCCCAGCACGGTCAGGGTCCCGGCGGACAGCGGCCGGCGACCCAGCAGGGCTCGTACGAAGCTGGTCTTGCCGGCCCCGTTCGGGCCGAGCACGGCCAGGAACTCCCCGGGGCGCACGTCCAGTTCGAGGTCCTGCCAGACGACCCGGTCGCCGTACGACAGCGCGGCCCCGCGCAGGCTGACGACCGGGGTGCCGCCGCCCTGGGCCGGGATCCGGGCCGGGCCGCTCACGTGTCCAGCGCGCCGGCGAGCGCGTCGACGTTGGAGGTCATCCAGCCGAGGTAGTCCTTGCCGCTGGGCAGGGTCTCGGTCACCGGTACGACGGGGATGCCGGCCGCCTTGGCCGCGGCCTCGGCCTTCTCGGTCTGCGGGCCGGAGGTCTGCTCGTTGTAGACCAGCGCCTCGACCTTCTTGCCGGAGAACAGCGCCAGCGCGGCCTGGAGGACCTTGGGGGAGACGTCGCTGCCCTCCTCGATCGCCTCGCTGAACTCCTCGGGGGTGGCGTTCCGCAGACCGCTCGCCTTGATCATGTACAGGGGCACCGGTTCGGTGATGGCCACCGCCTCGCCGGCGTGTTCCTTCTTGATCCGCGCCTCCTTCGCCTCCAGCGGCTGGAGCCGGGCCTTGAAGGTCTCGGCGTTGGCGGTGAAGGTGGCGGCGTCGTCCGGGTCGGCCTTGCCGAGGGCGGCGGCGATACTGTCGGCGATCTTGGCGACGGCCCGGAAGTCGTACCAGACGTGCTCGTTGAGTTCGCCGCCCTTCGGGGCGGTCCTGCCGGAGACCTTGACCGCGTCGACCACCTCGGCGGAGGAGTTGCCGCTCTTGAGCATGCGGTCGACGAAGTCGTCGTAGCCGCCGCCGTTCTCGACGACGACCTTCGCCTTCGACAGGGCCAGCTGGTTCTGGGTGTTGGCCTCGTAGGAGTGCGGGTCCTGGTCGGGGTCGCTGATGATCGAGGTGACGTCGACCTTGGTCCCGCCGATCCGGCCGACGATGTCGCCGTAGACGTTGGTGGAGGCCACGACCGATATCGCGGACGCGGCGGCCGGGCTCTGCGCGGCACTCGTGCCGTCGGCGGAGTCCGAGGAGCCGCCGCAGCCCGCGAGCAGGGCAGCCAGCGAGGCGCCGGTGATCGAGGCGGCGAGGCGCCGGGACGGGGGCGTGGACATGGATCCTCCGCGTAGGGGTGGAACAGAAAGGGGGAGAGGGGACGCCCGCCACGCTAGATGAAAATGAATGTCAGAAGTGGGTTCGCGTCCGTTCCATGTGAAAACCATTGCCAATACTTGACAGAGGGGCTGGTCGAAGCGTGACGGGGGCTTTACCGCTGGGTGGTTGTACCTGCAATCCGTTCGCAGAAGCCTGGTCGTGCGGCTGAGAACGGCCGCTCATCGACCAGTAAGGCCCGCATCTCCATGATCACCGCTCACCGTGTCCGCAGCGCCATGACCCGGAAGGAGTGGGCGAGCCTCGGCGGGATGGCCGCGTTCATCCTGGCGCTGCACGTCGTTGGCTGGTTCACGCTGGTCGTGATCGTCGCGCCGGAGCACTACAGCCTCGGTGCGAAGAGCTTCGGGGTCGGTATCGGGGTCACCGCCTACACCCTCGGGATGCGGCACGCGTTCGACGCCGACCACATCGCCGCGATCGACAACACCACCCGCAAGCTGATGAGCGAGGGCAAGCGGCCGCTGTCGGTCGGCTTCTGGTTCTCCCTCGGACACTCCAGCATCGTCTTCGTGCTCGCGTTCCTGCTGTCCCTCGGGGTCAAGGCGCTGGCAGGTCCGGTCGCGGACGACGACTCCACGCTGCACGGCGTCACCGGCTGGATCGGCACCACCGTCTCCGGGGCCTTCCTGTACCTCATCGCGATCATCAACATGGTGATCATGGCCGGTATCTGGAAGGTCTTCCGGCAGATGCGCACGGGCCACTTCGACGAGGCCGCGCTGGAGGAGCAGCTCGACAACCGGGGCTTCATGAACCGGCTGCTGGGGCGGCTGATGAAGTCGATCACCGAGCCGTGGCAGATGTACCCCCTGGGCCTGCTGTTCGGCCTCGGCTTCGACACGGCGACCGAGATCGCGCTGCTGGTGCTCGCCGGCTCGGGCGCGGCCTCCGGGCTGCCGTGGTACGCGATCCTGTGCCTGCCGGTCCTGTTCGCGGCCGGGATGTCCCTGCTGGACACCATCGACGGCTCGTTCATGAACTTCGCCTACGGCTGGGCGTTCTCCAAGCCGGTCCGCAAGGTCTACTACAACCTCACCGTCACCGGTCTCTCGGTCGCCGTCGCCCTCCTCATCGGCACGGTCGAACTCCTCGGTCTGATCGCCGACCAGGCCCACCTGCACGGCCCGTTCTGGGACCGGGTCTCCGGCCTCGACCTCAACATCGTCGGCTACGTCGTCGTAGGCCTGTTCGTCGTCACCTGGGCGGTGGCCCTGCTGATCTGGAAGGTCGGCCGGATCGAGGAGAAGTGGACCCGGGCGCTCGCCCCGCCCGCGGGTGCCGAGCCCGAGGGCGCGAGGGCGGCGGGTCGATGACCGCCGGTCACGGGCGCTGGGCCGCGCTGCCACCCAGGGAGGGCCCGCTCCCGATTGGACCCCGGCCTGCAAAAGCCTCCGGTCGCACCGCCCGAGTCACCCCTCGGCGGACTCCTGGGTCCAGCTCCACGCGTAGTGGAGCCAGTCCGCCATCGTGACGGCGCCGAGGCCCGCGCTCACCACCCGCGTCGCCCGGGGGACGGCGACGTAACAGCACATCAGGGCGCCCCCCACCCACACCGCGCTGCAGAACGGGCAGGACACCAGGTCACCGATCGCGTGGCGCGCGCCGTGGCCCCGGGCCTCGTCCATGACCTCGCCGCCCGGGCCCTGGGACCGGCGGCGGGTGAAGGGGGCGCGCAGCGGACTGAGGACCTTGTCCCGGGTCAGCAGCCGGGACGCCTTGAACGTCGCCGCGCCCAGCAGGGCGACGTCGGCGAGCGGCACGCGGGCGGGCAGCCGCACCCCACGACGACGGGCCACCGCCGCGAACGCCGCGACCCCGGCGGTGAAGGTGCCGGCGAGCACCGCGTAACCCGTGAGGGGCGTGTCGCCCTGCTCGTCGTAGCGAGCGACGTCGGTCGTCATGAGGTCTCCTTGCACAGCGCGATGGTCCTTGTCCCGGCCGGCCCCGGGTTCCCCCGCCGGTCGCGGTGACACGCGCCGCGCGTCCCGTTCGCTCGACCGGGCCGCCTCGCACATCTGCACCCCCGGACGCGGCTGCTGGGTCCTGTGCGTACCCGGGCAGGCTCAGGGCCGTGGGCCCTGGATGCCGCGTTCTGCACTCGTCCGCCGGGAGTGGTGATGACGGGCCGGTCAGGCCCCGCCAGGAGCGCTGATCTCGGTCCGGACCTCGACTTTTCGGTCGTCGCACGCGGGGAACCCGGCCTGTGCACACCCGCTCCCGTGATCAGGAGACCGACGTGACCGATTCGCAGCACGACCGGCAGAACCCGGTGACCCGGCACCCGCGCCCCGACTTCCCGTCGCAGGAGCAGCAGCACCCCGGCTGGACCGGGCCGATGGACCCGCCGCCGGATCACGGGGAGGAGAGCTACCGGGGCAGCGGGCGACTGGAGGGCCGCGCGACCGTCATCACGGGCGGCGACTCCGGCATCGGACGGGCGGTGGCGCTGGCCTTCGCCCGGGAGGGCGCCGATGTCCTCTTCACCCACCTCCCGGAAGAGGCGGACGACGCGCGGGAGACGGCGCGGCTCGTCGAGGACGCCGGCCGCAAGGCCGTCGCCGTCCCCTGCGACATCCGTGACGAGGAGGCGTGCCGGGCGCTGATCGAACGCGCGGTCGCGGAGTTCGGGCGCATCGACGTCCTGGTGAACAACGCGGCCTACCAGATGTCGCAGCCGGACGGCATCGAGGCGATCTCGACCGAGCAGTTCGACCGCGTGATGCGCACCAACCTCTACGGCATGTTCTGGCTGACGAAGTTCGCCGTGCCGCACATCCCCGCGGGCGGCAGCGTCATCAACTCGACCTCGGTGCAGGCCTACCAGCCCAGTCCGCACCTGCTGGACTACGCGACGACGAAGGGCGCGATCGTCACCTTCACCCAGGGGCTGGCCCAGATGCTCGCCGAGCGCGGCATCCGCGTCAACGCGGTCGCGCCGGGGCCGGTGTGGACACCGCTGATCCCCGCGACGATGCCCGACACCGCGGAGTTCGGCAAGCAGAGCCCGCTGGGCCGGCCGGCGCAGCCCGCCGAACTCGCCCCGGCCTACGTGTTCCTGGCCTCCCAGGACGCCGGCTTCGTCACGGCGGAGATCCTCAACGTGACGGGCGGCACGCCGCTGCCGTAGGCGAGGTGAGAGACGCGCCACGGCGACGGGTGCGCGGTCCTGGAAGGGCACCGCACACCCGGCGCTCGCGTCAAGAGTTCCAGGGGTGGACGGCTCACGGTTGGTGGCGTCGCATCGTGCCCCAGGGCCCCGCCTGTCCGATCACCGCGGCCACCGCCTCCTCGATGACCTTCTCGTCGATCCAGCCGATCGGCTCCACGTCCTGGACCAACGGCTCGTTGTCGGGCCCGCGCCCCTTCTCACGGCCGCGCAGCACGTAGGGGCGCACCCCCTCGCCCTTCTCCCGGGGCAGGTGGGAGTAGTCGTACAGCCGCCGGGCCACCCACAGGTCGACCGGGCGCCCTTCCCACCAGGACTCGACGGCGAGCGGGTTGGCCGACAGCCCGGACATGCGGACGCCCGTCAGGCCGTCGCGGCTCTCGCTCAGCTCCCGGTCGGCCTCGGGGCCACGCGACCAGCGCACATAGAGGCGGGGGCAGCGCTCCACCAGTTCCGCCAGCTCGTCGAGGGTCCGCAGAACCGGCAGCCGCTCGGGGGACCTCTTCACGTCTTCACTTCCGTCCCGTGCGGGCGTCAGATGTCCCGCTTCTCCAACGGCCGCACGGCCGGTCCCTGGACGATCTCCCCGTCGGGGGTGAACCGGGACCCGTGGCACGGGCACTCCCAGGCGCGTTCCGCGGCGTTGAAGGCGACCAGACAGCCCAGGTGCGTACAGCGCGCCGAGACGGCGTGCAGTTCGCCCTCCTCGTCGCGGTACACGGCACAGCGGTGTCCGTCGACCCGTACGACGGCGCCGTCCCCGCGCTCGATGTCGTCGACCGAGCCCCCGGCCGCCGTCAGACGGTCCCCGACGAAGTGCCGGGCGACCTTGGCCTGGTTCTTGAGGAAGGCGGGGGCCTCACCGACGACGGTGCGGATGCGCCGGGGGTCGTACAGGTCGCTCCAGGCCGACTTCTCGCCGGTGATCAGCCGCTGGAGGAGGCGGCCGGCCATGATGCCGCCGCTCATTCCCCAGCCGCCGAAGCCGGTGGCCACGTAGGTGTGCCGGCTGCCCGCGTGCAGCGGGCCGACGAGCGGCACGGAGTCCGTGGAGTCGTTGTCCTGGGTGGCCCAGCGGTGGGTGAAGTCGAGGTCGCCGAAGTGCTCGCCCGCCCAGCCGGCGAGCCGGTCGAACCTGGCCTCCACGTCGGCGGTGCCGGGGGTGAAGTGCTCACCGGTGACGATCAGCAGCCGCCGGCCGTCGTCGTAGGGGGCGGTGCGCACCGAGCGGGTGCCCTGCTCGGTGGTGATGAACATGCCGTGCGGATCGAGGGCGGCCGGGATCGGCGCGGTCAGGACGAGTTCCCGGCGCGGCGAGAGGCGGGTGAACAGCATCGCCCGGTCGAAGATGGGGTAGTGCGTGGCGACCACGACGTCATGGGCCCGCACCCGGGCTCCGCCTTCGGTCAGCAGGGTGCAGGGCTCGCCCTCCTTCAGATCCACGACCCGGGTCCGTTCATGGATGATCCCGCCCTGCCGGACCAGGTCCTCGGCGAGGGCGAGGAGGTACTTGCGCGGATGGAACTGTGCCTGCTCCGCCACCCGGACGGCGCCCGCGACGGGGAACGGCAGCCCGGTCTCCGTCACGTACTCGGCGGGCAGCCCCGCCTCCCGCGCGGCCTCGGCCTCGTCCTTCAGCTCCTGCGTCGCCGACGGCTCCTGGACGTAGGTGTAGGACGCCGTGTCCTCCCAGTCGCAGTCGACGCCGAGCAGCCCCGCCACCTCGGCGGCGTGCCGGACGGCGTCCGTCTGGGACTGTGCGTACAGCTTCGCGGCCTCGGGCCCGCGTGAGCGCCGTAGCCGCGCGTAGACGAGGGTGTGCAGAACGCTCAGTTTGGCGGTCGTGTGGCCGGTGACGCCGGCCGCGATGCGGTCCGCCTCCAGCACGGCCACCCGCCGGCCGGCCCGCGCCAGTTCCCAGGCGGTGCTCAGACCGGCGATACCGCCACCGACGACCGCGACGTCGACCGCGAGATCGGCGTCGAGGGGCTGGTGGAGGGGCCCGGGGGGTGCGGTCTCGATCCAGTACGACTGGTGATCACCTGCGAGTGCGCTCATGGGGGCCGGGTTCCCCCGAGCGGTCCCCATGAAGCACTCGTCACCCCAGGTTGTGCCGTACGGGTCAGCCGTCCTTGCCCTGCGCCTTGCGGACCGCGTCCCGGGTGTGGTCGACCAGGGCCGTGAGCGGGCCGAGGGTGAGGTTCCTGGCCGCGGACTCGGTACCCGGGTGGGGGTGGGTCGGGGCCACCGCCTCGGCCGCCCGGATCGCGGCGGCCATGGAGGCGAGACGGGCCGTGTCCGCGTGACGGCGGATGTGGATGAACTCGTAGCGTTCCTCGGCGCGGGCGTGCCGCATCACGTCCGTGCGCAGGGTCTGGAGCTCGGGCAGGAACTTCGGGTCGTCGGGGTCCGTCCCGTCCAGCCGCGACAGCAGCTCCTTCGCCTCTCGTTCCTCGGTCAGCCGGTCGTCGACGATCCGTTCCCCGTCCGGGACCGAGACGCGGGTGAAGGGGTGGACGACCTCCTCCTCGGCGGTCTCGTGCACGGCGAGCAGCCGTACCAGGGAACGGAAGGCGGCCCGGCGCTCGTCCCCGGCGGTCCGCTCGACCTCGTCGAAGAGATTGCGGATGTCACCGTGCTGGCGCATGAGCAGAGCGACGACGTCGGCGCCGCTCGCCGCGATCCCGGCCATGTCAGCTCCTCTCCCGCGAGGCGACGTCGGGGTGCTCGCCCTCCGACTCGATGCGGTACTCGCGGCCGAACATCTCCCGGTGCTGGGCCATCACCCGCTCGCTGGGCGGCTCCTCGCCGCCGTGGATCTGCTCCTGCAGCCTCTCGAACCGCTCGTGGGCGTCCCGGACATAGCCGGTGCCGAGGGTCGTCAGATCCATCTGGGTGTCCAGCAGACCCCGGACGAACTGCTTGTTCTCCTCGAAGGTGAGCACGTTCGGCAGTTCCGGGGCGAGGATCTCCTGAGGCTCGCGTCCGTCATGACGGCGCATCAGGTCGCAGGCGATCCGCAGGTGTTCGAGCTCCATGTTCAGGTGCAGCTCCCAGACGGCCTTCACCTTGGGGTCGGGCTCCTGCTCCATGAACGAGTGGTAGAGGTAGCACTCGTTGTACTCGTGGGTGACGAGCTGCTCCCACCACGTCTCACCCGGGTCGACCAGCGACTCGTAGTGGGTGACGTGCTCCTCCTCGATCAGCCCGATCTCCTGGTAGAGCTGCCGGGCGATCGGCTCCATGTACTGCGGGCCGACGTTCATGTAGAAGTTCATGGTCTGCTGCTCGGCCGCCATGATCGTCAGCGCGTGCAGCCGGGAGAGCGGGTTGACCGTCGAACGGTCGTACGGCTCGCGGACGTTGTCGGCGGGGTGCCGGTGGTGGAACTTGGTCGGCCGTCCCGGCATCACCTCCGTGAGGCCCTCGACGATCGACTCGGCCTTGCGGTGCTCGATCATCTCGTAGAGGTTGGCGTAGCGGTACAGGTGGTCGAAGTCCTCCAGGACGCCGAACTCGTACGCCTGCTTCAGGTACGGGTCGGGCTCGTGGCGGGCGATCCAGCCGGTGAGGTCGACCGCGACCTGCTCGTAGGAGATGGTCGTCTCCAGGACCGAGGCGAGGCCGGGCAGCAGCCAGTTGACGACCTTCTGCTGCTGGTGCTCGATGTAACGGACCTCCGCCAGCTGCCGCTTGACGTCCGGGTCGGGACAGTGGCGGGCGAACTGGTGGCTGAAGAGGATCGCCTCGACCTCGATGCCGTTCATCGCGATGATGCGGCACTTGGTGTACGGGTCGCCGTGGTCGGGGTCGACGGGTTCGACGTCCAGCTCGCGCCAGTTGCGCAGCTGTCGGTCCAGGGGGATGCCTTGGTGGTCGAGCGGGTTGAAGCCCATGAGGGTCTCCTCGCTGGGGGCCGGTTCCGGCTCGGCGCCAAGTACCCGGGCCCGTCGGGGGCAACCTGTCGGGGCGGCGGGCAGAGGGCGGAACCGGCCAGAGGGGGCGCACTCCTCGCGCTCGCCCGCCCGGGGCCGACCGCCGGTGACGACGGTCGATGCCCGAGCGCCTCCTCCCGCTGCCCGACGGCCGTCGTTCCGGTGCCCCCGGCGACCGACGCCTCCCTCCCGAACACGCCGTCGAGGCAGGGGAGTTGCCCGAAGGTGAGGCCGGGGCGGGCGCGGTTCGGGCGCCCGTCGGACGATGGCCGGATCGGTGCCGCCCCGGCACGTGGTCACGGGACGGTGGCTCGGGTGGCAGTCTTCCGCGACGGTCGCCGGGTGTCCCCGCCGCGCCCGCGCGGAGCACGGCGGGACCCGTACCAGCTCAGCCCCAGCACCACGGCGAGGGCGAGCTCCATGGCATCGCCGCCGTAGTACATCCATCGAGCGCCGCTGTGCAGGTCGGAGGGGGCGAAGGCGGTGCCGGGCGGCGGCAGCGCGTACAGGGTCCTGGCCAGGACGCCGTGCGCGGCACCGGCGGCCAGCAGGCTCGCGGCGCGCACGCCGAGACTCCAGCGGCGGCGCACCGGGTCGAGCTGGCACACCGCGGCGGTGAACAGCAGACCGGCGGCGACCATGTGCACCTGCATCACCCCGTGCAGCGGTGGCCGGTTCGTCAGAGCCGCGAACAGGTCGGTGCGGTACAGCAGCCACAGGCTCCCGACGTCCACCACAGCCGCCACCGGCGGGCACAGGAGCAGGCCGACCGGGCGGGAGTGTGCGAGGACCAGCAGGCCACGGCGCGGACGACCGGGCGGCAGGGCGCGCAGGGCGAGGGTGAGGGGACGGGCCAGGACCACCAGCAGCGGGACCGCCATGCCGAGGACCAGATGCCGCAGCACGTGCTGGGTGAACGGGCCGCCCGGCGGTGTCGCCGACACGGCCCAGACCGCGGCGAGGCCCCCGACGGTGAACGACACGTCCCGCCCGAACGGCCAGACGTCCCCGCGCCGCCGCAGGCGCCGGGCGACCACCGCGTAGGCGAGCACCAGCAGCGTGGCCGCGGCGGTCACTGGCGCGGCCGTGCCGGGGCCCGCGACCGGGTCCGGATGGACGTGGGCCAGCGTCATTTCGCCGGTCCGGGCCCGTCGACGCCGGGTCGCCGTCCCGCGCGCACCGCCAGGACCACGCCGACGAGGAGCAGGATCAGCCCGGCGATGTTCCACGCCCAGTCGTACGCCGTGACGTCCACGCCGTAGCGGATCTGGTGCAGGCGCAGCAGCTTGTGGTCCACGATGCCGTCGAAGAGCTGGAAGGCGCCGAGGCCCAGGAACACACCGGCGCGCGCGTGGGCCGGGGCCAGGGCGCCGCGGCGGCGCAGATCGGCGAAGAGGAACAGGCCGGCGACCAGGGCCAGCAGCTCTGCCGTGTGCAGCAGCCCGTCGGACAGCAGGCCGACGCCGCTGGTGGAACGGTCGTAGAAGTGGTGCCAGCCCAGGATCTGGTGGAAGACGATCTCGTCGACCGCGGCCATGAGCGCCGCCCCGATCAGCGCGCACACGGCCATCGACCGACGGGCCTCGGAGCGGGCCGGTTCATCCATGGGGCCGATCTCCCGTCGTAGGCAGGGGGCGGGGCTCGCACGTCGTCATGGGAGCCTGCGCCCGGTCGTCACGCTGGATGTCGGACCGCCGCCCCGCGAGGAGGCCACAGCCGCCGGCCGTGCTCACGCGCCGGCGCGCCAAGCCGCGTGCCTCACCCCTGTTCGCCCTCGTGGCCCCCGGCGTCCAGGACGTCGCGCTTGCCGGTCTGTTCCTTCGGGTCGTGCCGCACGATCTCGGGATGGTGCAGGTCGAAGGCGGGCGACTCGGAGCGGATGCGGGGCAGGGTGTTGAAGTTGTGGCGCGGGGGAGGGCAGGAGGTGGCCCACTCCAGTGAACGGCCGTACCCCCAGGGGTCGTCGACCTCGACCCGTTCCCCCCGGTGCGCGGTCTTCCACACGTTGTAGAGGAACGGCAGCGTGGACAGCCCGAGGAGGAACGCGCCGATGGAGGAAGCGGTGTTGAGGGCGGTGAAGCCGTCGGCGTCCAGATAGTCGGCGTAGCGGCGGGGCATGCCCTCGGCGCCGAGCCAGTGCTGGATGAGGAACGTGGTGTGGAAGCCGACGAACAGCGTCCAGAAGTGGATCTTCTCCAGGCGGTGGTCGAGCATGGTGCCGGTCATCTTCGGCCACCAGAAGCTGAATCCGCCGAACATGGCGAAGACGATCGTGCCGAACAGCACGTAGTGGAAGTGCGCCACCACGAAGTAGGTGTCGTGGACGTGGAAGTCCATCGGCGGGGAGGCCAGGATGATGCCGGTCAGCCCGCCGAAGAGGAACGTGACGAGGAAGCCGGTCGCCCACAGCATCGGTGGTTCGAAGGAGATCGAGCCCTTCCACATGGTGCCGATCCAGTTGAAGAACTTCACGCCCGTCGGCACCGCGATCAAAAAGCTCATGAAGGAGAAGAACGGCAGCAGCACGGCCCCGGTGGCGAACATGTGGTGGGCCCACACCGTCACGGACAGACCGGTGATGGCGATGGTGGCGCCGATCAGCCCGATGTAACCGAAGATCGGTTTACGGGCGAACACCGGGATGATCTCGCTGATCACCCCGAAGAACGGCAGGGCGAGGATGTAGACCTCGGGATGGCCGAAGAACCAGAACAGGTGCTGCCACAGGATCGGTCCGCCGTTCTCGGCGTTGAAGACCTGCGAGCCGAACCGGCGGTCCGCCTCCAGCGCGAGCAGCGCCGCCGCCAGCACGGGGAAGGCCAGCAGCACCAGCACCGAGGTGAGCAGCACGTTCCACGTGAAGATCGGCATGCGGAACATGGTCATACCGGGGGCGCGCATGCAGATGATGGTGGTGATGAAGTTGACCGCGCCGAGGATCGTCCCGAACCCGGCCAGCGCCAGCCCCATGATCCACAGGTCCCCGCCGATGTATCCGCTGCGGACGGGACCGCTGAGCGGGGTGTAGGCGGTCCAGCCGAAGTCGGCGGCGCCCTGCGGCGTGAGGAAGCTGCTGAGCACGATCAGACCGCCGAACAGGAACAGCCAGTACGAGAACATGTTCAGCCGCGGGAAGGCGACGTCCGGGGAACCGATCTGCAACGGCATGATCGCGTTGGCGAACCCGGCGAAGGTCGGGGTGGCGAACAGCAGCAGCATGATCGTGCCGTGCATCGTGAACGACTGGTTGTACTGCTCGTTGGACAGCAGTTGCAGGCCCGGCCGGGCCAGTTCCGCCCTGATGAGCATCGCCAGCGCCCCGCCGATGAGGAAGAAGCCGAACGACGTGATCAGGTAGAGGTGGCCGATCTTCTTGTGGTCGGTGGTGGTCAGCCAGGAAACGATCACTTGGCCCTTGTTGCGGCGCCCCGCCGCCGGGACCGGGGCCAGGGGTTCCGTACGTGTCGCCATGGGTGTCCTCGCTCGGAAGCGGTCGGTGCGCAGACGGTCACGCGGGCGGATGAGACACCGGTGATTGCCGCTCTCCCGGCCCCTCGGTTGCGCAGCGTGTAACCAGTCCGACGGGAGCTATGCCTGCCGATATGTCACCGTATCCGCGCCGCGCCCCGCGCGGGAGCCACGGCGGCCGACACGGCGGGTCGTGGCCGCTCCGCAGCGCCGCCACCCACACGCCGATGTCCCTCCCCACGCCACCACGGACCCGGAAATCCCAGGTCACGGCCGTGAAGGAGGGTGCTGTGAATGGATCACCGCAGCCGGGGCACCCAGAGTGACGGCAGAAACAGCTGTTGGGGGAGACGAACGGAGATGCCCATGGTGGCGGAGACGCTGATGCCGGCGCCGCCGGCGCGGTTGCTGACCCCGCCGGGCGTGTACGCCCCGCAGTGGGACACCGGGCTGCTGATGCAGGCACTGGGCCGGGAGGACATCGACGACGCGACCGAGGTGCTGGACCTCGGGACCGGCAGCGGCGCCGTCGCCGTGCACGCGGCCCGGCTGGGTGCCCGGGTGACCGCCGTGGACGTCTCCCGGCTGGCCGTGGTCACCGCGCGCGTCAACGCGCTGCTGGCCGGCCGGCGGGTCCGCGTCCTGCGCGGCGACCTGACGACGGCCGTCGCGGGACGGTCGTACGACCTGGTGGTCAGCAATCCGCCCTACGTGCCCTCGCCCGTCGACCGGCTGCCCCGTCGGGGCGCGGCGCGGGCCTGGGATGCGGGCGCCGACGGCCGGGTCTTCGTGGACCGGATCTGCGCGGCGGCTCCCACCATGCTGCGTCCGGGAGGGGTGCTGCTGATCGTGCACTCCGGCCTGTGCGGGACCGACGAGACACTGCGCCGGCTGACGGAGCGGGGGCTGAGCGCCTCGGTCGCCGAGCGCGCGGTCGTGCCGTACGGCCCCGTGCTGCGGTCCCGGCGGTCGTGGCTGGTGCGGCAGGGTCTGGTCGACGCGGACGACGACCGGGAGGAACTGGTGGTCGTCCGCGCCGTACGGCCGTGACGCGACCGCTCACTCCTGCGGCAGGAGCACCGCCCGCACGCAGCCGTCGCTCTTGTCCTGGAACATCCGGTAGCCGCGCGGTCCCTCGGACAGCGGCATCGGGTGGGTGGCCAGGTGGGAGGTACTGATCTCACCGGCCGCCATGCGGTCCAGGAGCATCGGGATGTACCGCTGGCCGTGCTGCTGGCCCATGCGGAACGTCAGCCCCTTGTTCATCGCCGCGCCGAACGGGAACTTGTCGAGGACGCCGCCGAACACGCCGAGGACCGACACCGTGCCGCCCTTGCGGCAGGCGTGAATGGCCTCACGCAGCGCCACCGAGCGGTCCGTCTGGAGCCGCAGGCCCTGCTTGACCCGGTCGTACAGGTACTGCGGACCCTTCTTGTGGGCCTCCATGCCCACGGCCTCGATGCACACGTCGGGACCGCGGCCGCCGGTCAGCTCGCGCAGCGCGGGGCCCACGTCGACGTCGGTGTAGTCGAGGGTCGTGGCCCCGCAGTGGCGTTCCGCCTGCTCCAGCCGCTCCGGGACCCGGTCGATCACCACCACCCGATGGGCACCCAGCAGAGCCGAGGCCCGCGCCGCCATCTGGCCGACGCCGCCCGCGCCCCACACGGCCACCACGTCACCGGGCCGTACCCCGCCGAGCTCCGCGCCCATCCACCCGGTCGGCACCGCGTCCGAGGCGAACACCGCCTCCTCGTCCGCCAGTCCGTCCGGGACCGTGAAGGCGCCGTGGTCGGCGAAGGGGACGCGGACGTACTCCGCGTGGCTGCCCGCGAAGCCACCCATGGCGTGCGAGTAGCCCAGGATGCCGGCGGTCGGGCTGCCGTAGGCGGTCTCGGTGAAGGCGGGCTGGGGGTTGGAGTTGTCGCACAGCGCCCACCAGCCCTCCTCGCACTGACGGCAGCGGCCGCAGCCGAGGATGGAACAGACCACCACCCGGTCACCGGGGCGGTGTTGGTGCACGCCCGGCCCGGTCTCGACGATCTCGCCGACGAACTCGTGGCCCATGATGTCGCCGGCGCGCATGGCCGGGATGTATCCGTTGAGCAGATGGAGGTCGGAGCCGCAGACCGAACTGGCGGTGACCTTCACGATCGCGTCCTGGTCGTTGAGGATCGTCGGATCCGGGACGTTCTGCACGTCCAGCTTCCCGACCCCGGTCCAGCACAGCGCCTTCACAGCAGGCCCTCCTTCCGGGCCCGGCGGGAGGCCCGGGCCAGCGGGATGCCACCCGGCCTGCGCTTCCCGGTGGGTTGCCCCTCGGTGCGCAGCACCTCATTGGTCTCGGTGAGCTGCTTGAACTCCCGCAGCGCCTCGCGGATCCGCTCGTCCGTCGACGCGCCCGCCTCGCTCTCCATCCCCTCGACGTCGTCCCGTGCCCCGGTGCGCCGGGCGGCGATCTCGGTACCGCGCCCTCCCGGCGCGTCCGCGGCCCTGATCTCCACGTGGTCGCCCAGACCGTCCAGCGGCGGCGGGAGCTTGCCGTCCGGCATCAGCTCGGGGCGCGGCCGCCCCACGGTGATCACATGCCAGCGCCCTTCCTCGGCCTTCTCGGCGCCACCGCTCGCCCGGCCCTTCGCACGGGCCACGGCCACGGAGCCGCCCGCGGCCACGACGGCCCCGGCCGCCCACAGACCGAGGGCGCGCTTCCCCCGGGTGTCACTCTTCCTTCGCATGTCCTTCACTCCTTCTTCCGACAGCGGCGCGCGAGTGCCCCCCGCCCGACCGCGAAAACCCCGCCGCGCAGGCTGCGCGGCAGGGGGCCGACCCGGCCGTATGGCGTATTCGCCCAGGTCAGAGACTTGTGCGTCGGGTCACTTCAGCGGCGTGCACTTCCGGCCGTAGTGGCGGCCGCCCACCCGACCCAGCGGCACCCTCGCCCCCGCCCCTCGCCCGACCCGGCCCGCTGGGCCACACGGGCCCCTGCCGTCACGCCTGTCTCCGGCCGACGAGCGACCCGGTCGCCGTGCCGGTGCCGGAGCGGGCGTTCCCCCGTCGGTCCGCCGGGTACGCGTGCGGCCGTCCGGCGACCGTCGGACGGAATCCATCCAGAAGGCAGACACGTCATGACCGCAGCCTCGTCCCCCGGGTATCCGGAATCCGGCGGCGCCCGGGACACCTTCAGCGCGCCACGCACGCGGACCGAGACCAAGCCCGCCTTCAAGACCACCGAACTCTTCGTCTACGCGGCATCCGTGATCGCGGTCCTCATCGCCTCCCTCGCGGTCGGCGACGGCTCCGACGGCGTGGACCGCTTCCCCGCCGACCAGGCATGGCTGTACGTCACCCTGCTGAGCATCGGCTACCTGATCAGCCGCGGGCTGGCCAAGAGCGGATCGCACGAACCCACGGACAGCTCACGCCACTGACCGACGTGACGGCTGACGGATCGCGGGACGCGGGCGGCGGCACCCGGCGAGGTGCCCCGCCCGCTGCGTGATCCCGTGGGGCCTGGGCCGACAGGGGCGCGCCGCCGTGACGGGCCGCAGCACCTCCCCGTGCCCGGTCCTTAGCTCGAGTGGGGGCGCCGCGTCGGGTCCTCAGCCGCTCCGAGTGGGGCCGCCGCGTCCGGTCCTCAGCCGCCCCGAGCCGGTGGCCCGGGTGCGTTCTCAGGCGATCAGCTCCACGATCATGGCGATCAACCCGATCGCCACGAGTACGACCATCACCATGATCACGGTGATGGGCATCGCCCCCCACCCCTTGCGCAGCTCGGGAGGCTCCGGATGGGAGATGCCGGAGATGCCCGACTCCCCGGGCGGGGTCTCGCCGGGTGGCACGCCTGCACCGGGTTGGAGTCCCGGACTCTGCCGCGGCTCCGGATCGGGACTGGTCATGACGCACGCTCCTTTCCTCGAACCGGGAACGGCCGTCGCCGGACCGAGTACCCGGACGCGCCCATCCCCACCAAGGGGCCCGTCGAACGAGGTGTTCTTCACATCTTCAGGGGTCTTGACCCCGCTCCGCCGGGTACCCGGCGGCCACCACAAGCAGTGAGGAGGACGACTGATGAGCACCGTCAAGGAATCGGTGGACGTCGAGGTCCCCGTCCACACCGCCTACAACCAGTGGACTCAGTTCGAGGAGTTCCCGCGCTTCATGGAAGGCGTCGAGGAGGTGCGGCAGGTCGACGACAAGCACAACCACTGGACCACCAAGATCGGTGGTGTGCGCCGGGAGTTCGACACCGAGATCGTCGACCAGCTGCCGGACGACCGCATCACCTGGCGGGTCGTCGAGGGCGACGTCAAGCAGCGCGGCACCGTGCGGTTCCAGCGGCTGGACGACACGCACACGCGCGTGGAACTGACGATGGACGTCGAGCCCAGCGGTCTCGCCGAGAAGGGCGCCGACATGCTCGGGGTGCTCGACCGTCGGGTCAAGGGCGACATGCGCCGCTTCAAGGAGTACATCGAGCAGCGGGGCGGCGAGTCGGGCGCCTGGCGCGGCCGCATCCGCCCCGACGAGGCCGGCGGCCTCGGCGGCACCCCTGGTAGCGGTGGCATCGGGGGCACGGGCAGCACGGGTGGCTTCGGCGGCCCGGGCAGCACGGGTGGCACGGGCGGCTTCGGCGGGCCGGGCGGCACCGGTGGCCCGGGCGGCACGCCGCTCGTCTGAGACGTTCGAGCACGCCAGGGACAAAAACGCCCCGGGCGGATCCGCACACCAGCGGTCCGCCCGGGGCGGCTCGCGTTCAGGGACGCGACAGGGCCCTCCGATGGTCGGCGCCCCAGGCCCGCGGCGCCCTGAGCATTTGAAAGTCGACAAGTCGCTTACGTCAATGGCGTGACGATCGCCGTGATGTTCCGCGCCATTACATTTCGCGCCGTGACGCTATACTCAACAAAGTGAGTAGGTGACTCCTTGGGTAAGTGAGGCAGCGGTCATGGCGCAGAACGGTCCCCTGAGATACGTCGCCCTCGGCGACAGCCAGACCGAGGGCTGCGGTGACGGCGACGACGTGCAGGGACTTCGCGGCTGGGCCGACCGGCTCGCCGAGCAACTCGCCCGGGACACCCCGGAAGTGCTCTACGCCAACCTCGCCGTCCGGGGCCGTCTCGCCGGACAGGTGCGGGCCGAACAGCTCGCGCCCGCCCTGGCGTTGGAGCCTCACCTCGCCACCGTCGTCGCCGGCGTCAACGACCTGCTGCGACCGGGCTTCGACGCCGACGAGGTGGCCGGACATCTGGAGGCGATGTTCGCCGCGCTCACCGCGCGGGGCACGCGAGTGGCCACGATGACCTTCCCGGACGTGGCCCGCATCACCCCGCTGGCGCGACCACTGCGCCCCCGGGTGCTCGCCCTCAACGACCGCATTCGCCGGGCGGCGGCACGGCACGCCGTCGTGGTCGCCGAGTTCTCCCACCACCCGGTCGCGACCGACCCGCGCCTGTGGAGCCCGGACCGGCTGCACTCCAACCCGCTCGGCCACGCCCGGATCGCCGCCGCGGTCGCCGACGCCCTCGCGCTGCCGGGCGGCGACGGCAGCTGGTCCCTGCCTCTGCCCGCCGACCGGCAAACCGCCTCAGGGCTGCGCGCGATCGGCGACGAGCTGCGGTGGGTCGGTTCCTTCCTCGGCCCCTGGCTCCTGCGACGGGTCCGAGGCCGGTCCTCCGGCGACGATCGGCAGGCCAAGCGCCCCGAACTGCTCCCGGTGCTCCTGCCCGCCGGTACCTCTCACCTTGAGTAATCAATTAGGTTGGGGCCCATGGCTCTGCGCAACGCGGTGATGGCCGCCCTGCTGGAGGGCGAGGCCTCCGGATACGACCTCGCCAAGGGCTTCGAGGCCTCCGTCGCCAACTTCTGGATGGCCACCCCGCAGCAGCTCTACCGCGAACTGGAGCGCATGGAGGCCGACGGTCTCGTCTCCGCCCGCGTCGTCCAGCAGGAGCGCCGCCCCAACAAACGCCTGTTCTCCCTCACCGAGGCCGGCCTGGAGGTCCTGCGCGACTACATCACCGAGGCGCCCGCGAAACCGACGGCCATCCGGGACGAGCTGATGGTCAAGGTCCAGTCCGTCGACATCGGTGACATCGACGCCGTACGCACCGCGATCGTCGAACGGGTGGAGCGGTCCACCGCCAAGCTGGCCCGCTACGAACGGATGCGGGAGCGCATGCTGGCCGGCCGCACCGAGGACGAGTACGTCGCCGAGGCCGAGCGCATCGGCCCCTACCTCACCCTCCTCGGCGGCATGGCCTTCGAACGGTCCAACCTCCAGTGGGGCGAGACCGCCCTGAAGAGGCTCGCCCAGCGAGCGCGCACCGCCGACGAGACCTGACACCACCGGCCGCTGCGCCGCAGCCGTACGCCGCGCCGTACGAGTAGTGCACCCCGCGATCAGACGACGCCGTCGGCGCGGAGCGCCTGGATGTCGTCGCGGCTGCGGCCGAGTGCGGTGAGGATCGCGTCGGTGTGCTCACCGACCGCCGGTACGGGGTCCATGCGCGCGGGCAGACCCGCGAGGTCGGCCGGCGGCAGCAGGGCCTCCACGGTGCCGCCCGGCACGCCCACCTCGCGCCAGCGGCCCCGGGCGGCCAGCACGGGATGGTCGAGGAACGCGGCGACGTCGTTGACCCCGGCGCAGGCGATGCCCATCGCCTCCAGGTCCTGGAGGATCTCGGCGGCGTCGGAGCGGGCGCAGCGCTCGGCGACGAGGGCGTTCACCTCGTCGCGGTGGGCGACCCGGTCGGGGCCGGTGGCGAAGCGCGGGTCGTCGGTGAGCCCGGCGTCGCCGAGGAACCGCGCGCACAGCACGGCCCATTCGCGTTCGTTCTGGATGGAGAACAGCACGTCGTGGCCGTCGGCGGCGGTGAAGGCGCCGTAGGGCGCGATGGTGGCGTGCTGGGTCCCCAGACGTGGGGGCTGACTGCCGCCGTAGCGCGTGTAGTTGGCGGGCTGGCCCATCCACTCGGCCAGCGCCTCGAACAGGGAGACCTCCACCGGGTGGGCCCTGCCGGTGGTGGCGCGTGTGTAGAGGGCGGTGAGGACTCCGCTGTAGGCGTACATCCCGGCGGCGATGTCGGCGACGGAGATCCCGACCCGGGCGGTCTCCTCGGGGGTGCCGGTCAGTGACACCAGGCCGGTCTGGCACTGCACCAGCAGGTCGTACGACTTGCGGTCGGCCCATGGCCCGTCGGTGCCGTAGCCGGAGATGGTGCAGGGGATGAGCCGGGGCCGGTGTTCGATGAGCGCCGCGGTGCCGAGGCCGAGGCGGTCGGCCGCGCCGGGGGCGAGGTTCTGCACGAAGACGTCGGCGCCGTCGAGGAGTTGGTGCAGGATCTCCAGGCCGCGCGGGTCCTTGAGGTCCAGGGTGAGGGATTCCTTGGAGCGGTTCAGCCAGACGAAATAGCTGGAGTGACCGTGCACCGTGGTGTCGTACCGGCGCGCGAAGTCCCCGCCGCCCGGTCGCTCCACCTTGATGACACGGGCGCCGAGGTCGGCCAGCTGCCGGGTGGCGTAGGGAGCGGCCACCGCCTGCTCCAGGCTGACGACCGTGATCCCGGACAGGGGTGACTGAGGGACGCTCATACGGCCTATTCGTACGGCCCCATCAACGGGCTCGTCAAAGTGATCCCGGTCATTCGTACGCGCCGCGTGCTCGAGGGTGCCCTTGCCATGTCATCACGCTTTGTTCACCTCCCGTAGGTGGAAGGATGTCAGGACATGAGAGAACGCTGTGAGGCCCACCAGTACCAGGAGTAACAAGTGAACGTGTCCCTGTCCGTCTGGCTGCTGACGGTGGCCGCGCTGTGCGCGCTCGTCGCCGTCGACTTCTTCATCGGCCGTAAGCCCCACGACGTGTCGATCAAGGAAGCCGGCATCTGGACGGCCGTCTGGGTCGTGCTGGCTTGTCTCTTCGGCATCGGCCTGCTGGTCTTCGGCGGCGCGAAGCCGGGCGGCGAGTTCTTCGCCGGGTTCATCACCGAGAAGTCGCTGAGCGTGGACAACCTCTTCGTCTTCGTGCTGATCATGGCGAAGTTCTCGGTGCCCTCCCAGTACCAGCAGCGCGTGCTGATGGTCGGCGTCCTGATGGCCTTGGTGCTGCGCGCCGCCTTCATCGCGGCCGGCGCGGCGATCATCTCCACGTTCTCCTGGGTCTTCTACCTCTTCGGCGCCTTCCTGATCTGGACCGCCTGGAAGCTCGTCCAGGACGCCCGCAAGGGGAGCCACGAGGAGGAGTACGAGGAGAACAAGCTGCTGAAGATGGTCGAGCGGCGCTTCGGCGTGGCCGACCGCTACCACGGCACCAAGCTGTGGATCGAGGAGAACGGCAAGCGGGTCATGACCCCGATGCTGGTCGTGATGCTGGCGATCGGCTCCACCGACGTCCTCTTCGCGCTCGACTCGATCCCCGCCATCTACGGCCTCACCGAGGACCCGTACATCGTCTTCACGGCGAACGCGTTCGCGCTGATGGGCCTGCGTCAGCTGTACTTCCTCATCGGCGGCCTGCTGGAGCGGCTGGTCCACCTCAGCTACGGCCTGTCGATCATCCTCGGCTTCATCGGCGTCAAGCTGGTGCTGCACGCGCTGCACGAGTCCGGCGTCCACGTGCCGGAGATCAGCATCCCGTTCTCGCTGGGCTTCATCGTGCTGGTCCTCGCCGTCACCACGTTCACGAGCCTGCGGGCCTCCAAGAGGCAGCGGGAGGCGGAGCGGGCCGCCTAGCGGACCGTACGACGGCGGTACGGGCTCGCGCGGCGGCGATCGAATCCGGGGCCCGTACGGCGGTGGTCCGGGGCTCGCGCGGAGGCGTCTGATGTCGCGCGGTGTGCGCGGTGGCGCCTCTTGACTTCGAGAGCACTCGAAGTTCTAGCGTCGCCAGGGTCGATGAGGCCCTGGTGAACGGAGACGACCATGCGCGTGGGCGTACACATCAACCGGTTCGACCACCCCGGAGGGGGCCCCGCGCTCGCCGCCGAGCTCGGCGCCGCGGGCGCCGCCGCCGAAGCCGCCGGGCTCGGCTGGCTGTCGGTCATGGACCACTACTTCCAGATGGAGTTCAACGACCGGGCCGAGGACCCCATGCTGGAGGCCTACACGACCCTCGGCTATCTCGCCGGCCGCACTTCGACGGTCCAACTCGGCGCCCTGGTCACCGGCGTGACCTACCGTCACCCCGGACTGCTCGCCAAGATCGCCACCACGCTCGACGTGCTGTCCGGCGGCCGGGCCACCCTCGGGATCGGTGCCGCCTGGTACGACCGGGAGCACGCGGGCCTCGGGGTGCCGTTCCCGCCGGTCGCGGAACGCTTCGAGCGGCTGGAGGAGGCCCTGCGGATCTGCCTGCAGATGTGGGACCCGGACGACGACGGCCCGTTCGAGGGCACGCACTACCGGCTCGCCGAGACCCTCTGCGTCCCGGCGCCGGTCAGCGATCCGCGCCCCGAGATCATGATCGGCGGTGGCGGCGAGAAGAAGACGCTGCGCCTCGTCGCCCGGTACGGCGACGCGTGCAACCTCTTCACCACCACTCCCGAGGAGGTCGCGCACAAGCTGGACGTCCTGCGCGGCCACTGCGACACCGAGGGCCGCGACTACGACACGATCCGCAAGACGGTCGCCTACTCCGGGGAACCGCTCGCCACGGGCGACCTCGACGCCTTCACGAAGGACATCACCGGGTACGCCGAACTCGGCATCGACACCGTGATCCTGTCCCCGCGCACGGGTGAGCCGGCGCGGTTCATCGAGCGGTTCGCGGCCCCGGCGGTTCAGCGGCTGGCGGAACTGGGCTGAGGGGCGGCGGGCCCGCTGCGGGAGACGATCCGCGTCCCGCGGTCGTCGACCACGCGGACCTGGAGCGAACCGCAGCCGCAGCGGGTCCACACCGTGCGACCCGCCGCGGTGGCGTGCCGGGACACCACCTGGAAGGGCTCGGCGCCGTCCGGCCACCCGCAGTGCGGGCAGACGGTCCCGGTCGTCCCAGGGGTGCCGGTGGTTCCGGACGCCTCAGGTGCGCCGGTCCGGCCGGTCGGGCTGGTCGGGCTGGTCATCGGAACTCCTCACAGGTCGTGGCTGGTTGACCGTCGCGACACCACCAGGGTGCGCCGCCGTCACCGTGCACGTCCAGGTTGACTTTCCGGACCTCACCTTGAAGCGTGGGCTTCATGATTGACCTCCGTCGGCTTCACGTCCTGCGCGCGGTCGCGCACTACGGCACGGTGACCGCGGCCGCCCGCGCCCTGCACTTCACCCCGTCCGCCGCCTCGCAGCAGATCCGTCAGCTCGCCCGCGACCTCGACGTGACCCTCCTCGAACCTCAGGGCCGGGGTGTCCGTCTCACCCCGGCCGCCGAGACCCTGCTCGCGCACGCCGACGCCATCCAGGCCCGCTGGGAACAGGCCGAGCTGGACCTGCGCGCCGAACAGGGCGCCCCCGCGGGGCCGTTGCGGGTCTGCGGGTACCCGGTGGCGATCTCGGTGCTGCTGGCGCCGATGGCCGTCCGGCTGCAGGAACGGCATCCGCGCCTGGCCGTGCACGTCCGGGAGGCGGACGTGCCGACGAGCTTCGACCTGCTCTTCGAGGGCGAGGCGGACCTCGCCATCGTGGAGGCCACCCCGCACAACCCGCCGCTGAACGACGCCCGCTTCGACCAACAGCCGCTTCTGAACGACCCGTTCGACCTGGTCGTCCCCGCCGGTCACCCGCTGGCCGGCAGGAAGCGCGTCGACCTCTCGGACGCGGCGCACGAGGACTGGATCGCCCCCATGCCGGACAGCCCCTGCCACACGCACATCGTGTCCGCCTGCGGGGAGGCCGGGTTCAGCCCCAGCGTGGTCCACCAGGCCGTGGACTGGAACGTCACCGCCCAACTCGTCGCCCACCGGCTCGGCGTCGCGCTCATCCCGCGGCTGGCCCAGCTCACCCCGGACCTGCCCATCACCCGCGTGGCGTGCACGGGCGACCCGCACCGCAAGCTGCTCACCTGCACGCGCCGCGGGGGACGGGAACGCCCCGCCGTCGAGGCCGCGTTGACGGAACTGCGGGAGCTGGCGCCGGGCGCGGTGGCCTGAACGGGACGTCGTGGCGTCTGGGCCGTCTCGGGACAGACGGAAGGGGCCGGAGCTCCATGAGCTCCGGCCCCTCACCGTGAGGTGCGGTCAGGCGGCGACGGTCTCGCCGGCGTGGCCGTGCAGACGGGTGATGACCTCGGTGAGCTGCTCGGCGACCTCGGCGTCGTCGGCCGGGTGGGTCTCGGCGAAGCGGACCACGGAGCCGGGGATGGAGAGCTTGACGTCCTCCAGGACCGTGGCACCGGCGATGCCGAGCGACTTGCGGGTCTCGTCCTGGGCCCAGACGCCACCGAACTGGCCGAAGGCGGTACCGACCACGGCGGCCGGCTTGCCGGCGAAGGCCCCGGCGCCGTACGGGCGCGACAGCCAGTCGATGGCGTTCTTCAGGACGGCCGGGATGGTGCCGTTGTACTCGGGGGAGAAGAACAGGAAGCCGTCGGCGGCCTGGGCGGCGGCACGCAGCTTGGCGGCCGCGGGCGGGACGCTGCCCTCGACGTCGATGTCCTCGTTGTAGAACGGGATGTCGGCCAGGCCCTCGTAGACCTCGACCGTCGCACCCTCGGGGGCGAACTTGACGGCCGCCTCGGCCAGCTGGCGGTTGTGCGAACCGGCGCGAAGGCTGCCGACGAGCGCAAGGATGCGAACAGACATGCGAACTCCAAGATGCTGAAACACTGCCGTCATGTATCCGGACCGAAGTCCGTTTACGTTCTATCACCCTAACCGGACCGCGGTCCAGTTTCATTCCGGATGCTTTACGCTGTCTTCATGCCCGCCTCTCTGCCGCCCTTTCCCAGGCCTCAGGACCCCTCGGGCGAGGCCGAACTGGTGCAGCTCGGCCCGTCCGGTGACGAGCCCTGCCTGCGCGCCGACGCCGCGCGCAACCGGGCCCGGCTGCTGGAGGCCGCCGCCCGACTGATCGCCGAGCACGGCGCCGCCGGGGTCACCATGGAGGCCGTGGCCGCCGCGGCCCAGGTCGGCAAGGGCACCGTCTTCCGCCGCTTCGGCGACCGCACCGGTCTGCTGATGGCGCTCCTCGACCACTCGGCGAGAAAGCTCCAGGAGGACTTCCTCGCCGGCCCGCCGCCCCTGGGCCCCGGGGCGCCGCCGCTGGAGCGGCTGCGGGCGTTCGGCGTGGCGGTGCTGTACCGCTCGGACGAACAGCTGGACCTCCAGCTCGCCGCCGTGCCGGAGCCCACCCGCCGCTTCTCCCATCCCTCGCAGCGCGCGCTCACCCTGCACGTCACGGTCCTGCTGCGCCAGATCGTGCCGGACGCCGACTGCGAACTGCTGGCGCGATCCCTGCTCGGATACCTCGACCCCGCCCTGATCCACCATCTGACCAGGGAGTGCGGGATGCCGATGAAACGGCTGGAGGACGGCTGGATCGATCTGGTGGCCCGCGTGACGGGCACCGCGGCGACCCACTGAGAGGCGGCTCACACAGGCTCTGCAAAGATGCGTGACGTCATGGTGCAGATACCGAAAACGCCCGCCCCCGCGTCGCCCGCACCGCGCTCCGTGCCCACGAGCGCCGATGTGGCCCGGCTGGCCGGCGTCTCGCGCGCGACCGTCTCCTACGTCCTCAACAACACCAGTGCCGTCCGCATCAGCGAGCCCACCCGCCGCCGGGTCCACGAGGCCGCCAAGGAGCTGGGGTACGTGCCGCACGCGGCCGCCCGCAGCCTGCGCGCCGGACACAGCCGCCTGGTCCTGATGCCCGCCCCGACCGTCCCCGTCGGTCAGCTCTACGGACAGTTCATCAACGAACTCCATTGGGCCCTCAGCCGCCTCGACTACACCGTCGTCCAGCACGGCAGCGTCGGACTCCAGGGCGACGAGGCCGCCCGCGCCTGGGCCGAACTGCGCCCGGTCGCCGTCCTGGTGCCCGGCGCCGGGCTCGGTCCCGACGGCGTCGCGATCCTCAAGCGCTCCGGCGCCCGGGCCGTCGTCACCCTCGGCCCCGAGACCGTCGAGGGCGCCCACGCCCTGCTCATGGACCACGAGGCCGTCGGCCACCGCGCCGCCACCCACCTCTACGAGCGCGGCCGACGCCGCATCGGCGTGGTGGTCCCCGAGGAGGCGGGCCTGGAGGCCTTCTCCCTGCCCCGCCTGGCGGGCGTACGCAACGCCCTCGACGGCACCGACGCCACCGTCACCCGCCTCCCCCTGGCCTGCACCGAGGAGGCCGGTGCCCAACTCGCCGCCCGCTGGCGCGCACTCGGCCTCGACGCCGTGTTCGCGTACAACGACGAGTACGCGATGCTGCTGCTGCGGGCCCTCCAGGACCAGGGGATCGACGTGCCGGGCGACACGGCGCTGATCGGCGCCGACGACCTGATGCTGGGCCGCCTCCTGCGGCCCCGGCTGAGCACGGTCCACCTGGAACTGCCCTCCGGCCGCGACCTCGCCGAGCTCGTCGACCGGGCGGTGCGCGACCCCGGCGCCGCTCCCGAGACGCACAAGGTCCTCGCGGCCACGGTGGTGCCCCGCGACTCCAGCTGAGAGCCTGTGCCCCAGGCTGTCACCCAGGGGAGGCGTGCGATGCGCACGACGGTCGGCATCATCGGCGGCGGCCCCGCCGGACTGCTCCTGGCCCGTCTGCTGCACCGCGCGGGCATCGCCTGCGTCGTGCTGGAGGCGAGGACCCGGGAGTACGTCGAACAGCGCCAGCGCGCCGGAATGCTGGAGCAGGGCACGGTCGACGCCCTGCGCGCCTGCGGCGCGGCCCGGCGTCTGGACGCGGAGGGGCTGGTCCACCAGGGCATCGAACTGCGCTTCGACCGGGAACGGCACCACATCGACTTCCCGGCCCTCACCGGCGGCCGCACCGTCACGATCTACGCCCAGACCGAGATCGTCAAAGACCTCGTCGCCCTCCAACTCGCCGAGGGTCCACCGCTGTTGTTCGAGGCCGAGGCGCTCGCCGTCGAGAGGCCGGAGTCGGACACGCCCCTCGTGCGGTTCGTGCACGAAGGGAGCGAGCAGACGCTGAGCTGCGACTGGGTGGTGGGCTGCGACGGCTTCCACGGCATCTCCCGCGCCGCCGTCCCGGCCGGGATCAGCCGGACGTACGCGCACGACTATCCGTACTCCTGGCTCGGGATCCTCGCCGATGTCGCCCCGTCCTGCGACGAGTTGATCTACGCCCGTGGCGAGCGGGGCTTCGCCCTGCACAGCATGCGCTCGCCCCGGGTGTCGCGGCTGTACCTCCAGGTCCCCAACGGCACCGATCCCGACGACTGGCCGGACGACCGTGTCTGGGACGAACTCGCCGCCCGCTTCGCCATCGACGGCGACTGGACCCTCGGCCGCGGGCCGATCACCGCCAAGTCCGTGACCCCGATGCGCAGTCACGTCCACGAACCCATGCGCCACGGCCGGCTCCTGCTCGCCGGCGACGCCGCCCACATCGTCCCGCCGACCGGCGCCAAGGGCCTCAACCTCGCCGTGTCCGACGTCTGCCTCCTCGGCCGTGCCTTCGCCGAACTGCACCGCACCGGCTCCGAACGGCTCCTGGACACCTACCCGCGGGCGAGCCTCGCCCGCGTCTGGCAGGCCACCCGGTTCTCGTACGACATGACGACCATGCTGCACACCCGGCCCGACGCCGACGCGTTCGAGCACCGCCTCCAGCTCGCCCGGCTCCGCCGGATCACCGCGTCCCGGCACGCCGCCGCCGAACTGGCCGCGAACTACACGGGACTTCCCCTGGAGTGGTGAGCCCGCCGGGCCACGTCCCCTGCGCCTACTGGCCGTCCTGCTCGGAGTTGGCCTGCTGCTCGGCGACCGACTTGCGGACCTCGTCCATGTCCAGGTTCCGGGCCTGCCCGATGACGTCGGCCAGCGCCGCCTCCGGCAGCGCGCCCGGCTGCGCGAACACCGCCACCCGGTCACGGACGATCATCAGCGTGGGGATCGACTGGATGCCGAAAGCGGCGGCCAGTTCCGGCTGCGCCTCGGTGTCGACCTTGCCGAAGACCAGGTCGGGGTTCTCCTCGGCGGCCTTGTCGTAGACGGGCGCGAACTGACGGCACGGCCCGCACCAGGACGCCCAGAAGTCGATCAGGACGAAGTCGTTGTCCGTGACCGTCTGGTCGAAGTTCTCCTTGGTGAGCTCCACGGTCTTGCTCATGGCGTGAATCCCTCTTCCTGATGTCGGGGCGAAGCCGTCGGCACAAACACGGCGGACCGAGTGGGTATTCCGCGCGCGTACCCATGTGGCCCGAGCGCACACCACCCAGCAGACTGACCCCATGACGGAAACGGAATCCACTGTGTACAGCACCTACGACGTCGTGGTGCTCGGTGCCGGGCCCGTGGGGGAGAACGTCGCCGACCGCACCCGTGCGGCCGGTCTCTCCACCGCGGTCGTGGAGAGCGAGCTGGTCGGCGGCGAGTGCTCCTACTGGGCCTGCATGCCCAGCAAGGCCCTGCTGCGCCCGGTGATCGCCCAGGCCGACGCCCGCCGCCTGCCCGGCCTCGCACCCGCGGTACAAGGCCCCCTCGACGCGGCCGCGGTCCTCGCCCGCCGGGACGAGTTCACCTCCCACTGGAAGGACGACGGCCAGGTCCGGTGGATCGAGGGCGTCGGCGCCGACCTCTACCGCGGCCACGGCCGCCTCACCGGCCCGCGCACGGTCACCGTGGGCGACAAGGTCCTCACCGCCCGGCACGCCGTCGCCGTCTGCACCGGCACCCGCGCCGTCCTGCCCGATCTGCCAGGACTCGACACGGTCAAGCCCTGGACCAGCAGGGAGGCCACCAGCGCCAAGGCCGCGCCCGGCCGTCTGGTCGTCGTCGGCGGCGGCGTGGTCGCCACCGAGATGGCCACCGCCTGGCAGGCCCTGGGCTCCCGGGTCACCCTCCTGGTCCGCGGCAAGGGCCTGCTCAACCGCATGGAACCCTTCGTCGGCGAGCTGATCCACGAGGCCCTCACCGAGGCGGGCGCCGACGTGCGCACCGGCACCTCGGTGGAGTCGGTGACCCGCGAGAACGGCACCGTGGTGGTCGTCACCGACGCGGGGGAGCGCATCGAGGCCGACGAGATCCTCTTCGCCACGGGCCGCGCCCCGCGCACCGACGACATCGGCCTGGACACCGTCGGCATCGAACCGGGCTCCTGGCTGGACGTCGACGACAGCCTCCGCGTGACCGGCAGCGACTGGCTCTACGCGGTCGGCGACGTCAACCACCGCGCCCTCCTGACCCACCAGGGCAAGTACCAGGCCCGGATCGCGGGCGCCGCCATCGCCGCCCGCGCCTCCGGCACCCCCCTGCTGGAGACCGACCCCTGGGGCGCCCACGCCGCGACCGCCGACCACTCGGCGGTCCCGCAGGTCGTCTTCACCGACCCGGAGGCGGCCTCCGTCGGCCTCTCCCTGGCCGAGGCCGAACAGGCGGGCCACCGGGTCCGCGCCGTCGACTACGACCTCGCGAACGTGGCCGGCGCGAGCCTGTACGGCGACGGCTACCGCGGCCGCGCCCGCATGGTCGTCGACCTGGAGCGCGAGATCCTTCTCGGGGTCACGTTCGTCGGCCCGGGGGTGGGGGAGCTGATCCACTCCGCCACCGTCGCCGTCGCCGGAGAGGTCCCGATCAGCAGGCTCTGGCACGCCGTGCCGTCCTATCCGACGATCAGCGAGGTGTGGCTGCGGCTGCTGGAGAGCTACCGGGACAACTGACGCACGCGGGCACGAGGAACTCCAGGTGGTTCCTCGTGCCACGGGTCCTGCTCGGACTCCGGGCGCGGCGCCGTCACGCGACGCGGTCGCCGGGGAGGCAGGGGAGGCGCCGGTGTCGTCGCCTTCCCGCTACTGCCCCGGCAGTTCGAAGCCCAGGGACTCGGCGGCCCTCTCGGGCGTCGGCTGCGCCCAGCGCTCCGCCACCGCCTGACTCGACGACAGCGACCGCAGTTCCGCACGGTCGAGGTAGAGCGTGCCGTCGAGATGGTCGGTCTCGTGCTGCACGATCCGCGCCGGCCAGCCGGAGAACACCTCGTCCACGGCCCGCCCGTGCTCGTCCTCGCACCGCAGCCGCACCTCGGCGTGCCGCGCCACGACCGCCTGCCAGCCCGGCACGCTCAGACAGCCCTCGAAGAACGCGGCACGCGCGGCACCGACGGGCTCGTACACCGGATTGACCAGCACCCGGAACGGCAACGGCACCCGGCCGCGCGCCAAGCGGATCTCCTCCGGCACCGGCGCCGGGTCCTCGATCACCGCGATCCGCAGGGGGACACCGACCTGCGGCGCGGCCAGACCCACGCCCGGTGCCGCGTGCATGGTGACGCGCAGGGCCTCGACGAACCGGGCCAGCAGCGCCGCGTCCAGCTGTCCTTCGTACGGCTCGGTGCCGCGCCGCAGCACCGGCTCGCCGGCCGCGACGATCGGCAGCGGTCCCCCGGCCGCGAGGAGTTCCTCGACCAGTTCCGCAAGGGGCGTGTGATGACGGGGAGTTGCCATCGCGTCAGGATGCCATGCACCCCGCTCCGCCCCCGTGTGACGCAGGCCACTTCCCGCGCCGGGAACTCGGCGGCCTCCTCGCCCGACTACTGGACCGGTACCGCCGAGAACCGTCCCCTGCCCCGGAGAAGAACCGCCGATGACCTCCGCTCTCACGACGACCACGGACGAGCCCCCGAAGGCCGCCGATCCGAAGCCGTCACGCGGCAGTTGGGCGCCACTGCGCCCCCTGGTGCTGCGCCTGCACTTCTACGCCGGGCTGTTCGTCGCGCCGTTCCTGCTCGTGGCCGCCTGCACCGGACTGCTGTACGCCGCCTCCTTCCAGGCCGAGAAGATCCTCTACGCCGACGAGATGACCGTCTCGGAGGTCGGCGACGCCAAGTTGCCCATCTCCCAGCAGGTCGACGCCGCCCGCGAGGCCCACCCGGAGGGCACCGTCGCCGCCGTCCGGCCCTCCCCGCAGGCCGACGCGACCACCCGGGTCCTGCTCTCCGGCGTCGAGGGCGTCGACGCCGACCACACGCTCGCCGTCTTCGTCGACCCCTACACCGCCAAGGTGGAGGGTGCCCTGGAGCAGTACGGCTCCTCCGGTGCGCTGCCGCTGCGCACCTGGATCTCGGAGCTGCACCGCAATCTGCACCTCGGCGAGACCGGGCGCCTCTACAGCGAGTTCGCCGCGAGCTGGCTGTGGGTGATAGCGAGCGCCGGCCTGGTGCTGTGGTTCACCCGCCGCCGGGCCCGACGCAAGCTGCGCGGCACCAGCGGTCGACGCCGCACCCTCGGCCTGCACGGCGCGGTCGGCGCGTGGGCAGCCGCCGGGTTCCTCTTCCTGTCGGTGACGGGTCTGACCTGGTCCACCTACGCCGGCGCCAACATCGACGTCCTGCGCACCGAGCTGGGCCAGTCGACCCCGTCGGTCTCCGCCGCCGCGGGCGGCGACCACTCCGGGCACGGGACGTCCGCCGCGACGGGGGACGCCGAGCACGGCGTCGGCCTCGACAAGGTGCTCGCGGCGGCCCGGGCCGAGGGGCTCGGCGACCCGGTCGAGATCGTCCCGCCCGCGGACGCCTCGTCGACGTACGTCGTGAAGCAGGTGCAGCGCAGCTGGCCGGAGAAGCAGGACGCGGCGGCGATCGACCCCACCACCGGGGAGGTCACGGACGTGCTTCGGTTCGCCGACTACCCGGTCCTCGCCAAGTTGACCCGCTGGGGCATCGACCTGCACACCGGCACCCTCTTCGGGCTGGTCAACCAGATCGCCCTGATGCTGCTCGCGCTCTCCCTGATCCTGCTGATCGTGTGGGGTTACCGGATGTGGTGGCAGCGCGGCCGCGGCTCCGCCTTCGGCCGCCCGATCCCGCGCGGGGCCTGGCAGAAGGTGCCGGCGCCGATCCTGCTGCCGTGCGTGGCGGCCGTCGCCGCCCTCGGCTACTACGTCCCGCTGCTCGGCATCCCGCTGGCCGCGTTCCTCGTCCTGGACGTGGTCCTCGGCGAGATCGACCACCGCAGGGGCAGGCGCTCCGCCGCGGCGGTCTGACCGTACGACGACAGGGGCCCGGTTCCGTCACGGAACCGGGCCCCTGTCGTGGTGCTCAGCGCTCGTCGAGGTCGAAGTCGCCCGCGAGTGCGGAGGCGAGGCGCAGGTGTGGCTCGGCCTCCTCGCCGCGGCCCTGGCGTTCCAGGGTGCGGCCCAGCATCAGACGCGCGTACTGCTCCACCGGGTCGCGCTCCACGATGAGGCGCAACTGGGTCTCGGCGCGCCGCAGTTGGGCGGAGTGGTAGTAGGAGCGGGCCAGCAGCAGCCGCGGTCCGGTCTGCTCCGGCACCTCCTCGACCAGCCCGTCCAGGACACGCGCCGCGGCGGTGTAGTCCTTGGCGTCGAAGAACATCAGCGCGCGCTCCCAGCGCTCCGCCGGCGTTCCGTGGTCGTAGTACGTCGTCTCCACTCGTGACCTCCTTCGCCGCCGTCAACGGGGGAAGGTTGTTCAATATTCCACTACTCGCTGGGGGGTGTGGCGGTGACGGCCGCCGAGTCGGTGAGGGCGGCCAGTTCGGCGTCGGCCCGCTCGGTGATCAGGGTCAGCACCCGTCCGGCCGTGGCCAGGTCCTCCGCCGGGATGCCGGCGTAGACACGGGCCGTGATCGGGGCGGCCTCGGTGGTCGTCCGGTCGTACAGCTCACGTCCGGCCCGCGTCATCCGGACCAGGGCCGGCTCCTCGGCGGCCAGGAGCCCCGCGGCGATCAACTCGTCGACCACGCCGTGCGCCTCGGCGGCGTCGATCTTCAACGAGCCGACCACGCTGCCCACGAGCTCGTCCCGCCGGATCGGGCCGTCGGCGACGGCGACCGGCCGGAGGGTGACGGACTGCTGGAACGTCACACCGTGGCGGGCCAACACCCGTTCGAGGACCGCGCGGGCGGCGTAGTGGGCCAGGGCTATGGTCCGGGGGTTGAGCAGGGGTGCGGTGGTGGTGGTCATGGCTGCTCCTTGTCGGACTCGCCGGCGTCGGCGAGCGGGTCGAGAGGTGCGTCGAGCAGGGCCGCGAGTTCCCGGCTGAACTCCCGGGTGCGGGGGCTGTCGAGACCGCCGAGCGGTGCCAGCAACTGCTCCAGCAGCCCCTGGACGACCTGAATGGCCCGCCGGGTCGAGACGCGGCCCCCCTCGGTGAGGGCCAGCTGCACGGCACGGGGGTCGCGCGGATCCCGGGAGCGCTCCAGAAGGCCCGCGGCCTCCAGTGACCGGGCCAGCTTGGAGACGTAGAGCGGCTCGAGTCCGGTGTGGTCGGCGAGGCGGCGCTGGCTGGGGCGCTCACCGTCGCGCTGCATGCCGTACAGGGACGCCACCAGCGAGTACTGCGCGTGGGTGAGGCCCAGCGGGGCCAGTGCGCGGTCCACCGCGGTGCGCCATTTCATCGACAGCCGCCACACCAGGAAGCCGGGTGTGGCCTTCTCGGAACCCTTGCTCATGCCAGATACAGTACATGGCTACCATATACATGGCTACCATTTTCTGGCTTCCCGGACGGCCACGGGGACGGACTGACGGGATCTCACCGGCAGGGCTAGGTTGGGCGCCATGAGCAATCTTGATCGCGAGCCGGCTCCCGCCCTGTGCGGCGGCCGCGGCTTCGTGGTGGCGGAACCCGTGCGCGAACTCCTCAGCCCTCGCACCGTCAGACTCGGCGAAGCCACCGAGGTCCGCCGACTGCTGCCCAACCTGGGGCGGCGGATGGTCGGCGCGTGGTGCTTCGTCGACCACTACGGGCCCGACGACATCGCCGACGAGCCCGGCATGCAAGTGCCGCCGCACCCGCACATGGGCCTGCAGACGGTCAGCTGGCTGCACCAGGGCGAGGTGCTGCACCGCGACTCGACCGGCAGCCTCCAGACCATCCGCCCGCGCGAGCTGGGTCTGATGACCTCCGGGCGGGCCATCAGCCACTCCGAGGAGAGCCCGAAGTCGCACGCCCGCTTCCTGCACGGCGCCCAGCTGTGGGTCGCCCTTCCCGACCGCCACCGCCACACCGATCCGCACTTCGAGCACCACGCCGAGCTGCCGCTCGTCACCGCGCCCGGTGTCACCGCCACGCTGATTCTCGGCCACCTCGACGGAGCGACCTCACCCGGCACCGCGTACACCCCGATCGTCGGCGCCGACCTGACCCTCACCGACGGCGCGGACGTGCGCCTCCCCCTGGAGCCGGACTTCGAGTACGCCGTGCTGTCCATGTCCGGCGAGGCCCATGTGGACGGCGTCCCGGTGCTGCCCGGCTCCATGCTGTACCTCGGCTGCGGCCGTGCCGAACTCCCGCTGCGCGCCGCGTCGGACGCCTCGCTGATGCTCCTGGGCGGTGAGCCCTTCGAGGAGGAGCTGATCATGTTCTGGAACTGGATCGGACGGTCCCAGGAGGAGATCGAGCAGGCCCGCAGCGACTGGATGACCGGAACCCGCTTCGGTGAGGTGAAGGGCTACGACGGGGCGCCCTTGCCGGCTCCGGAGCTGCCGCCGTTGCCCTTGAAGCCGCGGGGGCGGACGCGTTAGACAGCGCGTCTAGACTCTGGACCGCTAGTCCAGATACCCTGGTGGCCGGGAAGGCGAGCGGGGAGGGTGCGGCATGTCGTCCGGGCGGGATCTGGAAGCGGAGCGGGACGCGATCGTCGCCGCGTTGACGCCGGTCGTGGACGGGCTGGTGGCGACGTTCGGCCCCGTGTGCGAGGTGGTCCTGCATGACTACCGGGACCCCGAGAACTCCGTCGTCGCCCTCGCCGGATCGGTGACCGGGCGCGCGGTCGGCGGGGCGATGAGCGAGATCGGCCTGCGGATCGTCGCCCGCGGGGACGAGGCGGCCGACGAGCTCAACTACCTCACGCGCACCGGGACCGGGAAGACGGTCAAGTCCTCCACCATGGTGCTGCGGGACTCCACCGGCGCGGTCTTCGGCGCCCTGTGCGTCAACCTCGACGTCACCGCCGCGAGCGAGGCGCACGCCCTGCTCGGTGCGTTGGCCGGGATCGCCGCCGCCCCCGCCGAACTGCCGGTGACCACCTTCGGCGACGACATCGACTCGGTCGTCGACGTCATCCTCGACACCCACCGCCATCAGCCGTGGGGCGCCCTCGACCGCGCCGGGCGCCTGGAACTGTTCCGCAGCCTCGACGACCGCGGCGTCTTCGCCGTGCGCCGAGCCGTCGAGCAGGTCGCCGCCCGCCTCGGCATCTCCCGCGCCTCCGCCTACCACTACCTCTCCCGGTCCCGCGCCACGACCGAGGACCCGTCCGATGACTCGAACGCGCCCACCGGCGCGGACACCCCCCTGGACAGGGCCGCGGCCGCGGACGCCCACGCCGAGTGACAACCGCCGAACGCGGGCGCCTGTGGCGACCACCGAGGCACGCATCCGATGCCGACCCCCGACGGAGGAACCCCAGTGAGGACCCCGACCCCGCCCGTCACCCTCGACGACGTCCGCGACGCGGCCCAGCGGCTCAAGGGAGTCGCGCACCGCACGCCCGTGCTCCGCTCCCGCACCCTAGATGCCCGCGTCGGCGCCGAGGTGCTCCTGAAGTGCGAGAACTTCCAACGCATGGGCGCCTTCAAGTTCCGCGGCGCCTACCACGCGGCCTCCCGGCTCACTCCCGGACAGCTGGCCCGGGGCATCGTCGCGTACTCCTCCGGCAACCATGCCCAGGCCGTCGCCCTGGCCGCCCGTGAACTCGGCAGCACCGCGGTGATCGTCATGCCCGAGGACGCCCCGCGCTCCAAGCGGGAGGCGACCGCCGGTTACGGCGCCGAAATCGTGACGTACGACCGCTACACCGGCGACCGGGTGGCGCTCGCCGAAGCCCTGGCCGCCGAGCGGGGGCTCGCCCTCATCCCGCCCTACGAGCATCCGCACGTCATGGCGGGACAGGGCACCGCCGCGCTCGAACTCCTGGAGGACGTCGGCGAGTTGGACGCGCTGCTGGCGCCGGTGGGCGGTGGCGGGCTGATCGCCGGGAGCGCCACGGTCGCCAAGGGGCTGTACCCCGGCATCCGGATCGTCGGGGTCGAGCCCCAGGCCGGGGACGACACCAAGCGGTCCTTGGAGGCCGGTCGGCGCGTGACCGTCCCGGTGCCGCGCACCATCGCCGACGGCCAGGCGCTGCCCACGCCCGGTGAGCTGACCTTCTCCGTGAACCGGCGGCTCGTCGACGCGATCGCGCTGGTCACCGACGACGAGATCCGGGACGCGATGCGGTTCGTCTTCGAGCATCTGAAGATCGTCGTCGAGCCGAGCGGCGCGACCCCGCTGGCAGCCCTGCTGTCCGGCCGGGTGGGGGAGTTGTCGGGACGGGTCGGCGTGATCGTCTCCGGCGGCAACGTCGACGCCGCGCGCTTCGCCGAGCTCTGCGGGGAGCGCCCCTGAGCCGGGGGTCCGTCGAATGGCGGCGCCGGGTGGCCGGGCGGACGATGGAGTGGTAGGGGCCGACCGCTGACGGCGGTGCGCAGGGCCGCCGGGAGGCCGGGCCCCGGGTCGCGGTCGGCGCGGCCGGAAGGGAGTGCGTCATGTTGGAAGTGAAGACGCTCGACAAGCCGGACGAGCGGCGTGATTTCCCTCGCGGCCACCTGGAAGCCGTCCACATGACGGAGCTCGACTTCGCCGTGGGGACGATGGAGCCGGGCTGGCGCTGGTCCGAGTCCGTGGGCCCGCTCGCGGGCACCGACAGCTGCCAGATGCACCACAACGGCTACATCGTGCAGGGCCGCATGCACATCCGCATGGACGACGGCGGCGAGGCCGAGGTGGGACCGGGCGACGTCTTCGTCGCCTCGCCGGGACATGACGCCTGGGTGGTGGGGGACGAGCAGGTCGTCCTCTACGACTTCCAGGGACAGACGGCGAGGGAGTTCGCGAAGCCCGACTGATCCGCTCGCCACTCGCGCCTGCTCGGCTGCGGCCGGCTCGGTTGTCGTCACCGCGTCCACACGCCGGTGTGCGGCGCCCCTCAGATCGGCAGCAGCCGTCCCACCAGCGCGCCCAACTGCCGGACGTTGCGGCACTCGTGCATCTCCACGAGGCCGGCGTACTCCGGCGCCGCGGAGTCCCCGGTGCCCCACTGGGCGCGCTGCTCGGGGTTCAACCAGTAGACACGGCGGGCCCGTTCGGAGATCTGCCGGACGGCCGCGAGGTTCGGGTCGCTCATGTTCGTACGGGCGTCGCCGAGGACGAACACGGTGGTGCGCGGGCCGACCGCGTCGGCGTAGCGCTCCGCGAACTCGCCCAGCGCCACGCCGTAGTCGCTGCTGCCGTGCCAGCCCGTGAGCTCCGCCTGCGACTGTATGCGGGCGCCGAGTCCGGCCGCGTCGGCGGCACCGTGCGCCAGCAGGTGCGTGACCTCGTCGACGCGGTTGACGAAGGCGAACACGCGGACCTTGCTGAACTGGTCGTGCAGTGCCTGCACCAGCAGCATCGTGAAGTCGGAGAAGCCGGACACCGAGCCCGACACGTCGCACAGCAACACCAGTTCGGGCCGGACGGGGCGGCGCCTGCGGAGCACCGGCCGCATCGGCACCCCGCCGGTCGACAACGAGCCGCGCAGGGTCCGCCGTAGATCGATCGTGCCCCGGGTGGCGCGGCGGCGACGGGCCGCCAGCCGGGTGGCCAGCTTGCGGGCCAGCGGCTGCACCGTCCTGCGCAGCTCCGCCAGCTGGTCCTTGCCCGCGAACAGGAAGTCCACCCTGTCGGCCGTCGGCGCCACCGCGCGCCGGGCGATCTCGTCCCGGCCGCGCCGCTCGGCGACCCGGCGCCGCGCCTCACCGGCCACCAGGGCGCGGAAGGTCTCGATCCGGCGGCGGATCTCGTCGTCCAGCAGCCGGTCCGCGAACCCCGAACTCCCGCCCCGCGCACGGACGTCGGCGCGGACCCGGGCGAGCAGCGTCTGCGGTCGGACGCGGTCGAGGGTCTGGTACGACGACCAGCCGTCCGAGGCGGGCGAGGAGCCGTAGCCGCCGAAACCGTCGACGGCCTCGACCGCCAGCCGGGCCAGCAGCGCCTCGTCGCCCGCGGCCAGGGCCGCCGCGAGCCGGTCCCGCAGCTCGTCACGGTCGGCGGGACCGGCCTCGGGTGCGCCGACGCCGCGCGGGAAGTACAGGTCGAAGACCGGGTCGAACACCCGCCGTTGGGCGGTGCCGTGCAGCAGCGTCGCCGCCAGGCCCTCGCGCAGCAGCTCCCGGTCCGCGAGACCGAGAACCTCGACCGCCTGGGCCGCGTCCACGGTCTCGCCGGTGCCGACCCGGACGCCGTGGGCGCGCAGCGCGGCGACGAGCGAGGTGAGCCGCTCGGCGACGGACGTGCTCACAGGGCGTCCAGGTCGAGTTTCGCGGCGGCCTTGAGGATGTCGTCCTGGTGCTTGAGGAGCACCCCCAGGGTGTCGCGCACCACGCTCTCGTCGAGGGTGTCGGCGCCGAGCGCGAGGAGGGTGTGCGCCCAGTCGACGGTCTCCGCGACCGAGGGGACCTTGCGCAGGTCCATCGCGCGCAACGCGCCCACCACCCGGACCACCGACGCGGCGAGCGCGGCGTCGAGCCCGGGCACCTTCAGCGCGACGATCCGGCGCTCCAACTCCTCCTCGGGGAAGCCGATGTGGAGGAACAGGCAGCGGCGGCGCAGGGCTTCGGACAGCTCGCGGCTGGCGTTGGAGGTGAGGACGACGAAGGGGCGGCGGGTGGCGGTGATCGTGCCGAGTTCGGGCACCGTGACCTGGAAGTCGCTCAGCACCTCCAGGAGCAGGCCCTCCACCTCGACGTCGGCCTTGTCGGTCTCGTCGATCAGCAGGACCTTCGGGTCGTCGCCCCGGATGGCCGTCAGCAGCGGGCGGGGGAGCAGGAACTCCTCGCTGAAGATGTCGGTGCGCGTCTCGTCCCATGTCTCGTCGCGGCCCGCGCTGATGCGCAGCAGTTGCTTGGCGTGGTTCCACTCGTACAGCGCCCGCGACTCGTCGACGCCCTCATAGCACTGAAGGCGCACCAGCTCGGCCCCGGCGACCTGCGCGACGGCCTTGGCCAGCTCCGTCTTGCCGACCCCGGCGGGGCCCTCCACCAGCAGGGGCTTGCCGAGCCGGGCGGCCAGGAAGACGGTCGTGGCCACGGCGGGCGAGGCGAGGTAACCGGTCGCGGCGAGGCGCGTGGAGACGTCGTCGACGGAAGTGAACAACAGGGCCTCCAGCAGCGGGATCGGCACGGACGGTCCACCTATCTAAGCGCTTGTTCAGCGCTCCTGTCACCCCGCATCCGACCCGCGCCGCCTCGCGAAAGGCCTCGATCCCGGGGAGTCGCGATGAGTTGCGGGGTGCCCGGCGGTCATAGTGGCGAACCCGGCACCGAGGAGGACCCGCATGCGCAGCGTGACCTATTCGATGAGCATCTCGCTCGACGGCTACATCGTCGGACCGGACGGCGGCTTCGACTGGGGAGGTCCCGACGACGAGGTCTTCCGGTCCCACATCGACGAGATCCGCGGCGTCGGCGTCTACCTGCTCGGACGACGGCTGTACGAGACGATGCTGTACTGGGAGACCGCCGAGCAGGACCCCTCGCTCGACGAGGCGCAGCTCGAATGGGCCGCGCTCTGGAACGCACTGCCCAAGGTGGTGTACTCCACCACTCTCTCGGACGTGCGCGGCAACGCCCGCCTGGCGACCGGCAGCCTCGCGGAGGAGATCGAGCGGCTGCGAGCCGAGCCGGGGGAGGGCGACATCGCGGTCGGCGGGGCCACCCTCGCCGCCCAAGCGGCCGCGGCGGACCTGATCGACGAGTACCGGCCGAGGATCTACCCCGTGCTGGTCGGCGGCGGCATCCCGTTCTTCCCCGGGGGCGAACGGCGGGTGGACCTCGAACGCGTCGAGACCCGGGCCTTCCGTTCGAGGGTGGTCTACCTCCGCTACCGCGTGGCGCGCCCCTCCGCCTCCTGAGCGCGGCCCTCCGCCCCCTGAGAACGACAGGGGCGGCCGCTGAACGGCCGCCCCTCCTCGCACATCCCGCTGGTCAGGCCGCTCGTCAGGAGGCGAGCGCCACCGCGTCCGTCGCCGGGGTGCGCAGCACCTTCCGTGCCGTCGCCAGACTCGTCCCCAGCGTCACCACGGCGGCCACCGACACCACCGCGAGCCAGACGCCGAAGGCCTGTTCCGGCAGCACGGCATCGGTGCGGACCACGGTGAACGGGACGACGCCCGCCAGCGCGGCGACGGTCCCGAAGAACACCCCGGTGACCGTCAGGACCAGCGTCTCGGCCCAGACCACCCCGAGCACCTGGCCCGGCGTCGCCCCGGCCAACCGCTGCTGCCCGAACTCCCGACTGCGGTAACTGGTCGCCGCGTACAGCGAGTTGACCAGCATCACGCACACGAACACCACGATGATCCCGACGACCGTGAAGTTCAGCGTCTCCAGGTTCTTGGCGTCGACCGACTTCACCAGTCCCGAGGCCTCGACGGCGTCGCTCTCCACGGTCTGCACGGTGAGCGTCACCGTCGACACCGCCGTGAACAGGATCAGCGACATCAGGATCCCGGCGAGCTCCCCGGCCCGCTCCCGCAGATTGCGCACGGCCAGCCACCCCGCCGCTCCCGACAACGGCAGCCGGTCGAGCACCCCGCGAAGCAACCGCGGCGCCAGCGACGCGAACCCCACCGACAGCAGGATCGCCCCGTACGCCGGCGGCGCCATCAGCGCCTCGTCGGTGGCGGAGAAGGCGAAGGTGGAGCAGGCCGACACGGCGCCGGCCACCAGAGCGGCGTACGTCAGGAACCGTCGCGCCCGGCCGTCTCGTCGCGGAGCGCCACGCGTCACCCGCCGCAGCGCGAGGAACGCGGCGCCCACCGACGCCGACAGCGTGATGGCGAGACCCGACATCAGCGCGATCGGGCCGAAGACGTGACTGACCGTGTCCGCCACCTGGCCGCTGTCGTGGAACACCCCCAGCAGCGCCCGCCCGCCGAGCACCGCCGGGCCGACGGCCAGCGCCACACCGGCCAGCGCGACGACCAGCGCCTCACCGACCACCATCCGTTTGAGCTGCGCCGGCGTCGCCCCCGAGCAGCGCAGCAGCTCCAGTTCGCCGGCCCGCCGGCGCACGTTCACCGTGAGGGTGGAGGCCACGGCGAAGAACACCAGCAACGAGCCGTACCCGCCGACCACGCTCGCCGCCGTCGTCAGCGTGCCCGCGCTCACCGAGTCGACGCCGCCGCGCCCGGCCGTGTCGTGCAGGGAGTTGAACGTCATGATGATCGCCGCGCCGAGGAAGGCCGACAGCAGCGTCGCGAGGAACTGTCCGGGCCGGCGCCGGATCGACCGCAGGGCCAGTACGAGCATCGCTCACACCCCCGCCGTCAGGTCGTCGCCGAGGTGGGCGAGGCGCTCGGCGACCGCGTCCGCGGTGGGCGCGGTCATGCCGCCGGCCAGCCGGCCGTCGGCGAGGAACAGCACCGAGTCGGCCCAGGCGGCGGCCACCGGGTCGTGCGTCACCATCACCACGGTCCGCCCGTGCACCCGGACCGCCTCCTGGAGCAGCCGCAGCACCTCACGGGCGCTACGGGTGTCCAGGGCGCCCGTCGGTTCGTCCGCGAAGATCACCCGCGGTTCGGTGACCAGGGCGCGGGCGATCGCCACCCGCTGGCGCTGACCGCCGGACAGCTGGTCGGGGCGGTGGCCGAGCCGGTCGCCGAGGCCGACCTGGGTGAGGATCTCCCGGGCCCGCCCCCGGTCGACGCGCTGCCCGGCGAGCTTCAGCGGCAGCACCGTGTTCTGCGCGACGGTGAGCGTCTCCAGCAGGTTGTACTGCTGGAACACGAACCCGATCCGGCCCCGCCGGAACCTCGTCAGCTCGGTCTCACCACCGCCGGTCAGCTCGGTGCCGTCCACGGCGACGATCCCGCTGTCGGGCCGGTCGAGCCCGGCCGCGCACTGGAGCAGCGTCGACTTGCCGGAGCCCGAGGGCCCCATGACCGCCGTGAAGGTGGCGCGCGGCAGGCTGAACGTCACCCCGTCCAGGGCGGTCACCGCGCTGTCGGCACTGCCGTAGGTCTTGGAGACCTTCACCAGCCGCAGTGCCTCGGCGGCGGGGCCCGTGTCGTGCGTACGTCGCGAACGGGTGCGAAACACCGTCATCACCTCTTCGTCGGCACTCCCTGTGCCATGACAGCGACGGTACGGAGACGGCGGGACGAGCACATGGGCCCCAGAACCCGTATCGGCAGGTGTACCCAGCGACACCCCGTACGGGTCACCCCAGCGCGCCGCCCCCCGCGGCGGCCGGTGCAATGGAGGCGTGACCGCCCCACCGGACGACTGCCTCGCACGCAACGAGTGGATCTGCGGCGCGTACCTGAGTACCCGCCGGCAGATCCTGTGGGACGCGGTCCTCCAGCATCTGCAACTGACCTCGCTCTCGGTGCTCATCGGCCTCGTCATCGCCCTGCCGCTCGCCGTGCTGGCGCGCCGCTGGGGCTGGGCGGCCGGCCCCGTCCTCGCCCTCACGACGGTCCTCTACACGATCCCGTCGCTCGCGATGTTCTCCCTGCTCCTGCCCGTGTACGGGCTCTCCGCGGCCCTGGTCGTCGCCGGACTCGTCCTGTACTCGCTCACGCTGCTGGTGCGCAACATCCTCGCCGGGCTGCGGGCCGTCCCCGAGGACACCCGGCAGGCCGCCCGCGGCATGGGCTACGGCCCCGTCCGCCTGCTGCTCACCGTCGAACTGCCCCTCGCCCTGCCCGCCGCGATGGCCGGCCTGCGCATCGCCACGGTCTCCGCGGTGTCCCTGGTGACGGTCGGCGCGATCGTCGGCTTCGGCGGACTCGGCAACCTCATCTACGCGGGCATGAACACCTACTTCAAGGCGCAGGTCCTCACGGCCTCCGTGCTGTGCGTCGTGATCGCCGTGGTGGCCGACGTCCTGCTCCTGGGCGTGCAGCGGCTGCTCACCCCGTGGACGAGGTCGGGCCGCGGATGACCACCCTCACCGACGCCTGGGACTGGCTCGCCGACCCCGCCCACTGGGCGGGCGACGACGGCATCTGGCACCGGCTGCTCCAGCACCTCCTGCTCACCGTCGTCTGCCTGGTCGTCAGCTGTCTGATCGCCCTCCCCGTGGCGCTCGCCCTCGGCCACCTGGGCAAGGGCGGCGCCCTGGCGGTCAACATCTCCAACATCGGCCGGGCGGTCCCCACCTTCGCCGTCCTGGTCCTGCTGCTGCTCACCCCGGTCGGGGACTGGGGGGAGGGCCCGACGATCGTCGCCCTGGTGCTGTTCGCCGTACCGCCGCTGCTCACCAACGCCTACGTCGGCGTGCGCGAGGTGGACCGCGGCGTCGTGCAGGCGGCCCGGGGCATGGGGATGACCGGGCGGCAGACGCTGCTCCGCGTGGAACTGCCGCTGGCGCTGCCCATGGTGCTCAACGGGGTGCGGATCGCCGCCGTCCAGCTCGTCGCGACGGCGACCATCGCCGCGCTCGCGGGCGGCGGCGGACTGGGCCGCATCATCACGGCCGGCTTCAACCTCGCCAGTACGCCCCAGGTGGTGGCCGGAGCGGTGCTCGTCGCCGCGTTCGCGCTGCTCGTCGAGGGTGTCTTCGAGATCGCCGAGCGGCTGGCGCCCCACTGGGCGAGGGGCACGCGATGAGGCGACGCCTGAGTGTGCTCCTCGCGCTGGTGCTGACGGGATGTGCGACGGGTCCGTCCCTGGAGAACCAGGGCGCGGTCACCGCGGCGCCCGGCGACAGCCACCAACTGACCGTCGGATCAGCCGGGTTCACCGAGAGCGACCTGCTCGCCCAGATGTACGCGCTGCTGCTGGACCAGGCCGGCTACCAGACCTCGCTGCTCACCGTCGCCAACCGCGAACTGTACGAACCCGCCCTGGAGTCCGGCCAGATCGACGTCGTGCCCGAGTACGCGGCGACCTTCGCCGACTGGCTCAACGCCAAGACCGCCGGAGCCGACGCGCCCCCGGTCGGCTCGCCCGACCTCGACGCCACGATGAAGGCGCTGCGCCGACTGGCCACCCCGCGCGGCCTCACGGTGCTGGACCCGGGCCGCGCCGTGGACCAGAACGCCTTCGCGGTCAGCGCCTCGTACGCCCGCGAGCACGACCTCAAGACCCTCAGCGACCTCGGCGCCTCCGGCCTGAAGGTACGGCTGGCCGCGGGTGACGAGTGCGTCCGACGCCCGTACTGCGCACCGGGGTTGAGGAAGACCTACGGCATCGACGTCACCGGCGTCGACCCCAAGGGGGTCGGCACCACCCAGGCCAAACGGGCGGTCCAGAGCGGCCGTGACCAGATGGTGCTCACCACCACGACCGACGCCACCCTGAGCGACTTCGGCCTGGTCCTCCTCACCGACGACAAGCACCTCCAGAACGCCGACTACGTCGTCCCCGTCGTCAACCGCTCCCGCGCCGGTGGCGAGGGGGTCACCAAGGCGCTCGGCAAGCTCAACGACGTCCTGACGACGGCCGATCTGGCGTCGATGAACCAACAGGTCGACAGCTGGCGGAGGTTGGCGAAGGACGTGGCGCGGACCTACCTGGAGGACAAGGGCCTGCTGACGTGAGGAGGGCGTTGTCAGTGGGGGGTTGTAGGTTCCGGGCATGGGGATCTACCTGACGAGCATCGGTGCCGAGGAGTGGTTCGACGAGGGGGAGGACGCCGACGAGGAGGAGGACGCCGGGTTCGGCGCCGTCGCCTCGGGGCTGAACGAGGAGCTGCGGCGGCGCGGGCTGCCGCCGTACGAGTCGGTGCCCCCGGAGAGCGACGACCTGGCCTTCTCGGAGAAGCTCAGCCCTCCCATGGACGGCTTCGTCGCGCTGTGCGGGGCGCACCTGACGCGCGAGGAGGAGGAACGGCTCTGCGGCTGGTCGGTGCTGGTGCCGGTCTCCCTCGACGAGGAGATACACCTGCCGATCGGCTCCGCCTACACGGACGAGACCGTGATCGCGGGAGCGCCCCAGGTACTCGCCCTCGCCCAGCGGCTGGCCTGGGCGATCGGGCTGCCGCCCGTGCTGCCGGTGGAGAGCCCGCATCTGGGTCTGACCCGATGGCTGCTCGACGGCTCGGCGCGAGAGACCGCCGCCGCCCGGCCCGGCCCGTGGGCCGATGACCTGGACGCGGCGTTCTACGTGGGGCTCTATCTGCGCGCCGCCCAGTACTCCCTGCGTCACGGCTGCCCCATCGTCTACAGCTGAGGTGACCGCAGGGTGGGCAGGCAGGGGGGAGGGCGGGAAGGCAGGGGTAAGGCGCGCAGGCGGGGGCAGGGCGCGCAGCGGGGTGCAGGGTGTCCCGGCCGGCCTATGCGTCTGCCACAGATTCGAACCGCACCTGGTCCCGGGGCACCCCCAGCGCGTCCGCGTCCACGGAGCGCCGTAGTGCCTCGTGGAGCTTCGCCGGGGTCAGGACGCCCAGGAAGCGGGCCCCGTCGAGTACCGCGACCCAGCCCGCGTCGTGCTGGAGCATCACACCGAAGGCCTGCTTCAGGGGGGCGCCCACCGGCACCCAGGCGTTCATCCGGTGGGTGCGGTCGCCGACCGTGCCGCCCGCGCCGAGGTCCTCCACGCCGACCCAGCCGTGGAGTTCCCCGGCGTCGTCCAGGACCACCGCCCAGCGCGCCCCCTCCGCACCGAGCCGCACCGCAGCGGCGGCGGTCTCCTCGTCCAGGCGGGCCAGCGGCGGCTGCTCCAGGTCGTCGGCCTCGATGTCGGTGACCGACAGCCGCTTCAGCCCACGGTCGGCGCCGACGAACTCCGCCACGTACGGCGTCGCGGGTGCCCCGAGGACCGTCCCGGGCGTGTCGAACTGCTCGATCCGCCCCTGCCCGTACACGGCGATGCGGTCACCCAGCCGCACCGCCTCCTCGATGTCGTGCGTGACCAGCAGCACCGTCTTGCGCACCGCGGCCTGCATCCGCAGGAACTCGTCCTGCAACTGCTCGCGCACCACCGGGTCGACCGCCCCGAACGGCTCGTCCATCAGCAGCACCGGCGGATCGGCGGCCAGCGCCCGGGCCACGCCGACCCGCTGGCGCTGTCCGCCGGACAACTGGTCGGGATAGCGCGGCCCGTACCGCTTCGGATCCAGGCCCACCAGGTCGAGCAGTTCGGCCGCGCGCGCCCGGGCCTTCGCCTTCTTCCAGCCCACCAGCGCCGGCACGGTCGCCGTGTTGTCGAGAATCGTGCGGTGCGGGAAGAGCCCGACCTGCTGGATGACGTAACCGATCCGCCGTCGCAGCCGCACGGGGTCGACGTCCGCGATGTCGTCGCCGTTCACGAGGATCCGGCCCGAGGTCGGCTCGATCAGCCGGTTGACCATCATCATGGTGGTCGTCTTGCCGCAGCCGGAGGGGCCCACGAGTGTGACGAGCTCACCCTCGGACACCTCGAAACTCAGGTCGTCCACGGCCGTCGTTCCGTCCGGATACCGCTTGCTGACCTGCTCGAACCGGATCATGTCCACACGCTAACGGCGTGTGCCGCACGGCGCCTTCCCACGAGGTCCCCCTGGCTGGCCGGTACGACGCGGGGGCTAACGGGGCGGTGGGTGCCGGTGGTGCCGGCGGTTCTGGAGAGGCCGCCCCCGCCGGGCGCCCGCACCCCGGTCGGCCGCCCTGCTCAGCAGCGACGGCGGCACCGGCTGGGACGGGCGAAGTGGATCACCATGACTGGCATAGCACCGAACAGTCAGGCCGCGCCCCTACTGCTTCCTGGGAGAAGCCACGGTGGTCGATGTTCCAAAGCTCGGGGAACCTCAGGGGCGCGGGAGACCTGCCCTTGGCGGGGTGCGGACCGTCACGGCTGCCGACCAGCCCACTTTCGGTCATCCCGCCTGAATCCGAACTCCATCAACCATCCGTTCTTCACCTGAAGGCCGCAGCGACCGCACGGAATCTGGATGAACGGGTGTCCAGAGCAAATGTTGCTGTTTTACGCCACCTTGTTGATCTTCTCTTGCGTATCTCAGTACCCGCCTGTCTACAGTGATCCCGCTCGCCCTCGAACGCGGCTGACCACCGCTCGAACAAGGGGGCGCGTATCACGGCGACGGGGGGAGCCGCTTTGCGTCATCATGTTGACGCTCCCCGCCGAAAACGGAGGGGTTGTTGATGGCTGACCAAATGGTGTTGCAGGCGCGGCAATTCGTCGACGCGACGTACGGCAGCCGGACCAGTCCTTAGTGAAACTGCCGGTCACCGGCTCGGGGGACTTCTCCATGGGGGCCTCTCTTCTGGCCTCGTCCGGTGATAAGTCGCCCATGGGCCACGACCTGCCTGGTCAGTGCCGGCGCCCGCTGGGATTCCGGCCGAAGGGCTTGGCGCTCGCTGACGTGATAGGGCTGCCCAGCGTCGTCGTGATCCCCGTTCACCAGTGAAGGGCCCCATGGCAAGCGGGGCTCGACGTCCCGGATTCCTGTTGACCGCCCAGCACGCCGATCCGACCGCTGCCGGCGGCCCGCCGACCACCGGTGCGCCCCTGGACGGCAGCGTCAGAGACCTGGCGGCACGCTATCGCCGGGCCGGCGGAGCCCCGGATGAGTACGGCATCAAGCACGCGAAGAAATTCCACCATTACGACACCACCAGGGAGAACTCCTCTTGCGACCGAGACTCGTTACGTCCACCCTCATAGCCGCAGCTTCTGCTGGAGCCCTTCTGCTGGGCACTGCCCCGCTGGCACAGGCGGAGGGACCCACCGCGGAGCCGTCGGCCACGGCAACTCAGGATCCGACCGCAGAACCGACTGCGGAGCCGACCGCGGAGCCGACAGGCGAGCCGTCTGCCGACCCGGTGAACCCGGTGATCGCCGAGTATGACGGGAAGAAGATCAACCTCGCCGAGTCATGGGAAGGCGCCAGTATCTGTACGGAACTTCCCAACGGCGAAGTCCACTGCTACGACTCCAACGAGGAATCCCTGGCGGACCCAGAACTTCCGGCCCAGGTCCGTAAGGAAAGCCTCAGAGCCGCCACCGATCTGGCCACTGACCCGCACGACAAATGCGCCGCCGACTACTGGTGCCTCTTTCAGGACGCCAACTACGGCGGGAGGCGCCTGCAGTTCTCGAGCAGCGGCAAGAAGGACCTCGGCGACTACGGATTCCGCGACAAGCTCAGCTCGGTCTTCTACTGGGTCGGCCGCTGGTCGATCAACTACGGAACCGCGACGATCTGGGACTCGCGGTCCTGGCCGCTGCACGACCGGGAGCGTGACCTCATCCCGCCGCACGGCTGGGCGAACTTCAAGAACATGGACTACCCGGGTGGCGGCAACTGGAACGACAAGGTCGACGTCTTCCAGGTCAAGCGTGCCTGACACCCGGCAAGGAGCGTGAACACATCGCACTGAAGCCCTTTCATCCTGGGTTGCAGGGGTGGAGCGGGCTGGTCAGCGAGATGTGTGACGTGGCAGAGCCCCTCGTTGTCGGCGTGGTGATCTCACTCATCACAGAGGCGACCGAGGGGCTCTGTCGCAGACCCGTAGACCCGCAGATCCGCAGGACCGGCCCGGGCTTTTCTCCAGGCTGCCTCCTGGGAAGCGAACCGCGGCTGGACGCTCGCCGTGAACCTCGCCGGTGATCTCGACGCCCGGGTCCGGCTGCTGACCCCGCACGACGACGGGGACCTGGTGGAGCCGCGCCCAAGACCCCGCCGAGACGACCCGAGCCTGAATCGGTCAGAGGCTGTAAGAGATCCGGCCCGGCCGTACATCTCCCGGTTGACGGCCGTTGATGGCCGGACCATGGAGGTGCTGTGAGACGACGACGAACAACCGCCCGGGAGCACGGTGACCCGGCCGAGCACGGGGCCCTCGAGGCGCTCTACATGGCTCATGCTGATCGGGTCCTGGCGTACCTGCTGCACCGTACGGACCGGGAGACAGCCCAGGACATCCTGTCGGAGACGTTCGTACTGGCCTGGCGCAAGTCCGGGTCCGTACCCGACGATGCCCTGCCGTGGCTGCTCGCCTCGGCTCGGCGGCTGCTCGCCAACCGCGTGCGGTCCGACCAACGGCACCGCGCGCTGACCGAGCACCTGGCGGTGATGGCCGACGGGATGGGTGCCGCGGAGATCGCGGACACGATAGGGACGCGTGCCGAGGTGGCCGCCGCGCTGTCGGCGCTTTCCGAACAGGACCGGGAGGTGCTCGTGCTGAGCGGCTGGTACGGCCTGACGGCCAAGCAGGCGGCCGTGGTCGCGGGCTGCACGGCCACCGCCTTCGCTGTGCGCCTGCACCGGGCGCGCAAACGGTTCAGGGCAGCGCTGCTCCGTGCAGGCCACGCACGGCCCGTCCATCACGCGATGTCCCGCCCCCACTTCGTCCAACGGGAGTCAGCATGAAGCAGAGCGTCACCCAGCACAGCCAGGCGGCCGACCTCGCCGCCGTCCGCGCTCTGCGGCCCACCGCCGACGGCACCGAAGGCTGGGCGGCTTCGGAGGACGGCCAGGCCGTCCTGCGGGGGATCCTGCTACGCACCCAGCAGCCGCGTGCCACGGCCGGTTCTGGGAGGCGGCGGCACATGTTCGTGGCGGGTGCGGTCACGGCCGCACTCCTCGGGGGCGCCGCCACGGCAGCCGTGGCCACATTCGGGCCGTGGGACGAGGACGGCCGCAATGTCATGTGCGCTCGCACGCTGTCGCCCGAGGCGGACCTGAGCCAACTGCCGCTCAAAGCCATGAAGGATTTCGATCCGCAGGACGCGGCGCGTGCCTGCGCGGCGTCCTGGGATCGGATGTGGAACCAGCCCGCCCAAGGTCCACGGACCCCCAAGCCGACCCGGTTCGCGGCGTGCTTCTTCCCCAACGCGCAGCCTGACAGCGGCGAATCCTCGGCCACCGACGACGAGGGGGCACTCGGCGGGCCGGTGGTCTACCCGGCGGACGGCTACCCCACGAAGAAGGCAACCTGCGCGGCCATCGGCTCCAGGCCCGTGGCCGGCGGCTGACCGAACCAGAAGCTCGTCTTCGGACGGCGTCACGCCCTACCGACTGCCCTCCGCGCTCGACTCAGCGCCCACCAGGACCACCTCCAGGGTGCGTGGACCGTGCACCCCCTCGACCCGGTCCAGCTCGATGTCGCTGGTCGCCGAAGGACCAGAGATCCATGTCAACGGGCGGGCCGGGTCGAGGCGTTCGAGCGCCTGGGGGACGGAGGAGACGACCTGCTCCGGGACCCGTACGACACAGATGTGGTGGTCGGGCACGAGGGTGATACGGCGGCGGCCCTGGTCGGGTGAGCCGTCGAGCACGATCGTGCCGGTCTCCGCGATCGCCACCGCGCACGCCGTGACCACGCTGTCGATCCGGTCCAGTTCGTGCGGGGTGCTCTCCGCCCGGTCCGGCACCTGGTCGGCCTCAGCCTCGGCGAGCCACGACGGCTGAAGGCCCGGCGGCACGAGCACCGACCGCGCGCCCCGGGCGGCCAGCATCCCGGCGATCGTCGGGGCGAGGTCGGCGGCGGTGCAGCGGTGCACGATCGCCCGGTAGTCGGCGAGGTTCTCGGCCAGCAGGTCGGTGGTCTCCTCGACGGTACGGTCGCCGTGCTCCCGCAGATAGGCGCGCTCGATCGGGGTGTCCTCGCCGGGCACGTCGGCCAGTGCGCGCCGCACCCGGCCCAGAATCCGTTCCCTGCTGTTCACTGGGCCCCGTCCTTTCCGCCGTTGGTGCGCTGCCACCAGTCCCGGAACGGCTCCGCCGGCAGCGGCGGCAGGTCCCGGGTGCCGCTCCACGCCTTTCCCGGCCCCGGCAGCCTGCGCGGATGCAGCCGCCGGGTGCGCGAGGCGAGCCGCTGACCGGCGCGCAGGGCGCCGGGGCGGGCGAACGCCCAGCCGGCCGCCCGCATGGCCGCACGCTCGGCGGCGTGCCCCTTGGCCGGCTTGAGCACGACCTTGTTGCCCTCCCGGGTCACCGGCCCGCCCTCCACGACCCGCTCGCGCAGGTGCACCAGCACCTCGGGGATGTCGATGGCGACCGGGCACACCTCGTAACAGGCCCCGCACAAGGAGGACGCGTACGGCAGGGAGGCGTCGATCTCGCTTGCCGTGCCCCGGAGTTGGGGGCTGAGGATGGCGCCGATCGGGCCGGGGTAGACCGAGCCGTAGGCGTGGCCGCCGGCCCGCTCGTAGACCGGGCAGACGTTCAGGCACGCCGAGCAGCGGATGCAGCGCAGGGCCTGGCGGCCGACCTCGTCGGCGAGGGTGTCGGTGCGGCCGTTGTCGAGCAGGACCAGATGGAAGGCGCGCGGCCCGTCCTCGTCCGTGGTGCCGGTCCAGGTCGACGTGTACGGGTTCATGCGCTCGGCCGTGGAGGAGCGGGGGAGCGTCTGGAGGAAGACCTCCAGGTCCCGCCAGGTCGGCAGGATCTTCTCGATGCCGACGACGGAGATCAGGGTCTCGGGCAGGGTCAGGCACATCCGCCCGTTGCCCTCGGACTCCACGACCACCAGGGTGCCGGTCTCGGCGATCATGAAGTTGGCGCCGGAGACGCCGACCTTGGCGCGCAGGAACTTCTCGCGCAGGTGCAGGCGCGCGGCCTCGGCCAGTTCGGCGGGGGTGTCCGTCAGTCCCTCGGGGGCGGGGCGGCCCCACTCGCTCATCTCCCGTTCGAAGATGTCCCGGATCTCGCCCCGGTTGCGGTGGATCGCCGGGACCAGGATGTGCGAGGGCCGGTCCTTGCCCAACTGCACGATGAGTTCGGCGAGATCGGTCTCGTAGGCGCGGATCCCGGCCTCCTCCAGCGTCTCGTTGAGCCCGATCTCCTGTGTGGCCATCGACTTGACCTTGACGACCTCCGACTCGCCCGTCCGGCGGACCAGTTCGGTGACGATCCGGTTGGCCTCGTCGGCGTCGGCGGCCCAGTGGACGATGCCGCCCGCCGCCGTCACCGACTCCTCCAACTGCACCAGGTAGCGGTCGAGATGACGGAGTGTGTGGTCCTTGATCCGCTTGCCGGCCTCGCGCAGCTCCGCCCAGTCGGAGACCTCGGCGACGGCCTTCTCGCGCTTGGCGCGGATGGTGTGTGTGGCGTGGCGCAGATTCCCGCGCAGGGTCTCGTCGGCCACCGCCTCGTGCGCGGCCTTCGGGAAGGCCGGCATCCCTACGAACGTCCCGCTCATACGGCCGGCTCCTCCTCCGTGCTCGCCAGGATCTCCGCGATGTGCACCGGCCGCATGCCGGTGCTCAGCCGGGCCATGGTGCCGCCGATGTGCATCAGACAGGAGTTGTCGGCGGCGCACAGCACCTCGGCGCCGGTCGACTCGGCGTTGCGCACCTTGTCCGCGCCCATCGCCGCCGAGACGTCGGCGTTCTTCAGGGCGAAGGTGCCGCCGAACCCGCAGCACTCCTCCGCCCCCGGCAGCTCGACCAGTTCCAGCCCCTTGACGGCCCGCAGCAGCCGCAGCGGCCGCTCGCCGAGTCCCAGGCCGCGCAGTCCGTGACAGGTCGGGTGATAGGTCACCTTGTGCGGGTACCAGGCGCCGACATCCGTGACCCCGAGGACGTCCACCAGGAACTCGGTCAGCTCGTACGTCTTCGGGACCACGGGCGCCAGCGTGGCCGCGAGGCCGTCCCCCCGCCCCTCGGCCCGGGCCCGCTCACCCATCCGCGGATACAGCTCCCGCACCATCGCCCCGCAGGACCCGGACGGCGTGACGATGGCCTCGTACTCCCCGAAGACATCGGAGAAGTGCCGGGCCATCGGCTCGGCCTCATGGCGGTAGCCGGTGTTGTAGTGCGCCTGCCCGCAGCAGGTCTGGGCCATCGGGAAGTCGACCTCGACGCCCAGTCTGGTCAGCAGTTTCACCACGGCGCGCCCGGTGTCCGGATAGAGCGTGTCGTTGACGCAGGTCAGGAACAGGGCGACACGCATCGCGGCTCCTCGTGTTCGGTCATCGGATGGGTGTGGGGGCCCCTCCCACACGCGTTCAGCGTAGTGGGGGAGCTGTGGGGCGGAGAGGAGCGGGGGAGTCCCCGCTCACCGGTCGGTGAGCCGGGCCTCCGCCTCGCGCCACGGCGCGGTGTCCCCCCGGGGTTCGTACCGGGTCAACGGCTGGGTGCGGGTGAGGAGTTCGCGCGCGCCGGCCAGGTCACCGACGAGCCCGTGCGTACGGGCCTGTACGAGGACGTTCCCGAGGGCTGCCGCCTCCGTCGGGCCCGCCACCACCGGCAGCCCGCAGGCGTCGGCGGTCAGCTGGCACAGCAGCGCGTTGCGGGTGCCGCCCCCGACGACGTGCACCACGTCGACGGGACGGTCGGCGAGCCGTTGCGCGTCGGTGACGGCCCTGCGGTGGGCGAGGGCCAGCGAGTCGAGGATGCACCGCGTGATCTCGCCGGGCGAGACGGGCACCGGCTGCCCCGAGCCGCGGCACGCCTCGGCGATCCGCTCCGGCATCCGCCCCGGCGCGAGGAACGCCGCGTCCCCCGCGTCCACCACCGACCGCAGCGCCGGAGCCTTCGCCGCGTCCCGCAGCAGCGCCCCCAACTCCGGTTCGCCCCAAGCCCGTACGCACTCCTGGAGCAGCCAGAGCCCCATGATGTTGCGCAGGTACCGGACCGTGCCGTCCAGCCCCAGCTCATTGGTGAAGTTGGCCGCCCGGCTCTCCTCCGTCAGCACCGGCGCGTCCAGTTCCAGCCCGGCCAGCGACCAGGTGCCGGTGCAGATGTACGCGAACCGCTCACCGTGGGCGGCGGGAACGGCTGCCACCGCGGACGCCGTGTCGTGCGAACCGACCGCCGTCACCGGCACGGGCCCGGTGAGCCCGGTCTCCTCCAGCACCTCCGGCCGCAGCACACCGGCCCGGTCACCGGGCCGGCGCAGCGGCGCGAAGAGGTCCAGGTCGATCCCGAGCCGCGCGGCGATGTCGTACGACCACCCGCGCGTGCGCGGATCGATCAGCTGGGTCGTCGAGGCGTTGGTGAGCTCGGTGCCCTGCTCGCCGGTGAGCCAGTACGTCAGGAGGTCGGGGATGAGCAAGAGCCTGTGGGCATGGGCCAGTTGAGCCGACGAGCGGGCGGCGGTGAGCTGGTACAGGGTGTTGAAGGGCGCGTACTGCAACCCCGTGGCCCCGTACAGCTCCTCGGCGGGCACGGTCGCCCACACCTTCTCGGCGATGCCCTCGGTGCGGGCGTCCCGGTAGTGCACCGGGTTGCCGAGCAGCGCCCCGTCCGCGTCGAGGAGGCCGTAGTCCACGGCCCAGCTGTCGATGCCGACCGAGTCGACCTGCCCGGCCGCGCGCAGACCGTCCAGGACACCGGCGTACAGCGCGAGGATGTCCCAGCGCAGTCCCTCGGGGGTGCGCACCGGCCGGTTGGCGAAGCGGTGCGCCTCGGTCAGCTCCAGGCTGTCCGGGCCGACGCGGCCGACCATGACCCGTCCGCTGGACGCGCCGAGGTCGACCGCGGCGTACGACATCACGCCCGTCACCGCAGGAAGGCGGCCGCGACGCCGGCGTCGACCGGGATGTGCAGACCGGTGGTGTGGGTCAACTCCCCGCCGGTCAGGGCGAAGACGGCGTTGGCCACGTGGTCGGGCAGCACCTCGCGCTTGAGGATGGTCCGCTGCGCGTAGAACTCGCCCAGCTTCTCCTCCTCCACCCCGTACACGGCGGCGCGCTGGGCGCCCCAGCCGGCCGCGAAGATCCCCGAGCCGCGCACCACGCCGTCCGGGTTGACCCCGTTGACGCGGATGCCGTGCTCGCCGAGTTCGGCGGCGAGCAGGCGGACCTGGTGGGCCTGGTCGGCCTTGGTCGCGGAGTAGGCGATGTTGTTGGGGCCCGCGAACACGGCGTTCTTGGAGGCGATGTAGACGACGTCGCCGCCCAGTCCCTGCGCGATCATCACCCGGGCGGCCTCGCGCGAGACGAGGAAGGAGCCCCGGGCCATGATGTCGTGCTGGAGGTCCCAGTCCTTGGCGGAGGTCTCGAGCAGCGGCTTGGAGATGGAGATCCCGGCGTTGTTCACGACGAGGTCCACTCCGCCGAAGGCGAGCACGGCGGCCTTGAAGGCCTCCGTGATCTGCTCCTCCGACGTCACGTCCACGGTCACCGCGACGGCCTTGTCGGGTCCGCCGAGCTCCTCGGCGACCGCGGCGGCGTTGTCGCCGTCGAGGTCGGCGACCACGACACAGGCGCCCTCGGCGACGAGCCGGTGCGCGATCGCCTTGCCGATCCCGCTGCCCGCACCCGTGACCAGCGCGACCCGCGTGGCGAGCGGCTTGGGCTTCGGCATCCGCTGGAGCTTGGCCTCCTCCAGGGACCAGTACTCGATGCGGAACTTCTCGGACTCCTCGATCGGCGCGTAGGTGGAGACGGCCTCCGCCCCGCGCATCACGTTGATGGCGTTGACGTAGAACTCGCCGGCCACCCGCGCGGTCTGCTTGTCCTTGCCGAAGGAGAACATGCCCACGCCCGGGATCAGCACGATCGCCGGGTCGGCGCCGCGCATCGCCGGGGAGTCGGGCAGCGCGTGCCGCCGGTAGTAGGCGGCGTACTCCTCGCGGTACGCGGCGTGCAGCTCCTTCAGCCGGGCGACGGCCTCCTCCAGCGGCGCGGCCGGCGGCAGGTCGAGGACGAGCGGCGCGACCTTGGTGCGCAGGAAGTGGTCGGGGCAGGAGGTGCCGAGCGCGGCGAGCCGGGGGTGCTCGGCGGCGGCCAGGAAGTCGAGTACGACCTCGGAGTCGGTGAAGTGTCCGACCTGCGGCCTGTCCTGGGAGGCGAGGGCGCGGACATGCGGCGCGAGCGCGGCGGCCCGTTCCCTGCGCTCGGCCTCGGGCAGGGCTCCGTAGCCCTCGATGACCGGCCCGAAGGGCTCGTCCTTGCCGCGCTCCTGGAGGAACCTCTCGGCGGTCCGGATGATGTGCAGCGAGTTGCGCTCGCACTCCTCGGCGGTGTCGCCCCAGGCGGTGATGCCGTGACCGCCGAGCACACACCCGATGGCCTGCGGGTTCGCGGCCTTGATCGCGGCGATGTCCAGCCCCAGCTGGAATCCCGGCCGGCGCCACGGCACCCAGGCGACCGTGTCGCCGAAACACTCGGCGGTCAGCTTCTCCCCGTCCGCGGCGCAGGCGAGCGCGATCCCGGAGTCCGGGTGCAGATGGTCCACGTGCGCGGCCTCGACCAGGCCGTGCATGGCGGTGTCGATGGAGGGCGCCGCGCCTCCCTTGCCGTGCAGGCAGTAGTCGAACGCGGCGACCATCTCGTCCTCGCGCTCGACACCGGGGTAGACGTCGACGAGCGCCCGCATCCGGTCCAGCCGCAGCACGGCCAGCCCGGCCTCGGTCAGGGTGCCCAGGTCACCCCCGGATCCCTTCACCCACATCAGCTCCACCTCACCCCCGGTGACGGGATCGGTGTCGACGCCTTTCGCGGACGCGTTGCCCCCGGCGTAGTTGGTGTTACGAGGATCGGAGCCCAGCCGGTGGGACCGGGCGAGGAGAGCGGCGGCTTCGGGATGGATGGCCATGATCTTGCAGTCCTTCTTGGAGAGAGGGGGGAGTGCACTTGCTCAGGGGCGCGGGGCCGTATCAATGTGCGGCTCCGCCGCGTGGGCGCGACCAGCCACATCCGGCCCGCACCCGCGACGAAACAGAACCCGGCAGACGCTTACGCGCCCCAACCGGCCTGCTCACCACCAACACGCTCAGCAACGATCTTCTCGGCCCACCCAGACCGCCGATACGCACCCATGGGGTCGGGGTCCAACCCCATCTCCTCCCGCACCTCACGCAGCAGCGGCCGCACGTCGGTGTTGTACGCGTCCATCACGACGGCATTCGCACCGAGGACGTCACCAGAGGCCTGCGCCTCGGCCAGAGCGACGCCGTCGACCAGCAGCGCCTTCGCCGTCGCCTCCTGCACATTCATCACCGAACGGATGATCGCCGGAATCTTCGCCTCGATGTTGTGGCACTGATCGAGCATGAACGCCACGTCGGGCGTGAACCCGCCCCCGCGCACCACCTCGTACATGATCCGGAACAGCTGGAACGGGTCAGCCGCACCCACCATGAGGTCGTCATCCGCGTAGAACCGGGAGTTGAAGTCGAACCCGCCGAGCTTCCCCTCCCGCAGCAGCGTCGCGACGATGAACTCGATGTTGGTCCCGGGAGCGTGGTGGCCGGTGTCGACCACGACCTGCGCCTTCGGGCCCAGCTTCAGACAGTGCGCGTACGCCGTGCCCCAGTCCGGGACGTCGGTCGTGTAGAAGGCGGGCTCGAAGAACTTGTACTCCAGCAGCATCCGCTGGCCGTCCCCGAGCCGCTCGTAGACCTCGGCCAGTCCCTCGGCCAGCCGGTCCTGCCGCGAGCGGATGTCGTCCTGCCCGGGATAGTTCGTACCGTCCGCGAACCACAGCTTCAGGTCGGTGGAACCCGTGGCGTCCATGATGTCGACGCACTCCAGCAGGTGGTCGACCGCCTTGCGCCGCACCGCGGCCTCGGGGTGGCAGATGCTGCCGAGCCTGTAGGCGTCGTCCTGGAAGGTGTTGGAGTTGATCGCGCCGAGCTGCACGCCACGGTCCTCGGCGTGCTTGGCCAGCGCGGCGTAGTCGTCGACCTTGTCCCAGGGGATGTGCAGGGCGACGGTCGGCGCCACGCCGGTGAAGGCGTGCACCTGGGCCGCGTCGTCCAGCTTCTCCTGCGGGGTGCGCGGGACGCCCTGTTGCGCGAACACCTTGAAGCGCGTTCCCGAGTTCCCGTACGCCCACGACGGCGTCTCGACTGCCTGGGTCTTGAGCGCGGCCTTCACCGCGGCGAGCTCGGTCACTTCAGGGCTCCTGTGACGTCGGGTCGGAAGGCTTCTGAAAGGTTCCAAGAACGCGTTCCGAGAAAACTTCGGTGTGAAACGATTCAAGACGGGAAGCTATGAGCCGCTTCGAGGGGTGTCAACCCCTGCGACCAAGCCTGTTGCTCGTGACTCGGCCGTGACCTACCGACATCGAAATATTTTCGACACGAACCCATTGACGTGACATGGGCTGCGTGCCTAACGTCCCGGCAACCAAGTTGAAACCTTTCACGACGCCGTGAGGCAGGCCCCGGGCGTCGTCGAGGAGCCCCTCATGACCCACCCGTCCGAAACGGGTCCTTCCCCGGTGCTGGCGCTCAAGGACATCTCGAAGTCCTTCGGTGCCGTGCGCGCCCTGCGGGACGTGTCCCTGGAGCTGTTCCCCGGCGAGGTGCACGCCCTTGCCGGCGAGAACGGCGCGGGCAAGTCGACCCTCATCAAGACCCTCGCGGGAGTGCACCGGCCCGACGCGGGCCAGGTGCTGCTCGACGGCGCGCCCGTCGTCTTCCACGGCCCCGGCGACGCCCGCGACGCCGGTATCGCCGTCATCTACCAGGAGCCCACGCTCTTCCCCGACCTGTCGATCGCCGAGAACATCTTCATGGGCCGCCAGCCCCGCAGGGCCCTCGGCCGGATCGACCACAAGGCCACCCACGCGGCCACCGCCGCCCTGATGCAGCGGCTCGGCGTCGAACTCGACCCCGACCGCCCGGCACGCGGACTGTCCATCGCGGACCAGCAGATCGTCGAGATCGCCAAGGCGCTCTCCTTCGAGGCCCGCGTCCTGATCATGGACGAGCCGACCGCCGCCCTGACCGGCAGCGAGGTCGCCCGCCTCTTCAAGGTCGTGCGCACCCTGCGCGAACAGGGCGCCGCGGTGCTGTTCATCTCCCACCGCCTGGAGGAGATCTTCCAGATCTGCCAACGGGTCACCACCCTGCGCGACGGCGCCTGGATCTCCAGCGAGCCGATCGACGGCATGACCGAGGACGACCTCGTGCGCCGCATGGTCGGCCGCGACCTCGAAGAGCTCTACCCCAAGCAGGACGTCGAGGCCGGCGAGGTGGCCCTGAGCGTGCGCCGGCTGACCCGGGAGGGGGTCTTCACGGACGTCTCCTTCGACGTCCGGCGCGGTGAGATCGTCGGTCTCGCCGGACTCGTCGGCGCCGGGCGCACCGAGGTCGCCCGGGCGGTCTTCGGCATCGACCGCTGGGACGCGGGCGAGGTCGAACTGGACGGCAGGCGGCTCACCAACGGGGCGCCGTCGGTGGCGATGGCCTCGGGGCTCGCCCTGGTCCCCGAGGACCGGCGCGCCCAGGGCCTGGTGATGGACATGTCCATCGAGCGCAACATCGGCCTCACCGGACTGCGGACGACCGTGAAGGCGGGACTGATGGACCGCGGCGCCGAGCGCAGCCGGTCCCTCGACTGGGCGGTCAGGCTTCAGGTGAAGTACGCCCGCATCGCCGACACCGTCAACACCCTGTCGGGCGGCAACCAGCAGAAGGTCGTCCTCGCCAAGTGGCTGGCCACCGGCCCCAAGGTGCTGATCGTCGACGAGCCCACCCGCGGCATCGACGTCGGAACCAAGGCCGAGGTGCACCGCCTGCTGAGCGAACTGGCCGCCGACGGTGTGGCCGTCCTGATGATCTCCTCCGACCTGCCCGAGATCCTCGGCATGGCCGACCGCGTGCTGGTGATGCACGAGGGCCGCCTCACCGCCGAGATCCCGCGCTCCGAAGCCACCGAGGAAACCGTGATGGCCGCAGCCACGGGGAGGGCCGCCGCATGACGGTCATCAGCCCCGACAAGACCCCCGTCGCCGAGGTGCCCAGGTCGAGCGGCACCCGGCTGGTGGACCGCGTCTTCAAGATGCGCGAACTCGCCATCCTGGTCGTCTTCCTGGTGATGATCGCCGTCACCCAGGCCGGCAACAGCGAGTTCCTCTCCGAGCAGGGCATCAAGGACCTCCTGCTGAACGCGACGATCCTGGTCCTGGTCGCCACCGGCCAGTCCCTCGTCGTCATCACCCGCAACGTCGACCTGTCGGTCGGGTCGACGCTCGGCATCAGCGCCTTCGCCGCCGGAACCTACCTCCAGGGCGGCGGCAACCCGGTCATGGCGATCGCGCTCGCCGTGCTGATGGGCATCGGCTTCGGGCTCCTGAACGGCCTGCTCGTCAGCCTCGGTCAGGTCCCCGCGCTCGTCGTCACCCTGGGCACGCTCTACATCATCCGCGGCATCGACTCCATCTGGGTCGGCTCCCGCCAGATCACCGCGGCCGGACTGCCCGACGGGTTCATCGACTTCGGCTCCGGCGGCATCTCCGCCGTGCCCTACCTCGCGCTCATCGCGCTGGCGGTGCTGGTGGCCACCGCGTACTACCTCAAGCACTTCGGCAGCGGCCGCGAGCTGTACGCCCTCGGCTCCAACCCGGAGGCCGCCCGGCTCGCCGGCATCCCGGTCCGCAAGCGGATCCTCGCCGCGTACACCTTCTGCGGGGCCCTCGCCGGACTCGCCGGCGCGATGTACCTCGCCCGCTTCGGCAACGTGGACTCCGGGACCGGCAACGGCTACGAACTCACCGTCGTCAGCGCCGTCGTGGTCGGCGGTGTCGTCTTCACCGGCGGCTCCGGAAGCGTCTACGGCGCGGCCCTCGGCGCCCTGCTGCTGACCTCCATCAACAGTGTGCTGCCCGCCCTCGGCGTCAGCTCCGTGTGGGTGCTCGCCATCAACGGCATCCTGCTCATCCTCGCCATCGCGGTCGACCGGGTCGTCGCGCTGCGCGTGGCCTCGGCCCTGAAGAAGAGGAACGCCCGCCATGCCTGAGTCCCTCAGCCGCGCGATCCGGTGGGACACGATCGTCGGCGCCGTCCTGATCGTCGTGCTCCTGCTGTCCTTCGGAAGGGTCGACGGTTTCGGAAACGCGTTCAACCTGTCGTTCCTGATCGGCGGCACTCTTCCGATCGCTCTGATCGCCCTGCCGATGACCCTTCTGGTCGTCTCGGGCGAGATCGACCTCTCGGTCGCCTCCACCGCCGGTCTCTCCGGTGCCGTGATGGGCGCCCTGTGGAACCAGGGCATGACGATCGAGACGATCATCCCGATCTGCCTGGCGCTCGGAGTGGTCTGCGGACTGATCAACGGTCTGCTCGTCACCCGGCTCGGGCTGCCCTCCCTCGCCGTCACCATCGGCACCCTCGCCGCCTACCGGGGCATCGCACAGATCGTGCTCGGCTCCGACGCGGTGACCGACTTCCCCACCCAGTACCTGGACTTCGCGTCCGGGCGCATCGGGGACTCGTTCGTCCCGCGGGCCTTCCCGGTCTTCCTCGTGCTGCTCGTGATCGCCGTGGTCGTCCTGCACGCCACGCCGTTCGGGCGCGCCACGTTCGCGATCGGCGCGAGCGAGGAGGCCGCGCGGTTCGCCGGCATCCGGGTCAAGCGGCAGAAGCTGATCCTGTTCACGGTGACCGGGCTGATGGCCTCGTTCACCGGGATCTTCTGGGCGCTGCACTACGCGTCCGCCCGGTACGACAACGCGACGGGGCTCGAACTGTCCGTCATCGCGGCGGTGTTGCTCGGCGGCATCGACTTCGACGGAGGGAAGGGGACGCTGGGCGGCGCGATCGCGGGCGTGTTCCTGCTCGGCACGCTCCAGAACGTGATGAGCCTCCAGGACGTGTCGGCTCAGTCGCAGATCCTCGTCACGGGCGTCCTGCTGGTGCTGTCGGTGCTCGGGCCGCGCGTCGCCAGGCAGATCGTAGTGGCCAGGGCGCAAAGGCTCACGTCGTAGGCCGTCTTGAAGCTGCCGGCCCGTTGTGGCTGGTCGCGCAGTTCCCCGCGCCCCTTGGGGGCGCGTCCACTTCACCCTCGGATCAAAGGACTCCACGCCATGCGCAAGACATCTCTCCGCCGTAGCTGCGCGGCCCTCGCCGCCGGAACCTCGCTCGCCCTGGCGCTCACCGCCTGCGGCGGCACCACCAAGAAGGACGTCGAGAAGGAGGGCGCCTCCGCGGCCTCCGCCGGCAAGGCCGACCCCAACGCGGCCACCAAGAAGGGCCTGACCGTCGGCTTCCTGCCCAAGCAGGTCAACAACCCGTACTTCACCTCCGCGGACAAGGGCGGCGAGGCGGCCCTGAAGGAGCTGGGCTCCAACTACAAGGAGGTCGGCCCGTCCAACGCCACCGACACCGCGGGCCAGGTGAGTTACGTCAACACCCTCACCCAGCAGCAGGTCGACGCGATGGCCGTCTCCGCGCAGGACCCGGGCGCCCTGTGCACCGCGACCAAGCAGGCCATGAAGAACGACATCAAGGTCGTCACCTACGACTCCGACACCAAGCCGGACTGCCGCAACGCCTTCGTCTCTCAGGCCTCCGCCGAGGACCTCGGCCGCACCGAGGTGCAGCTGCTCGCCGAACAGATCGACTACAAGGGCGAGATCGCGATCCTGTCCGCCGCGCAGACCGCGACGAACCAGAACACCTGGATCGACTTCATGAAGGACGAGCTGAAGGACCCCAAGTACAAGGACGTCAAGCTCGTCAAGGTCGCCTACGGCAACGACGACGCCCAGCAGTCCTTCCAGCAGACCCAGGGCCTGCTCCAGGAGTACCCGAACCTGAAGGGGATCATCTCCCCGACCACGGTCGGCATCAAGGCGGCCGCCCAGTACCTGTCCGGTTCCAAGTACAAGGGCAAGGTCAAGCTGACCGGCCTCGGCACCCCCAACGACATGCGCAAGTACGTCAAGAACGGCACCGTCGAGGCGTTCGAGCTGTGGGACCCGGCGAAGCTCGGCGCGCTGGCCGCCCAGACGGCCGTGGCGCTGGTCTCGGGCCAGATCACCGGCAAGGAGGGCGAGACCTTCAAGGCCGGCGGCACCACCTACACCATCGGCAAGGACGGCGTGATCAACCTCGGCAAGCCGACCGTGTTCGACGCCAAGAACATCGACCAGTTCAACTTCTGATCTCCCCCGAACTGATCTCCCCCCGAAGGAGCGGTACTTCATGCAGCGCGTCTGCTTCCTGCTCAAGGTCCGTCAGGACAAGCTCGCCGAGTACCGCGAACGGCACGCAGCGGTGTGGCCGGAGATGCTCGACGCTCTCTCGGCCACCGGCTGGCACAACTACTCGCTCTTCCTGCGCGACGACGGCCTGCTCGTCGGCTACCTGGAGACCGAGGACTTCGCAGCCGCGCAGGCCGGCATGGCGGCCACCGAGGTCAACGCCCGCTGGCAGGCGGAGATGGCGCCGTTCTTCGAGTCGCTGGACGGCGCCCGCCCCGACGAGGCCATGAAACCGCTCACCGAAGTGTTCCACCTCGCCTGACGCCCCGTCAGCACTCTCAGGAGCCGCATCCATGAAGAGACGTACTCTGCTCGGCGCCGCCCTCGCCGGCGCCGTGGTGACCCCCGCCCTCGCCTCCGGTACCGCCCGCGCCGCCGACCCCGGCCCCTCCGTCACCCGCACGGGCACGACCACGCTCGACAGCCAGGCCGTGTTCTTCGTGTCCTACGACGGCCTGGTCAACAACAACTCGTTCCAGAAGAACGGCCTGTTGACCTACAAGGGCTACCAGTACGCCGTCTGGTACACCGCCGACAAGAACGCCGTCGTCGGCCGCCGCGTCCTGGGCGGCAGCACCTGGTCGACGGTCAAGGTCGGGCACACCCTCAAGGCCAGTGACTCGCACAACGTCATCTCCATGGGCGTCTCCAAGGTCGACGGCCGCCTCCACCTCAACATGGACTCCCACAGCGACGGCTTCACCTACGTCAAGTCGCAGGCGGGCCTGATGGACAACCCCGCCGGACTGAGCTGGACGGCCGGCCGCTTCGGCGCACCCCAGTCCACGCTGGACGGCCTCACCCTGACCTCGCAGTTCACCTACCCGCAGTTCATCTCCACCCCCGACGGCAAGCTCCAGCTCAGCTACCGGGCCGGGATATCCGGCAACGGCCGCAACGCCCTCGCGGAGTACGGGGGTTCGACCTGGACCAACCTCGGGGAGTGGTCCAGCTCCACCGGCACCTACACCAGCGAGCACGGCTCCTCGACGGCCCGCAACATGTACTTGCACGGCATCGACTACGACCGCAATGGCCGGCTGCACTCCTTCTTCACCTGGCGTGAGCAGAACGGCGCCGTGATGTGCTCCTCCGGCGGCATCACCAACCACGACACCGGCTACGTCTACTCCGACGACCGCGGCCGCACCTGGCGCAACAACGCCGGCACCGTCGTCGGCACCACCGGCGGCTCCGACAAGGTCGCCGTCACCGACTCCGGCCTGGTCATCGACGCGCTGAACCCGGACCACTCCCTGATGAACCAGGAGAGCCAGTTCACCGACTCCGCCGGCCTGCCGCACGCCATCATCAGCTACGTCCCCGGCCGCTTCGGCCAGTGCACCACCAACTATGTCTCGGACCGCACCGCCAACGGCCGCGCCTTCCACGTCCGCAAGAACTCCTCCGGCGCCTGGCTGAAGACCGAGATCCCCGTCGTGCTCGGCTCCAGCCAGCGCACCAAGTTGATCCTGGACCGGTACGACAACGCCTACGCGATCTTCCCGTTCGGCCGGATCGCCGCGGCGTCCAAGGCGTCCGGCCACACCGACTGGAAGATCCTCTTCGACGGCAGCGGCCTCAACGCCTTCGGCGAGGTCGTGATCGACGAGACGCGCGTCGCGCAGGACAACGTCCTGTCCTTCATGTACCAGGAGAAGTCCAGCGGGACGACGCCGTCCGCACTGCGTGTCGTCGACTTCGCGCTCCCCGCCTGACGCGTCGTGACGGGGCGGTGTGCCGGTAATGTGAAGGCCTGCCCGCCGCCCCTCGTTCCCCTGGAGGTTCCAGCCCGATGGCCCAGTCGGTGGGTATCAAGGACGTCGCCCGTGCCGCCGGAGTCTCGGTGGGCACGGTGTCGAACGTGATCAACCGCCCGGACTCCGTCGCCACCGAGACCCGGGCCCGGGTCCAGTCCGCGATCGACCGGCTCGGCTACGTCCGCAGCGAGTCCGCGCGCCAACTGCGCGCGGGCCGCAGCCGGATCATGGGGCTGCTCGTCCTCGACATGGGCAACCCGTTCTTCGTGGACGTCGCGCGCGGCGCCGAGCGGGCCGCCCGGGACGCAGGGCTCGGCGTGATGGTCTGCAACAGCGCGCAGAGCCCCGGCGAGGAGGCCGAGTACCTCTCCCTCTTCGCCGAGCAGCGGGTCCGGGGCGTGCTGCTCACCCCCGCCGACGCGACCGGCCGCAACATCGACACCTTCCGGCGCCACGGCATCCCCTTCGTCCTCGTCGACCGGGTCGCCGAGGGCACCACGGAGTGCTCGGTCTCCGTCGACGACGTGGCCGGCGGCGCCCTCGCCGTGCGCCACCTCATCGACGCCGGACACCGCACCATCGCCTACGTCAGCGGTCCGCCCGGCTTCAACCAGGTGCGCGACCGCCGCACCGGCGCCCTCAACGCGCTCGCCGAGGCCGGGCTCGCCCCCGAGGTGCTGCGCGAACTGCCCACCGAGCGCCTCGACGTCGCCGCCGGCCGGGACGCCGGTGCCCGCCTCCTCGGCCTCGCCGACCGCCCCACCGCCGTCTTCTGCGCCAATGACCTCCTCGCCCTCGGCGTCCTCCAGGCCATGTACGCGGCCGGGATAAACGTCCCCGACGACCTCGCCATCGTCGGCTACGACGACATCGAGTTCGCCGCCGCCGCGGCCGTCCCCCTCACCTCGGTCCGCCAGCCCGCCGTCACCATGGGCGCCCTCGCCGCCGAACTGCTGTTGGAGGAGACCGAGGCGGAGACCGCTCCGCGCCGGCACGAGCACCGCCGGGTCGTCCTCCAGCCGGAACTGGTCGTACGCCGTTCCAGCCTGTCCGCCCGCTGACCCACGGTTCAGTACGACTTCATGATCCCGGGGATCGGACCTCGGACGGACATGTGCTGAACTGGGACGCACCCACCCCTGTCCGCCCGTCCCGGGAGCCCTGTTGACCGCGACCTACCGCCAGCCCGGCGTCGTCCTCACCGACCGCCGCTTCACCGTGCCCCTCGACCACGACGACCCCACCGGGGAGACGATCGAGCTCTACGCCCGTGAGGTGGTCGCCGGCGACAGGGCACGGCAGGACCTGCCCTGGCTGGTCTACCTCCAGGGCGGCCCCGGCTTCGGCGCGAACCGCTTCGTCGGCACACCCGGCTGGCTCGGCCGCGCCCTGAAGGAGTACCGCGTCCTGCTCCTGGACCAGCGCGGCACCGGCCACTCCACTCCCGCCAACCGGCAGACCCTCCCGCTGCGCGGCGGCCCCGCCGCGCAGGCCGACTACCTCACCCGCTTCCGCGCCGACTCGATCGTCCGCGACTGCGAGGCGATCCGCCCCGCGGTCACCGGCGGCGCCCCCTGGACCGTCCTCGGCCAGAGCTTCGGCGGCTTCTGCGCGGTCGCCTACCTCTCCACCGCCCCCGAGGGCCTCAGCGCCGCCGTGATCACCGGCGGTCTGCCCTCCCTCGACGCGCACGCCGACGACGTCTACCGCGCCGCCTACCCGCGCATCGAGCGCAAGGTCGCCGCGCACTACGCCCGCTACCCGCAGGACGTCGAGCGGGCCCGCCGGATCGCCGAGCACCTGCACAACCGCGAGGTCGTCCTGCCCAACGGCTACCGCCTCACCGTCGAGGCCTTCCAGTCCCTCGGCATCCTCCTCGGCACCGGCGACGGCAGCCACCGCCTGCACTTCCTCCTGGAGGACGCCTTCGTGCGCACCCCGCACGGCACGGCCCTGTCCGACGCGTTCCAGGAACAGGTCCAGACCCTCCTGTCGTACGCCGGCCACCCCCTCTACGCCCTCGTCCACGAGGCGATCTACGCACAGGACGACCGCCCCACCGCCTGGTCGGCCGAGCGGGTCCGCGCCGAGTTCCCGCAGTTCGACGCCGCCAAGACGCTCGCGGGCGACGGGCCGGTGCAGTTCACCGGCGAGTCCATCCACCCCTGGATGTTCGAGACCGACCCGGCGCTGCGCCCGCTGCGCGAGACCGCCGAACTCCTCGCCGCCCGCACCGACTGGACCCCCCTCTACGACGCCGCCCGCCTCGCCGCCAACGAGGTACCGGTCGCCGCGGCCGTCTACCACGACGACATGTACGTCGACACCGCCCACTCCCTGCGGACCGCCCGGGCCGTCCGCGGCCTACGCACCTGGGTGACCGACGAGTTCGAGCACGACGGCGTCCGGGCGGGCGGCCCGCGCGTCCTGGACCGGCTGCTGGCCCTCACCCGCGACGAGGCGTGATCCGGGGGGACAACAGGCCTTAGTCTGCGGGCATGACCGATCCGACGATCACTCAGCTCCAGCCGATGCCCGAGGACTGGCAGCGCGCCCTCGCCGTCGTGGCCCACCCGGACGACCTGGAGTACGGCTGCTCGGCGGCGATCGCCGCCTGGACCGACGCCGGCCGTGAGGTGTCCTACGTCCTCGCGACCCGCGGCGAGGCCGGCATCGACACCCTGGACCCCGCCCGGTGCGGACCGCTGCGCGAGCGGGAGCAGCGGGCCAGCGCGGCGGTCGTGGGGGTGTCGACGGTGGAGTTCCTCGACCACGAGGACGGTGTGGTCGAGTACGGCGTCGGCCTGCGCCGCGACATCGCCGCCGCGATCCGCCGCCACCGCCCCGAGCTGGTCATCACCCTCAACCACCGCGACACCTGGGGCGGCGTCGCCTGGAACACCCCGGACCACGTGGCGGTGGGCCGCGCGACCCTGGACGCGGCCGCCGACGCCGGGAACCGCTGGATCTTCCCGGAGCTGGGGGAGCGGGGCCTGGAACCCTGGAACGGCGTCCGCTGGGTCGCCGTCGCGGGTTCGTCGACCCCCACCCACGCGGCCGACGCCTCCGCCGGTCTGGAGCGCGCGGTGCGCTCACTGCTCGAACACCGCACGTACATCGAGGCGTTGACGGACCAGGACCCGGAGACGTACGCCCGTGACTTCCTCACCGGCAACGCCGCGGCGGTGGGGGAGCGGTTCGGCGGGAAACCGGCCGTCGCCTTCGAACTCTTCGGCCGGTAGCGGCCGGTAGCGGGACTTCCACTCCGCGCGGCTGTTCCCCCGGCGGAACGGGTCAGGCGGCGGCGACCAGCGGGCCGAGCGGACGGTGCGGGCTCACCGCGCGCCCGTCCGGGAGGAGTTCACCGGTGTCGTCGAAGAGGATGGTGCCGTTGCACAGCAGGTGCCAGCCCTGCTCGGGGTGGGACGACACGATGACCGCGGCGTGGTGGTCCGCGCTGTCGGCGGTGGGGCACGCGGGCTGGTGGCTGCACATGAAGGCTCTCCAGGTCTGGTCGGGGCGCTGCTCCTGTTTTCCGTCGGCCTGCCCCCTCAGTGGTAGCCGACTTCTTTCTCCTCCGTATGTGGAGACCCGCACAGCCCGGAAAATTCACCGGTGAGGTCGGTTTCGTATCCTGGACACCATGCAAGATCACATAGCCGGTGCCGCCGACCTGCGCGGCGACTGCGCGAGCTGTTTCGGATTGTGCTGCGTCGCCCTGCCGTTCGCGGCCTCGGCGGACTTCGCGCGTGACAAGCCGGCCGGTACCCCCTGTGCCAACCTCCAGGAGGACCACCGCTGCGGCATCCACGCCCGGCTGCGGCAGCGGGGATACAACGGCTGCACGGTCTACGACTGCTTCGGCGCCGGGCAGAAGGTCTCCCAGGTCACCTTCGGCGGCCAGGACTGGCGTACGGGCCCCCGTGAGCGGGCCCGCGAGATGTTCGACCTGTTCCCGGTGGTCCGGCAGTTGCACGAACTGCTCTGGTACCTCACCGAGGCCCTCACCCTGCCCGCGGCCCGCCCGGTCCACGCCGACCTGCGCCGCATGCTGGAGCGGACGGAGGCACTCACGCGCCGGACCCCGGCCGAGCTCGCCGCGCTGGACGTCCCCGCGCACCGGCAGGAGGTCAACGTCCTGTTGCTGCGGACCAGCGAACTGGTCCGCGCGGGCACCCGGGGCAAGAAGAAGGACCGTCGGGGCGCCGATCTCGTGGGCGCCCGCCTCAAGGGCGCCGACCTGCGCGACGCCAACCTGCGCGGCGCTTGTCTCATCGCCGCCGACCTCACCGGTGCCGACCTGCGCGGCGCGGACCTGATCGGCGCCGACCTGCGCGACACCGACCTCACCGACGCCGATCTGACCGGCGCCTTCTTCCTGACCCAGCCGCAGCTGAACGCGGCCCGGGGCAGCGCGGGCACCCGGCTGCCGGGGTCCCTGACGCGCCCGGGCCACTGGACGGGCCCCTGAGCCGGACTCCGGAGCCGCCCCGCACCAGGTTCAGCCACCGCCCCCGCGCACCGGGCACCCCGACTCCGAGGCCACCGCCCCCTCCCCGGCCCCCGGCGCGGGTACCGGCGCGGACACCTGTCGGCGGGACAGGTGCAGCCGCAACCCCTCCGGCATCAGCGTCAGCCGTTCCGTCACCCGGAGCCGGTAGGCCGGATCGGCCCGGAACTCGTAGCGGCGCAGCAGCAGGCCGAGGACCAGGGTGGCCTCGTGCAGGGCGAACTGCCGGCCGATGCAGGCCCGCGCGCCGGTCCCGAACGGCTTGAAGGTGTGCGGGGCACGGGTGCGGACCGCCTTGGGGTCGAAGCGGTCCGGGTCGAAGCGCTCGGCGTCGGCGCCCCACACCTCGGGGTCGCGGTGCAGCATCGGGGTGAGGACCAGCGTCCACGCGCCCCGCCGCATCGGGTGCTCCCCGGCGAGCACCGTGTCCTCGGTCGCCTCCCGGGCGAAGGCGGGCGCCGTCGGCCACAGCCGCAGCGATTCGTCCAGCACCCGGCGCACATAGCGCAGCTTGGCCACCTGGTCGTAGCCCGGCACCGGCGCGTCGCCCCAGACCCGGTCCACCTCCGCACGCGCGCGTGCCGCGATGTCGGGGTGCCGGGCGAGGTAGTGCAGGGCGAAGGAGAGCGCGCCCGAGGTCGTCTCGTGGCCGGCCACCAGGAAGGTGATGACCTGGCGGCGGACGTTCTGCGCGGACAGCCGTTCCCCGGTCCCGGGACGGGCCGTCTCCAGCATCCGGTCGAGGAGATCGCCGTGCCCGCCGTTGCCGCGGCCCTCGCGCCGGACCCGGACCAGCTCGTCGACCGTGCGGTTCAGACACGCGATGTCGGCCTCGTTGCGCCGCGCGGCCTTGCGCAACAGCCATGGCCAGGGCACCGAGTTCAGCCGCTGCGCGTAGGTGAGCGTGCCGACCATCGCGGTGATGAAGGGATGCGGGCGGTCCCGCTCGAAGGAACCGAAGTCATGACCGAACCCGGTCCGCGCGATCGTCTCCAGGGTCAGCTTGGTCATGTCCCCGGGCACGTCGACCGCGCGCCCCGCGGCGAGTTCGCGGTCCCAGTGGTCCGTGAGCCGCTCGGCCACGGCCAGCATCATCGGGTGGTAGCCCTCCATCGCCTCCCGGCTGAAGCCCGGCGCCAGCACGTCGTGGGCCAGCTGCCAGTTCGGCTCGTGGTTGTACGCCGTGAACAGGCCGTCGCCGGCGACGGGCCGCAGGTTGGCGACGCCGAGGCCGACGTGCTTGGCGAAGCGGGTCTCGTCGGCGAGGTCGGCCGCGAGCCGGCCGCCCCCGACGAACACGAACTCCCGGTCGAAGGCCTTGCGCCGGAAGATCGGCCCCAGCATGCGGCCGAACCGGAGGGAGTCCTGGAGCGGGGTGGCCCGGTCGACCCCGAGCACGTCCCCCAGCAGGGGGAGGCGGCGCGGCGGGTGCGGGATGCGGTGCAGCTCGGGCCAGCCCTGCTCGGCGCTGCGGAACCCCTTCGGCAGTCCGTCCGCGGGCATCGTCTCCGCCATGCCGCCATCTCCCTTGCTCCACCTGCGAGTTGCGCGTGTTGTACGTGGGTTCAATAGCGTGCCCAGTCTGATCCCGTTGTTGAACCGACGTCAAGTAAAGTGCGGGCATGGCCGCCGAGCAGGGAGCACGCACACGCCGTCGACTCAGCACCGGGGAGCGCCGTGAGCAACTCCTCGCCGTCGGCGCTCGGCTGTTCTCGGAGAGCCCGTACGACGATGTGTGGATCGAGCGCGTCGCCGAGATCGCCGGGGTCTCGCGCGGGCTGCTGTACCACTACTTCCCGACCAAGCGGGACTTCTTCGCGGCGGTCGTCGAGCGTGAGAGCGCCCGGATGCTGCGGATGACCGCGGCCGTCCCCGGGGTCCCGGTGCGCGAGCAACTGGCCGCCGGGCTGGACACGTTCTTGGAGTACGTGGAGGTCCACGCGCACGGTTTCCGTGCCTTCCACCGGGCCGACGCGGCGGGGGACCAGGCCGTGCGCGAGGTCTACCGGCGTTCGCTCGCCGCGCAGGAACGCCAGATCCTCGCGGCGCTGGCCGCGGACCCGGAGTTCGGTGCCGTCTCCGAGGCGCGGCCCGACGTCGAACTGGCCGTACGCGGCTGGCTGGCCTTCACCACCGCGGTCTGCCTGGAGTGGCTGCGCGGATCAGGGCACACGCGCGAGCAGGTGCGCGACCTGTGCACCCGGGCTCTGTGGGGCGTCATCGCCCCCTGAGCGCGCCCGCATCGAAAGCTCCGCAAGAGACCGTACGCACCCGCAATAGATGGGGGTGATGGTTGGCGTACACTCGGATCTCCGATAGGTTAGGCAAGGCTTACCTAAGGAGGTCTGGGATGGGTGCTGGGACGGTTGACAGCCAGGGCTGGGCGGCCGCGCCTGCCGCGGCGGAGCAGGCGCGCTCGCTGCTCGCCACCGCGTGGTCCTGCGCGGTGACCGCGGACGGCGGACGCGAGGAGTTCGTCGGCGCGCACACCGTGACCGGCGACGGCCGGGTGCTGCTGGACGTGCCGGAGGACAGTGCCCTGCTCGCGGCCGCGATCTGCGCGCCCCGCGGGGAGCCGTCCGCCGTACTGGAGTTCGCGGACGTCTCGCCGGTCCCCGTGCGCCACCGTGTCCGCGCCCGGCTCTGGCTCGCCGGCTGGTTCGTCCCCGAGGACGGCAAACTGGCGTTCCAGGCCACCCGCGTGGTGCTGCGCCGGGCGTCGGGTGCCGTAGTCGTCGACCTCGACGAGTACGCCGCCGCCGTACCCGACCCGCTGGCCACCGCCGAGGCGCGGCTGCTGACCCACCTCGCCGACTGCCACGCCGACGCGGTCGAGCGGCTCACCCGGCTCGTGGAGCCCGACAGCCTGCACGGAGCGGTGAAGGTCCAGCCGGTCGCCGTCGACCGCCACGGACTGACCCTGCGGATCGAGCGCACCCGCGCCCACGGCGACGTACGCCTGCCCTTCCACCGGCCGGCCGACGACGTCGCGCAGCTCACCGAGCGGATGCACGTCCTGCTCGGGCAGGCGGCTGCCGCGGCCTGCCCGCGTGCCCTACAGCGGCAGCGCGCAGACGGCGACGGGTGAGGCGAACGGCTCGCCCGCGCGCCGCAGTCGGCCGCTGTCCGGGTCGACGTGGAACACGCTCACGGTGCTGGAGCGCTGGTTCGCCGCGAACAGCAGGGCCCCGTCCGGCGAGAAGGCGATCTGCCGGGGGAAGTCCCCGTCCACCGGCACGGTGTCGAGCAGCCGGAGCCGGGCGCCGGACGCTTCCACCGCGTACCGGGTGAGGCTGTTGTCGCCGCGGTTGGCGAGATAGGCGAACGCTCCGTTCGACGTCACCAGCAGCTGCGCGGGGTAGTTGGTGCCCGACCCCGTGCCCGTGGGCCGGGTCTCACCGATGGTGAGGCGGCCGGTCCGTGCGTCGTAGGCGCACACGGCGACGGTGTTGTCGAGCTCGTCGGCCAGGTAGGCGTACCGGCCCCCGGGGTGGAAGGTCAGATGGCGCGGTCCGGCGCCCGGCCGGGTCCGCGCCCGCGCGACCTCGGTCAGCTTCCCGGTCCGCTCGTCGAGCCGGTAGCTGTAGACGGTGTCGGTCCCCAGGTCCACCGCGAGCACATGGCCGCCGTCGGGACTCGTGACGATCTGGTGGGCGTGCGGACCGTCCTGACCGGGGCCCGGGGCGGGAGTGGAGTGGGTGACGAGGTCGGCGCGCTCGCCGATCGCCCCCGAGGCGTCGAGGGGGTGCACGGCCACGCTGCCGGAGCCGTAGTGGGCGCTCAGCAGCCACCGCCCGCCCGGATGCACCGACAGATGGCAGGGTGCGGCGCCGCCGGTGGCGCGGCTGCCCAGCACCTCGCGGTCGGAGAGCCGTACGGCGGTCACGGCGCCCTGGTCCCGCTCGTTGACCGCGTAGAGCGTGTCACCGTTCGGATGCAGGGCGAGGTACGAGGGGTCGCGGACGCCCTCGATCGTCTTCGCCCCCTTCACCTCGCCGGTCACCGGGTCGTACGTCGCGACGCCGATGCCCGAGCCGCCGCCCTCGACGGAGGTGTACGTGCCGAGGTACAGGGGGCGGGGGCCGGCCGGTGTCGCTGACGCGCCCGGAGTGCTCGCCCGCGGGGCGCGGGCGGCCGGGGTCGTCGCGGGTGCCGACGCCCGGGGGCCGGGCGTGTCGCCGCAGCCCGCCGCCGCGACCGCCGTCCCCGCGAGGGCGCCGACGAATCGACGCCTGCTCCAGTCGCCCCTGCCCATGCACACACCTCGAGTGGTCGGTTGCCTCGGCCGCCCCCACCCTGACGCGGACCACCCCGCCCGTGCAAACGGCCGCACAGGTCACGCTCGACCGGACAGGGGCCGCGTCACCTGGGACGACGGGCGAGAGCGGGACGGCGGCTCCTGCGCAGCCGTTCCTGCACGCGGGTCAACCGCGGCATCCGCTCGCGCTGCTCCCGTGAGGTGCGGTCCAGCTCCTCCAGGAGCCGGCGCGAGCGATGCTCGGTGTCCAGCTCGTCCAGGATCCGGTTGACCTCGGTCAGCACGGCGCCGTGCAACTGCCACTGGCGGACGTCGCGCTGGACCTCCTCCAGGAGCAGCTGGGCGAGCTTGTCGCGGGTGGCCGAGGCCTGCCGCAGCTGGGAGGCGAGCCGTTCCTCGGCGGACTCGGCGCTCAGTGTGACGTCCGTGGTGACCAGGACCGCGAAGCTCACCACCGCGTCGGCGATCTCCGACAGCAACTGCTCCACGGCGGCGCCCGCCTGCGGCGCGAACAACGGCTCGGACTCGCGTTCCTTGGCGAGGTCGGTCAGGGTGCGCGCGAGCACCCGCAGCACGACCGTGCAGATCTCCAGCGTGTCCAGACCGGTCCGCAGCACCACCCGGTGCAGCAGGCCCTCCTTCACGCGCGGGTTGAGTCGCAGGCTGTCCTCGGCCTGCTTCAGGGCCCCGTCCACCTCGACGATGTCGTGGTCCAGACGGCGCGCCTCGTACAGCCGCTCGGTGGCGCGCTCGACGGGCGTGCGGCCCGCGGCCTCCTCGCCCATGCTCAGCATCAGCTGGCGTACCCGGCGCGCCAGCCCCTCGATCGACTCGCCCGCCTCGTCCACCCACACCGGCGGCGCGAGCAGCAGGTTGCAGGCGAGCCCGACGACCGCGCCGATCAGCGTCTCCAGCACCCGCGCCCAGGCGGTGTCGCCGACGGTGGTGACGCCGAGGACCAGCATCGCGCTGATCGCCACCTCGGGGACGTACTCGTCGACCCTGACCAGACGCCCGACCGCCAGCGCGGCCAGGATCAGCAGGCCGAGACTCCACCAGGTCAGGCCGACCAGCAGGCTGAAGGCGATGGCGACGAGGACGCCGGTCACCACGGCGTTGACCCGGCGGATGCCGTTGGTGAGCGTGGCGTAGAGGGTGACCTGGACGACCAGGAGCGCGGTCAGGGGCGCGGTGAGCGGGGCCGCCTCGGGACTGAGCCGGAGCGCGATGACGTAGGCGACCGTCGCCGCGGCCGCCGACCGCAGCGTCTGCACGACCACCGGGTCCCGGCGCCGTTTCACCCAGCGCATCAGGAACGCCGTCCACTCACGTACATCTCGCATCCTCAGGCTGTCCCTCTTCCACAGTCGCATCTTTTTCAAGCATTGCGGACCGTAACTGTCCGCAATACCGCCTAAATTGTTAGCACAAACCCGTCGACGGCATGTGGGGAGAGCAGTGATGGCGGACACCCGGGGGCTCGAGGTTCTGATGGCGGCGCACGGCTATGTGCGCGAGGTGGTGGCGGCGGTCCCGCCGTCGGCGTGGGGCGCGCCGACGCCGTGTTCCGAGTGGACCGCGCGGCAGGTTCTCAATCATGCCCGCATCGACCAGCAGGGATACGGCCTGGCGATCACCGGTGGCCGTCCGGACTCCGACCCCTTCGACCCGGCCGACGCGCTCGCGGCTGACCCGTCGGCGGAGCTGGAGGAGGTGCTGCGCATGGTCGAGGGCGCGTACCGGGCCCTGCCCGCCGACGCGACCGAGGTGCCGACACCGCTCGGGCCGCTCCCGCCGCACCTCGCCGCCGGGGCGGCGGCCATGGACGCGGCCGTGCACGCCTGGGACATCGCCGTGGCGACCGGCCAGGACCGGCCGCTGACGGAGGAGCTCGCCGAGGGGATCTGGCCGGTCGCGGAACACCTGGTGGACCACCTCCGCGACTCCTACCGGGTGTTCGCACCGGCTCTCGAGGTGCCGGCCGGCTCCGGCAGGGCCGACGCGCTGCTCGCCTTCCTGGGCCGCGACCCGCAGTGGCGGCCGGGGGCCTCGCGCACGGTGTGACCGAGGGCGCCCGGACGCCGCCGTTCCCGGGGGCAGGTCCGGGCACCCCGCGCGGGTCGCGGCGGGCGCCTACCGGGTGCCTGCCGGGCCCGTGCTGCCGCCCGCCGAGGCGCGCGCCGCCCGTGAGCGGCCGGAGCGGCGCGTGAACCGCGGCAAGAGCGTGCTCGCCGCGGACCGGCTCACGCGTCCAGCTTGTCGAGGAAGGCGGACAGGTTGCCCGTGGTCCGTGCGACCTGCTCCGCCACGCTGAGACTCTCCTCGATCCGCAGCGTGCTCTGGGGGCTCTTCTTGCCGCGGACGTAGAGCGAGCAGGCCAGGTCGGTGCAGATGTACAGGCCGACCGAGTTGCCCTCGCGCCCCGCCGCACCGGCCTTGCGGGCCGTCATCAGCGAGACACCGCCTCCCGGATGCGTCGTCAGGCACAGCGAGCACATGCTGCGGTGCAGGAAGCCGCGGTGCGCGGAGGTCAGGCGCATCGACAGCCCGACGAGCCGCCCTCGATGCTCGGTGACGAGATACGTCCGGTCGGGTGCTCCGGGATCTCGCCAGCCGAAGAAGTCCAGGTCGTCCCACGGACGTTCGTCGAGGTCGTGCGGTACGGCCACCCGCTTGGCCTCGCCCTTCGAGCAGTTGACGAAGGACGCGCGGATGTCGCGCTCGGTGAGTGATCTCATGGGAACCTCCTGGGGGCGCCATGCTACAGCCGAAAGCTGAAGGTGAAAAAACTAGTGCCTCTAGGTTCGAGAGGGTAGGTGGCTCCCGGGGCGAGGGGCCAGCGAATTTCGTCCACGGGGCGGAGGGCGGTCAGGCCCGCCTTCAGCGGGCCCCGCGGGATGCCGGCACCGCGTCGCCGCCGAGGTCCGGGACCTGCTCGTCGCCGGGTCCGGGCGTACGTCCCGCGGCGACGGGGCGCGGACGGCGCCGGGTGCGCCGGGTGCGCGGAGTGCGGACGGCGCCGGGTGCCCGGGGTGCGTTCCGTACCCTGTACCGGAAGCACACGGCGGACGCCGACGCGGCGACCGCCGAGAAGCGGCGCGACGCCCTGATCGCGGAGGGCCGGTGCGTCGAGGACGTGCACGCGGCCGGCTGACCGGAGCGCGGCGCAGGGGAGGGGTGGGCGTACGGTGGTGGACTCCTGGGCGAGGGCCCGGCACATCCTGGAGGAGGCGGGCCTGCCCCCCGAACGCCTCACCCGTGTGCGCCCGTTGACCGGCGGCACCTACAACACGGTCGAGGAACTCGTCCTCGACGACGGCACCCGGCATGTGCTGAAGGTGCCGCCCGCGCCGAGCGTCCCCGGGCTGCGGCACGAGCGCCGACTCCTCGTGTCCGAGGCGGAGTTCTACCGCGGCGCCGCCGAGGCCGAGGTGCCGGCGCCCCGGGTCGTCGTCCTCGGGCGGGACCTGCTGATGACGGCCGTCCCCGGAGACCCGTGGGACGGCCGGTTCACGGGCTCCGAACAGGCCCGTCTGCGCGAGGAGTTGGGCCGCCAGGTGGCTCGGCTGCACCGCGTGCGGGGGACCGCGTTCGGCTACCCCTCCGGTGCCCTCGGCCCGCTCGTCCCCGACTGGCGGACCGCGTTCACCGGGATGCTCGACGCGGTCCTGGACGACGCCCGCGACTACGGCGCCCAACTGCCCCGCCCCGTCGACGAGGTGGCCGCCGCCCTTGCGCCCGGCCACTTCGCGCTGGAGGAGGTGACCGTCCCGCGCCTCGTCCACTTCGACCTGTGGAACGGCAACATCCTGGTGGAACGCGTGGCGGGACAGCCCCGGATCGGCGGACTGATCGACGGCGAGCGCATGTTCTGGGGCGACCCCCTCGCCGACTTCGTCTCCCTCGCGCTGCTCGGCGACATCAGGACCGACGAGGCGTTCCTCGCCGGATACCGGCGAGCGGGCGGCCGGGCGGACTTCGACGTCCCGGCCCGGCTGCGCTACGCGCTCTACCGCGCCTACCTCTACCTGATCATGCTCACCGAGACCGTCCCGCGCGAGATGGACGAGGAGCAGCGCCGGTGGCGACAGGAAGCGGTTGCGCCGCAGTTGGAGGCCGCGCTGGCCGAGATCGCGGAACTCTCATAGTTCACATCGTGAATTAAGGGCTTTGGAAAGTGTCCCCGCGGGGGTATGTTGCAGGTCGGACAGGGTTCGAAGGGGGCCATATGGCGGGGCGGAACGGGCGCACGGTGCGGGATCTGCGGCGGGCCAACCGTACGGCCGTGCTGCAAAGGCTGTACTTCGACGGCCCTCTCAGCCGCTTCGAGCTCGGCCCGGCGACCGGCCTCAGCTCCGGATCTGTCAGCAACGTCGTCGCCGACCTGGTCGCCGACGGCCTGCTGGAGGAGGCCGGCAGCGTCGACTCCGACGGCGGCCGGCCGCGCACCCTGCTGAGAGTGGCGCCCGGCAGCGGACACATGATCGGCGTGGACGTCGGCGAGACCCGGGTGCGCGTCGAGCTGTTCGACCTGACCCTCACCGAACTCGCCCGCGCGGAACGCCCGTTGACCGAGCGCCGGTACGACGTCGAGGGCATCGTCGAGCACATCCGCGACGGGGTCGCCGAGGTGCTCGCCGCCTCCGGTACCGCTCCCGAGAAGCTCCTCGGCGTCGGCATCGGCGTCCCCGGCATCGTCGAGCACACCCCGGACCGGGGCGCCGTGGTCCACGGGCAGACCATCGGCTGGGACGCCGTCCCGCTGGAGGCCCTGCTCCGCTCCAGCTCCCCGCTGCCGGACACCGTCCGCTACTTCATCGACAACGGCGCCAAGACCCTCGGCCAGGCCGAGATGTGGTTCGGCGGCGGCCGCGGGGCGCACAACGCGGTCGTCGTCCTCTTCGGCTCCGGCGTCGGCGCCTGCCTGGTCACGCCCGAGGTGGAGAACGGCCGGGCGGTCGAATGGGGGCATCTGACGGTACGGGTCCGGGGGCGCCGCTGCCGCTGCGGTGCGCTCGGCTGCCTGGAGGCGTACGCGGGCGCCGAGTCGCTCCTGGACCGCTGGCGCGAGGCGGGCGGCCGGCCGGCCGAGGGCACCGACGAGGAGACCGCGCTGACCGCGATGCTGGCCGCCGCCTACCCCACCGACGACCGAGCGGCCGACCCGGTGGCGCTGTCCGTGCTGGAGGAGACCGCCGAGTACCTGGGCGCCGGGCTGTCCGACCTGATCAACCTCTTCCAGCCCGAGCGCATCCTCATCGGCGGCTGGGCCGGTCTCCAGCTCGGCACCCGCTTCCTGCCCGCCGTACGCCGCCACGCCGCCTCCTACGCCCTGAGGCACCCCGCCGAGAAGGTCACCATCGACCTCGGCAGGCTCGGCCCCGACGCGGTCACGGTGGGCGCCGCGATCCTGCCCCTGGCCGACTTCTTCGGCCGCGGCGGCCGTCGCCCCGAGCCCGCGCCCGAGGGCCCTCACCCGGCCTGGCGCACGGCCCTGGAGGAGCGGGCCCCGCACTGAGGGTTTCGCCTAGGGGTTTCACCGGTGGGGGCAGAGGTACTCGCGTGTCGCCCGTACGGCTGAGTCCGTACGGCAAGTTCACACGACGAGAAGGGAGGACGCCATGGCCGACCACCACCGCATAGGCCCCGACGGCGAGCCCGTACCGCGGGACATGCCGGACCAGGTGGCAGGTGAGGGCGAGGACCCCTGGGAGGCGACTCCCGACGAGGCCGCCGCCGACCAGGGCGACGCCGACAACGGTGACGCGGAGAAGGACCAGTCCGACACCGACGTCCCCGACACCGACGAGGCGGGCACCGGCCGCCAGGGCGCCCCGCGCTCAGGGAACGTCCAGTCCGAGCACCCGGTGCCGGACGAGCCCACCGGCTGACCGTCCCGGCGCGGACGCCGGTGCCGTCCTCGGACGGCACCGGCGTCGTGCTGTCAGCCCACCTTGCGCCCCCGCAGGGGTTCCGTGTCGGCCCCGGCGCCCTGCTGGAGGCCCTTCAGGAACTCCTCCAGCACCTCATGGGCCGTGTGGTCCGGCCGCCAGCGCAACTCCGTGCGGGCACGGGTGCAGTCCATGAGCGGCAGCCGCAGCACCGCGTCGAAGAGATGCGGCGAGGCGGGCAGCAGATGCAGCCCCCAGGCGGCGGCGACCGCCGAGCGGACCGCGCCGCGGGGCATCCGGACCCGGCGGGCGCCCAGCGTCTCACCGAGGAGTTCGGCGTCGACCGGCGGTTCGGCCGCCAGGTTGAAGGCTCCGCGCACATCGGAGTGGATCGCGAGCCGGTACGCCTTCGCCGCGTCGTCCGTGTGCAGTGCCTGCACCCGCAGCCCCGGGATGTCGGGCAGGAACGGCAGCAGCTCCGGGCGGGCCAGCGAGCCCGGCAGGAACCGGCCGCCGAAGATCCGGCGCTGCTCGCTCGCCGACTCCCGCTTGAACAGGAACGCCGGCCGCATCCGCACCACCCGCACCTCGGGATGGTCCCGCTCGAACGTGTCCAGGGCCCGTTCCAGATACGCCTTCTCCCGGCAGTACGCGGCGTCCGGCCAGCCGTGCGTCGGCCACGACTCGTCCACGGCCGCGTCCTTCGGGCCCGGCGAGTACGCGCCGACCGACGAGGCGTGCACCAGCGCCGGCACCCCGGCCGCCGCCACCGCCTCGAACACCCGGATCGAACCGAGGACGTTCGTCCGCCAGGTCGTCGCCGGGTCGTGCGTCGGCTGGAACGCCCAGGCCAGATGCACCACCGCGTCCGCGCCCGCGAACTCCTTCGCCAGATCGGTCCGCTCGGACGCCAGGTCCACCGCCGACCACTCCGTCTTCCGGGGCGACCAGTCAGGGATCCGCCGCGCCAGCCCCAGCACGGAGTCGACCTCCGGATCCTCCGACAGCAGACGCACCACACTCGTGCCCACGTTGCCGGTCGCGCCCGTCACCACAATCCTGCTCACCTTCGGCTCCTCTCGGGCATGCCGCTTCGACGGGAACGCCCCGAGTACCCGGGCCACGGCATGCGACGCCGCGATTGCGCCCACGGCATGGTTCATACGGTTGACGCATGAGGCCAGGTAGGGTGGATGGGGTGGGACTGTCCTTGGGAGAACGTGTGAGGTCTTCGGTCGCCGCGTTGATGCACGCGACGGGTGAGTCACAGGCGGACGTCGCCGTCGCCCTCGGGGTGAGCCAGGCGCAGGTGAGCCGCCGTCAGTCCGGCAGCGCCGCCTGGAGCCTGGCCGACTGCGACGCGCTCGCCACGCACTTCGGCATCGACGTGCTGGACCTGCTCGCCGGACCTACCCGGGCGTGCGAGACCCTGCCCGCGCGCCGGCGCCGTACCCAGGGATCCGCGGCGGTGACCCGATGACCGGCTTCGAGGCGATCGACGCGCTGCTGGCCGCCGCCCGCCAGGAGGTGCCGTTGCCGCCCGCCGACGTGCGACGCGAACTGCGGGAGGGGCTGCGGCTCTCCCGCGCCCAGGTGGCCCAGGCCCTCGGCGTGAGTCCGTCCACCGTCGGCGGGTGGGAGACGGGACGGGACCCGGCCGGGGAGGTGCGCGAGAAGTACGCGTACTTCCTGGAGGGGGCCCGTACCAAGCTCGCGGCGCAGGCGGCCCTCGACACCCCCGCCGCCGAGGACGACCCCGACGACGCCAGGGAAACGGAGTCCGGGGCCGCCGGTCCCGACGCGGGCGAGTCCGACGAGGTCGAGGCCCTCGCCGCGCCCCGGCCGTGCGTGCTGTGCGGCGCTCCGGCCCACCATCAGGTCGCCGGGTTCCCCCAGCACCTCGACCCGGCCGACTGCGGTACGACGGACTCGGCGGCACCTGATCCGACCGAACACGCCCCCGCGGCGGAGCCGGACCCCGGGCAGGCCGAGGGCGCCCGGCCGACGCCAGCGGAGGCCGGCCGTGCCGAGAGCCCCCGGTCCGCCTCCCCGGAGCGCCACCGTGCCGAGCACGAGGCCGAGGCCCTTCCCGGGCGGGCCGCCGCCGGGCGCCGCGCCCCCGTCCGGACGCGTGCCGACCGTGCCGCCGAGCCCGTGCGGGTCGTCCCGGTCGGCCGTCGTCTCCAGACCGCCGCCACGCAGGAGACCGACCTGATCGGGACCGCGGTGGCCGCGGCCCTGGAGAAGCACGACGGTGATCTGGAGGCGGCGACCGCGGCCCTGGTCAAACGGGCGATCCCGGACGCCATGGCGCTGCTGGACGAGACCCGCAAGGGCGGCCGCTACGACGTCGTGGCGCACCCCTGGATCCCGGACATCCTGCGCAAGCAGACCGCCCGCGGCGCCGACCGGATCTGGGAGGCCCGCCCCAAGTGGGCCCGTGCCGAGCTCCCGCCCGGCGCCCACGAGGTGACCGCCCTCGACATCAACGGCGCGTATCTGTCGGCGCTCAAGACCCACCTGCCGATCGGCCAGTTGGAGCACTCCACCGGCTTCGACCACGACCGCCGCAGGGCCGGCGTCCATCTGATCACCCCGCCCGAGTGGGACCACGAGGACCACCTGCCCAACCCGATCGGCAACCGCGACGAACCCGGCCCCCTCTGGGTCACCGAACCGACCCTGCGCCTGCTGCTGCGCCTGTCGGGTCCGAGGTACGGGCTGTGTGACCCGCCGCAGATCCACGAGTCGTTCACCTCGGGCGCGACCGAGAGCCTGCTGGAGAAGTTCCGTGTCGCGCTGAAGGACGCCCGGGACCGGGCGATCGCCGAGGACGACGAGGTGACGCTGGAGTACGTGAAGGCGATGTACTCCAAGTTCGTCTCCACCATGGGGGAGTCGAACTACAACCGGGAGCTCTACCGCCCCGACTGGATGCACCTGATCCGCTCCCAGGCCTTCGCCAACCTCTGGATGAAGGCGTACAAGGCGCACGAGGAGGGCCTGATGGTCGTCCGCGCCATGGGTACCGACGAGTTGCACGTCGTCGGCGACTGGCGACGGGTCTTCCCCGAGGGCCGGGGCGTGTCCGAGGTGAAGGTCAAGGACACGTACACCGTCGGCGAGGACCTCGACCCCGCTGCCGCGGGCGAGGACGACGACTGACGGTGAGCGTGGTCGTCGAGTTCTTCACGGCACCGGACGACAGGACGGCGGCCCGCGCCCTGCGGACCGGGCCGGAACCCGCGAGCGCGTCGCTCCGCGCGGGGAACTTCGACGTGGAGGAGGCGGTGGTCGAGTGGGAGTGCCTGCTCGCCGGCGGCGACTTCGCGGACCTGGTGGCGGCCGGCGAACCCCGTGCCATCGCCGAGGACGACACGGGGTGTCTGGTGTTCGCGCTCTCGCCGCGGCTGTGCGCCGCGCTCGCCGGGGCCGAGGCGCCCCGGCTCCGTGACCTCGCCCGGTCGTGGGTCGCGCGGCGAGCCGAGGACGGCGAGGTCATCGCCGCGGAGATCGCCCACGGCATCGTGACCGCTCTGGCCGCGCTCGCCGACGCCTCGCAACGCCGGAGGACGGGTGTCTACTGCCGGGTGGCCTGAGGGCGGCCCGCTGCCGGGGAGCGTGCTGGCGGGTGCCGTGCGGGCCGGTTCAGCCCGCGAACGCGTCGACGCCCGTCAGTTCCGCCGACAGCGTCCACAGCCGGGCCGCCTGCTCCGGGTCCGTCGCCCAGTCGCGGACGCCGCCGGACTGGTCGCCGTCGACAGCGGGCTCGGCGATGTCGCAGTCCTCCAGGTAGACGCCGCCGAGACCGTCCAGTTGGGGCGAGGTCGCCGCCCACACCTGGGTGGCCGCGCCCTGCTGCGGGGTCTTGAAGGCCTGCGGGTCGACGAGGTTGCCGTCCTCGTCGATCCAGCCGCGCTCCCGCATCTCGGCCTGGGCGAGGTGGCGTTGCAGCGGGGTGAGGATGCCGCCGGGGTGCAGGGCGAAGGCGCGCACACCGGCGTCCCGGCCGAGCCTGTCCAGGTGGACGGCGAACAGCACGTTGGCGGTCTTGGCCTGTCCGTAGGCCTGCCACTTGTCGTAGCCCCGCTCCCACTGGACGTCGTCCCAGCGCATCCCCGAGAAGTGGTGGGCGCGGGACGAGACCGACACGACACGGGCGCCGCCGGGGGCGATCGCCGGCCACAGCCGGTTGACCAGCGCGAAGTGCCCGAGGTGGTTGGTGGCGAACTGCGCCTCCCAGCCGGGCCCGACCCGGGTCTCGGGGCAGGCCATGATCCCCGCGTTGTCGATCATGAAGTCGATCGGGCGGCCACCGGCGAGGAACCGCTCGGCGAAGCCGCGCACGCTGTCGAGGTCGCCGAGGTCCAGTTCGTCCACCTCGACGCCGTCGAGGTCCGCCACGGCCTCCTGGGCCACGGCGACACGGCGAGCCGGTACGACCACCCGGGCGCCCGCCTTGGTGAGCGCACGCGTGGTCTCCAGGCCGAGTCCCGAGTAGCCGCCGGTGACGACGGCGAGCTTCCCGGTGAGGTCGAGGCCGGCGAGGACGTCGTCGGCGGTGCTGCGGGCGTCGAAGCCCGATCCGATCTTGTGCTGTGCAGTGCTCATGTCCAGGAACGCTACGAATTGGAGTGCTCTCGAAGTCAAGCCCGCGCCCGTTCGCCTGCGGATCCCTCGCACCACTGAGCCTCTTCGTGCCGGTCCGGGGCAGAAAAAGAGCCCCGACCGGACGGGGGAATCACGGTCGGGGCGGTCCTGAGGTGGGTGCGGACGGCGGTCGCCTCTCGGCGAAAGGCTCCACAGGACTTCAGCCGAACGATCGTCCCTGTGGGCAAAAGGTGAGGCCCGGGGACACTGTCCCGTCCGCACCCACGTGTGGTTCAACGGGGAACCACTTCTCCGTGTTCCCCGTCCTGTCGCGTTATGACGTGAGCTGCGTCACCGCTCGGACGCCAGCCGCGCGAACGGACTGTCCGCGAGGGACGCGAGCAGTTGTGCCGGATCGTCATAGATCGCCTCGGCGCCCGCCTCCACGAGGTCGGCGCGCGGGATGCCGCCGCACAGCACGCCCACGCAGCGCACCCCGGCCCGGCTGCCCGCCTTCATGTCCCACACGGTGTCGCCGACGAACACCGCCCGCTCGGCCGGCACGCCCGCCAGTTCCAGGGCGTGCTCGACGGGTTCCGGGGCGGGCTTGCCCTCGGAGACGTCGTCGGCGCTCGCGGTGGCGGTGATGGCGTCGTCCGCGTCGATCGCGCGGCGCAGCGCGGACAGTTCCGCGCCGCCCGCCGAGGTCGCCAGGACCACCGTCCAGCCCTGGCCGTCCAGGCGCCGCAGCAGCCGCCCGGCGTCCCGCAGCGCGGGCAGCCGGTCGAAGTACTGGCCGTACAGGGTCGTGTGGGCGGCGCTCAGTTCCGCGGCCTCCTCCTTGGCCCGTTCCTCGCCGATCAGGTGGGCGACGAGATCCTCCGAGCCGAGCCCCACGGCGCGGTGGACGGCGTGCATCGGGACCTGGTGACCCGCTTGGCGCAACGCCTCCCACCAGGTCGTCACATGGAGGTGATTGGTGTCGACCAGGGTTCCGTCGACGTCGAACACGGCCGCGCGTTCCATGGGCCCGTCCTCCTCGTTCACCGGTGCGTCGCAGTGCGTGTACCACGTCAGGAGCCGATCACTCCGGACGGCACCCGCCCCTCCCTCGTCCAGTCCAGCAGCTGGTCCAGGGTCCAGGTCGTGACCACGCGCTCGGCGGGCACCCCGCACTCCTCGGCCCGGGCGCAGCCGAGGATCTGCCAGTCGAGCTGGCCGGGCGCGTGCGCGTCGGTGTCGACGGAGAACAGGGTGCCCGCCGCCACGGCCCTGCGCAGCAGCCGGCGGGGCGGGTCGAGCCGCTCGGGCCGGCTGTTGATCTCCACGGCCGTGCCGGACTCGGCGCAGGCGGCGAACACCTCGTCGGCGTCGAACTGCGATTCGGGCCGCCCGCGGCCGGTGACCAGTCGTCCGGTGCAGTGCCCGAGGATGTCGGCGTGCGGGTTGCGCACGGCGGCCACCATGCGGCGGGTCATCGAGCGGGCGTCCATGCGCAGCTTGGAGTGCACGGAGACGACCACGACGTCGAGCCGTTCGAGGAGTTCCTCCTCCTGGTCGAGCGAGCCGTCGTCGAGGATGTCGCACTCGATGCCGGTGAGCAGCCGGAAGGGAGCCCAGGTGGTGTTCAGCTCCGCCACCACGTCCAGCTGCTCGCGCAGCCGTTCGGGGGACAGGCCGCGGGCCACGGTCAGCCGGGGGGAGTGGTCGGTCAGGACCGTCCACTCGTGGCCGAGCTCCGCCGCGGTGCGCCCCATCTCCTCGATCGGGCTGCCCCCGTCGGACCAGTCGGAGTGCACGTGGCAGTCGCCGCGCAGCAGTGCCCGCAGCTGCTGCCCGCCCTCGACGGGCGGTCCGGCGGGGGCCTCGCGCTCCAGCTTCTCCAGATAGCCGGGGACCTCTCCGGCCAGGGCCTCCAGCACCACGTTCGCCGTCTTCGGGCCGACCCCCTTGAGCGACTCCAGCGTCCCGGCCTCCGCGCGTTCGCGCACCTCCTCCGCGGGCAGTGCCGACAGCACCCGGGCGGCCGTACGGAAGGCGCGCACGCGGTACGTCGGTGCCAGGGACCGCTCCAGCAGGAAAGCGATCCGGTCCAGTGCCTGCACGGGGTCCATCGCCACCTCCTCCTCCAGGGTTCCCCCGCCGGGCGGGGCTCGCACGGCGAGCAGAGAAGGTGGTTTGCCCTCTCGTGTCCCTCTTGCGCAATGCGCTCTACGCTCTATTGCATGACCGAAAGCGCGAGCCCGTACATCTCCCGTCCGCGGATCATGGTGCTCGGGGTGCAGCCCGCGACACCGCCCTTCCGGATCGTGGAGATCGACGGAGAAGTGGTCGGTGAGGCGAGAGACCTCACCGACGTCCTGGCGGCCGCCGCCGCGTGGGGCATCACGATCCACGACCTCGACGACCCGGACGTGGTGCGCTGGGTCGGCGGGGACAAGTTCACCTGGACCCGGCACTAGACCCGTCCCGGCGGGGCGCGCGGGACCCTTCGGCCGGTGCCGAAGCGTCCGGTTCCTAGGCTCCCCCCATGGAAGGTCTCGGAGAGCTGTTCGCCGTCCTGGCCGCGGGCCTGGGCGCCGGCGCCGTCAACGCCGCCGTCGGATCGGGAACGCTGATCAGCTTTCCGGTGCTGCTCGCGGTCGGACTGCCGCCGGTCACCGCCACGGTCTCCAACGCGCTCGGCCTGATCCCCGGCTCGATCGGCGCGGCGATCGGCTACCGGCGCGAACTGGCGGGCCAGCGCGGACGTGTCCTGACCTGGGGCGCCGGCGCGGTCGTCGGTGCCCTGACCGGCGCCATGCTCCTGCTGGTGCTGCCCGCCAAGGCGTTCGAGGCGATCGTGCCGGTCCTGGTGGGCCTCGCGCTCGTCCTGGTCGTCCTCCAGCCCCTGATCGCCCGGAGGCTGCGCGCACGCCGGGCCCGCACGGGCCGTCGCGTGCCCGCCGACGGCGGCCCGCCGCTCCTGGTCGGCCTGACGCTGGCCAGCGTCTACGGCGGCTACTTCTCCGCCGCCCAGGGGATCATCTACGTGGCTCTGATGGGCCTGCGCCTCGACGACGACCTCCAGCGCCTGAACGCCGTCAAGAACGTCCTGGTCGCCGTCGTGAACACGGTCGCCGTGCTGTTCTTCCTCGTCGTCGCCGACTTCGACTGGACGGCGGTCGCGCTGCTCGCGGCCGGTTCCGCGGTGGGTGGCCGGGCCGGAGCCGCGACAGGCCGCCGTCTCCACCCGGCGGTCCTGCGCGGACTCGTCGTCGTGGCGGGTACGGCGGCCATCGTGCAGTTGGCGGTCCGCTGACCTCAGCGGTGCACCGCCCGGCTCAGCCGGCGCCCGATCAGGAGGTAGCCGATCAGCGCCCCGGTGGTGTTGAGGATGACGTCGTCGATGTCGAAGGCCCGCCCGGTGATCAGCGCCCCTTGCGCGAACTCCACCAGCAGCATCACCACGGCCGTCAGCAGGAGCACCCGCAGGAGACCGCGGGTCCGCGGCGCCAGCACCGGGACCAGGATGCCGAAGGGGATGCCCAGCACCACGTTGCCGCCGACCTGCTTGACGGCGTCCCGCAGTTCGGGCTGGTCGAGGTAGGCGCGCAGGGAGCGCCCCGGATGCAGATTGGTGTGGGTCAGTGCCTCCGACGCGGGCGAGGGCTCCAGGGTGAGCCGGGCCAGCACGACGGCGAAGGCCACCATGAAGGCGAACGCCACCGTCATCCCGAACAGTCGGCGCAGAAAGGCCAGCGGGCCGCGCTTCTTCTCCGGAGCGGCCCCGGACCCGTCGGCCCTGGACGGGTCCGGCTCGGTCTTCGGGGGGTCGGGATCGGGCGGACCGGACTTGGTGGCGCGCAGGCGAAACGCCGCACGTGGACGTAGGGCTGCACGGTCCATGCGGTCCTCCAGTCGTTAACTTCCTTGAGTCGTACGCCGGTTACCCGCGAACCGGCCGAGAATGCGGCCGCGCCCCCGGCGGGCCGGGGGCACACTCCGGTCAGGTCCCGAACGTGACGCTCACCTCCTTGAAGCCCAGGGAGCGCAGCAGGCCTTCGAGCATGTCGGTGGTGTTGGCCTCGGCACGCTTGGTCAGCCCGCTGTCCTTGGCCGCGTCGCCGATGTGCTTCACCGCGAGCTTCTGCACGGCCTGTTCGCCGTTGGGGTTGTCGGAGAACAGGTCGCCCAGCCGGTCGAGCAGACCGCGCTGCTTGGACACCGCGTAGGAGCGTTCGGCGTCCAGGGCGGGCTTGCCGAGCCGCGCGTGCGGCAGGTGCAGCGTGGCGGTCGTACGGTCCTCGTTGACCGTCACGTCGTCCTCGCCGACCTTGCCGAGGTCGACATACGCGTCGACGGTGCCGGCCCCGACGTACAGGGTGCGGGTGCCGCGGATCGCGTCGGGCAGGTACTCGGCGTCCTTCTCCAGGTCGACCACGACCTGGAAATTGCCGGAAGCGGCGTCGTAGCGGCTGAGGTCCTGGATGGACTGCAGGAGTGCGGGACCCGAGCGGTCGTGGGTCTCGGTGCCGAACAGGTCCTTGAGCCCCGGGAGCAGGCTCAGCCGGATGCCGGCGAAGAACACGACGAGCACCAGTACGACGGCGCTCACCAACTTCGCCCAGCCGGGCATGCGCTTGGACACGCGCCTGATGGGAGTCGTCATGCGACGGCCCTCCTTCCTTCCGTTCGCATGCCCTCCAAAGCCCCTGTCAGACCGGAGCGTTGGCCGATTGCCACCGCTGACGGAGGTACGGACGGCGCACTAGCGTGGACTGCCTCAGAGAACCGGCGCTTCTGGAGAACCGGATGAGTCCAGACAGCACGTCCCGGCCCCTTCGCCCCATGCACCGCATCAGCCTCCCCGAGCACGGCCCGCCCCGGCTCGGCACCCTCGCGACCGGCACCCCGGTGTGGCTCGTGACCCGGTACGCCGAGGTGCGGCAGGTTCTCATGGACCCCCGGTTCGACCGGAGTTCGCTGCACGCGCCGAACGCCCCGCCGCTGCTCGTCGTACCGAACCTGCTGGACGACCCCAATGGCCTGATCAACCAGGACGGCCCCGCCCACCAGATGTTGCGCGGCACCGTGCAGCGGGCGTTCACCCCCCGGGCCGTCGCCCGCTGGCGGCCCTGGGTCGGTTCGGTGGTCGCCGCGCTCCTGGACGACTTCGCCGCGCGCCCGCGGCCGGCCGACATCGTCGAGGGGTTCACCCGGCCCCTGCCCGTGTCGGTGATCTGCCGGCTGATGGGGCTCGACCACGTGGACCGCGAGCGGATCAGGCACTGGGCGGACCACGCCCTGTCCGGCGGTGCGCACCCGGCGGAGCAGGTGGTCACGGCGATGACGGAGTTCGGCGCGTTCGCCGCCGAGCTGGTCGCCGAGCGGCGCAAGGAGCCGGGCGAGGACCTGGTGAGCGGACTGGTCGCGGCCGGCGGCGAACTGGGCATCGACGAAAGGCGGTTGATCACCCTGGTCTGCGGGCTGGTGGTGGCCGGACACGAGACCACCATGACCGCGCTCGGCAACGCCGTCGTCTACCTCCTCACCGACGGCCGGGACGACTGGCCGCTGCTCGCCCGCGACGAGGACTCCGCCGCGGTCGCGGCCGAACAGCTGCTGCGCACCGTCCCGCTCAGCGAGGGCAGGGTGCTGCCCGGTCTGATCCGGCGCGCGGTCGAGGACGTCGAGGTCGGCGGGGTGCTGATCCCCGCGGGCAGCGTGGTCGCCCTCCAGACCAACGCGGCGGGCCGCGACCCCGACGTGTTCCCGCCGGGCCCGCCCGACCTGTCCGCGCCCCTTCCCGCGCCGAGCATCACCTTCGGCGCCGGGCCCCACCACTGCCTCGGCGCCTGGCTCGCCCGACTGGAGCTCGAACTCGCCCTGCACCAGCTCGCCGTCCGCCTGCCCGGACTGCGGGCCGAGTTCACGCCGGAGACGATCGAATGGCGGGTGGGCCAGATGACCCGCAGCCCCCTGCACCTGCCGGTGTCCTGGTGACAACACGCCCTGGCCGAGCCGGAGTTCACGACGTCCACGCGGCGCGAGCCCGTGCGCGCGGTCCCTTGCTCGGCGGTGGGCCCTCGCCCGCGCCGGGTCGGTGACTCACGGTGATCATCGGGCCCCCGCTCCCGCCGGTCCCGGCGCCGGGACCGCGCCGAGACGGCGGTGGCTGCCCGGTGGGCGCGGCGACCGGGTTCGCGGTCAGTAGCATGAGGCCGCAGCCCGAGATGATCATCCAAGGAGCGGATCGTGCGAGACATCGCCGTGTTCAGTGGCAGTGCCCACCCTGAGCTGGCGGCGGAGGTCTGCGCGCATCTCGGCGTGCCCCTCAGCCCGACCAGGCTCAGCCGGTTCGCCAACGACTGTCTGGAGGTGCAGCTTCAGGCGAACTGCCGGGAGCGGGACGTCTTCCTCGTCCAGCCGCTGGTCAAGCCGGTCCAGGAGCACCTCGTGGAGCTGCTGCTGATGTGCGACGCGGCCCGCGGCGCCTCCGCCCAGCGGATCACCGTCGTCATGCCGCACTACTCCTACGCCCGCTCCGACAAGAAGGACGCCCCGCGCATCTCGCTGGGCGGACGGCTCGTCGCCGACCTGATGGTGGCGGCCGGCGCGAGCCGGGTCCTCGCCATGACGCTGCACTCGCCGCAGGTGCACGGCTTCTTCTCGGTGCCCGTCGACCATCTGCACGCGCTGCGCGAACTCGCCGCGCACTTCCAGCAGTACGACCTGTCCCGGACCACCGTCGTCTCCCCGGACCTCGGCAACGCCAAGGAGGCCGCCGCGTTCGCCCGGCTCATCGGTGCGCAGGTGGCCGCCGGTGCCAAGCAGCGGTTCGCCGACGACCGGGTCAGCATCAGCGATGTCATCGGCGAGGTCACCGACCGCGATGTGATCGTGCTGGATGACGAGATCGCCAAGGGCAGCACCGTCCTCGAACTCCTGGACCGCCTCAGGGAGCTGAGGCCGCGCTCGATCCGGGTCGCCTGTACGCACGGACTGTTCGCGGCCGGCGCGCTCAAGCGGATCGGGGAGCAGCCCGACGTCCTGGAGATCGTCTGCACCAACACCGTGCCGGTGAGCGAGGAGGAGCGCACCGACAAGCTGCGGATCCTGTCCATCGCCCCGGCGCTCGCCGAGGCCGTGCGGCGCATCCACAACGGTGAGTCCGTCAGCGCCCTGTTCGACGCGCCGCCGCACGCGTAGGCAGGGAGCTCAGCCGGCATCGACGAGCAGGAGGGTCGGTGGGTCACAGCGAGCCGGACGTGGCCTCGGACTGCCCCAGGACCGCGTCCAGTGTCGCGTGCGCGGGCAGCAGCCGGTTCAGTCCGGTGACCCGCATGATGCGCAGGGCGAGAGGGTCGACGCAGACCAGGTGCAACTGTCCGCCGCGGTCGAGCACCCGGCTGCGGGCGCGGTACAGCAGGCGCAGCCCGGAGCAGTCGAAGAACTCGACCTGCCGCAGGTCGATCACCACACGGGAGCCGTGCTGCCCGGTCACCCGGTCCAGATACGGGACGATCTCCAGCGCCGCCGCGATGTCGATCTCGCCGCGGAACTCCAGCACCGTGTGACCCCGGTCCTGGTGTATCCGCAGATGTCGACTGGGCGGCGCGGTTTTCTGCTGCACGACGACATCGCCTCCAACCAGCTCAGCAGACGGCGGCTTCGCAGGTCACCGGGGGCTGGGGTGACGTCGTGCGGCGAGATTACGAGCGCGGCCGTTTCCTCGGGGCCCCAGTGAGCGCAAAAACGTTCCTCGCTCTGCAAGTTACCCTCGTTGGAGTGAAGTTGAGCATGTTCGATTGACATATGTCTCTGAATTACGGGCCCGTGTCGTGACGGGTGTCCGGGCCGGTCTCAGGACAGGGCGTGCCAGGCCCGGGACAGCGCCTGGCGGAACTGCTCCGTCTGGTGGGCCGTGAGGTCCCGGACCATCCGCTCCTCCAGTTCGCGGACCGGCCCCGCGCACTGCGCGAGCAGCTCCCGGCCGGCGTCGGTCAACAGGATCAGCAGCTCGCGGCGATTGCGCGGATTGCGCTCCCGGCGCACCAGGCCCCGGTTCTCCAGTGACCGCAGGAGATCGGCGATGGACTGGGCGGTGACGAAGGAGTCGCGGGCCAGCTGGGCCGCCGAGAGTCCGTCGTGCCGCTCCAGGACCGTCAGGGCCGTGTACTGCAACGCCGTGATCCCGGACGGCCTGACCAGCTCGTCCAGGCGGGAACGGACGACGAGTTCGACTTGTTTGACCATGTAGAGCAGTGACGGGGGCGCCTTGGTCGCCTGGGAGTCGAGCATGGGTTCAGCGTAGAGCATTGACAGGAATCCTGTCCGTAATGACACTTCGGACCAACAGGAATCCTGTTACTTGAAATCTTGGCGATGGAGCTGAGGAGTGGCGATGACCCCCTTCGAGATCGAACCCGGACGGCTCTTCATCGGGGGCCAGTGGCGCGAGGCTGCCGACGGGGCGCGCACCGAGGTGGTCGACCCGTCCCGGGGCACTGTCGTGACCACGGTCGCGGAGGCCGGCGCCGCCGACGTGGACGCGGCCGTCACGGCGGCACGGTACGCCTTCGACGACGGCTCCTGGTCCGCGCTGAGCGGCCGGGAGCGCGGCCGGGTCCTGCACCGCGTCGCCGAGCTGATCCGCGAGAACGCCGAGGACATCGCCCGGCTGGAGAGCCTCGACGTCGGCAAGCCGATCACGCTGGCGCACGCCGTGGACGTGACGAACGCGGCCAACGACTACGAGCACTTCGCCGCCCTCGCCCACACCCTGCACGGGGCGAACCGCGACACCCCCCTGAACGCCCTCGCCTACACCCGGCGCGAGCCCCTCGGAGTGGTCGCCGCGATCACGCCCTTCAACTTCCCGCTGATCCTCGCCGGTTCGAAGATCGCCCCGGCGCTCGCGGCGGGCAACACGGTCGTGCACAAACCCGCCGACGAGACCCCGCTCAGCGCGCTGTACATGGCCAGGCTGTTCCAGCGGGCGGGCGTCCCCGACGGCGTGGTCAACGTCGTCACCGGCGCCGGCCCGGTCGCGGGCGAGGCGCTGCTGCGGCACACCGGCGTCGACAAGATCGCCTTCACCGGCTCCACCGCGGTCGGCCGGCGCGCCGCGAGCGTCGCCGGCGAGGCCCTCACGCCGGTCACCATGGAACTCGGCGGCAACGCGGCCCACATCGTCTTCGAGGACGCCGACCTGGAGAAGGCCGTCGGGGCGATCATCAAGGCCTTCGTCTTCAACTCCGGCCAGTTCTGCATGGGCGGCCCGCGCCTGCTGGTGGCCCGCTCGGTCCACGCCACCCTGCTGGGCATCCTGCAACAGGCCGTGCCCGGCGTGCCGCTCGGCGACCCGCGACGGCCGGAGACCGTCGTCGGACCGATGGCGGGGGAGAAGCACCTGAAGAAGGTCGAGGAGTACGTCGAACTGGCCCGCAAGGAGGGCGGCCGTATCGTCTGCGGCGGCGAACGGCTCGACCTGGACGGCGGCTACTACTACAAGCCCACCGTCATCGCCGACCTGCCGAACGACTCCCGGGTGATCCAGGAGGAGATCTTCGGCCCGGTCCTGACCGTGCAGCCCTTCGACTCCGAGGAGGAGGCGATCCGGCTCGCCAACTCCACGCCGTACGGCCTGGCTTCGGGCGTCCAGACGAGCAACCTGGCCCGCGCCCACCGCATCGCCGACAAGCTCCAGGCGGGCATCGTCTGGGTCAACGACTGGGCGATGCTCGACCCCGCCGTGCCCTTCGGCGGTGTCAAGGACTCCGGGTTCGGCCGCGAGTACGGCCCCGAGGCCCTCGCCTCCTACACCAGGACCAAGTCCGTCGTCGTCTCGCTCGACTGACCGCACCCCGCCCCGGCTCGGCCGAACGCGCCCGAAAGCGAAGCCGAACGCGCCTACAAGCAAAGGAAGTTCCCGCGATGCCCATCCCCACCCGCGCCGCCGTCGTCGAGTCCGGCGGGGCGCCGTTCACCCTCGCCGACGTCCAGCTCGACGAACCCGGCCCCCACGAGGCCGTCGTCCGGATGGTGGCCGCCGGCCTGTGCCACACGGACCTCGGTGTGGCGAGCGGCGGACTGCCCTTCCCGCTGCCCGGAGTCCTCGGCCACGAAGGCGCCGGTGTCGTCGAGACGGTCGGTTCGGCCGTCACCGGTGTCGCGCCGGGCGACCACGTCGTGCTGTCCTTCACGTCGTGCGGCGCGTGCGGCAACTGCCGCGGCGGCCACCCGGCGTACTGCGCCACCTGGCTGCCGTTGAACCTCATCGGCGGCCGCCGGGCCGACGGCAGCAGCACCATCAGCCGGGACGGCGAGGAACTGGGCGGCCACTTCTTCGGCCAGTCGTCCTTCGCCGAGAAGGCGCTGGTCGACGAGCGCAGCCTCGTCAACGTCGACCCCGAGGTGCCGCTCGCGTCCCTCGCCCCGCTCGGCTGCGGTGTGCAGACCGGTGTCGGCGCCGTGTGGAACGTGCTCAGGCCCCGCACCGGTGCCACCGTCGTCGTCCTCGGCGCCGGAGCGGTCGGCCTGTCCGCGGTGATGGCCGCCGCCCTCACCCCGGCCACCACGATCGTCGCCGTCGACCGCGTCGCCGAACGCCTGTCCCTGGCAACGGAGTTGGGTGCCACCCACACCGTCGACGCCGGTGAGCGCGACCTCGGTGAGGCCCTCGCCGAGATCACCGGCGGCCGTGGTGCGGACGGCGTCGTGGAGACCACCGGCAACGTCGGCGTGCTGCGCCGGGGCGTCGACGCGCTCGGCGCCCGCGGCACGCTGGTCGTCGTCGGCGCCCCGCCGTTCGGCACCGAGGTCTCCCTCGACGTCAACGGGTTGCTCGGCGGCAAGCGGATCGTCGGGCTCACGCTCGGCGACGCCGAGACCCAGTCCTTCATCCCCGCCCTGGTCGACCTGGTCAAGGCGGGCCGGCTGCCGCTGCACCGCCTGGTCAGCGCCTATCCGTTCGCGGACATCGACCAGGCGGTGCGGGACATGGGCACGGGCAAGGCGATCAAGCCCGTGCTCACCTTCTGACCTCCTGGGTCAGTCCGTCAGCAGGACCAGCTTCCCGGTGGTCCGGCCGGTGTCACCGAGCGCATGGGCCTCGGCGGCATCGGCCAGCGGGAAGGTGCCGGCGATCGCGGGGCGCAGCTTCCCCGCCTCCACCAGCTCCGCGATCGCCTTCATCCCGCTGTGGGAGGCGTCCACCAGCATGCGCAGCGCCCTCACACCGAGCCGTTCGGCCTCCTCGAAGAACTCCGAGGACCCGACCGGCAGGATCGACACCACGATCCCGCCCGGCCGCAGCACCCGCAGCGAGCGCACGGACGTGTCGTCGCCGAGGGTGTCCAGGACGACGTCGACGTCCTTGACGGCGTCGGTGAAGTCCGTCTCCCGGTAGTCGATCGCCTCGTCCACACCGATCCCGCGCAGGAACTCGTGCTTGCCCGCGCTCGCCGTGCCGATCACGTAGGCGCCCCGCGCCTTGGCGATCTGCACCGCCACGTGCCCGACCCCGCCGGCCGCCGCGTGGATCAGCACCCGCTGCCCCGGCTGCACGTCGGCGTACTCCACCAGCGCCTGCCACGCGGTCAGCGAGACCAGCGGCAGCGCGCCCGCCTCGGTGTGGTCGATCGAGGCCGGCTTGTGCACGAAGGTGCGCGCCGGGGCCGTCACGTACTCGGCGTGCGAGCCGTGGCCGTACGGGTAGGACAGCATGCCGAAGACCTCGTCCCCGGGCTGGAACCGGGCGACGCCGATGCCGACGGCCTCGACCACACCGGAGACGTCCCAGCCGAGGACGAAGGGCGGCTGACCCAGGAAGCCGCCGGTGGCGCGGTGCTTCCAGTCGGTGGGGTTGACCCCGGCCGCCCGTACCCGGACCAGTACCTCGTTGGCGCGCGGCTCGGGCCGCTCCGCCTCGGTCTCCTTCAGGACCTCGGGGCCGCCGAGGACGTTCTGGCTGATGACTCGCATGGTGTTCACAGTGCTCATGGTGATCCAGCGTGCCGGGCTCCGCCCCCCCGGAAAATGGCATGATTGCCAACCTTCGATAGAATCGTGCCATGCGTGAGAAACGGCGGGTCGAGCGAGTCGTGGTCCTGGCACTGGAGGGCGTCTACCCCTTCGAGCTGGGCATCCCCAGCCGGATCTTCGGCGCCGCCGACGGGCACTACGAAGTCCTGACGTGCAGCGTCGACGGCCGACCGGTGCGCAGCAACGCGGACTTCACGATCGGGGTCCAGTACGGACCGGAGATCCTCGCCACGGCCGACACCGTGGTCGTCGCCTCCATGACTCCGGCGCACATCCCCGCCGAGCTGCCGGCCGAACTCGCCGCCGCTCTCGCGCTGATCCGCCCGGACGCCCGGATCGTGTCGATCTGCACGGCCGCCTTCGTCCTCGCCGCGGCGGGCCTGCTCGACGGCCGCAGGGCCACCACGCACTGGCAGGTCACCGACGCTTTCCGGCGCCTGTATCCCCAGGTCGACCTGGACCCGGACGTCCTGTTCGTCCACGACGGCCGCATCCTCACCTCCGCCGGCGCGGCCTCCGGCGTGGACGTGTGCCTGCACATCGTCCGCACCGACCACGGCAGCGAGCTGGCCAACGCGGTGGCCCGGCGCTGTGTCGTGCCGCCCTTCCGGGACGGCGGCCAGGCCCAGTACATCGAGCAGCCGGTCCCGCAGAGCGGCGCCGCGAGCACCGCCGCCACCCGCGCCTGGGCTCTGGAGCGCCTCGCCGAGCCCCTCGCGCTGACCGACCTCGCCGCCCACGCCCGGATGAGCCTGCGCACCTTCGCCCGCCGCTTCCACGACGAGGTGGGCCTGAGCCCCGGCCGCTGGCTGATCCAGCAGCGCGTGGCCCGTGCCCGCCATCTGCTGGAGTCCAGCGACCTCTCGGTGGACCAGATCGCCGGCGAGGTCGGCTTCGCCACCGGCGCCTCCCTGCGCCAGCACCTGCACGCGGCGATCGGCGTGTCCCCGCAGGCCTACCGACGCACCTTCCAGGCGGCCGCACGCTGAGCCGGCCGCCGCCGGGGTGGGCCGTCCGGCGGAACTCCCGGACGGCCGTGCGCTGAAACGGCCACTGCCCGCGCGAGCCGTCCGGCGGATCTGCCAGGAGACCGCGGGCCGATCCGGGCACTGCCCGCTCCAGCCGTCTGGCGATCTGTCGGGAGACGGCGGGCCGAACCGGGCACTGCCCGCGCGAGCCGTCCGGCGATCTGCCAGGAGACCGCGCGCCGAGCCGGTCGTCTCCGCTCCGTCCGCCGGCGGACCTCCATCCCGTCCCGCGCCGGACCGAACGTTTTCCGCACCCCGCGCGTCGGAGGTGCGTGACGGTGGTCGGTGAGGCAGGGGTGGGGATGCGCGGAGGCCGGGCGGTGGCGCTGTCGGCGCTGATGGCGGTGGCGGCCGTGGGCTGCGGCACCGGGACCGGGGAGGACGTGGTCGTCGAGGGCACGGCACCGCCGACGCCCTACAGCGGGCCGCTGTACATCCCCGGCAAGGCCTGGGACGAGGAGAAGGACGACCGGTCCGCACTCGTCGACACCGGCGCCGCGGCCCGGGCCCTGGAGTGCGACTGGGAGATCTACGCGGCCGGTGGCGGCGAGCGGTGGAGCGAGGGCGACGGGGGCGAGACGCCCGAGGAGGGACTGGAGGCGTACTTCGAGATCGAGCAGCCCGAGGTGCCGCACGCCGGTTACCGCGTGGAGCGGGCGGAGGGCGGCCGTGTCCTGTTCTCCCTCGACGTCGACGGCCGGACCAAGGTGGCCGTGATCGTCGCCAAGGACCGTGCGCACCGGCCTGGTTGGGGCCCGGAGACCAGCGCCTCCTGCGACCCGGCCGAATTCCCGGCGAGCTTCACCGACGCCAAGGAGTACGAGGTCTGGACCGACCGCGCCGGCAAGCGGGTGCCGGTCAGCATCGTCAGCAGCTCGGTCGGCCCCGCCCACTGCGACTGGCAGGACGCGCACTTCCTGAGCACGGGCGAGGGCAGGGACGGCAGGCACTACGCCCGCGACCCGAAGGGAGTCCTCGGCGACGACATGCTCGAGGCCCCCTACGACGGTGGCGTCACCCTGCCCGCCGATGCCGAGGACACCGGATACCGGCTGGGGGACCGGCAGTTGTGGTTCACGGCCGACAAGGAGACGGCGTACGTGCGCACGTCCGACGGCGTGGAGGCCTGGCCGCGGGTCAAGGAGGGCTGGGGGTGCGCCTGAGCCGTCAGCGGCTGGCGTGCAGGGCGACCAGCAACTGCCAGACCTGGTCGGCGATGTCACCGGGACCGCCGTCCAGCAGTCCGTGCAGCCAGTCGGCCAGCACACCGGCGAACGTGGCGGCGACCGCGGAGGCGACCAGGGGGGCGTCGGCGGCACCCGCCAGTTCGCGCTCCCGCAGGCTGTAGGCCCGCAGATCCCGGTGCAGGACCCGACCCAGCGGGCCACCGCCACCCGGACTCAACAGGGCCCGGTACAGCGCCGCGTGGGGAGCGAGCGAGGCGAAGAACTCCGGCAGGGCGGGCGGCGCGTGCACCGGGTCGGGCCGCCCGCGCCAGGCGTGCAGCGCCTCCACGGCCTCGCGTACGACGTCCGCGCAGGCGTCGACCGCGAGCGCCTCCAGACCGTCGTAGTGGACGTAGAACGTGGCCCGTCCGACTCCCGCCCGCCGTACCAGCGCGGCCACGCCGACCTCCCCCAGCGGGCGTTCGGAGCACTCCACGAGCAGGGCCTCGCGCAGCCGCGCACGGGTGCGCGCCGCACGAGGGTCCTCCGGCGCGGCGCGGGTCACCGGGCCAGCAGGACCGCGCCCAGGGCGAGCGCACCGGGGAGGGCCTGAGCGGCGAGGATGCGGACGTTGGCGGTGACCGCGCCGTACACGCCCGCGACGATCACGCAGGACAGGAAGAACACCTGGGCGCGGAAGCCCGTCGGGTCGGCGGCGATCAGACCCCAGACCAGGCCGGCGGCGAGGAAGCCGTTGTAGAGGCCCTGGTTGGCCGCCATCGCCGCGGTGGCCCTGGCCATCTCCCGGTCGAAGCCGTGGAAGGACATCCCCGGCTTCTTCTGCCACAGGAACATCTCCATCACCAGGATGTACACGTGCAGCGCGGCCACCAGGCCCACCAGCACGTTCGCGACCGTTTCCATGCTCTCCCTCGGTTCCCTCTTCGTGGACAGGTGTCCACTATAGCTGGACAGGTGTCCATGAGGTCGACGTCGGCGTTAGCCTTCTGGGATGACTGATCAGGATGTGATCGTGCGGCGGGCCCGCATCGAGGACATACCGGGACTCGTCGCCTCCAGTGCGAGCCTCTTCGCCGAGGACGGCGGCACCCGGGACGCGACCCTCAACGTCGACTGGCCACGCAAGCACGGGGAGGCGGCGTTCACGGCCGCGCTCGAGGACCCGGCGCGCCTGGTCCTCGTCGTGGATCAGGGGACGCGTGTGGTGGGACATCTGACGGGGGCGGTGACGAGGCCCACGGAGCGGCGGCTGGTCACATCGGCGACCCTGCTCAGCATGTACGTCCGTCCCGAGCACCGGCGAGCCCGGGCCGGGACGGCGCTGGTGGGGGAGTTCCTCGCCTGGGCCCGCCGGGAGGGCGCCGAGGAGGTCGAGGTGACGGCGTACTCGGCCAACACCGACGCGATCCGCTTCTACGAACGGAACGGCTTCACTCCGCAGACGGTGACGCTGCGGCAGACGCTCTGAAGCGGCGCGGAAGGAGAAGCGGCACAGAAGAGGGGCCAAAAAAGAAAGGGCAAGAGGAGTACTCACTCCCTTGCCATGTTCAATGTATAGCGCACCCAGGGGCTTGCGGCAAGGCCCCCACCGTGGCGCACAATCTCCGGCCTAGGCCAGGAACCAGGCAGAACGGGGAGCCACGACGTGCGGGTGTCGTTGTCGACGGACGGGTCGCGCGGGGACGTCCAGCCGCTCGCGGGACTCGCGGTGCCGACGTGTGCGCCCGGCGTCCGGGACGTCGCCGCCGTGCACAGGTGGCCGACCGCGGTATCGGTGCCGCAGTGGACGGCCCAGCGCCGATCTCCGGGTCCTCCCGGCCGTCCTCGCCCCCGAGACCCGGGCCCGTGCCCGGGACCTCGCCGACACCGTGCGCACCGACGGCGTGACTCGGGGCGCCGGGCTGTTGCTTGACATCATCGACCCGGACGGGCCGCCGGTGTCCGTGTGAACCACGCGGGAGCCGCGAGCCCGTCCCCCGCACCCCTGCCATGTCCCCCATGGCCGCACCCCACCTCACAGCGGAGCTGATTACTTGAACACCCTGCCCACCAGCGCCTTCGACCTCCCCGAGCGCCTCTCCGCCAAGGCCGACCCGGCGTTGATCGCCGACGACGAGCGGCACTTCCAGGCGCTCGCGGAGTGTCTGGAGCAGTCGATCGCAGAGGTGTCCGAGCAGCTCGACGCCGCCCGCAGGGCACCCGGCGGCATGGGCCGGCACGCGATGGACCGCGACACCGAGATCCACCGGCTGACCGCGCGTCTGCGCACTCTGCGCCGCTTCGGTCTCGACCTGTGCCTCGGCCACATGGTCGGCGCCGACGGCTCCGAGCCCCTCTACATCGGGCGGCTCGGCCTCACCGACAGCTCGGGCCGCCGACTGCTGGTCGACTGGCGCTCACCCGCGGCCGAGCCGTTCTTCGGCGCCACCCACGGCAACCCGATGGGGTTGGCCAGCCGTCGCCGCTACCGCTGGGCCGGCGGCCGGATCAGCGACTACTGGGACGAGGTGTTCACCGCCGACGGCCTCGAACACCGCGCCGCGCTCGACGACCAGTCCGCCTTCATCGCCAGCCTCGGCACCAACCGCTCACCCCGTATGCGGGACGTCCTCGGCACCATCCAGGCCGACCAGGACGCCATCATCCGCGCCGGATCACGCGGCGCCCTCGTCGTCGACGGCGGCCCGGGCACCGGCAAGACCGTCGTCGCCCTGCACCGCTCCGCCTACCTCCTGCACTCCGACCCCCGCCTCGGTCACCGACGCGGCGGCGTGCTCTTCGTCGGCCCGCACCGGCCCTATCTGTCGTACGTCTCCGACGTCCTGCCCAGCCTCGGCGAGGAGGGCGTGCAGACCTGCATCGTGCGGGACCTCGTCGCCGAAGGGGCCACCGCCGGGATCGAGGCCGATCCGGAGGTGGCCCGGCTGAAGTCGTCCGCGCGGCTGGTGGGGGCGATCGATAAGGCCGTCAGGTTCTACGAGGAGCCGCCCGCCAAGGGCATGACGGTCACGACCCACTGGTCCGACATCCCGCTGAGCGCCGACGAGTGGGCGGTGGCGTTCGACGCGGCGGAACCCGGCACCGCGCACAACGAGGCGCGCGACCAGGTCTGGGAGGAACTGCTCACCATCCTGATGGACAAGCACGAGGGCGACGTGTCGCCCGACCTGCTCCGCAAGTCGCTGCGGCAGAACAGGGAGCTGCGCACCGCTTTCAACCGCGCCTGGCCGCTGCTCGAAGCGACCGACCTCGTCGGAGACCTGTGGACGGTCCCCGCCTACCTGCGGATGTGCGCTCCCTGGCTCACCCCCGACGAGGTGCGCACGCTCCAGCGGGCGGAGGCCCAGGCCTGGACGGTGTCCGACCTGCCGTTCCTGGACGCGGCCCGGCAGCGGCTCGGGGACCCGGAGACGGCCCGGCGCCAGGTCCGGCACAAGACCGCCCTCGCCGCCCAGCGGGAGCAGATGACCCGGGTCGTCGACACCCTGATCGAGGCCGTCTCCAACTCGGGCGCCGACGGGGACGACGGCGAGGGCCTGGTGACGATGTTGCGGGGCGAGGACGCCAAGGTCAGCCTGGTCGACGAGTCCGAACTGGTCACCGCCGACCCGGACCTGCTGGCCGGCCCGTTCGCGCACGTCGTCGTCGACGAGGCCCAGGAACTGACCGACGCCGAGTGGCAGATGCTGCTGCTGCGCTGCCCGTCGCGGAGTTTCACCATCGTCGGGGACCGCGCCCAGGCCCGGCACGGGTTCACCGAGTCGTGGCGGGAGCGGCTGGAGCGGGTCGGGTTCGACCGGATCGAGCTGACGTCCCTGAGCATCAACTACCGGACGCCGGAGGAGATCATGGCCGAGGCCGAGCCGGTGATCCGGGCCGTGCTCCCGGACGCCAACGTGCCGACCTCCATCCGCAGCGGTGGTGTCCCGGTACGCCACGGATCGGTCGCCGAGCTGGAGTCCGTCCTCGACACCTGGCTCGCCGAGAACACCGACGGGACCGCCTGTGTCATCGGGGACCCCGCGTTCCGAGACGGTGCGCGCGTGCGCTCGCTCACCCCGGAGCTGTCGAAGGGCCTGGAGTTCGACCTGGTCGTCCTGGTGGACCCCGAGAAGTTCGGCGAGGGCATCGAGGGCGCGGTCGAACACTACGTGGCGATGACGCGGGCCACCCGCCAACTCGTCGTGCTCACCAGCTGACGCCGGCCCCCGCGCCCTCACCCCGAGGGCGCGGGCCGCGTCGTCCCTGGCCGGCAACGCCGGTGTCCACGCGCCACAATGACCGCGTCCGTCAACACCGTCCCGCCAGGAGGCCGTCCACCGATGACCCAGCCACCCGCCCGCTCCGCCGAGCAGCGCAAGCAGGACACCTTGAAGCGTCTGGAGCACGACGAGGACGTGTGGGTGGCCACCGCGGACGCCGACGGGGGAGTGCCGTTCCTCGTCCCCCTGTCCTTCCTCTGGGACGGCTCGACCCTGCTGCTGTCCACCCCGGCCGGCAGTCCGACCGGCCGGAACCTGAAGGCGACCGGCCGCACCCGCCTCGGCCTCGGTCCCACCCGGGACGTCGTGATGATCGACGGCATCGTCGAGACGTACACGCCCGCCGAACTGGGCGCGGAGGAGGCCGACCGCTTCGCCGCCGCCACCGGCTTCGAACCGCGTGAACTCGCCACGCCCTACCTGTACTTCCGGGTCCGGCCGACCCGCGTACAGGCTTGGCGGGAGGCCAACGAACTCGCCGGGCGGGAACTGATGCGCGACGGCGAGTGGTTGGTCGCCGACTGAACCGGGCGGTTCGGGATATCCGCAAGGTACAGGGTGGCGGCCGCAGGAGCGCCCCGCGCCCCGGACCGTTCGGAGGAGACATGGCACTGGTGAAAGCGGGCTTCGTCGTGCTCGACTGCGCCGAGCCGGAGAAGCTCGCCGCGTTCTACGTGGAGCTGCTGGAGGGGGAGCAGACCGACGCGAGCGCCAACCGCGTGGAGATCCTCGGCGCCGAGGGAACCCGGCTGGCGTTCCGCCGGGACATGAACGCCACGCCGCCGAGCTGGCCACGCCCCGAGAACTCCCTCCAGGCCCACCTCGACTTTCTCGTGGAGGACCTGGACGAGGTGGAGCGCAAGGTCATCGGACTCGGTGGGCGCCCGCTGGAGACGAAGGACGTCTCGGGCCCGTTCGAGGAGCGCGGGTACGCCGACCCGGCCGGCCACTCCTTCACCGTGCGCTGCGCCTCTTCCACGGCGCCCAAGCAGGGCTGACGGCGCCCAAACAGGGCTGAGACACACACGAGCGGGCCGGCGGAATTTCTTCCGCCGGCCCGCTCGCTGTCCGTCCGCAGGGACGGGCGGTCCGGTCAGTCCCGGCCGCCGCTGTCGTCGGTCGGCCAGACCCCCGTGGACCGTTCGATGGCCTTCGCGCCCGTGCGGTCCACGGCGCTGCGCACGACCGCGAAGATGGCGCCCTGCACGGCCGCGGCGATCAGGATCTCCGCCCAGCCGCGATCCCGGTCCAGCGCGTCGGGCGCGTCGTCCTCGTGCCGGACCACCTTCCACGTCTTCTGGAACGCGAGCCCCGCCAGCCAACCGCTCGACCAGCCCAGCAGGAACCCGACGGGCTTGTAGGCGAGGGGAAGCTTGAGCTTCTTCTTCTTGGCCATGTATCTCTCTCCTTCGTTGCTTACCGCGGTCCCTGTGCGGGGACGCGTTCGTCGGCGGGCGGCGGCCCCGGAGGTGTCCCGTCGCCGAACGGCCGGCCGCCCAGCTCCTCACGGTGGTGCGCGCTCAGCCAGCCCGCCAGGTCCGGTCCGAGCGGCACGATGCCGGTCGGGTTGATGCCGGAGTGCACCTGGTAGTAGTGGCGTTTGATGTGGTCGAAGTCGACCGTGTCACCGAAGCCGGGCGTCTGATAGAGGTCGCGGGCGTACCCCCACAGCACCTGGTTCTCCGTCAGCTTCCAGCGGTTGCACTTGAAGTGGCCGTGGTAGACGGCGTCGAAGCGGACCAGGGTGGTGAACAGCCGGATGTCCGCCTCGGTGATCGTCTCGCCGACCAGATAGCGCTGCCGGGCCAGCCTGGGCGTCAGCAGCTCCAGGCGCCGGAAGACGCCCGCGCACGCTTCCTCGTACTCCTTCTGCTCGGTGGCGAAACCCGCCCGGTACACGCCGTTGTTGACGTCCTCGTAGACGTCCGCCATCACCGAGTCGATCTCGTCGCGCAGCGGCTCGGGATACAGGTCCGGTGCGCCGTCCCGGTGCAGGGCCGTCCACTCGGTGGCGAGGTCCAGGGTGAGCTGCTGGTAGTCGTTGGTGACCAGCTCACCGCTGGGCACGTCCACGAGCGCGGGCACGCTGACCCCACCCGGGTGACCGGGTTCACGCCGTTCGTAGGCCTCGCTGAGGTAGCGGATGCCGAGGACCGGGTCGCGGCCGTCCGGGTCGAGGGTGAAGCGCCAGCTGCGGTCGTCCTGGATCGGGTCGGCGACGGCCAGCGACAGGGCGTCCTCCAGCCCGAGCAGCCGCCTGGACACCAGGGCGCGGCTCGCCCACGGGCAGGCCCGGCTGACGACCAGCCGGTAGCGGCCGGCCTCCACCGGCCAGCCGTCGCGGCCGTCCGCGGTGACACGGTCGGCGAAATGGGCCTTGGACCGCTGGAACGTCTTGTGCCCGTACGCGCGGTTGCCCTCCATGCTGCCTCCTGTCCTCAAGTGCCCTGCACACCGCGTTCCCAGATTTCGGCGTGTGAGCCTTCTTGGCCGGGGCAGTCGGCGGAGGTGAGCGGGACAGACAACGAGAACACGGCGGATCGACGTACACGCATCACCGTGCTGGTGGCTCTGGCGGCCAACCTGGTGATCGCGGTGGCCAAGGCGGTAGGAGGGCTCCTCGCCCACTCGCCGGCGCTGCTGTCGGAGGCGGCCCACTCCGTCGCCGACAGCCTCAACGAGGTCTTCCTCCTGGCCGCGCTGCGCCGCAGCAGGCGCCCCGCAGACGGACGCCATCCCTTCGGCTACGGCAAGGAGCGCTACTTCTGGTCCCTGCTCGCCGCCGTCGGGATCTTCGTCATGGGTGGCTGCTTCTCCTTCTTCCAGGGGCTCGAGGCCCTCAGGGGCGGCGCGGAGGAGGAGCTCAGCGGCTATGTCGCGGGTCTGGTCGTGCTGGGCGTCGCCCTCGTCGCCGAGGGCGCGTCGCTGGTGCGGGCGCTCTACCAGATGCGCCGGCAGGGCGGCACCGGTGAGGGTCTGCGCGACCCGGCGCTGCGTACGGTGATCGCCGAGGACGGCACGGCGGTGCTCGGTGTGACCCTCGCCATGATCGGCATGGCCCTGCACATGGTCACCGGGCAGGTCGTGTGGGAGGCGTCCGCGTCCCTGGCGATCGGGGTGCTCCTGGTCCTCGTCGCCTACCGGCTGGGCCGTGAGGCACGCGACCAGCTGATCGGCGCGGCGGCCGACCCCGAGACCAGCGGGCGGATCCGGGCGCTGCTGGCGGCGCAGCCCGAGATCGACAGCGTGGAGGCGCTGTTCACGATGCAGACGGGGTTGAAGTCGTGCCTGGTGGCGGCCCGGGTCGATCTGGTGCCGGGCCTCGACAGCGAACGGGTGGAGGAGGTCGCCGTCCGGATCAAGCGGTCGGTCGCCGGCACGTTCCCCGAGGCGGACCAGATCTTCCTGGACATCACCGACCGGCCTGCCGGCGAGGCAGCGGAAAGCCCCGCCGCGACGGGGGAACGCGGCGGGGCCTGAGCCTCAGGTGCCCGGCACACAGGGCTTCATGCGTCCCCGGCCGAGAATTTTTTCCTGGCCGGGGACGCGATGCCGTGTCAGTGCTTGTCGACCGGTTCGAGCACGAAGACGGGGATCTCCCGGTCGGTCTTCTCCTGGTACTCCGCGTAGGCCGGATAGGCCGCCACCGCACGCTCCCACCAGGCGGCCTTCTCCTCGCCGGTGACCTCACGGGCGGTCATGTCCCACTTGTCAGGCCCGTCCTGGAGTTCCACCCGGGGGTCGGCCTTGACGTTGTGGTACCAGACCGGGTGCTTCGGCGCCCCGCCCAGCGAGGCGACAGCGGCGTACCGGCCGTCGTGCTCGACCCGCATCAGCGGCGTCTTGCGGAGCTTGCCGCTCTTGGCACCCCGGGTGGTCAGGAGGATGACGGGCATCCCCGTGTCCAGCAGAGTGGTCCCCTCGGTGCCGCCGGAGCTCTCGTACAGCTCCACCTGCTCGCGCACCCACTCCGTCGGACTCGGCTCGTACTCGCCCTCAAGTGGCATGGAATCCGTCCCATCGTCGTCGTACGGCTTGCTGACACCGTCCTACAACACCGGCGCGTGCAGGATTCATCCGTTCCGCGGCCCGGATCCGGACGGGCCATGACCTCGGAGGTAATCGCCCCGGCGGCCCCGCCGGGACACAGTGGAACCCGGCCGAGGGAAAGGACCCACGATGACCACCACAGCCGCCGCGACCACCCGTGCCGTGACCGAGGAACTGCTCCGGCGCATCGGCGAGGGCGACCCGGAGCGGATCGCCGAGCTGTACGCCGACCGGGCCGACTGGAAGCTGAACTGGCCGGAGGACGAGCACGACCGCCCCGCCACCCCCTGGATCCGGCACCGCTCGACCCGGGCCGACGCCGCCGCGCACTACCGCGAACTGGCCGCCCATCACGTCCCCGGGCAGGCGGACACCCGGATCGAGCGCGTCCTCGTCGACGGCGCCGACGCGGTGGTCCTCGGCGAGATCCGGCAGACCGCGCAGGCGACCGGGCGTCCCTATCGCGCCAGGTTCGCCCTGCACCTGACCGTCGAGGACGGCAGAATCGTCCGCCACCACGTCTACGAGGACTCCCTCGCGGTCGCCCGCGCCTTCACGCCGTGATCCGTACGGCCGGGGCCGTGTCGCCGACCAGACCGCAGGTGACACCGGCGGCACGTCGTCCGCACGGCCACGGGGGCGTGGCGCCGACCAGAGACCTCGTCCGTATCGGTGCGGCGAGGGCCGCGACGCCGTTCATGCGACATCCGTACGGCAGGTCCCGCTCGCCCCGACCACGTCGTCGCGTACGGGCCCGCCCTGATCACCCCGGCCACATCATGCGTACCGCCAGGACCGTGATCACGGCGCTGGACAGCACGGCCGTCACCAGGCGCCCGCGTCGGCCGGTCAGCACGCGGCCGAGCAGCGCCCCGCCTCCGGCCAGCAGCACCTGCCAGCTCGCGGAGGCGAGGAAGGCCGCCCCGACGAACACGCCCTGCTCCAACGGCTGGACCGGGTCGGTGGCGCGGGTGCCGAGGACCAGGGCCGCGAAGTAGATCACGGTGGTCGGGTTGAGCAGGGTGATCCCGAGCAGCGCCAGATAGGCCCGGGCGGGGCTCGGCGGCGGCGGGTCGGCGCGTGCGGCGAGCCGGCGGGCACGGTACCGGCGTACGGCCGTGACCGCGCCGTGTGCCGCCAGCGCGAGCAGCACCACGGCGGAGGCCCAGCGCAGGGGTCCGAGCACGGGGCGCAGCGCGGCGGCGAGGGCGGAGCCCCCGAGCGTGGCCGCCAGGGCGTAGAGCCCGTCGGCGGTGGCGACGCCCAGAGCGGCGCAGACACCCGTCCGCAGGGACGTGCGGGCGGTCAGGGAGACGAGGTAGGTCGCGACCGCCCCGACGGGTACGGCGATGCCGTATCCGGCGAGCAGCCCCGCGACGAGCGCGGCGGTCACGAGGTGGGAGGCGTCGGTCCCCACGGTCGGCCGGACTGCTGCTGGAACCGCGCCGGACGGACGGCGGCGGTCAGCGGCAGGGGCGAGACGAAGGTAGGCATGGCCGGATTGTGGGGGCGGCCGGTCGGGGCCGACAACCGAATTACGCCGGCAACCGCACCCGGGGGCGACGACCGACGCCCGAGCCCCGGGGTCGCCGGGCCTCGCGTCGTGCTGTCGGTCTTCGGCCGGATCGGCGACCAGCGTCACGCCCCGTCACGGTCGGGAGGCGGCCACCAGTGCCTTCGCCGCCTCCCGTGCCTCCGCCGCGGGTCGGGTGCTGCCGGTGATGCCCGCGGTGACCATGGCGCCCTCGGCCAGCAGGTACAGCTGTCCGGTGAGGGCGTTCGGCAGCCCCGCGGCAGCCACGAGGCCGTCGAGGTAGGCCCTGAACGCCCGCTTGTGCGACCGGACTTGAGTGGCGACCCGGTCCGAGGTCGCGCCGAGCTCGCCGTAGGAATTGATCCACGCGCAGCCGCGGAAGCCGTCCTCGGCGAACCACCCCTCCAGCCAGTCGAAGACGGTGAGCAGCCGCTGTACGGGATCCGTGTTCCGCTCCACGTGCTCCGCGAGCCGCCCCCGCCAGCGGACGTCGCGCCGTTCCAGGTAGGCCTCCACCAACTGCTCCTTCGCCGGGAAGAGTTGGTAGAGCCGCTTGAGCGACACCCCGGACGCGCCGCGAATGTCGTCCATGCCCACGGACTGGACGCCGCGGCCGTAGAACAGCTCCTCGGCGGCGTCCAGTGCCCGTTCCCGGGCGGTGTCGCTGTCCATGGCGGGGTCACTCCTTGACGCGAGAACGTGCGTTCTCCTACCGTAGCAGCCAGCCGGAGAACAAGCGTTCTCCCTTGCCGGCCCTGGAGGTTGCCGTGACCGACCGTCCACCCCTGCCGCCGTTCACCCGTGAGAGCGCGGCCCGGAAGGTGCAGGCCGCCGAGGACGCCTGGAACACCCGCGACCCGTCCACGGTGGCGCTCGCCTACTCCGAGAACTCGGTCTGGCGCAACCGCGACACCTTCGTCACCGGCCGCGGGGAGATCGTCGAGTTCCTCACCGCGAAATGGGCGCGCGAACGCGAGTACGCCCTGCGCAAGGACCTGTGGGCCTTCGACGGCAACCGCATCGCCGTCCGCTTCCAGTACGAGTGCCAGGACACCGACGGCCGGTGGTGGCGCAGTTACGGCAACGAGCTCTGGGAGTTCGACGAGCACGGCCTGATGAGCCGGCGCGAGGCCAGCATCAACGACGTACCCATCGAGGAGAAGGACCGCCGCATCCACGGCCCCCGCCCCGAGGCCGAGCGCGGAGCCTCCTTCCCCCTTCAGTAGGGTCACCGGATGACCGAACAGGCCGACAAGCCCTTCCTCTACGTCGTCGTCTGCGCCGCCGGTGTCGCAGCGGGCGTCGGCGAACTCGTCACCGCCGCCCGGAAGCGGGGCTGGGAGGTCGGGGTCATCGCCACTCCCGTCGCGATGAACGGCTTCTTCGACACCGCCGACGTCGAGGCCCGGTGCGGACGCCCGATCCGCTCCGCCTGGCGCACCCCCGCCGACCCGCGCCCCTTCCCGCCGCCGGACGCGGTGGTGGCCGCCCCCGTCACCTTCAACACCGTCAACAAGTGGGCGGCCGGACTCGCCGACACCCTCGCCGTCGCCACCCTGTGCGAGGCGCCCGGCCTCGGTGTGCCGGTCGCCGCCCTGCCCTGCGTGGCCGACGCGCTCGCCGCCCACCCCGCCTACCAGGACAGCCTGACCCGCCTGCGCGGGATGGGCGTCCGCCTCGGCCCCGCGTACACGGGGGAGGCGGGGGAGGAGTTCGGGTGGGAGCGGGCGTGGGAGCTGCTGGGCTGAGCCGGCGCGGGCGCGTGGGCCCGGGGTGACAGCAGCGGCCCGTGCGCAGGTCGAGGTCGTACGCTCCCCTGGTAACCATCCGGAAGGCGGGAGCAGCAACGATGCAGTACGTGAAGCTCGGTTCGACCGGCCTGGACGTGTCGCGGATCTGCCTGGGGTGCATGACCTACGGGCTGCCCGACCGCGGGGTGCACGAGTGGACCCTGGACGAGGAGGCGTCGCGGCCGTTGATCCGGCAGGCGCTGGACGCCGGGATCAACTTCTTCGACACGGCGAACGTCTACTCCGACGGCACCAGCGAGGAGATCGTCGGCAAGGCGCTGCGGGACTTCGCCCACCGCGACGAGATCGTCCTGGCGACCAAGGTGAACGGCCGGATGCGGTCCGGGCCGAACGCCGCCGGACTGTCCCGCAAGGCGATCATGGCGGAGATCGACCACAGCCTGAGCCGCCTGGGCACCGACTACGTCGACCTCTACCAGATCCACCGCTTCGACCCGCACACCCCGGTCGAGGAGACCATGGAGGCCCTGCACGACCTGGTCAAGGCGGGCAAGGTCCGTTATCTCGGGGCGAGTTCGATGTACGCCTGGCAGTTCTCCAAGATGCAGTACACGGCGGAGCGGCACGGCTGGACCCCGTTCGTCTCGATGCAGAACCACTACAACCTCCTCTACCGCGAGGAGGAGCGCGAGATGCTGCCGCTGTGCGCGGACCAGGGCGTCGCGACGCTGCCGTGGAGCCCGCTCGCGCGGGGCCGGCTGACCCGCGACTGGGGCACGGTCACCGACCGCAGCGCCCAGGACGACTTCGGCGGCCGGCTGTACCTGGAGAGCGACCGCACCATCGTCGAGGCGGTCACCCGCATCGCGCAGGACAGGGGCGTGCCGCGGGCCCAGGTGGCCCTCGCCTGGCTGCTCCAGCGGGAGACCGTGGCGGCGCCGATCGTGGGCGCCGCCAAGCCGCACCACATCGAGGACGCGGTGGCCGCGGTGGAACTGCGGCTCAGCGACAAGGAGATCGAGGAACTGGAGCAGCCGTACACGGCCCGCCCGATCGCGGGGCACTGACGCTCAGTGCGGTCCGTGCGGCGCGAACTCCGTGCCGCACGGACCGGCTCCCTCGCTCTCGGCGAGCGCCACGCGCTCCCCGCGCATGGACACCGTCCGGTAGTACGCCCCGATCCGCTCGGCCGACCGGCCCACGTAGTGCCCGATGAACGACCGCCGGAACCGCGCCCGGCTCCGGTTCGGCTGCGACCCGTGCACCAGGCTGCCGTTGAAGAACAGGACGTCCCCGGGCGCCATGTCCACGGGCACCGCGGCCAGCCCCGCCGGCGGCGGCACGTACTCCCGGGCGAACGACACCCCCTCGTCCGCCTCCTCGGGGCAGAACAACTCCATCCGATGCGTGCCCGGCACGACCTCCAGGCCCCCGTTCTCCCGGTCGATCGTGTCGCAGGCCACCCATGCCGCCACGCACGTCCCCGGCTCGACCCGCAGATAGAAGTTGTCCTGGTGCAGCGCCTGCCCCCGGGCGCCCGGCGGCTTGAAGTAGAACATGCTCTGCGCGGCCAGCACCTCCTCCTCCAGCAGCACCTCCAGCACCTCGCGCAGCCGGGTGGCGAGCAGGACCTCCCGGGCGAGCGGGTTGATCTCGTGCGGCTGCATCACGCGCGGGTACACGCCGAGCGGATCGGTCCCGCCCCGCGGCTCGAAGTGCCCCGGCACCGCCCCCGCCGCGTGCAGCGCCGCGAACTGAGCGCACAGCCGGTCGATCTCGTCGGGGGCGAACAGGCCCCGCAGGACCGTGAACCCGTCCTCCCGGAACCGCCGCAGCCCGGCCTCGGTCAGGGTGGGTGTGCTGTCTGTGACGGTCATGCGTCCACTCCTCGGTCCGGTGTCCTCGGCGTGTCACGCTAGGCAGCCCTGCCCCCCAGGAGGATGCCCGTGACCGCTGACGGACTGCCTGAGCCTGCTGCGCCCGGCGACCCCGGGCCGCCGCCCGGCCTGGTGGTGGTCGGCCGTTTCGACGAGACGCCGGGATACGACGTCAACCGACCGCAGGGCTCGGCCAGTTGGCTGTTCACCTGGACCACGGCGGGCCAGGGGCGGCTGCGGCAGGGCGCGAGCACCACCCGGGCCGCGGCGGGGGACCTGGTCGTGCTCGCGCCGGGTGTCTCCCACGGCTACGGCGTGCCGCCGGGCGCGCGGCACTGGCGGTTCTGGTGGGCGCACTGCCAGGCCCGGCCGTCGTGGCTGCCCTGGCTGCACCCGTACGACACCGGCGACGGCCTCTACGTCGTCCCCGCGGGGCCGGCCACCGCGCACGACCGGGTCCACGACGCGTTCGACCGCATGCTCGCCGACGCGCGCACGCCGGGTGCGGCGGGCCCCCGGACCGGCCCGGACGACCGGATCGCGGTGGCGCACGACAGCGCCGCCCGCGAACTCGCCCTGTGCGCGCTGGAGGAGGTGGTGCTGCTGACGACCGCCGTCGCGCGGCGACCGGCACCCCGCCCCGGCCTCGACGACCGCGTGTGCCGGGCCCAGGAACTCCTGGAGGCCGACCCGGGTGCCCCGCACACCGTCGACTCGCTCGCCGCGCACGTCTCGCTCTCGCCCTCCCGGCTGGCCCATCTGTTCACCCGCCAGACCGGCCGGTCCCCGATGCGGGCCCTGCGCGAGGCGCGGCTGCGGCACGCCGCACGCCTCCTCGAAGGTACCGATCTGTCCGTGGAACGCGTCGCGGCGGCCTCGGGTTTCGTGAGCCCCTACCATTTCCACCGCGTCTTCCGGGAGCGATTCGGTATGACGCCCGGCGCGTACCGGACCGGCGGCCCAATGGTTGGGACGTGACGTGCGTAGACCGGCCGTGTGCAGGGTAGGGCCGCCGTTCAATGGTTGGGGCCGAGGCCTGGTGAAACTCGTTCCCAATAACTGTGCCGATAACGGGTCCTGGACTGGATCCAGGTATTGACGAGACGTCAATATGGACCGCTGCTCACACAATGCGCGCAACGGAATGATCTCTTGTTACATTGCGCTGACCTGTGCAAAGGTTAAGCCTTGTCGGCGCGCAGACAATTAGGTCCCCGCGCGCCTCTGACCGCTCCCGCACGTCCCCCACGCTTCACAAGAGCCGTCGTCGTCGGGACCGCATACCCCTTGGTATGGACTTGCTTCGTATGCCCCCGAGAGGAATGCAGCCGTGAATGCCGATGCCACGGACGAACAACTCAGCGCCGAGCTGAAGAAGTGGACCGGAGCCACGCCCGCCCTCCATCCCGTCGGCGAACTCCTCGACCGGCACTGGGAAGCGGCCTTCACCTATGCCCGACTGTGCACGGACGGAACACGCTCCGCCGGAATGCTCACGACCGCGGCATTCACCCGGCTCTTCGGTGAAACGCTGCGCCAGAACGGGCCGACCGCCGCGTGGCGCCCCCAACTGCTCGTCACCGTGCGCCGCATAGCCGCGGAATGGGACAACGACCGCAGGCAGGAACAGCTCCACCCCGAACTGCGCTCCGGAACCGGCGCCGGTGACCGGGCCGCGGCCCGCCTGCTGCCGAGCGCGGAGCGGCGCCTGCTGTCCGGTGCCTTCCAGCGACTGCCCCAGTCCGCCCGCTGCCTGCTCTGGCACAGCGAGGTCGAGGCCGAACCGCTGAGCTCACCCGCTGCCCTGCTGGGCCTGGACGAGGAGGACGCCGGCGTCGAACTGCGCCGGGCCCGCGAGCGGTTGCGCGACGAGTGCCTGCACGTCCACCGCGAACTCGCCCCGGAACAGGAGTGCCGCTCCTACGCCAGGATGCTGGACGTCACCTACCGCCGCGGCGGCGTCGACGTCGACCCCGACCTGCGGGCTCACCTGGACCGCTGCAAGCACTGCCGGGACACCGCCGACCAACTGCTCCAGTTCGGCGCCGCCCTGGGCGTCGCCCTCGCCGAGGCCGTCCTGGGCTGGGGCGGACGCGCCTACGCGGAGTCCCGCAGCGCTCCCCGGGAGGAGCCCGCCGCGCAGACGCCCGCGCCCCCGACACCCGCCGCCGTCCCGGGCGAGGCCTTCTTCGACGAGGCCCCGGCCGCCCGCCGGGACCGTCCCTCGCGCACGGACCGCAAGGCCGCCCGCCGGGCTGCCGCCCGGCGCCGCAACCTCGCCGCGGCCGTCCTCACCCTCAGCGGCCTGGTCGTCCTCCCGCTGGTCATGTGGTCGGTCCACGACGGCGGCGACGACACCGCCGACGCCGGCGGCGCCAGCGCCTCCGAGACGCCCGGCTCCCAGGCCGGCAGGTCCACGTCCGGCTCCTCCTGGGTCGGCTCCGGCAAGGACGCCCAGGGCCCGCTGCGCGGCCGGCTGCACAACGTCGACTCCGGGCTCTGCGTCGGCCTCGACGGCGCGAAGACCGTCAAGGACGCGGAGGCCGAGGTCACCACGTGCTCCTCGAAGCCCGACCAGCAGTGGACGTACGAGACCGACGGCGCCCTGCGCAGCGTCGCGGACCCCGGCCTGTGCCTGGACTCCCGCCTGGGCTACTCGGTGCGGCTGAGCCCGTGCGACGGCGGTTCCGCCTCCGACGCCAAGCACATCCGCTACGACTTCACCCTCCAGGGCAACCTGGTGCCGCGCTGGAACCAGGACCTGGCCCTCACTCCCGCGGCCACCGACGGCACCGGCGCCCTGGTCCTCAAGAGCCGCACCGACACCGCCGTCCAGCGCTGGGTGTTCGACACCTCCAGGACCGACCTCCAGATGGAGGCGGTGAAGTGGGAGGCGCGGACCGACACCGTCAAGAAGGCACCCGTCGCCACCCCCTCACCCACGCCCACCCCCACGAAGAAGGCGTCGCCGACCCCCACCCCGAGCCCGACGACCGCCTCGCCGACCCCCACGAGCCCGTATCCCACCGGCGCGCCCCCCTGCTACCCGTACCCGAACGCGTACGACTGCTACGGCGGCGGCCCGTACGGCAACGGATACCGCTACGGGGGATACGGCAGCCCGCGCTGACCGCTCGGCCGCCCCGCTCAGGCCCCGACGAGCTGAAGCGACGCCCACAGCGCCAGGGTGGCCGGGACGAGCGCGGCGGGTACGGCGAGCAGCCCGAGCCGGGTGAACTCGCCGAGCCCGACATCGTGCCCGTGCCGCTGCACGATCCGCCGCCACAGCAGGGTGGCCAGTGATCCGGCGTACGTCAGGTTCGGGCCGATGTTCACCCCGATCAACACCGCGAGCACGGCGCCCGGACCTGCGGCGGCGGTGAGCGGCAGCAGCACCAGCACCGCGGGAAGGTTGTTGATCAGGTTGGCCAGGACGGCCGCCAGCACGGCGATGCCGAGCAGCGCCACCAGTCCCGAGCCGTCCGGGAGCACGTGTCGCAGCGCGTCGGCGAGCCCGTTGTCGACGACCGCGCGCACGACGACGCCGAGCGCCAGCACGAAGGCCAGGAACCCCGGGGCGGCGGACCGCACCACCGTCAGCGGGGTCGCCCGGCGGCGCACGAGCGCGCGCCCCGCCAGGACCAGCGCCCCCACCAGGGCCACCCAGGCGGGCTCGACACCGACCGCGGAGGCCACCACGAACCCGGCCAGCGTGCAGCCCACGGTGACGAGGGCGAACACCGGCAGCTCAGGGGTCTCGGCGGACTCGGTCGTGGTCACGGCGGCCTTCAGGTCGTCCGCGAAGAAGCGCCGGAACAGCAGGTACTCGGCGCCGATCGCGACCAGCCACGGCAGCGCCATCAGCGCCGCGAACCGGGTGAAGCTCAGCCCGCTCGCCTCGAACGCCAGCAGGTTGGTGAGGTTGGACACCGGCAGCAGCAGCGACGCCGTGTTCGACAGATGCGCGCAGGCGTACAGATGCGGCTTGGCCCGGACGCCGCTACGGGCCGCGGTGGCCAGCACCACCGGGGTCAGCAGCACCACCGTCGCGTCGAGGCTGAGCACCGCCGTGATCGCCGAGGCCAGCACGAACACGGCGGTCAGCAGCCGGGTGGGGCGCCCCGCGGAGCGGCGCGCCATCCACGCCCCGCAGGCCCGGAACAGCCCCTCGACGTCGCAGAAGTGCGCGAGCACCAGGACCGCGGCGAGGAAGCCGACCACCGGTGCCAGCCGCTCGACCTCCGCCCACGCATGATCGGGGGAGATCGCCCCCGTCGCGATCACGAGACCGGCCGCCGGGACCGCGAGCACCGCCTCCGGCAGGCCCTTGGGGCGGACGACGGCCCAGCCGAGGACGGCGACGAGCAGGACGATGGACAGCGTTTCGGCGAGCGGGGTGTTCAGGGGGGTTCCTTCGGGGCGTGGTCGTGCGGTGCCCCGACATGAAAACAGGACAAGGTAAGAAGGCTGTGTACCGGGTCAGGCGCCCGGCCCCCGGCGGAACAGCGTGATCGAGACCGTGGACTCGTTGCCGGACACCGGTACCTCCCCGGCCGACCACGCCACCTTCAGCGGGTCGCGCTCGTCCGGCGGGGTCACCAGCAGTGCCTCCGGGTTGGCGGTGCGGGCCCCGCTGACCTGCGGGTTGGCGAACGTGATCCCCGACCAGGCGTGCTGTCCGGGCGCCAGTGTCACGGTGGTCGCCGTGCCCGGGGTGCGCCGCGGGTCCGGTCCGAGCCGGTGGCCGGAGGCGTCGACGAACGCGGCACCCGGGTAGCCGTGGAGGGTGCAGGTACGGGACGAGGTGTTCGTCACGATCACGGGGAAGTTCTTCTGGCCCGCCCCCGGGTCGTCGCGGCCGAGCGTGGCCTCCAGCTCGGAGGTGTGGCAGCGGGTGGCGGCGGGTGCGCTGGAGGCAGGGGCGGCGGGGGTGGACGTCCCGGCCGTGGCGGTCGGCTCCGCCGAGTGCGTCGCCGTCGTGCTCTCAGCGGTGGTCGGCGCCACCGTGCCGGGCGGGGTCCGCGGGGCGGACGCGGGGTCGCCGCTGTCGCCGCAGCCGGACAGCAGGGCCAGCAGTGCGGCCGTGCTCACCAGCAGGGCCGACCCGTGATGGTTCGCCATGACTCTCCCCCTCCGCTCCTCGTATGACGCGGGGTGCCCCGGCCTGAAGGTGTGATGCGGGCGCGGCGGGAAAAGCCCGCGCCGGTCAGCCGCCGACCCGGGCTCAGCAGGTGTGGGACGTCCGGGGGGCCGCGGTCCTGGCTGAAGAGGCGTGCGCTCAGTCCTCGTTCTCGAGCAGGCCGATCTCGGCCCAGATCGTCTTGCCCTCGGTGGTGTGCCGGCTGCCCCAGCGCTGGGTGAGCTGGGCGACCAGGAGCAGTCCCCGGCCGCCCTCGTCCCAGGTCTTGGCGCGGCGCAGATGCGGGGCCGTGTGGCTGGTGTCGGAGACCTCGCAGATCAGCGTGGTCGCGTCATGGATCAGCCGGAGCCGGATGGGGTGGGCGCCGTACCGGATGGCGTTGGTGACGAGCTCGCTCACCACCAGCTCCGCCGTGAACGACGCCTCAAGCAGCTCCCAGGTGCCGAGCTGGTCGACGACCTGCTTGCGGATCGGACCGACGAGCGCGGGATCGGCGGGGATGTGCCAGGTCGCGACCTGGGTGGCGGGCAGTCCACGGGTGCGGGCCAGCAGCAGGGCCACGTCGTCGGCGCAGCCGCCCGCCGGGAGCAGGGTGTGCAGGACCCGGTCGCAGACTTCCTCCAGGGACTCGGAGTGCGTCGACAGTGCCTCGCGCAGCAGCGCGTGACCGGCGTCCGCGTCCCGGTCCCGGGACTCGATCAGGCCGTCGGTGAAGAGCGCCAGCACCGTGCCCTCGCGCAGCGACAGCTCGGTGGACTCGAAGGGCAGCCCGCCCACGCCCAGCGGGGGACCGGAGGGCAGGTCGACCAGCTCGGGAACGCCGCCCGGGGCGATCATCACCGGCGCGGGATGTCCGGCGCGGGCCAGTGTGCAGCGCCGCGACACCGGGTCGTACACCGCGTACAGGCAGGTGGCGCCGACCTCGCCGGGGCTGCCCTCGCCCCCGGACTCGGCGGACAGGCGGACCACGAGGTCGTCGAGGTGGGTGAGGAGTTCGTCGGGGGCGAGGTCGATGTCGGCGAGGGTGCGCACGGCGGTGCGCAGCCGGCCCATGGTGGCCGAGGCCTGGATGCCGTGCCCGACGACGTCCCCGACGACCATCGCGACGCGCATCCCGGACAGCTGGATCACGTCGAACCAGTCGCCGCCCACCCCGGCCCGCGCGGCGGGCAGATACCGCGAGGCCGCGTCCGCGGCGGCGGTGCGGGGCAGCGTGCGGGGGAGCAGGCTGCGCTGGAGGGCGAGGGCGGTCTCCCGCTCCCGGGAGAAGCGGCGGGCGTTGTCGATGCAGACGGCGGCGCGGGTCGTGACCTCCTCGGCCAGCAGCACGTCGTCCGCCGTGAACGGGTCGGGGCGCCGGAACCGGGTCAGCACCGCCACCCCGAGGGTGAGCCCGCGGGCCTGGATCGGCACCGACATCGTCGCGTGGATGCCGTACTCCTGGACGCGCTCGCTGCGCGCCTGGTCCCAGGACAGCCACTGGTCCAGCTCGCCCGAGGCCAGCGTGGCGACGATGGTGCGGCCCGCGACCAGCGAGTCGGCCTGCGGCGAGGTGGCCGGATAGGTCTCCAGCTGCCCGGGTTTGGCGACGGCCTCGGGGCTGCCGGGGTTCACCGACTGGTGGGCGGCGCGGCGCAGTCCGACCGGCGCGGTGAGCACGGAGGGCGGGTCGCCGTTCTCCTGCGGGTCCAGCAGGTCGACGCTGACGAAGTCGGCCAGCGCGGGGACGCAGACGTCCGCGAGTTCCTGGGCCGTCCGGGTGACGTCGAGGGTGGTGCCGATGCGTACGCTCGCCTCGTTGACCAGCTGAAGCCGCTCGCGGGCCAGGTAGTTCTCGGTGAAGTCGTGCGCCGCCAGGCACACCCCCCGCACCCGCCCCGCGTCGTCGGTGACGGGGGCCATCCGGGCGAGCCACGCGTGCGCCCGCTCCTCGCCGCCGGTGCGCATGTACGTCTGGACGTCCTGCGCCCGGCCCGAGGTGAGCACCCGCAGCAGATGGCCCTCCAGCTCCGTGCTCTGCTCCTTGCCACCGATCTCCGACAGCCGAAGGCCCCGGATGCGCTCCTCGGGCAGTCCGATCACCTCGGCCATCGCCTCGTTGACCCGGCTCAGCCGCAGCCGCTCGTCGTAGACGGCGACGGCACAGGGGGACTGGACGAGGGCCGCGGCGAGCGGGTCGTCCGCGGGGCGGGGGCCGCCGGCCTCCAGGGGGGTGACGACGAGCCAGTGACCGGGGGCGCCGTCCTGCGAGCGCCGGTGGTGGGCGAGCAGCCAGACGCGGACGGTGCCGCCGTCGCGGTGGCGGAGGGTGACGGTGCCGTCCCAGCGGGGGCCGCGGGGCCGGAAGGCCGTCTCCGGATCCTCGCTGACCAGCAGATCCGTGGCCGGTTTCCCCACCACCGCCGCGGCCGGGTGGCCGAGCAGGCGCTCCGCGCCGCCGTTCCACTCGCGGACCGTGCCGAGGTCGTCGATGACAGCCCGTGCCGTCGCGGCATCGTCGAACGGGTAGTCCGGGCTCATCGTCGCCACTCCATCGCGGACACTCACAGTGAACAGGCGCGTCACTTGCGTTCCAAGCCTAGTCCGTCAGGCTCGCGCGCGGACGAGAACCCCCGCGCATCCTGCGGGGCACGGTCAAGAGGGGGGCATCCGGCCGTCGCGACCGGCGAGGCGGCGGTGCGCGCACGCGCCCTGGACGGCCCGGTGTGGTGCGGCGTCAGAATCGGGCGCGACCGGCCACGACGGCGCCGCAGCCGAAAGGCGCCCCAAACGGCGCAACTGGCGGAGCGTTACGTCCGGACCGTTGACGCGGTGTCATGCCCGCAGCAAACATGGCCGTCGACCGTCTTTTGGGAGCGCTCCCATGCGTGCGTCTCCCTCAGCTCAGCGAGGAGCCCCGGACGTGAAAAAACGCAGAACCGCCCTGTTGTCCCTGACGGCCCTGCTGGGAGCGGCGCTCGTCGCCTCTCCCATGCCTCCGGCCGCCGCCGAGGAGGTCGAACAGCTCAAGAACGGCACCTTCGACACCACCACCGAGCCGTGGTGGGCGAGCAGCAACGTCACCACGAGCCTGTCCGACGGGCAGCTGTGCGCGAACGTGCCGGGGGGCACGGCCAACCGCTGGGACGCCGCTGTCGGCCAGAACGACGTCACCCTGGTCAAGGGGGAGTCGTACAAGTTCAGCTTCAAGGCGAACGGTTCACCCGCCGGGCATGTCGTCCGCGCGATCGTGGGGCTCCAAGTGGCGCCGTACGACACCTACTTCGAGGTGAGCCCGCAGGTCAGCGTCTCGGGTGACTCCTACGCGTACACCTTCACCTCACCCGTCGACGCCACCCAGGCGCAGGTCGGCTTCCAACTCGGCGGCAGCGACGAGGCCTGGCGGTTCTGCGTGGACGACGCCTCCCTGCTCGGCGGGGTGCCGCCGGAGGTGTACGAGCCGGACACCGGGCCCCGGGTGCGCGTCAACCAGGTCGCCTATCTGCCCTCGGGGCCGAAGAACGCGACGCTCGTGACGGACGCGACCACGAAGCTGCCCTGGCAGTTGAAGAACGCCTCGGGCACCGTGGTCGCCCATGGTTCCACCACACCGCGCGGCACCGACGCGTCCTCCGCGCAGAACGTCCACTCCATCGACTTCAGCGCCTACAAGAAGCCGGGCAAGGGCCTCACCCTGGTCGCCGACGGCGAGACCAGCCGCCCCTTCGACATCGGCGCCGGCGCCTACGAGCGGCTGCGCACGGACGCGGCGAAGTACTACTACACCCAGCGCAGCGGCATCGCGATCCGCGACGACCTGCGCCCGGGCTACGGCCGCGCCGCCGGACACGTCGACGTCGCGCCCAACCAGGGCGACGGGAACGTGCCCTGCCAGCCCGGCGTCTGCGACTACACCCTCGACGTCACCGGCGGCTGGTACGACGCCGGCGACCACGGCAAGTACGTCGTCAACGGCGGCATCTCGACCTGGGAGCTGCTGAGCACGTACGAACGCTCGCTGCACGCCCGCACCGGTGAGCCCGCCAAGCTCGGCGACGGCACCCTCGCGATCCCGGAGAGCGGCAACCACGTGCCGGACATCCTCGACGAGGCCCGCTGGGAGCTGGAGTTCCTGCTGAAGATGCAGGTGCCGAACGGGCAGCCGCTGGCCGGGATGGCCCATCACAAGGTCCACGACGAGGCGTGGACGGGCCTGCCCCTGATGCCGAGCGACGACCCGCAGAAGCGGGAACTGCATCCGGCGAACACCGCGGCGACCCTGAACCTGGCGGCCACGGCCGCGCAGGCGGCCCGCCTGTACCGGCCCTACGACAAGGCGTTCGCGGCCAGGTCCCTCGCCGCCGCCCGCAAGGCCTTCACCGCCGCACTCGCACACCCGGACATCTACGCCGACCCCAACGACGGCACCGGCGGCGGCGCCTACCCCGACAGCGACGTGACCGACGAGTTCTACTGGGCGGCGGCCGAGCTGTACCTCACGACCGGGGAGAAGGGCTACGCCGACCGCGTCCTCGCCTCACCCGTGCACACCGCCGACATCTTCGGACCCACCGGCTACGACTGGGCCCGGACCGCCGCGGCGGCCCGCCTGGACCTGGCCACCGTGCCCAGCAAGCTGCCCGGCCGGGACAAGGTGCGCCAGTCGGTCGTCAAGGGCGCCGACCGCTACCTGGCCACGCTGAAGGCACACCCCTACGGCATGCCGTACGCCCCCGCCGACAACCTCTACGACTGGGGCTCCAACCACCAGATCCTGCACAACGCGATCGTCATCGCGACCGGGTACGACATCACGGGCGGCACCAAGTACCGTGACGGCGCCGTGCAGTCCATGGACTACCTCTTCGGCCGCAACGCGCTGAACATGTCGTACGTGACGGGCTACGGCGAGGTCAACTCGCACAACCAGCACGCCCGTTGGTACGCCCACCAGCTCGACCCGAGCCAGCCGAACCCGCCGCGGGGAACCCTGGCCGGCGGCCCGAACTCGAGCATCCAGGACCCCCTTGCGCAGAGCAAACTCCAGGGCTGCGTCGGTCAGTTCTGCTACATCGACGACATCCAGTCCTGGTCGACCAACGAGCACACCATCAACTGGAACTCCGCCCTGACCCGGATGGCCTCCTTCGTGGCGGACCAGAGCTAGGCCGGAGGATCCCCGGCGTCCCGGCAGACGCCTGAACACTCGCGCGACCCCCGGCCCCGCCTCATCAGGCGGGGCCGGGGGTCGCGCTGTCGCGGGCGACCGGAGCCGGGCGCGAAGGAGGTGTCGGCAGGGGGGCCGGGCCGCGGCCCGGTACCCGGCGGTACCCCGGAGCAGGCGCTCTGAGCAGGTGGTATTTACGCGAAAGTACCTCGGAGGTACCGTGAAGGCATGCCAGCCCTCAACGTGGAGTTCAGTGACCGTGAGCTGGAGGACCTGCGGCAGATCGCCAAGGAGCGCGGGACGTCGATGAAGGCCCTCGTCCGGGACGCGGCCGCGGCCGACATCGCGCGCCATCGCGCGCTCAAGGAGGGCGCGGAGGCCTTCCGCCGGTTCTTCGCGTCCCACGCCGACGAGTTCGCCGCGGCCTTCCCCGAGGACGAACCGGCCGGCAAGGGCGCGGGGCGGGTCGCCTGACCGATGGCTCCCGTCGTCCACATCGACGTGCCCTGGCTGCTCCAGCGTCACGAAGAAGTCCTGCCCGAGCAGCCCACGATCAACGACTTCTCCGCCCTGGTGGCGGCCGTCGCGCGCCATCGGGTGGACCCGCCGCGCCTGGGCGTCGACTCGGACCCGGCCTGGCGGGCCGCCGCCCTGCTGCACACCCTCGCGCTGCTCAAGCCGCTGCCCGCGGCCAACGCCCGTTTCGCCTGTGCGACGGCCGTGGCGTACATGTTCGTCAGCGGCGCGGGCATCGACCCGCCCTACGGCGCCCTCGTCGACCTCGCCCGTGACCTGATGTCCGGCAAGGCCGACGTCTACGGGGCGGCCGACCGGCTGCGCTCCTGGCAGATATAGGGACCGGCACAGGCTTCTCGACCCTGGCAGATACAGGGACCGGCACAGGCTTCTCGGCGCACGGGGCAGGTCTCGCGCCTCGGCCGACCCGGCCCCGCCCTCGGGGCCGCCGACCGAGGGCGGGAGGATCGGGGTCGGCGGCCGTACGGCGCGGGAGAGTCGCCGTCTCCGCGCGTGGCCTCCGAGGGGCCGTTACCAGTGCACCACGAGCCAGTGCGGGCCGGCAGCGTGCGCGTCGCCCCGGCTCGTGCGCGGGTTTCACACGGGGCGCCTGAAATGTCGAACGCCGTGGCAGGCGACCTGGGCGTCGACTGTTTCCGACTATCTCTCGATGAAACAGATGTTGCCCTGGTGCCTTGTTGGTCATGACTCCGTTGTGCAAGGGTGAACTACCCGTGCGGGGGGTAATGGCCGGGTCTTCTTTCGTTCGGTGGGGAACCCGGACGAAAGAGTCACGGGCGAATTCTCGCTCCCCGCGCCTCGCCATAAAGGTATGCACCAATCCCCGAGCCTTTTCGGCGAGCAGAACTTTTGAGAACCACCTGCGCGTGGGAAGGAAACCGCTCAGTGCCCACCCCCCACCCCCCTCGCCCCCCTTACCCGCCGCCCGGCGGTGTTCCGGGGGAATCCGACGACGACCTCGCCTCCCTGCTCAGGGGGCGTCCGGACGGCGAGGCGGCCCAGGCGGCCGCGCTGTTGATGGCGCGGCACTGGCAGCCGGTCCACGAATACGCCGTCATCTGCCTCGCGGCCCGCACGGACGTCGCCTCCATGGTGACCGCCGCCGCCTTCCACCAGGTCCTCGACCGGCTCGCGCTCGGCGAACCGGCCACCGCCCTGCGCCCCAGGCTGCTGGTGCGGGCCCGCGACATCGTCCGCGAGTGGTCCGCCGAGGACCGAATATCCGCTGTGCTGCCGGATCTCGGGAAACCGGCCGGCGGCCGCGGTATGCGTACGGCGAAGTCCATGACGCCGGAAAACCGGAAACTCGCCGAGCGCTCATTCCAGGCGCTGCCCGGACTCGCCCGGTGTCTGCTGTGGCACACCGAGGTCGAGGCCGAGTCCATTGCGGCCCCCGCGGGTCTGCTGGGCATGGACATCGACACCGCGTCGGCCGCTCTCGAACAGGCGCGGGAAAAATTCCGCGAAGGTTGCGTACACGCCCATCGAGAACTCGCGCCCACCAAGGACTGCCGGTTCTACAACCGCCTCCTCGACGTCCCGATACGCCGGGGCGGAGCCCTGTTGCCGGATGTGCAGCAGCATCTGACGGGGTGCCGCTACTGCCGTTACGCCGCCGAGCAACTGGGCCATTTCGAGGGCGGCCTCGGGGCGCTGCTCGCGGAGTCGGTGCTCGGCTGGGGTGCCGGCCGCTACCTCGACTCGCGGCCCGGCCGCACCGAGCCCGGCCCGCGCGGCCGCGGCGCCGCCCGGCACGGCGGCGGACGCCGGAGCCTGCTGTCCCGAATCCCCGGCCCCGGCCGACGCTCCCCGGACGGGCCGCGGGCCTCACGGGTGCTGCTCACCGGGGTGGGGCTGGCGTCCGTCGGGCTGATCGCCAGTGTGCTGGCGGCGAACGTCTGGTCGGACGACGACGGCACCGAACCGGCCGCTTCCACCAGCGCCTCCGGGGGCCGTGAATCCGCGTCCGGCGGCGTGTCCAGCTCCCCGCCCGACACCGCCCGACTGCCCACGGTGCCCCGCCAGTCCAGGCTGCGCAACGTCGGCGCGGACCTCTGCCTCGACGTCCGCGGCGAGGTGAAGAAGGGCGCCGCCACCGAGCTGGAGACCTGCTCGGACGCGGCGAGTCAGAAGTGGACGTACGAGGCCGACGGGCGCCTGCGCAGCGCCGCCGACCCCGACCTCTGCCTCGACTCGCACGTGGACGCGGGTGTGGTCATCCTCGGCGCCTGCGCCGACGAGAAGAGCAGGCGCGCCGCCGACGTGCGCTACGACATCACCGTGCCGGGCGAGTTGCTGACCCGCTGGGACGACCAGCTCGCCCTGACCTCCACCACCGGGGCGGCGGACGCCGACATCGTCGTCAAGGTGCGGGACGGTTCCGACGGACAGCGCTGGGTGACCGACTCCGTGGTGCCCAGCGCCGGCGCGCTCTCCGTCCCGGGGTCCGGCGCCCCCTCCGCCCGGGCGGTCGGGGGGCCCGTCTAGCCGACGACGTCGCGGGGCGGTTCGCCCGCCAGGTGCGCGGTCACGTTCTGGACCGCGGCCAGGGCGATCCGCACCAGCGTCTCCCGGGTGACGCCGCCGACGTGCGGTGACAGCACCACGTTGGGGGCGCGCAGCAACCGCAGGGCCGGGGTGGGTGGTTCGGGGTCGAAGACGTCGAGGCCCGCACCGGCCAGGGCGCCCTTCTCCAGGGCGTCGGCGAGGGCGTCCTGGTCGATCAGGGCGCCCCGCGCGGTGTTGATCACGAACGCGGTCGGCTTCAGGAGCGCGAGCCGGCCGGCGTCGAGGAGATGCCGGGTCTCCTCGGTCAAGGGCGCGTGCAGGGAGACGTAGTCGGAGGTGCGCAGCAGGTCGTCGAGCGGCACATGCCGGGCGCCGCCCAGCCCCGCCTCGGTCTCCTCGGGCAGCCGGCGCCGCCCGGCGTAGACGACGTCCATGTCGAACGCCACCGCACGCCGGGCCACTTGGCGCCCGATCTGCCCGAGACCCACGATGCCGAGCGTCTTGCCGGACAGCTCGGTCAGCGAGTGCTGGAGCCGGGGCAGCGCCCAGTCGGCCTCGACGAGGGCGGTGTGCGCCGGGACCAGCCGCTTGGCGAGCGCCAGCATGAGGGCGAAGGTCTGCTCCGCCACGTTCTGCGCCTCGGCACCGCTGGAACCGATGGTGCACACCCTAGGGCCTGTTGTGAAAGTGGCCTCTGCCGCGCGACGCCCGGCACGCACTCTCGCCGCACCGCCCGAAAGCCCGAGTACGCCCAGTACGAG